>CAMAQV010000001.1 GCA_945860595.1 Comamonas sp. lk
CGTTGTCAAACTGCGTCGATAAATGTTTGTCGGGCATATTCATTCCTTAAGAAGCGTGCGTGGCCTTGCGGGACATTGATCCGAATTCGTATTCAGCCAAAACGGCCGGTGATGTAGTCCTCTGTTTCCTTGCGCTGCGGCTTGAAAAACATTTGTTCTGTGGCACCGAATTCAATCAAATCACCCAGGTACAGCGTGCGAAGCAGGCGATGCGAATGCGCCGGCAATCAGCGTCAGTGCGAAGGTGTAACGGGGAAAAAGTTTCATGTAGGGCCTCATGTGGGAGGGTAGGAGCCCTGAAATGTAGGGAGTGCATGTGTCTTATTTATGACAAAAATATGGCTAAATCCATGTTTTCCATCGCAAAATCCCGGAATTGTGAATCGGCTTGTCACCGAAATCTCACTGAATTTTCTTACGATTGAGTTTAACCTTGGAGATAGCGCTATGAAAAACCCCCACCTTTTTGCTTTTACCCGTCGCTCATTGGCAGTCGTGCTGCTGGCTGTCGCGGCGTCTGGTTGCGTGACAGTTCCGGCACCCGTTACGGTTTCGCAAACCATCGCGTCGCAAGCGTCGCTGAGCACTTTAAATGGCCTGATCGTCGCTGCAGATTTGCAAGGCGCTTTGAACGCTGCCGGACCGTTCACCGTTTTTGCTCCCAGCAACGACGCACTCAAAGCACTGCCCGCTGCCGTACTGAACGATGTATCCAAGGACCCGGCCAAGCTGAAGAATCTGCTGACATTCCACGTCGTACCCGTCGCGGCGATGGCCAAGGACGTCAAAAACGGCAACGTCAAGGCGCTGAACGGAGATAACTTAGCCTTGTCGAAGGCGGGCGACTTTGTCACCGTTGAAAACGCTATGGTCACCAAGGCCGACATCGTCGCAAGCAACGGCGTGGTGCACATCATTGACACGGTTCTGATCCCACCAGCCAAGAAGTAATCGACCTTGTAGTCAGGGGTCGGCTCCAATCGGCCGCTTTTTTGCGCGCCAAAAGGGTAGGCCAGGCCGCTTGCTGTTATTCTGAAATCCATTTCCCGCTTCCCGCTTCACCTCCCCCAATGCATCCAGAACAACGTCTCGCCGCGGTAGATCTCGGCTCGAATAGTTTTCGCCTCGAAATCGGGGTCGTCGATCACCAAGAATTTATTCGGACGGAATACCTCAAAGAGGCAGTGCGGCAAGGGGGTGGACTCGACGAAAACCGTGACCTGACCTCTGAGGCCATGCAAGCCGGCTGGAACTGCCTGGCGCGTTTTGGGGAACGCCTGGCCGGCTTCAAGCGCAACCAGGTCCGCGCGGTCGCCACCCAAACTCTGCGCGAAGCCCGGAATCGCGACGTGTTCCTGGCCCGCGCCACCAAGGTTTTAGGGTTCCCTATCGATGTGGTGTCCGGTCGGGAAGAAGCCCGGCTGATTTACCAGGGTGTGGCCAACAAGCTGCCCCCCTCTGACGAAAAACGGCTGGTGATTGATATTGGCGGTCGATCCACCGAGTTGGCGCTGGGCCAAGGCCTGCAGGCCCGCAAGATGGAGTCGTACCGCGTGGGCAGTCTGGTGTGGTCGCAGCGGTATTTCCCGGACGGCCTGCTCAGCCACAAGCATTTCCAAAAAGCACAAGTCGCCGCCGCTGCTGTTTTGGAGGGCGCAACCAATGTGTACCAGGCCGCCAACTGGACCAAGGCCTACGGCTCGGCCGGCACAGCCAGTGCCGTTGGCGACATCCTGAGCCAGGCCGGTTGGCCCGCCGACAAAATTGACCGCGAGGGGCTGGACTGGTTGCTCGATACCCTGGTGGAAGCGCAGCATATTGACAGCATCAAACTACCCGGACTGCGGGAAGACCGGCGGCCGATTCTGGCGGGCGGGCTCAGCGTCCTACGCGCCCTCTTCGATCTGCTGCACATCGATACGCTGGAGATCGCCCAAGGCGGCCTGCGCCACGGTTTGATCTGCGACATGCTGGGTGAGCGCGATGCCACCAGCGATTTACGCGACACCACCGTAGAGCGTCTGGCCAGCAAATTCCAGGTCGACGCCGCCCATGCGCGTCGCGTCGGGCAGGTCGCTACAGCCCTGTACCGGCAGCTCTACCCCGTACCCCAAAACGGGCAGCGCGCCCAGTGGGACCGGGCATTGCGCAAGCTGGGCTGGGCGGCGCAGTTGCATGAAATCGGCAGCCATATCTCACACAGCGACTACCACAAGCATGGCGCATACATTTTGGACAACGCCGACGCATTGGGTTTTGCGGTAGCCGAAATGCAGCGCTTGGGGGTGCTGGTGCTCGGGCACCGCGGCAAACTGCGCAAGATCGAGACAGAACTGGACGAAGAAGGCTTGCGCATGCAACTGGCTGCCCTGCGGCTGGCCGTGATCTTGTGCCACGCGCGCCGCGACCCGGAGATCCAGGACATGGTGTTGCGACGGGATGCCAACGGCATGCTGAGCCTGCGCTACCCCTCGGCATGGGCTTTGAAGTACCCGCAGTCCGCTTATTTGCTGCAAGAAGAAGTCGTGGCGTGGCAGAAAACCGCCTGGGCGCTCGACTGCGGCGAAGACAATCGATAAACCCCACCTCTTTTCATTTTTTTACGCTGTCGCATTATGAAAATCACTGTTATTGGAACCGGTTACGTAGGATTGGTCACCGGCACCTGCCTGGCTGAAGTGGGCAACGATGTGCTGTGTCTGGATATGGACGCGGACAAGATCGAGGGCTTGCGCCAGGGGCGGCTGCCCATTTACGAGCCCGGCCTGGATGAGATGGTGGCGCGCAACGTGAAAGCTGGACGCTTGCACTTCACCACTGATCTGGAAGCAGCGGCGCATTTCGGCACCATCCAATTCATTGCGGTGGGCACGCCCCCCGGCGAAGACGGCAGTGCGGACACCCAGTACGTAGCCGCAGCAGCCCGCAATATCGGCCGCTACATGAATGACTACAAGGTCGTGGTTGACAAAAGCACAGTCCCAGTCGGAACGGCGGATATGGTGCGCGGCGTGATTGACGAGGAGCTGCTCAAGCGCCAGGCGAGCACGCCGTTCAGCGTGGTGTCCAATCCAGAGTTTTTGAAGGAGGGTGCCGCGATTGAAGACTTTATGCGCCCCGGCCGCATCGTCATCGGCTGCGACAACCAGCAGGCGGAGCTGAATATGCGCGCCCTGTATGCGCCATTTCAGCGCCACCACGACCGCCTGTTTGTGATGGACATCCGCAGCGCGGAACTCACCAAATACGCGGCTAACGCCATGCTGGCTACCCGCATCAGCTTCATGAACGAATTGGCCAATCTGGCGGAGCTGGTGGGCGCTGATATTGAGCAGGTGCGCAAAGGCATTGGCAGCGACCCGCGCATTGGCTATGACTTTTTGTACGCCGGTGCCGGGTATGGCGGCTCGTGCTTTCCCAAGGATGTGAAGGCACTGATTAAAACCGCCTCCGACACAGCCGGTATCCGCCTCAAAGTGCTGCATGCGGTGGAAGAAGCCAACCAGGAACAAAAACATGTGCTGGGTAACAAGGTGAAAAAATATTTTGGCAAGGACCTGCGCGGCAAGCACTTTGCCTTGTGGGGCCTGGCGTTCAAGGCCAATACCGACGACATGCGCGAAGCCAGCAGCCTGACCCTGATTGCCGATCTGCTGGCATGTGGAGCCACCATCACCGCCTATGACCCGGTCGCCATGGACGCTGCGCGTGCAGCACTGGGCAGCACCACGGGCGTGCAGATGGCCGATTCGCAAAAGGCCGCGCTTGAAGGTGCTGACGCGCTGATCATCGTGACCGAATGGAAGGCCTTCCGCAGCCCCGACTTTGACCACATCAAAGCCAGTTTGAAAAACCCGGTCATTTTTGACGGGCGCAATTTGTATGACCCCCAATGGGTACGCGCGCAGGGCTTTGAATACCTGACGATCGGTCGCTGAATTCACCAAAATGTCACGCTTTTTGTCACGAAAGCGCAACGTGTCGTGGCTACAGTGCGGGCAGAAGGAGAACCCGCATGACTGAATTTTTCAAACAACTCGCCATCCAGCGCTGGGACGACCACCGCTATTACCACCATAGCCGCATCAACCAAACCCTGCACCTGATCAGCGCGATCAGCTTTGTGGTGGCCTACGCGATGCTGTTCAAAGATCCGGCCATCGCGGCATTGATTGCCTGGCTGGTGTCCATGACCAGCCGCCAGTCCGGGCATTTTTTCTTTGAGCCCAAAGGCTATGACCAAGTCAACTCGGCGACGCACGAGTTCAAAGAAGACATTAAGGTGGGCTACAACCTGCGCCGCAAGGTGGTACTCATGGTGATTTGGGCTGCCGCACCGCTTGCGCTGCTGGTCGACCCTGCTTTGCAAGGCTGGATGGAGCCCCATACCGACCTGGAATCTTTTGCCCGCAACACCGGCATCCTCTGGCTTGCGGTCGGCGTCGGTGGTCTGCTGTTCCGCACCATCCACCTGTTTTTCATCAAAGACGTGATGAGCGGCCTGGTCTGGATGACCAAAATCCTGACCGATCCGTTTCACGACATCAAGCTCTATTACAAAGCACCTATTGCCCTGATGCGCGGAGAGCTGATTGAGCCGCGCAACCTGGCGCAAATGGAGGAAGAGCACGGCATGCGCCACGCCTGAGGCGGGCTGCTTTGTTGGATTGCACCGAAGGAAAAGGGGCCTGCTACGGCCCCTTTTCTATGCACGGCACTTTCTCAGCGGAACTTGGCTGCCAGCATCTCACCCAACACGCGGCGCTTGATCGCCTTGTTGGTCAAAGCGGGCGCGGTCCAGAACCAGCCATCCGCCTGCATCTGCGCCCAGGCCCGCACAAAGCGTACACACAGCTCCTCAAAATCTGCATCGGTGTAGTTCAGACTGAAGATGATGCGTCCTGTACCTACCCAGCTCAGGGCGATGCCCTCCAGGCGCAGATAGTGCTGAAACAACCAGTTGTAGCAGCCCGGTTGGGTATAGACCACGGTCCAGACGGAGGACATGCCCACCACCCGTATCGGCGCACCGGCCTGCGCCAGCCGGCTGTTCATCAAGGCCTCCCGCTGCGGCCACACGGTATCGAGCGCGGCGTACATCTGCTGCGCAGCCGGTTTTTCGATCTCCCGCAAAAACACATTCATGGCGCCCATGACGTAGGGATGCGAATTGAAGGTACCCCGGGCGAAGCAAATGTCAGCGGGCGAGTCGTCGCGGAAGCGCTGCATCCACGCGCGTTTGCCACACAGCACGCCAATGGGCAAACCGCCACCCAAGGTCTTGCCGTAGGTCACCAAATCAGCCTGCACCCCGAAATATTCCTGCGCACCGCCAGGTGCCAATCGGAAGCCCAAGAACACTTCATCAAAAATCAGCGCAATGCCGCGGGCGGTACAAATCTCGCGCAGCTCGCGCAGCCAAGCGGTATAGGCTGCACGATCAAACTTCGCTTTACGTCCGCTATCGAGCAGGCTCGAATCACTGGGCGCCGCCACGTTGGGGTGCAAAGCTTGCAGCGGGTTGATCAGCACACACGCTATGTCGCTGCGGCTGCGCAGCACCCGCAAAGTGCCTTGGCCCATTTCGGACAGCGTGAAGGTATCGCGCGCGGCCATGGGGTTGCCAATGCCGGGTTGCACATCGCCCCACCAGCCGTGGTACGAGCCACAAAAGCGCACCACTTTGTCGCGCCCGCTGTGGTAGCGCGACAGCCGCACCGCCTGCATCACGGCCTCGGTACCCGACATGTGGAAGGAGACCTCCTCCGTGCCGGATATGCGCTTCAAGCGCTCCAGGTTGTCCGCCATGATCGGGTGGTAAGCGCCCAGCACCGGGCCCAGATCGCGCACCAGCGCCGCGCCCTCTTCGATGCTGCGCTTGTAAAAGTCGTTACCCAGCAAGTTCACGCCGTAGGAACCGGTGAGATCAAAAAAGCGGTTGCCATCCAGATCGGTAACCGTGACGCCTTCAGTCGAGGCAACAAAGGATCCGATCTTCAAACCCTTGCCCACGAGTTTTTTGAACTGAAAGGGTACGCGGTAGGCGCTGATGAACTGCAGGTCCGACAAGGCGCTCACCACATCGGTCGTAGCGTGCAGGGTTTTGGCGTAGCGGGTTTGGAACTCTTGAACCAAACGGGCAAATGCGGCCCTGCGACGGGCTACGACATCGGGCGGTGCGCCGTCAACACCATAGGCTTGGTCTTCTTCGTAGGTATAGCTGGGCAAGAGGGCCGCCACGCGGCGGGCGGTGCGGGGATGGCCAGCCAAGCCCGGGTGCTTGGCCAAGGACAACTCCACGCGCGCCCGGGCTTTATTGAGCGTCCAAAGCGCTGCGCCAGCGCCCACACCGTACAGCGCCAGCGCGCTCAAAGTCAGGTTTTCATTCATATCTGTTTTCCATTTCTCTCTGTCATTTCTAAAACTTGCACACCATGAAGATCCGCCAAACCATCAAAAATCTGCTGAACCAAGAAGACTTGAACTTCCTACTGACCAATCGCCTGCCGCGCAAATGGCTGACCGAGTTCATGGGGCGCTTCAGCAAAATCGAACAACCCTGGGTGCGGGACGCGTCGATTGCGATCTGGAAGTATTTTTCGGATCTGGATCTGAGCGAGGCCAAGAAAACCCGCTTTACCAGCATGCACGACTGCTTCACCCGCGAGCTCAAGGAGGGTGTCCGGCCGCTCGACATGGATCCGGCGGTCATGAGCAGCCCGGTCGACGCCTACGTGGGTGCACACGGTCGCATTGAGGCGGGGCAGCTGTTCCAGGCCAAGGGCTTTCCGTACACGCTGGCGGACCTGATTGGCCCAGACGAGGACGCCAGCGCGTGGCAGAACGGCTACTTTGTGACCCTGCGTCTGAGCTCCAGCATGTACCACCGCTTTCACGCCCCGCATGACTGCACGGTGGAACGGGTGCGCTATTTCTCGGGGGACACCTGGAACGTCAACCCGATTGCGCTCAAGCGGGTGGAAAAGCTGTTTTGCAAGAACGAACGCGCGTTTTTGCGCACCCGGCTGGAGCGCGGGCCACTGGCGGGCCAACGTATTGCGCTGGTGCCGGTGGCAGCGATTCTGGTGGCCAGCATCCGGCTGCACTTTCTGGACGTGTTGTTCCACCTGCGCTACCACGGCGCCAATCCGATTGACTGCGCCGCGCGCTTTGTCAAAGGACAGGAAATGGGTTGGTTTCAGCATGGTTCCACCATCGTGGTCTTGGCACCGCCCGGCTTGCGCCTGGTCTCACACCTGGACACCGGCAGCCAGGTGAAGATGGGGCAGGCGCTTATGCATGGGGATGGCTGAGCGCAGCAAAGGGCTGCGCAGCCGCCGTGAAGCTATGCCCATTCACCGCAAGCGCTTGCTGCAGCACGGCGATGAAGTTGTCATACACCCGGTCCCAGGCCACGTGGGCCACACTCTGCGCGGCGGCTAAGCGCATGGAATCCAGGGTATGCGCCGGGTCCATCAGGTACTGCACGGCGTGCACAAAGTCGGCATCGCGCGCGCCGGTCACCAGTACACCGCTGGCGCCGTCTTGCACCAATTCCAGCGCTGCACCGTACGCGAAAGCCACCACCGCCAGCCCGCTGGCCAAGGCTTCGGGCACCACGTTGCCATAGGTTTCGGTCAGGCTGGCAAACAGGAACACATCGGCCGAGGCGTAATGCGCAGCCAGGTCTTCCCCCTTGCGCATCCCCGCAAAGATGGCATCCGGGCAGGCATCCTGCACCGACTGGCGGGCCGGGCCATCGCCGACAAAAACCAGTTTGGCGCGCGGATGCAGCTGCTGCACCGCCCGGAAACCCGCCACCACCAGGCCCACGTTTTTTTCCTTGGCGATACGCCCTACGTGCAATACCGCCACGTCCTGCGGCGCCAAGCCCCAGGACTGGCGCAGCGCCTCCGAACGCTTGGCGGGATGGAATAGCTGCACATCCACTCCGCGCGACACAACGCGCAGGTTCTGGTAGCCCCGCCGCTCCAAGCTGGCGGCCAGCGCTGCGGTGGGCACCATGGTGGCCATGGTGCGGTTGTGCAATTTGCGCAGATAGCCCTCAATCGGGCGCTTGAGCAGACCCAGCCCGTAATGGCCGGAATAGCTGTGGAAATTGGTGTGGAAAGCGCTGGTAACGGCAAGATGCATCTTGCGCGCAGCGGCCACGGCCGACCAACCCAGCGGCCCCTCGGTCACCACATGCACCACATCGGGCCGCTTGTCGGTCCACAAACGCACCAGGCGGTTCTTGGCAGGCAGACCAAAGCGCAATTCGCCGTAGTTGGGCAGGGCTGCGCCACGGGCCAACACCTCTTCCATATTGCCGGGCACGATGCCGCTCTCACGCGCCTGGCGGGGACGCACTACTTGCACCATATGGCCCCGGGCAATCAAGCCCTGCACGATATGGCCCAGCGTCATGGCAACGCCATTGATCTCCGGCGGAAAGGTTTCCGTGACGATGGCGATGCGCAGGCTGGGCGATCGGCCTTCAAAGGATTCAATCAGGATGTCATCGACCATGGTTGGACCGGAGCGTATAAAAACCCGGTGACTATTCGGTGACCTGTCGATGAATATTCGATGAAATATGCTGCGCAGCCGCCGCCAAGTGCCTGCGCTTGGCATACCAAATCAGGGCCATGCTGCCACTCACACATGCGCCAAAACCAATAACCAGCGCAGGCACCGAAATGCCGAAGGCGGTGCCTGCGGCGTAGAGCAAAAGCATCAGCAGCATGCCGGCGTTTTCATTGAATCCTTGTACCGCAACCGAGCGGCCCGCAGTGAGCAAGGTGCAGCCCCGCAGTTGCAGCAGCGCGTTCATGGGCACCACAAAAAAACCGGCCAGCGCACCCACGTACACCAGCAAGAAGGCTGCGCTATATACGGTGTGCACCAACAAAAGCAGGGGAATGGACAGACCCAGCACAAGGCCCAGCGGGAGCAAGCGGGCCGTCTGGTGCATGGCAATCCAGCGGCTGGCCAGCGCAGCGCCAAGCACGATGCCCACCGCACTCATGCCCTGTAAGTACGAGGCTTGGCTTAGGGGCAGGGCCAGTGACTCCGTGGCCCAGCGCAGAACAACCAGCTGGAGTGTTGCACCGGCACCCCATAACAAAGTGGTGACGGCGAGAGACATGCCGCCCAAGGGATCGCGCCACAGCAGACGGTTCTCCGCTACAAAGGCGCGGCACATCGACAGCAGCTGCCAGGGCCGGGGCGCATAGCGCGCACGGCTGTCCGCCAAACCCCAGCTCCCCAGCGTGGCGCCCGCGTGCAAGGCAATCACCACAAAGACGCCACCGGTCAATGCCGAGGGCTGCGCCGCCGCATCCAGCATCCAGTCCAACTCCAAACGGGGCATGGCGGGGCTTACCAAAAATCCACCCAACACCACACCAAAAACGACGGCACAGACGGTCACCGCTTCAAAGTAGCCGTTGGCCCGTACCAGCGCAGACCCGGCGACCAGCTCAGTCACCAATCCGTATTTCGCAGGGGCGTACACGGCAGCGCCGACGCCAGCCAACCCGATGACCAGAACCGGGTCCAGACCCAGTAGAAGCAAACCAATGGCGCAGCACTTGAAGCCATTTGCCAGCAACATCACACGCCCCTTGCGCATCGCGTCGGCAATCGGCCCAACAAACGGTGCCAAGGCCACATAAAAGAAGGTTGCGCTGACTTTCAGAATCGGGATCAGCCACGGTGCATCGGCCAGTTCAATGACGCGGGCAATCGCAACGATCAAGAAAGCGTTGTCCGCCAGCGTGGAGAGCAGCTGAACCAGCAGCACACGAAAAAACGCTGCACCCAGCGGGGGCGCACGGTCTGTGGAATCGGGCATGCGGCGCTTGTACCAGCCGCAGATGTAAGGTCTGTGTCACGTCCCCGACCACCGCGCAGGCGGCGTGCAGCAGGCGGTAGGCCCCCTGCGGCTAGAGCATGTCGGGCGACTGCACGCTGATCACGGCGACCTGCGGGCCGAACTCGCGCTCACGCAAGCGCAGCCACCAGACTGCACCTTTTTTCACGGCGAATTCTTCGCCGGTACCGCCCAGCAAACGCGCCAGCGTCAACCCCAGCGTGGGCTGATGACCCACCACCAGATGGCAGGCTTTGCTATGCGGCCATTGCACCTGTTTCAGCAAAGCCTCCACGTCCGCATCGGGGGCCAGCGTGGCCACAGTCTTGAACTTGCGTTCCAGAGGTACCACTGTCTGCTGCGTGCGTACCGCGGGGCTGACCCAGACGCGCGCACCCTCGGGTAAATGCCGGTCCAGCCACGCTGCCATACGCGCGGCCTGACGTTCACCCCTGGGGGTGAGCCCGCGCTGCAAATCGTCGATATCACCCTCGCGTTCCACCGCTTCCGCATGCCGCCACAGAACCAGGTCCATAGCTAGCCCTGCGTTCAGGACAGTGCGCCGTAGCGCATCATTAAGGCGCGCTGGGCGCTGTGGCCGTCCGAGCCGCGGATGGCACTTACCGGTAAGTAGCGACCGTCGGCTTGCATGTCCCAGGCATCCACCCCATCGTGCAAATAGGCCAGCAGACACTCATCGACCAGACGCTGGCGCAACACCGGGTTGGTCACCGGCCAGCAAATTTCCACCCGCCGGACCATGTTGCGGTTCATCCAGTCGGCGCTGGACAGGTACAAGTCCTCAACCCCGCCTGCGCGGAAGTAAAAAACCCGGGAGTGCTCCAAAAACCGCCCAATCACCGACCGGACGCGGATGTTCTCGGTATGCCCTGCCAACTGCGCGGGCAGCATGCAGGCACCGCGCACCAGCAAATCGATCTTGACACCGTATTGACCGGCCCTGATCAGACTGCGGATCAAGACCTCATCGGTCAGCGCATTCATTTTCAAGACAATGCGCGCGCTCTTGCCCGCGCGTGCGCTGGCGCCCAGTGCGCCGATTTTTGCCAGCAGTTGGCTGTGCAGAAAAAAGGGCGCCACCAGCATTTTCTGCATGCGCGGTAACTTGCTTTGGCTTGCCAAATGCAAAAACACCTGCTCGGCGTCTTGGGTGAGTTCCGGGTCGGCGGTGAAATGGCTGACGTCGGTATACAAGCGCGCGGTGCGTGGGTTGTAATTTCCGGTAGAAAGGTGCACGTAGCGCCGCATGGTGCGCCCTTCGCGGCGCGTGATCAACAGCATCTTGGCGTGGGTTTTGAGACCCACCACGCCGTAGACCACCTGGGCACCGATGGACTCCAGCATCTCGGACCAGTTGATATTCGCTTCCTCGTCGAAACGGGCCTTTAACTCGACAACGACCATCACCTCTTTACCGCGGCGCACCGCCTCGCGCAGCAAATCCATCATCTGCGGATCGGACCCGGTGCGGTAAATCGTTTGCTTGATCGCCAGCACCTGCGGGTCGTGCACCGCCTCGCGCAAGAACTCCAACAGCAGGTCGAAGCGTTCAAAGGGTTGGTGGACCAGCACATCACCTTTTTGCAAACGGGACAACATGGACGTCGATCCATGCTGCCCGTGCAGCCGATGCGGTTGGTAGGCCGGGAAGCACAAAGCAGGTCGTTCGGCCAAATCGATTAGCTGGCTCAGGCGCACCAGATTGACAGGGCCAGGGGCGTGGTAAGCGGCGCTGGCCGGCAAGTTGAACTGCCTGAGCAGGAATTCGCTCAGGGTCTTGGAACATTCGGCTGACACCTCCAAGCGCACCGCCTGCCCGAAATTGCGGTGCACCAGCCCCTCGCGCAAAGCAGTGCGCAGATTGTCCACATCGTTTTCATCCACCGCCAGATCCGAATTGCGGGTCACCCGGAACTGTGAAAATTCCAGCATCTTGCGCCCAGGGAACAGGGTCTCGATTTGCGCCCGGATCACGCTGGAGAGCAATACAAAGCCGCTGTAGTCACCCGTCAGTTTTTGCGGCAACCTGATCACCCGGGGCAGCGCACGGGGAACACGCACGATGGCAATTTCGTTCTCGCGCCCGAAGGCATCGTGCCCGCCCAGCCGGGCAATGAAATTGAGTGACTTGTTTGAGACCTGGGGGAAGGGATGCGACGGGTCCAAGCCAACAGGCACGAGCATGGGGCGCACTTGGCGCTCAAAGTACTGCTGCACCCAGACCCGCTGCGCCGGTGCGCGCTCACCATGGGACAAAAGACGAATTCCCTGCGCGGTCAGGGCGGGCAGGAGTTGGTGGTTGTAGATACGGTACTGGCGCTGCACCGTGTCGTGTAAGAGCCCGGCGAGCTTCTCGAAACTCTCCTCGCTGTAAGACCCGCTATGGTCATGCGCCTTGGCGGCACTCAGATGGAGCTCGGCGCGCACCTCGAAGAACTCATCCAGGTTGGACGAGACGATGCACAAAAACCGCAGCCGCTCCAAAAGCGGAACATCTTCGCGCTCAGCCCAGGACAGAACCCGCAGGTTGAAGTCCAGCAAACCCTGGTCACGGTCCAGCAGCGGCAAGGGCTTGCCTGGATCTGGTTTGGCCGGGGAATCATGGGGGTGCATAAGGAAACTGGTAGGACTTTTATGCACCATGATAAAGCCCGACCAGCCCAGCTTGCCGCTACTCGGCCCCTCACCTGCCGGG
This sequence comes from Comamonas sp. lk, assembly GCA_945860595.1. Classification (GTDB taxonomy): domain Bacteria; phylum Pseudomonadota; class Gammaproteobacteria; order Burkholderiales; family Burkholderiaceae_C; genus Allorhodoferax. The sequence continues at coordinate 12,591 of CAMAQV010000001.1, forward strand.
GTTATCGGGCTTCAACCACAGCACCGGCTTGGCGGGGGCCACGAAGTAGCTGGGGCACTGGTAGCGGGCAATGTCATGCGCATGCAGCGGGAAACTGCCGCAATTGGACATGCGCCGCAAGAATGATTGGTAAATGCCGCACTGGAACTTGTCCTTACCCACGGCCTCCAAAAAGGCGCAGCGCTTGTTCAGGCAGCAGTTGCCGCACTGCACGCATTCGCCCTCGATGGTGTCGGGCACCTGCTTAACCTGCAGAAAGACGTCGCTGAGGTAGTGGCGCACCGGGCCTTCGCGCAGGGCGTCAAAGTGCACCGAAAATTTGCCCACATAGTGGCGGTATTGCCGGACATAACGCAGATCGCGCAGCAAGATCCCCATGATGACCGGCATGGCCGGAACCAGGAATCGAAAGCCACAATTCATGACGCCGGCAAATGCAACCGACAGATGCGTACGCCACAAGAGGCCGGGCTGGGTAAGGGTAAAGCTGCCTCGCACGCGCTTATCCCAACTGCGGCGCAAGCGCCACACGTGACATGGTTTGGCTGAAATGCGCCAGCCCGGCAGTCGACGCGCCCGGCACCTTGGCCAGGTCATCGTAGCGACGCAAACGCACCGCCTCCTGGCAAAAGGGCAGCGCCTCAAAGGCATGAACCTGGGCCGCATCAAAAGCACCACCCTGCAAAACCAGGCTGTGCTTGGAAGCAGGCGACAAAGCTTCCCAGTACGCCGCGTCCACAGCACACAGGTAGCGCTTGGCATCCACATGCAGCTTGATGGGCTCCAGCACCGCGTCAGGGAACAGACTGCGCAAAAACGGCAGGGCTACGTACTGGTGCAAATCGTCTTTTTCCGGCGCGGCGTGATCGCCGGATTCCGCGGGACTGTCTTCAGGCTTGTTCTGGCCGATGATGTGGCCCAGGTCATGCAAGAGCGCTGCCACCACAGTGCTTTCGGTCTCGCCTGCGGCCTCGGCCAAATGGGCACATTGCAGCGCATGCTCAAGTTGGCTAACGGCCTCCTGGCCGTACCAGGTGGTGGCACGGCTGCTCAAAAGCTGCGCGATGTCAGGGGTGCTCAGCGACATACATATTCCTCTCTTTAGGTATCCACATTCAATGAGCCCGGGCTCCAATTATCGAAAACCGCAGGCGGGCACAGCCCATGTCGATGAGTGAGACCGTGGCCAAGATCAGCAAAATCACACAGGACATTTCCTGCAGCTCCAGCGTGCGAATTTGCTCCGACAAAATCAAACCAATGCCGCCCGCGCCCACTATGCCAATGATGGCGGCGCTGCGGGTGTTGGACTCAAACGCGTACAAAACCTGACTCAAGAGCACCGGCAGCAGTTGCGGCAATATGCCGAACCGAACCGCCGCCACGGATGAACCCCCGGTTGAAAGAACGCCCTCGACCGGCTTATCGTCGGCTGCCTCAATCGCCTCGGAAAACAGTTTGCCAAAACTACCCAGGTCCGACATGCATAAGGCCAATACTCCGGCAAATGGCCCCAGTCCGACCACGTTGATCCAGATCAGCGCCCAGATCAGAATGTCCACGCCGCGCAAGGTATCAAAACTGCGCCGGGCAATAAACTTCACCACCCCGTTGATGGTGGTGTTGCGCGCGGCCAGGAAGCCCAACGGAAAGGCTGCGATGGCGGCCATGAGTGTGCCCAGCAGCGCAATGGCAAGCGTCTCCAGCATGGCGTAAGCGTAGATGCCCGTCCGGTGCCAGCTCCCGGGATCCGGCGGAAACATGCGCAATACCATCGAACCCAGCTCGCCCAGCCCGCCGACGATACGACCATAGGACATATCGAGGCTGTACACACCATATGCAAAAATCAGCGCGGCCACGACGATTACCAAGATCGCGGGGCTCCGCCCTTGGTACACCGCTCGAAAATGCTGGGGAAAGCGCGTGCGTAGCGCCTCTTGCATCTGCGCGGTGCCCGCTCGGTCATAGGGGTGCGCGGCGCTCATCCTGCGCGCTCCTGTCCCAGAAGACGGTGGCGCACGCGCTCGGTGAGTGCGTCAATCAGCATCACGGTGCCAATGATCAAAACCAGCAAGGCACTCACATCGGCATAGTAAAACTTGCGTATCACTTCCAGCAGCGTCTGCCCGATACCGCCGGCGCCGACAAAACCCAGCACGGCTGCGCCGCGCACATTGATTTCAAAGCGCAACAAAGCGTAGCTTGCGAAGTTAGACGCCACTTGCGGCAGCACCGCAAAGCGCACCTTATGCAGCCAGTTGCCCCCGGTGGCCAGCACACCGTCTACGGGCTTCATGTCCACGTTCTCGACAACTTCGGCGAACAGTTTGCCCAAAGCGCCCGTGGTGTGAATGGCCAGTGCCAATATGCCCGGCAGCGGCCCCAGACTGAAGGCCACCACAAAAATCAGCGCAAATACGATCTCGGGTACGGTACGCGAAAACTCCAGCAAGCGCCTTGTGGCAAATACCACCCAGGTGTTGTGCGTCATGTTTTTGCTGGCCAGAAAACACAGCACCAAGGCGGCACAGGCACCCAGCACGGTGCCCACATAGGCCATCAACAAGGTCTCGCCCATCAGGGCCACCCATTTTTTCCAGCCCCAAAACCACTCTACCGGGTCGCTGATCACCCATTGCCCGTTCTCCAGGTGGCTGATGCGGCTGAAGTAGCTGGTAAAGCTGCCAATGTTGTCAAAAAACTTGGCAGGCGATATCTCCGCTATGTGTCCTGCGAACAGGACGGATACGCCCAACACCAGCAAGCCCAGCCAGATCTGGCGGCGCTTGGCCGCCACCGCTTGCGCGTAGGCGTGGCTTCTGGTGCTTGGCGAATTCACGCGTACTTACTTCTTGCGCAATGCATCGACGAACTTGTTGAGTTCGACCACGGGCAGGTAAGCCTCATGGGTGACGGTCTGGAAGGGCTCGTTTTTTCCGCCCGAGAGTTTTTCGAAGGCTGCTTTGTCTTTCTTGGGTGCGTCAAAGAAAGCTTGTTCGATCTTCTTCTTCAAGTCTGCGGGCAGGCTGTCCAGGTAGGCAACGGGCGAGTTCACGATTTGGTCCGACTTGTAGATGATGCGGAAGTCTTCGCGCTTAACCATGCCCTTGTCGGCCATGCGGATCATCTCGGAGTCGTTCTCATTGTTCCACCAGTTGGCGGCTACGTCGACTGTGCCTTGGCTGAGCGCCATCACAGCGTTCACGTGGCTGCCGCTGTACACCACTTTGCCGAAGAACTCGTCAGGTTTGATGCCCATTTTGTCCATGGCGTAACGCGGCACGTTGTTGCCCGAGGTGGAGTTAGGGTCGACCAAAGCGATGCTCTTGCCCTTGAGGTCTTCGATTTTTTGGTAAGGCGAATTGGCCTTCACGTAAAACACCGAGTAGTAACCTTTGACGCCGCCCTTGTTCACCTCGATAGCAAACGGCGTTGTCTTCACACCAATCATGCGGGCACGGGCGTAGGACGCGGGACCGTAGTAGGCGATATGGATTTGCTCAGCACGCTGGCCTTCGATCACGGCAGCGTAGTCGCTAGCAATGCGCAGTTTGACCGGAACACCGATCTCGCGGGACAGGTAAGCGATGAAGTCGCCGTAGCGTTCAGTCACCTGGGCGGCGTTTTCGTCGGGGATGCTGGCAAACACCAGCTCGGGGTATTTGGCTTTCCAGTCTTGGGCCTGGGCCGAGACCATCAGGGCGCTGGAGGCGGCGAGTGCGAGGAGTACGCGGCGATTGAACATGAAAATTCCTTTTAAGAAGTTTGGGGGGAGAGGAGACAACGGGAACAGGGGAACCAAGGACACAAACGCAGATCAATGTGCCAATGCCGCCTTGGCAAAGGGCAGCACGACGCCAGTCTGGCTGTCATGCAGGCTTGCGGCGGGCTGCACGCCAAGCGCCTCAATGCCATACAACTCACTGACGATGTCCTCGGTCAGCGCATCGGGCACGCCGTCAAAGACGACGCGACCGGCTGTCATGCCGACCAAGCGCTGGCAGTAGCTGCGGGCAATATCCAGAGAGTGCAAATTACACAAAACCGTGATGCCCAAATCGCGGTTGATCGCGGCTAACGCGTCCATGACCAACTGGGTATTGCGCGGGTCCAGCGACGCGATCGGCTCGTCGGCAAGGATGATTTTGGGTTGCTGCATCAGTGCACGGCAGATGGCGACCCGCTGCTGCTGCCCGCCCGACAACTGGTCGCAGCGCTGGGCTGCGAAGTCGGCCATGCCAAAGCGGTCCAAGGTCTCCAAGGCGGCCAGCTTGTCGGCATCGCTCCAGGCCGAAAGCAGCGCGCGCCACGTCGGAACCGACGTGAGCCGCCCCATCAGCACATTGGTGAGAACATCCAAACGCCCGACCAGATTGAACTGCTGAAACACCATGGCGCAGTCGCGGCGCCATTCGCGCAAGGCCCGCCCTTTGAGCGCAGAGACTACGGTGGAGTCGTATTGGACGCTGCCATCTGTGGGTTCATTGAGTCGGTTGATCAGGCGCAGCAAGGTGGACTTACCGGCCCCCGAGCGACCAATGATGCCAACGAACTCACCGCCGGCCACGGTCAGTGAGACGCTGTCTACCGCGAGGGTATTGCCGAAGCGCTTGCTCAGGGCCTGAATGGATAGAGTGGACATAGGCGTTGCGTAAGGTGCGCCCGCTTGGGTGCGGTTATCGCGTTGAGCTTAGGAACGCTTCGTGTCAGTGCTTTGACTAAAAAATGACATTTGCAAGACTACTGACCTTAGGCAACCCGCACACCCCCGCGCCAGACCGCACGCACGACGCCCTGTTGGCGTCCGTCCGCAAGTTTCACCAGACGAACCTGGATCAGGTCGGCACGCAAGCCCTGGGCAATCTGCCCCCGGTCCGGCAAGCCAATGCAGGCTGCTGGGTTGCGCGTGACCGTTGCGACCGCCTGCGGCAGACTCAAACCGGCAGCCTCGGTCAAGCGCAAGGTGGCCGACAACAAGCTGCCCGGCACGTAATCCGAGGACAAGATATCCATCAGGCCCAGGCGCGCCAACTCGATGGCCGAGACGTTCCCGGAGTGGGAGCCCCCGCGCACCACATTGGGCCCGCCCATGATGGTGACCATGCCGCGTGCATGCGCAGCTTGCGCCGCCACCACGGTTGTCGGGAATTCGCTCACAGTAGCGCCCTCGGCGTAGGCCTCTTCCACATGCGCCAAGGTGGTGTCATCGTGGCTGGCCAGGCTGATGCCGTGGTCTTTGCAATAGCCGGTGAAATAGGCGCGGTGCGGTTGCGCGTAGCGCACCTGGTCTTCGCGCGCCTGCGCCACGCGGGCCTCAAATTTCTCCCGGCTCCAGCCTTTTTTGCCGCTGAAATATACCCAGGCATGGTCGATGTTTTCCCACTGCCGCTGCCCCGGCGTGTGATCCATCAGCGAAATCATGCGCACCAGAGGGTTGTCGATGAACGGCGCGAACAAGGTCTGGGTATTGGGGGCTGGCAGTTCGCAGCGCACATGCAGCAAGTGCTCCGCGCGCAGCAGGCCGCGCTGGCTGAACTCGGCAATGTGGTCCAGCACGGTGTCCCATTCGCTACCACGCACGCTCTCGGGATCGGCCTCGCCCACACCCAAGGCGTCGAGCACGGTGGTAATCCCCGAGGACGCAACCTCCGCGTCGTGCGCCAAGAGTGCCGGCGCGTCGTCCCAGCGTACGGCTGGGCGCGGCATCAAGTGGCGTTCAAAGTTATCGGTGTGCACCTCGACCATACCGGGCCACAGGTAGTCGCCTTCCAGATCGATACCGCCGGGCAAACTGCTCCCGCCGCTGTCCACGCTGCGGATGTACGCGCCATCGAGGTGGACGCAGCCATGCACGACTTCATCGGCAAGTACCAGTTGGGCGTTGGTAAAAAAGGTCATAAATGCTTTTTGGGTGAAGGTAGATAAATTACGATGACGGCGCTTGCATAGTCACGCTGCGCGAAGCCACAGCCGCCGCGACTTCCGGGTCATGGAAGATGCCGACGATGCCCACGCCCTCGTCGCGGGCCGCACGGATGAGTTCAATCACCGTGGCGCTGTTCAGCGGGTCCAGGGAGGCGGTCGGCTCATCAAGCAAGAGCAGCGGGCGGGTACGGATGAAGCTGCGGGCAATATTGATGCGTTGCTGCTCACCCCCCGAAAAAGTAGCCGGTGGCAGCTGCCACAAAGAAGCGGGAATCCGCAGGCGCTCCAACCAGCGCGCAGCCTCGGCACGCGCGGCATCGGAGTCCATTAGCGGGTGTCCATCCGGCCCGCGCTCCAACAGAGGCTCTGCCACCACATCAAGGGCTGAAACGCGGGGGATCACCCGCAAAAACTGGCTGACATAGCCCACCGCGCTGGCGCGCAATTGCACGATCTCGCGCGGGCTGGCTTGGGTGATGTCCACCATCGTACCGTCAGCCGCCCGCAATCCAATGCGGCCCGCGCTGGCTTGGTAATTGCCAAACGCCAGTTTGAGCACCGTGCTCTTCCCCATGCCGGACGGCCCACTTAAACGCACGCATTCACCCGGCAATACGCGCAAGCTGAAATCGCGCAGCACATCCAGCACGGTCTGGTTTTGCAGGTGCAGCACAAAGCGCTTGTGCACGCCTTCCATGTCCAGCAAGGGGGTTGTCATGGTCATGGCGGCAGCACCGAAGAGACCAGCAATTGGGTGTATGGGTGCTGCGGATCGTCCAGCACCTGGTCGGTCAAGCCCGACTCCACGGCGTAGCCGCCTTGCATCACCACCATGCGCTGGGCCAGCAAGCGCGCCACCGCCAGATCATGGGTGACAACGATGGCGGCGAGTTGCATCTGCCGGGTCAGCATGCGCAACATATCCAGCAAGCGCGCCTGCACCGACACATCCAGCCCGGAGGTCGGTTCGTCCATGAACACCAAGCGCGGCGCGGTAATCAGGTTGCGGGCGATTTGCAAGCGCTGGCGCATACCGCCGGAAAAGGTGTCGGGCCGATCGTCCATGCGGGCTGGGTCTATTTCGACCCGTTGCAGCCAATCCGCCGCCTGTTCCCGCAAGCGTCCATAGTGCCGCTGACCCAAGGCCATCAGGCGCTCACTGACGTTGGCACCGGCCGAGACATTCATGCGCAAACCATCTGCCGCATGCTGGTGGACAAAACCCCAGTCGGTGCGGGCCAGCAGGCGGCGCTGGGCTTCGGTCATGGCGTAGATGTCCTGCAAGGTGGTGGCCGACTCCACCCCGCCGCGCACGGCAAATTCAACCGTGCCGCCGCTGGGGGTGTGCCGCGCCGCGACCGCATTGAGCAGCGTGGACTTGCCCGAGCCGGATTCACCCACGACCGCCAGCACTTCACCGGGCCACAGATCAAAAGAAATGCCACGCACCACTTCCCGAGCGCCGTAAGCGCAGCGCAAATCCCGCACGCGCAGCAAAGGAGCTTGTCTCATAGCGTGGTACCGGACGAAGTAGCAGCCGCCTGCGTTTTGGCGCAGTAGTCGGAGTCGGAACACACAAACAGGCGGCCGCCCTGGTCGTCAGTAATCACTTCGTCCAGAAAGCTGTCGCGCGCGCCGCAGATGCCACAGGGTTGATTCCATCGTTGTACCGAAAACGGATGGTCCTCAAAGCCCAGACTTTCCACGCTGGTGTAGGGCGGCACCGCGTAAATGCGCTTCTCGCGACCCGCACCAAAGAGCTGCAGCGCCGGGCTCATGTGCATCTTGGGGTTATCGAACTTGGGGATGGGCGACGGCGCCATGATGTAGCGGCCATTGACCAACACGGGGTAGTCGTAGGTGGTCGCGATCTGGCCGAAATGCGCCAGGTCTTCATAGAGATTGACGTGCATCAGCCCGTATTCCTGCAAGGCGTGCAGCTTGCGGGTCTCGACTTCCAGCGGCTCCAGGTGCTGCATCGGCTCGGGCACCGGCACCTGGTATACCAAAATTTGCCCTTCACGCAGCGGCGTCTCGGGAATACGATGGCGGGTCTGGATGATGCTAGCAGCCGTGGTGTCGGTGGTGACATCCACGCCCGTGGTGCGCTGAAAAAAGCGCCGGATGTTGACGGCGTTGACCGTATCGTCGGCGCCCTGGTCAATGACTTTGAGCACGTCATCGGCTCCGATGATGGAGGCCGTCACTTGAATCCCGCCCGTGCCCCAGCCATAGGGCAGCGGCATCTCGCGCGAGCCGAAGGGAACCTGGTAGCCAGGAATCGCCACCGCTTTCAATATCGCGCGGCGGATCATGCGCTTGGTGCGCTCGTCAAGATAGGCAAATTGAATGTGCGGGTCACGCATGCTCAGCGTCTCCGGCATCGGGTTCGGCAGCCGCGCTTTCGCGGGCTATGGCCTGGCGCATCTTGCGCACCAGGTCCAGCTCGGACTGGAAGTCCACGTAATGCGGCAGCTTCAAGTGCTGCACAAAACCGGAGGACTCTAGGCTGTCGCTGTGCGACATCACAAACTCAGGCATTTGCGCAGGGGCAGTAACCGCCTCGCCCAGCTCTTGCGCCCGCAGGGCACGGTCCACCAGGCTCATGGCCATGGCCTTGCGCTCGCTGTGGCCAAAGGCCAGGCCGTAACCGCGGGTGAACTGCGGCGGCTCACTCTGGCTGCCTTTGAACTGGTTGACCATCTGGCATTCCGTCACGGCGATGTCGCCCAAAGAAATTTCGAAGCCCAGCTCTTCGGGCACGATACACACATCCACGGTGCCAAACCGGATTTCGCCCACAAACGGGTGACTCTCGGCGTAACCGCGCTGCGTGGAATAAGCCATGGCCAACAAAAAGCCTTCATCGGCTCGCGCCAAATTTTGCAGGCGGGCGCTGCGGTCCGCAGGAAAGCGCAGCGGCTGGCGGGTCAGGTCAAAGGGCTCGGGGTCGCCTGCAGGCACCGCCTGGTCTTCGACCAGACCTTCTTGGTTGAGCAGGTCGATCACACGGGGTGCGGCCTCAGACGGCGCTGATCCAGGAACAGGGTCCGGGCCGGCGGCGGACGCGGCGGCGTCAGGCGCGGTACCCGTTGCCAACAGGCCGAAGTCCAGCAGGCGCTGGGTGTAGTCATAGGTGGGGCCCAACAACTGGCCACCAGGCAGATCTTTGAAAGTGGCCGAAACCCGGCGCGCCAGCGCCATGCGTCCTGTATCAATCGCTTGGGTGTAGCCCAGGCGTGGCAGGGTCGCGCGGTAGGCGCGCAAAAGAAAAATCGCCTCGACCAGATCGCCCGCACTCTGCTTGATAGCCAGCGCCGCAAGGTGGGGGTCGTACACCGAGCCTTCGGTCATGACCCGATCTACCGCCAGGCGCAGCTGCGCCATGATTTGCTCCACGCTGAGCTCAGGCAGCGCCGGATTACCCCGGCGCTGCTGCGCCAGCAGGCGGTAGCTGTTGAGAATGGCGGCCTCACCGCCTTTGACGGCTACATACATGCAAGACCCTTCACATCACCAGCGAGGCTGATGTGTACGCTGCGCGGCAAACCCAGCAACGCATCATGTGTACAGCAATACACATCAACGCCACACGGCGCGTGCAGCTGCATAGCATGGTGCTGCCGCACAAAGTCCACGCCAAGGCCGTCTATGTGCAGGCTGAGAAGATCGCGCACGCCGGGACCGCGCAGGCACACAGCGCCTGCATCCTGGGGTTGGGTTGCCTGCCATGCGGTCACGTCGACCACACAGGTGGCGGATTGGTCAGGGTATTCGGCGCTACCCTGCTTCAGGGTATGGAGCGCTGGCAATTCCGCGAACGCGGCAGCCCAGACAAAGTCTGCAGCCGCGCAGTCAGCAGTGATCTGGCATCCCGTATGGAATCGCATCCATGTTGCAACCGGCCCGTCACGCAAAGCAGGCGAGAGCCACAGCATGCAATCCTGGTCCAACAATGCCAACAACAGGCTGGCCGCGGCGCGGCTTCCGCTCGGCAGGGCTGGTAAGGCATCGGCAGCCGGCAGGCGCGCGGGGGTGCCCGGCCGCGCGAGCGCGTCCAAGGCGCAGCGGAATACCGCCTGGCTTTGCGCAGTGATGTCCGCAAAGCCCGGGGCCATGTCCTGCAAGCCGGGTGTCGTCATGCGGGGTCCTCATCGCCGCGATCGCTACCGGTCTCGCGGGCTACGGTGAAAAACTCCACGCGGGTCGTTTGGGTCTGCGCGCGAAGTTGCGCCGATTGGTCAGCCAGCAGGGCGGCAAGTGGTGCGATCAGGCGGGCATGCCACTGCGCGTGCAGAGACGCCTCCTGCAGAAGCGCATCAGCCAGCGCAACCAGCAGCGCCTGCCGGTGCGAACATCCCAGCACATAGCCCAAGCCAACCTGGTGGCAGCCCGTGAGCGCGGCGTCAGGGCGGATCACACACCGGGTTACGGTGGCCTCGCCCACATTGAAGCGCTGACCGGTTCCCCCCGCGCGGGCACGAACCATCAACAGGCCGGTTTCCACGGGACGCAGCCACGCGTGTTGTCCCTGCGCCAAAGCACCCAGGTGCAATTCCAGGAAATCCAAGGGCGCGCGCGCCAGAATGGCCAGCCATTGCTGCCGTGCCGTCAACCCGGGTGCGCCAGTCTCATTCACCGCACAGCGCTCCTGTGGATACTGAATAGCGGACGTAACGCATCTGAAATTCTTCGCATGTAGACTGCTCAGCTTACGCAACAAATATGTCGGTTGGGTGACCTTTCTGCCGGAGGCAGCGACCACGAATCTCCGATGCTGGACCATTCCATCTACCGCCACGCGGCCTATTTTGCACCTGCCCAGGACCATCTGTTGGCTGAGCTGGGTGCGCATTGGCTAGGCCGTTGCGCGCTTACCCGGCTCGCGGTGCCTGCGCCCCCGCCCACCGGTATTCCCGGCGCTTTGTTTCGCCAGTACACGGCCGCTGCCACGCGCTACGGGTGGCACGCGACGATGAAAGCGCCGTTCAGTTTGCGAACCGGACTGGACGTACAGGCAATACCTGAAGCCTTTGCCGCCTTCGCCCGTTCAGAGTCAGCGATCACGCTGGCAGCTCTGGAACTTCGCAACATGGGCGACTACCTGGCTCTGGTTCCCGGCGAACCATCGCAGGCGCTGCAAGACTTGGCCTTTGGCTGCGTGCGCGCCCTGCATCCGCTGGCCCAGCCACTCACGGGCCAACAACTGGCGCAACGGCGATTAAGCCCTTTGAGTGCGCAGCAGGATGCCATGTTGCTGCAGTGGGGCTACCCCTTTGTAGGCGATCAATTCCAGTGGCATATGACGCTCACCGGTTCACTGCAGGCGCTTGGGCCACAGGCTGTTCAGCAGTTACACGATGCTGCAATCCAGTGGTTTGGGCCGGTACTGAACCGTCCCATCACTCTGGACGCCATCAGCTGGTTTGTCGAGCCGCTTGTCGGGGGCAATTTTTACGAAGCGCAGCGCTTCACCCTGAGAAACACGTGAGTAATCATCTTCTCTATGTGGTGGGGCCGTCGGGTGTGGGGAAAGACAGCCTGTTGGCGTGGCTGTCCGCCCATCTGCGCCCGGACAACCTGCCGCTTATACGGATCGCGCGCCGTTCGATTACCCGCGCAGCCGACCTGGGCACCGAGGGGCATGAGGCCCTCACTGCCGCAAGCTTTGAGGCGCTGGCGTCCACTAACGCATTCGCCATGCACTGGTACGCGAACGGCCTGCACTATGGAATCCGGCGTACCGAGCTGAGCGGACTGGATGTGGGTCAATGGGTCATGGTCAACGGATCGCGGGCCTATGTACCAAGGCTTCGACAGAACTGGCCTGGGGTCTGTGTGCTGCACATCGAGGCACCAGCAGCCATGGTGCGGGAGCGGCTAGTGGCACGCGGGCGGGAAGCCGCACAGGAGATCGAAGCGCGGGTCGCACGTTCGCAACAACTGAGCGCGGCATCCATGCCAGGCGACTTGCATCTCCGCAACGCCGGCAGCTTGGAGGAAAGCGGACACCAGCTGCTGGCACTGCTGCAACACACGGTACAAATGCGCGCGTACTAGCGGCGCAGAGGGCCTGGGATTAGGCCAGTACCGGATTCGCGGAGGAAACCTGCGGCGCAGGCGCGAAGGCGCCGGCCACCTGATGCCAATAGACCAGCTCCAAACGCCCGTCCATGTGCTCCACCAGCGCGCTCAGGCTTTCGACCCAATCACCATCGTTGCAGTACAGCACGCCATCAATCTCCCGCATTTCGGCGCGGTGGATGTGGCCACAAATCACGCCGTGGTAGCCGCGATGACGGGCCTCATGGGCCAGTGCTACTTCAAAGTCGGAGATGAAGTTCACCGCCATCTTGACCTTGTCTTTGAGATAGGCCGACAGCGACCAGTAGGGGAAGCCCATGCGTTTGCGGGCGAGATTGAAATAACGGTTGACCCGCAATGTCAGCTCATACGCGTTGTCGCCCAAATATGCCAACCACTTGGCGAAACGGATGACACCGTCAAAATAGTCGCCATGGGTGATCCACATGCGTCGACCGTCGGCGGTCGTATGCACCGCATCGTGCATCACTTCGATGCCGCCAAAGTGGTGGTTGCAAAATTCACGGGCGAATTCGTCGTGGTTGCCAGGAACAAAAATGACTTTGCTTCCCTTGCGTGCGCGGCGCAACAGCTTTTGCACCACATCGTTGTGCGCCTGCGGCCAATACCAGCGTTTGCGCAATTGCCATCCGTCGACAATATCGCCGACCAGGTACAGAAACTCGCTGGGGTGGTGCTTCAGAAAGTCCAACAAGGCCTCGGCCTGGCATCCGGCGGTTCCCAAATGCAGATCCGAAATGAACACCGAGCGGAAGCGTGGCGTGTCGTCATCGTCGGGCGTAAGCGGCATCGCCATCGCCGCTGCAACAAAGCCTTTTACACGGGAGTCCATAGGTATCTCATGGTGCGATGTTCTTCTGTTTGGTGGCCCCGCCCCATGGCATTAGGTTGCCGCGATGAGTGTCTTGCTGGTCCATGTCAAAGGCGCGTCACCCATGTGAAGCTTTTGTTACGGTGGCTTCGTGGCATGGGGCGACAATCCGCCGATGACCACGCCCCATGCTCCGCATGCCGCCGCCTTACAGCGCACGGTGGCGGACTTCCGTGCAGCATGGGAACAGGCACACCAACGCATGCCGCGCCGCACAGGCGTCCCAGATATCCATCGACTGCCGCCGGAATTCATCCCCTGGTTTTGTGGCGCAACGCCATTGGGCTTTTTGAGCGCGGGGCGCGCCCAGCTGCTGGCAACGCACCTGGCCCCCTGCCGACGGCAAGCACACCGCATGGATTGGGATGCTGCCGGCTGGACCACCGCCGCACGCAGCGCAGCCTTGCAAGGCGCGCTACATGAACTGCGCGCGCAAGGCCACCTGAACGGTTGGCGAAACGAGGAATTTGCATTGTGCGCAGAGGGATCCGATGTGCCACTCTTGCAGGCGGAGCGCGCGGGGTTTTACTTTCTGGGTATGCGCAGCGACGCGGTCCACGTGAATGGTTTTCGCGCAGACGCCCGCATGTGGGTGGCGCGCCGCAGCGCGGCCAAACACGTAGACCCCGGCTTGCTGGACAACCTGTGCGCCGGTGGCGTGACAGCCGGCGAGACCCCGGAAACATGCCTGCAGCGTGAGCTGTATGAGGAGGCTGGTATTCGCCTTGACGCCAAACACCTGCTGCGCTTTTGCGGCACCACCGAAGTGGGCAGGGTTCGCGATGGTGGCTGGCATGTGGAGCGCTTGCATGTCTACAACCTGCTGCTCCAAGCGGATGAGCGGCCCTGCAACCGCGATGGCGAAGTGCAGGAATTTCTGCTACCTACTGCCGCAGAACTAGCCGATTTGGTGCACGAAGGACAATGCACCCCGGACGCCGCTGCCGCAATCGTCCGGGGGCTGGAGCTGCCCTTGCGGGCTTAGCCTTATGGCTGCTTGACGATCACCGGCTCAATACGGAACACGTCGGCACTCTTCACGTCCACATGAACCTTGACCCAGTGCAGCGAGGGGCTGCCAAAGGTCTGCAGGCGGGTGAAGTTGGGCAAAAGTTTGGTGGGGCTGTACAGAGGCTTGTCCAGCTTGAAGTAGTGGGTGTCGCCGTGCACAAACAAGACCTGTCTGCCGAACTGCTCGGTTTCCTTGGCGAGTTGCGCCATGAAGTTGCGAAAGCCGCTGAACTCGGGCAAGGTGCTCTCGTCGAACTCTTCGGTCTCGGGCCAGTCAAAGCCGGGGTCACCTTGCGTCACGACCACAATGCCGGCAGCTTTTTGGGCTTTGGCTTCTTCGAATGAGGCACGCATCCAGGCCACGTTCGCGGCGTCGCGCTCCAGGTACTCGGCATTAGCCTCGTCACACTTCACAGCGGTGCGGGCACTCTTGTTGGTGCACTCTTTGGCGCTCATGATCACGTTGTTGTTACTGCCAGGCTGATTCACGCCGACAAACACCACACCGCCATGGCTGAAGCGGGTGTTCTCTACGAACTTCTCGCCCAGTTTGCCCTGGTGCTCCAGCGGCATCGTCGATTGACCCAAGCTATTGGCATTGGGGAACATCACTTTGCGGATATGGGCCAAGCGCTCCAGGGTGTCATAGCCACCGTTGTTGGTGCGGTGGCAATCGGTCCACTCGTTGTCGCCGGGCACATACACAACCGGCTTGACCATGGAGCCGAACATCGTCAAGGCGTCGGTGTACACCGTGTCCGTGCAGGTGGAGCTGCCGTCTTTGATATCGCCGTCGTACATCGAGAAGGCAATGTCCGAGCGGTTGATGCTTTGCAGGACCGCGGGCAGCTTGGCATCATCACCCGCTTTTTTGTAAGGCATATCGCCCCACAGGCCAAAGCTGAACGGTTTGCTGTCAGTCACCGCGTCCGCGCTTGCCAGGGCTGAAAAAACGCACAAGGCGGCAGTGAGCAGCGCGCGCGATGCAGGGAACAGGGAAGTGGATAGGGGCATAGGTGACTCCAAAAAAAGAGGAGTTACTAGCTTATGGAAAGAGTGTGACCTCTCGGTGAAAGCTCTGCCGCTTCGGCCACAGTCCACAGGCTACACACCACACGTTGCGCACGCCGGAATCGGGTTTACCCTTAGTTGTATACCGCATATTTATTGCACCTTATTGGCATGAAGATGAAGTTTGCATGGCTGTGCGCCAACTGCAACGTCATGCAATCTTCATGGGCAAATTCACACAACTTTGCACCTTCTTCACGAGACTCCGTTGGGTCGCGTTGACATGCAGCGTGGCTTTTTTTAATTTTTATGGAGTTTTTTATGATGAAGAAAACAGCAATTGCGTTGGGCATCGCTGCGATGGCCTTTGGCGCACAAGCCGCCGAAGTGTTCAAGAACGACGATACCTCGGTCGAAGTGAACATAGACCTGCAGTTCTACAACTTCAACGTTGTTGAATCAACAACCGTCTCAGCGCGTAATTACCTGCTGGGGCGCGGAAGTCAAATTCAGTTGAAGGCCAGCAAGATAATTGACGCCGACTTGACCGTGTTCGGTCAGTTTGAAGCGGATCCGGATCCCGTGGGCGACAACGCCACCTTCCTTACCGACGACATAAAGTTTGGTCTCAAAAGCAAGACCTGGGGTACTCTCCAAGTGGGTTCTTTCGACACCTACATGGAAGATGAGCTGGCGGAGATCGTGGGCTCATTTCTGGTTACCCAGGGTACCAGCAAGTTTGGTATGGGCACCGAAATGACTGTCGGCAATGATGGACGCCACATCATGTACAGCCATAAAGTTGGTGACTTTGCCTTTGGTCTTGACTATACGCAAAGCTCGGACGCGGCTACGTCTGCAACCGATACCTCAAATGCCTTCGCCTACACAGGTTCTTACACCATTGGTGGCCTGAAACTCGTTGCCGGCGCGTCTACTATTGCTCGCTATACCTCGGACACCTACCTTGCCACCACTGACAGTACACTCATTAAGTTGAATATTGGACTGTACAGAGAGGCAAAGGGCTTTGGTGCGTCCTACACACTGGACAGCGGATTGGGTAAGACCAGGTTTGCGGCCTTGACCGGAACTAATTTGAGCTACAGCGCTACCGCAGCCTACGATAATCTGACAACAACGTACAACAACTTCTCGGTCAACCACACCTATGGACCATGGCAAGTGGGCTATATCGGCGGCGTCCGTGAGGCAGCAGCGGTCTCTTCATCCTATGCCGCCGCGACATACACCGAAAATGCCGTGCAAGTGGTGTATGACTTAGGCAAGGGCGCTAGACTGTACGCTGCATCTGCCAACCTGGGCTCCTCCACCGGCTTGGGCAACTCCACGGAAGTCGGCTTCCTGATGTCCTTCTAAGCCAGCTAGTTCTCCAAAGTTTTTATGCCCGGGCTTGCCCGGGCTTTTTCATTTCTGCGCTGCGTCGCTTTCAAGCAGTTTCGATAGCGCAACGCGAATTTCCTGCAGCGGTATAGACCAATCTGCGGCGACCGTTTGCCGGAACACGGTGAGATTGGGATACCACGGACTGTCACGGCGATGCAGCTGCCAGCGCCAGCAGGTATCAAAACGATTAAGTAACCAAACCGGTTTCCCCATGGCGGCTGCCAGATGCGCCGTTGAGGTGTCCACACTGATCACCAAATCCAGGTTGGCAATAAGCGCTGCGGTATCGGTGAAGTCTTTTAACTCAGCGGCGTAATTGAAAAAGTTATCGCCCGTCCAATACTGCCCGATTTCCGCTAAGGCCTGGGACTCCGCCGGCTCCCCTTTTTGCAGGCTGAAGAAGTCCACCCCCAGTGTGTTCAGGGTACAGATTTGCGCTAGGGATATGTTGCGCCGTTCATGGGTGCTCCATAGCTCGGGCTGCTCAGGTCTGAAGCCACCGCTCCACACCAGCCCGACACGCGGCCGCCTCCCAGCCCCCAAGCGCCGCGTCCATTGCTGTGACTTGTCTGGGTCCGCAGCAAGATACGGTGCCGGGTTCTCGAGCAAGTAGGCCTCCGTGATGCCAAGCTCCAAAGGCAGGGACATCAGGGGGCAATGGAAGTCGAAGTCTGGCAAACCATCCCCCGCCGCAACCACCTGACCCACCCCCGACAGGGTTTGCAGCAATGCAAGCAAGGGGCGCTGGACTTCAAAAACCACATGCGCACCGCGATCCGCCAAGCAGCTGACAAATCGGCAGAACTGCAAGGTATCGCCCAGGCCTTGTTCGGAATGCACCAAGATGGTTTTCCCCTGCAAGGGGTCATGCCGGGTCCAACGTGGCGCGGAAAAGTTGCGGCGCGAAATGCGCGACTGGGGGTGCTGGGCCCGCCACTCGTAGGACTGCCATCCAGCAACCCAGTCACCCAGCAACAGGGACACATACGCGCGGTGACAATACGCCTCCACTAAATCGGCATCGAGGGCTATTGCCTGATCAAAACACGCCTTTGCCTCGTCCGCCCTTTGCAGGGCCTGCAAAACCGCGCCACGGTTGCACAGCACCTGGGCCACAGCCGGATTAACCGCTAGCGACTGGTCGTAGGCCAGGAGCGCTTCGTCAAAACGATGCATCGCCTTAAACGCCGTCCCCAGATTGGAGTAGGCCTGCGACAGGCTGGGCTCATGCGCAATGGCAGCCCGGTAATCTTGCACAGCCGCAGAAAAATCACGCAGCGCTTGGTGCGCCAATCCGCGGTTGTTGTAGGCCAGGGCAAAAGCGGGCTGCAGGCTGATGGCTTTGTCATAACTTGCTACGGCTTGCGCGTAGCGCTTGAGGCCATGCAGCGCAAGACCCCGGCTGCCATACGCATCAGCATGGTCAGCCGAAAGCCCAATGGAGGTATCAAAACTCGCCATGGCCCCTTGAAATTGCCCCCGCGTCAGCAGGAGCAGCCCGAGGTTGTAATGCGCGGCCGCGTAGTCGGGCTGCACATGAATGGCCCGCTGGTAATCCTGCTGCGCCGCGTCAAAGTCGCCAAGGTCCGCCAGCGCCATGCCACGGTTGTTATGGGTCTGTGCGGCGTCAGGACGAATATTGAGAGCCGCGTCGTAGCTGCGCACGGCCTCGGCATTCCGACCGAGTTGGTGCAATGCCAAGCCCCGGTTGGCCAGCACATCGGCATTGGTGGGTTGGAGCGATAGCGATGCGTCAAATGCGGCCAGCGCCTCGGCCAACTGCCCGCTCTGCATGTCAATCACACCCGCCAAGTGCCAAGCCCCAGCCCGCTTGGGATTGCGCTCCAAGGCCTGCCGGGAAAGCCGTTTGGCTTGGACTAAGTCGCCCCGCTGATAGGCAGCGAATGCGCTGGCCAGCGAATCCGGGGCTTGCGTCGATGCAGGTGGGGGGCGGAGAGGAGGTTTCACTTCAGGTAGCCATCCATTCAGGCAACAGCGTCAAATGGCATCCACTACGAGCCAGCTTGTCAGGCTCGGCCAGCCAGCCAATCCGCGAACTCCCGCCCCACCTGCGGATGCGTTTCGCCCAGATCGACCGTGGCCTGCAAAAAACCGAGCTTGCTGCCACAGTCGTAACGCGAACCGGCGTAGCGAAAGGCAAACACTTTCTCGCGGCGCAGCAGTTGGGCAATTGCATCAGTGAGTTGGATCTCGCCGCCGGTACCGCGTGGTAAGTGCTCGAGTTCGGCAAAGATGCCGGGCGTCAGGATGTAGCGCCCGGCCACAGCCAGCGTAGACGGCGCATCTTCTGGTTTGGGTTTTTCCACAATGCCTGACACATCAACCACGCCGTCGGCCACGTCCTTGCCCGAGACGATGCCGTAGCGCTGCGTGTGTTCGCGCGGCACGTCTTGCACGGCTACCACGCTCGCTCGCCAATGTGCGTACTGCGCCACCATTTGCTGCACGACTCCGGTACCACCGGGTGGGGCGACCATCAAATCGTCTGCCAACAACACCGCAAATGGGTTCGGGCCGACCAATTCTTTGGCGCATAAAACCGCGTGTCCAAGGCCCAAGGCGCGCGGTTGGCGCACATAGACGCAGGTCATGTCTTCCGGAGCAATCGAGCGCGCCAGGGCCAGTAGTTCGTGCTTGCCTGCCGCTTCCAACTCGCTCTCGAGCTCATAGGCGGTATCAAAGTGGTCTTCAACGCTGCGCTTGGTACGCCCGGTGACAAAAATCATCTGCCGGATACCGGCTGCATAGGCTTCTTCCACCGCGTACTGGATCAAGGGCTTATCCACCACCGGCAGCATTTCTTTGGCCGAGGCTTTGGTGGCCGGCAGAAAGCGGCTGCCCAGACCGGCGATCGGAAATACGGCTTTTTCAATCAATGGCTTCATATGGATAGGCCCGATTCAGTGGATGGCGCTCTGGTGTGCTGCAGCGGCGCGTAGTCTGCACGAAGTTTATGGCGCAAATGCGGCGCCCAAGCGCTCAGCGCAAGCCTGGGCTTGGGAAGGATCCCGGGCCTCGACCATCAAACGCAGCAAAGGCTCTGTGCCACTGGCCCTTACCAGCACCCGTCCGGTATCGCCCAGTTCGGCTTCCACTGCACGCACAAGCTCTTGCCCGTGCGCATTGTGCTGCCAGTCGTAGCCCGCCGCGATGCGTACATTGAGCAGCACCTGCGGAAAGAGCGTCAGATCGACCATCAACTGCGCGAGCGAACGGCCCGCGCGCACGCATGCGGCCAGCACCGACAAGGCCGAGATCACGCCATCGCCTGTGCTGTGACGGTCCAGGGCAAGCAGGTGGCCCGAGCCTTCGCCGCCCAGAATCCAGCCGCGTTTTTCGAGCTCTTCAAGCACGTAGCGGTCACCCACTTTGGCACGCACAAAGGGAATACCCTGGGCGCGCAGCGCCAGCTCCACCGCCATGTTGGTCATCAGCGTACCGACCACGCCAGCCACCTTCTGCCCTTGTAGCCGGCGTTTTTGCACCAGCAAGTAGAGCAACTCATCGCCGTTGTAGAGGCGGCCCTGGCCGTCGACCACCTGCAGCCGGTCGGCGTCGCCGTCCAGGGCAATGCCGTAGTCCGCCTGCGCAGCGCGCACGGCGTCCACCAAGGCTTGCGGGTGGGTTGCGCCCACATCCTTGTTGATGTTCATGCCATCGGGCGCGCATCCGATCGTGCTGACATGTGCCCCGAGTTCGCGTAGCACGGTTGGCGCGACCTGGTAGGCCGCACCGTGGGCTGCGTCTACGACCAGCTTCAAACCTTTGAGTGTCAAGTCCGCTGGAAAAGCGTTTTTGCAAAATTCGATATAGCGCCCTGCTGCATCGGTCAAGCGGCGCGATTTACCCAGATGCGCGGAGTCAACCCAGGCGGGCTCCTGCTCGAGCATGGCTTCAACCTCACGCTCCCACTCGTCAGAGAGCTTGCTACCCTGGGCACTGAAAAATTTGATGCCATTGTCGGCAAAGGGATTGTGGCTGGCACTGATGACCACACCCAAATCCGCGCGCTGCGCCCGCGTCAAATAGGCCACGCCAGGCGTGGGCAGTGGACCCAGTAGGACCACGTCAACGCCGGCCGAGTTGAACCCACTCTCCATGGCACTCTCCAGCATATAGCCACTGATGCGTGTGTCTTTCCCGATCAAAACAGTCGGTCGCGCCTCATTGCGCTTGAGCACGCGGCCCACTGCATGGGCAAGGCGCAAAACAAAGTCCGGCGTGATGGGTGCCACGCCCACGGTGCCGCGAATGCCATCGGTTCCAAAATAGGTTCTTTGCATGGTTTCCCTGTTAGGTGTCGGTGGGTAGGTCCTGCGCACGCATGGCCGCCCACACCGCCAGCCCCTGCACCGTTTCTTGCACATCATGCACACGCAACACCCGGGCGCCGCGGTCTGCAGCCAGCACCGCAGCAGTCACGCTGACAGTCACCCGGCTGGCCTCGCCCACAGCGGCCGCCGCAGCGAGAGAAGACTTGCGCGACCAGCCAGCGAGCACAGGATAGCCATGGGCCAGCAATTCCCGCTGACGCGCCAGCAAGGCAAAATTTTGCGCCACCGTTTTGCCAAAGCCGATACCGTAGTCCAGACAGATGCGCGCGCGGCCTACACCCGCAGCCTCCAGGTCTTGCGCCGCCGTGACCAAAAACTGCGCCACCTGCGGCACCGCATCGCCTTCCATCGGCGCGGTCTGCATGGTTAGTGGCTCACGGTGCATGTGCATCAGGCACACGCCACATGCGCCGTGCCGGGCGATCACCTCCCGCGCACCAGCGAGATAGGGCGCCGTGTCCACGCCAGCCCCACGCCAGCGCATGGACCATACGTCATTGATGATGTCCGCACCGGCATCCAGAGCCCACTGCATCACCTGCGGCTTGTAGGTATCCACCGATATCGGTACGCCCAGGGTCAGCGCGTGCTGCAAGACCGGCTGCACCCGTGCCCACTCATCCGCCGCGCTCACGGGCTTTGCACCTGGACGGGTAGACTCGCCCCCAATGTCCAGTAGGTGCGCGCCCTCCTGCAGCAAGCGGTCGCAGTGGGCTCGCGCCGCATCCACGGAAAAATGCTGCCCGCCATCAGAGAAAGAATCGGGAGTCACGTTGACGATACCCATTACCCGAGGGCGGCTCAGGTCAACTGGGAAGCGCGTGGTTTGCCAATGCATGATGGTCAAAAAAACGGGGCCGTAAAGCCCCGCGTGGTTCAGCCTGCCCCGCGCTCAAGCGGCCGTAGGTTCCACCGGTGGCACGACGGCCGTCGTAGCTGGCGCAGAGCCTCCGCTGTCGCCGCCGCTGGTAGGGGGACGCGGCGACCAGTCTTTGTTCACCCGCGGCTCACGCCCGGCCATGATGTCGTCGAGCTGCTCGCTGTCGATGGTCTCCCACTCCAGCAAGGCCTTGGCCATGGCGTGCATCTTGTCCTGATTGTCCTCAATCAGCTTGCGCGCCAACGCGTACTGCTGGTCGATGATGCGGCGCACCTCAGCGTCCACCTTTTGCATGGTTTGCTCGCTCATCGACGTAGTCTTGGTCACCGAGCGCCCCAGGAACACTTCGCCCTCGTTCTCAGCGTAGACCATGGGGCCTAGGGCCTCGGTCATGCCGTAGCGCGTCACCATGTCACGGGCTATCTGGGTGGCCCGCTCAAAATCGTTGCTGGCGCCGGTGGTCATTTGCTTCATAAACACTGCTTCGGCAATGCGGCCGCCAAACAGCATGCTGATCTGGTTGAGCATGTAGTCGCTGTCGTAGGAATAGCGGTCTTGCGCGGGCAGACTCATAGTGACACCGAGCGCGCGTCCACGCGGAATGATGGTGACCTTGTGCACCGGGTCGCACTTGGGCAACAACTTGCCAATCAGCGCATGGCCGGACTCATGGTAGGCGGTATTGCGGCGCTCTTCTTCGGGCATGACCATGCTCTTGCGCTCGGGGCCCATGAGGATTTTGTCCTTGGCCTTCTCGAAGTCCTGCATCTCCACCACGCGGGCATTGCGGCGCGCTGCCATCAAGGCCGCCTCGTTGCACAGGTTGGCCAGATCAGCGCCAGACATACCGGGCGTACCCCGCGCAATCACGCTGGGATTGACGTCCTGGGAGGCCGGAATTTTGCGCATGTGGACTGCCAGAATCTGCTCGCGGCCACGGATGTCGGGTAGCGTGACATAGACCTGGCGGTCGAAACGACCGGGGCGCAACAGCGCCGCATCCAAAATGTCGGGGCGGTTGGTGGCAGCGACCACAATCACGCCGAGGTTGGTCTCAAAGCCGTCCATCTCCACCAGCATCTGGTTCAGGGTCTGCTCTCGTTCATCGTTACCACCGCCCAGACCCGCACCACGCTGGCGTCCGACCGCATCGATCTCGTCGATGAAAATAATGCAAGGCGCGTTCTTCTTGGCGTTGTCAAACATGTCGCGCACACGCGATGCGCCAACGCCAACAAACATCTCCACGAAGTCCGAGCCCGAGATGCTGAAAAACGGCACCTTGGCCTCGCCAGCAATCGACTTGGCCAGCAGCGTCTTACCCGTTCCAGGAGGTCCAACCAGCAACAGACCGCGCGGAATACGGCCGCCCAGCTTTTGGAATTTGGTTGGATCCTTTAGAAAGTCCACGACTTCCTTGACCTCTTCCTTGGCTTCATCGCAACCGGCGACATCGGCGAAGGTCACCTGGTTGGCGTTCTCGTCCATCATGCGGGCTTTGCTCTTGCCGAAGCTGAAGGGGCCGCCTTTGCCGCCACCCTGCATTTGCCGCATGAAGTAGACCCACACGCCGATTAAAAGCAGCATGGGGCCCCAGCTCACCAGCAAGGTCATGAGCAACGAGCCTTCTTCGCGGGCCTTGACTTCAAACTTAACGCCGTTGTTGATCAGATCGCCCACCAAGCCGCGGTCCAGGTACGTGGCGATGGTGCGGATGCGGGTGTCGTCGGTGCGCACGGCAGCAATCTCGGTGCCGCCCTGGCCTTCCTGGATCACCGCGCTCTTGATCTGCTTGCTACGAACCTCGTCCAAAAAGTCAGAGTAGCCCAGCGTGCTGGCTCCCGTCACCCCATGGGTGTCGAATTGTTTAAATACGGTGAAGAGCACCAGGCCTATCACCAGCCAAACGGCAACTTTAGAAAACCACTGATTGTTCAAGCGAAACTCCAAGAAGGGCGCGAACCGGAAAGTCTATGCAAAACGGGCTGTCCGGGGGCAGTTGAGGTCATTTTAGGCATTTCAACCCTGGCGCAGGCCTATCCCCACCAAAAAGGTCTCGGACGAACGGTCGCGCGAGGCTTTGGGCTTATGCGGTTTGACGCGGACGAAGGCCTGTCGCAGGCGCCGCAGCACCGGGTCGTAGCCCGCCCCGTGAAAGACTTTGGCCACCAGCGCCCCGCCACTTTGCATGTGACTTTGGGCAAATTCGACCGCCAGTTCCACCAGCTCTTCCATGCGCGCTGCGTCGGCAGACGCAATGCCGGACAGGTTGGGGGCCATGTCCGAGACCACCAGATCAACCTGACGCCCGGCCAAAGCCGCTTGTAACTGGCCCAGCACCGCCGCCTCGCGAAAGTCTCCCTGGATGAAATGCACGCCTTCGATGGGCTCCATGGGCAGCACGTCCAGACCCACAATCGTTCCATGCAGCGCGCCCGCAGCGGCTCCCCCGGGGGCCATGCGGCGGCGCAGGTACTGGCTCCAGGCACCGGGAGCGCAGCCCAGATCCACCACAAATTGCCCGGGTCGGACCAGTCCAAAGACCTCGTCAATTTCCTTGAGTTTGTAGGCGGCACGGGCACGGTAGCTCTCACGCTGGGCCAGTTTGACGTAGGGGTCGTTGATATGGTCATGCAGCCAGGCCTTGTTGACCTTGCTGCTGGGGGTTCTGGTTTTCATAGACTTTCAAACAGGGATAATGTCCCGATGCCTCTTATCCAACTGACACCCGCCGAGCGCAAGGCCCACCGGGCCGAAGCACACCACCTCGACCCTGTGGTCATGGTCGGCGGCGACGGTCTGACGGTCAACGTCAAAAAAGAAATCGATGCCGCCCTTGGCGCCCACAGCCTGATCAAAGTCCGGATTTTTTCCGACGACCGCGCGGCCCGCGAAAGCATGCTGGCCAGTCTGGCCGATGAACTCAACGCCGCCCCGATTCAGCACATCGGCAAGCTCATTGTGCTCTGGCGTCCCGCAGCGGCTAAAGAAAAAGCCTTGGACGAGGACCGCAAAGCCGGTCCGCGCGACGTCAAAGTCCTCAAATTCAGCAAGCGCCCTGGGCAACGCCCCGAGGTGAAAACCTTGCGGGTGCTGGGAAATCAACGCCTGACGCCGGGCGGCAACGTCAAGCGCGCCAAGCCCAAGCCCCAAACCAGCATCAAAAAGCGCAGCCAGACCTAGGCACCGTTTTCCGACTCCACCAAGGCCGGCTGGCGGGTAGTGCCACCGACCAGAATGGCAAAAACCGCCAGCGCAGCCAACCATTGGCCCGCATACATACCCGTCCCAAGTCGGTGCCAAAACGCCAGGTTTTCCCGCGCCACGATATGCGGCGCAACACCCCACTCCACCAGCATGGCGAGCAGCACGCCGCCCAGCGTCCAAGCACTCACGCGCGGGGCCAGCGCTGTTGTAATTTCACAACGCGGACTGCGCGCGGCGAGCAGTAAACCGGTTCCGCACGCCACCGACAACGCGGTTTGGGCCGTAAAGAGGTGCGCGGCCATCGCGCCGGCTACGGCCGGTGTCGGCAGATACACAAACAACAAGGGCACGACCAGAAACCCGATGGTGGACAGGCTCATCAGCCAGGCCGCAGCCAGCCACAGAGGAAGCACCCGCGCCACAACAGGGCCGCACTCAGCGGTAATGGACCGCAACGATTTCGTAGGATTTTTCCCCGCCCGGGGCCATGACCACAGCGGTATCGCCTTCTTCTTTGCCGATCAGCGCGCGGGCGATGGGGGAGCCGATGTTGACCAGGCCGAGTTTCAGATCCGCCTCGTCCTCACCGACGATCTGGTAGGTCACCCGCTCGCCGGTGGTCTCGTGCTCTAACTCCACCGTGGCACCAAACACCACACGGCCACCGGCATCGAGCGCGGCCGGGTCAATCACCTGAGCGGCGGAGAGCTTGCCTTCGATTTCCTGGATTCGGCCTTCCACAAAACCCTGGCGGTCTTTGGCTGCGTCGTATTCCGCGTTTTCGCTCAAATCACCTTGCGCGCGGGCCTCGGAAATCGCGCTGATCACCGTGGGGCGCTCCACCGTTTTGAGCTGGTGCAGTTCGGCTTTCAAAATTTCAGCGCCGCGCTTGGTAATCGGAATAGTGGCCATGAGACGTCCAACAAAGTTCGGGAAGGGAGCGGCGCTGAAACACGCTGCAATAAGCACAAAGGACAGTGCCAGCGCCACGCGCTCCACTGTCCTTCGGGTCAAGCGCGCGATTATGCCAACAGTTGCGCGTGCATCTCCTGCACGGAAATAACACCCAAACGATCGAGGTAGTGCATGCCCTCTACCGCGGCCTCTGCCCCGGCCATGGTGGTGTAGGTGGTTACCCGCGCCTGCAAAGCAGAGGTGCGGATCTGGCGCGAGTCGGCAATCGCATTGCGGCGCTCCTCCACCGTATTGATGACCAGTACGACTTCATCATTTTTGATCATGTCCACGATATGCGGGCGTCCCTCGGCGACCTTGTTCACCGCTTTGCAGTCCATGCCTGCAGCGTGGATGGCGGCAGCCGTTCCCTTGGTCGCAGCCAGGCTGAAGCCCAGCGCGAGCAGGCTGCGCGCCACCGCAACCATGCGCGGCTTGTCACTTTGTTTGACAGACAAGACCACCTCGCCGGCGCGGGGCAGGCGCACGCCGGCGCCCAGCTGGGACTTGATGAAGGCTTCGCCAAAAGTCTGGCCCACGCCCATCACCTCGCCGGTGGACTTCATCTCGGGGCCCAGAATCGTGTCCACGCCAGGAAATTTGACAAACGGAAACACCGCCTCTTTGACGCTGAAATACGGCGGGGTAACTTCCGTGTCCAAACCCTGCTGCGCCAGCGTTTGACCCACCATGCAGCGGGCTGCTACCTTGGCCAGTTGGACGCCGGTAGCCTTGCTGACAAAGGGCACGGTGCGGGAAGCGCGCGGGTTGACTTCGAGCACGTAAATGACATCCTCGCCATCGATGTGCTGGATCGCAAACTGCACATTCATCAAACCCACTACCTGCAGCGCACCCGCCATGGCAGCGGTCTGGCGCTTGATCTCGGCAACCGTGGCAGGCACCAGGCTGTACGGCGGCAGCGAACAGGCGGAGTCGCCGCTGTGTACACCCGCTTGCTCGATGTGCTCCATCACGCCGCCAATCCAGGTGGCCCCCGTCTGGTCGCGGATGCAGTCGACGTCGCATTCGATCGCGTCGTTCAAAAACCGGTCCAGCAATACAGGGGAGTCGTGGCTGACTTTGACCGCCTCGCGCATGTAGCGCTCCAGGTCTCGCTGCTCGTGCACCACTTCCATCGCGCGCCCACCCAGCACGTAGCTGGGGCGCACCACCAGCGGATAGCCCAGGGCAGCGGCTTTCTCGAGTGCCTCGGGCTCGGTACGGGCCGTGGCGTTGGGCGGCTGGCGCAGGTCCAGCGCGTGCAGCAGTTTCTGGAAGCGCTCGCGGTCTTCAGCCGCATCGATCATGTCCGGGCTGGTACCGATGATGGGTACACCGTTGGCCTCTAAATCGAGCGCGAGCTTCAAAGGCGTCTGGCCGCCGTACTGCACGATCACGCCCAGCGGCTTTTCCTTGTCCACAATTTCCAGCACGTCTTCCAGCGTGAGCGGCTCAAAGTAAAGGCGGTCCGAGGTGTCGTAGTCGGTCGATACGGTCTCCGGGTTGCAGTTGACCATGATGGTCTCAAAACCGTCTTCGCGCAAAGCCAGCGCTGCGTGCACGCAGCAGTAGTCGAATTCGATGCCCTGGCCGATGCGGTTGGGGCCACCGCCAAGAACCATGATTTTCTTGTTGCCGGTGGGTGCGGCTTCGCATTCCGCGCCTTCGACCTCATACGTGGAGTACAGGTACGCCGTCTGGGTGCTGAATTCGGCAGCGCAGGTATCGACGCGCTTGTAAACCGGACGTACGCCCAGGGCGCGGCGGCGTTCGCGCACCGCACGGTCGGTAGTCTTGAACTGGCGCGCCAAACGGCGGTCAGAAAAGCCTTTTTGCTTGAGGGTTCGCAGCGTGGCCGCGTCCATGGCGTCGAGCGTGCTGCCGCTGGCGGGCTGGGGCAGGCGCTCGATATCGAGTTCGAGTTTGACGATCTGCTCAATCTGTACCAAGAACCAGGGGTCGATTTTGGTGAGCGCATGCATCTCTGCCACGCTCATACCCTGGGCAAAACCGTCGCCCACGTACCAGATGCGCTCGGGGCCGGGCTCGCCCAGCTCTTTCTCCAACACCTCGCGGTCCTGGGTTTTTTCGTTCATGCCGTCCACGCCAACTTCCAGGCCGCGCAAGGCTTTTTGGAAGGACTCCTGGAAGGTACGACCCATGGCCATCACTTCACCCACCGATTTCATCTGGGTGGTCAGGCGGCTGTCGGCTGCAGGGAATTTTTCAAACGCGAAACGCGGTATTTTCGTGACCACGTAGTCGATGCTGGGCTCGAAGCTGGCGGGGGTTGCGCCGCCAGTGATGTCGTTGCGCAACTCGTCCAGCGTAAAGCCCACAGCCAGTTTGGCGGCAATTTTGGCAATCGGAAAGCCCGTGGCTTTGGATGCCAGCGCGCTGGAGCGCGAGACACGCGGATTCATCTCGATTACCACCATGCGCCCGTCCGCCGGGTTGATGGCAAATTGCACATTGGAGCCACCCGTATCCACGCCGATTTCGCGCAGTACGGCCAGGCTGGCATTGCGCAGAATTTGGTATTCCTTATCGGTCAGGGTCTGGGCCGGAGCCACCGTGATCGAGTCACCGGTGTGCACGCCCATGGGGTCCAGGTTTTCGATGGAGCAGACGATGATGCAGTTATCGGCCTTGTCGCGCACCACCTCCATCTCAAACTCTTTCCAGCCGAGTAGTGATTCTTCAATCAGCAGCTCCTTGGTCGGCGAGGCTTCAAGGCCACGCTTGCAAATCGTCTCGAATTCTTCGGCGTTGTAGGCGATGCCGCCACCCGTGCCGCCCAGCGTGAAACTGGGGCGGATGACGGTGGGGAAACCCAGGGGTTTTTGGGCGATCCAGGCTTCATCCATGCTGTGGGCGATGCCCGAGCGGGCCGAACCCAAACCGATCTTGGTCATCGCGTCCTTGAACTTCAGACGGTCCTCGGCTTTGTCGATGGCTTCGGGCGTAGCACCAATGAGCTCCACCTGGTATTTGTCGAGCACGCCGTGGTGCCAGAGGTCGAGGGCGCAGTTCAGCGCAGTCTGTCCACCCATGGTCGGCAAAATCGCATCGGGTCTTTCCTTGGCGATGATTTTCTCCACCGTCTGCCAGGTGATGGGCTCAATGTAGGTCACGTCCGCGGTATCCGGGTCGGTCATGATGGTGGCAGGGTTGCTGTTGATCAGGATGACGGTGTAGCCCTCCTCGCGCAGCGCCTTGCAGGCCTGCACGCCGGAGTAATCAAACTCGCAGGCCTGGCCGATGATGATGGGGCCCGCACCAATGATCAGGATGCGGTGTATGTCTGTGCGTTTAGGCATATTGCTGTGCTCGTTGCTCGAATTCAATGCAGGCTGGCGCTGGCCAATTTGGCGGCGAACCACATAAACAGTCCACCCACGCCCGCCGATAAAGTCGCGGACAAGCGCACCCGGCGTCGGAAGGTCTGCGCCAGGCGTACACCGGCAAAAATCAGGGCGGACAAATACGCGGCGCTGGCAGCCATGATGATGGCGCTGAGAATCAAAAACGGCACGATGGGGGCCTCGTAGCCGGGGTCAATGAACTGCACAAAAAAGGACAGCAAAAACAAAATCGCTTTCGGGTTCAGCAGGCTGATCACCAGAGCACGTCGAAATGGCTGGTCCATGCCAACGCCAGCGCCAAGACGGCTGGTATCGGCATCCGCTTGAGCCAAAGCGACACCGCTTCGCCAGCGCCAGACTGCTGCGCGCAGCAGGTTCAAACCGACCCATGACAAATACACCGCACCCGCATATTTCACGGCCATGAACAGCGCCGGGTAGGACCGCAACAGGCCCGCGGCGCCCAAACCCACCAGCGCCAACAAAACGCTGTCACCCACAAAAACCCCCATCGCGCCCCGGTAACCCGCACGCACGCCGCGCGCGGTAGCGACCGAGAGCACAAACAGCGAATTCGGGCCGGGCAGCAGGATGATGCCGATGGCTCCAATCACATACGTCCAAATGTCGGTCACGCCGTACCAACTCATGCGCGCGACTCCATCTCCCGCACGAAACGGTCAAACAGGTAGCCGATGTCTTGTGGGCCGGGCGAGGCCTCGGGGTGGCCCTGGAAGCAAAAAGCAGGCTGGTCGGTGCGCTCCAGGCCTTGCAGCGTGCCGTCAAACAGGCTGATATGGGTGGCGCGCAGATTGGACGGCAGCGTGTCGGCGTCGACTGCAAAACCGTGGTTCTGGCTGGTGATGCTGACCCGTCCGCTGGCCAGGTCTTTCACCGGGTGGTTGGCACCATGGTGGCCGAACTTCATTTTGAAGGTCTTGGCACCCGAGGCCAGCGCCATGATCTGGTGGCCCAGACAAATGCCGAAGGTCGGGGTACCGGATGCGATCAGCGTTTGGGCCGCCGCAATCGCGTAGTCGCAGGGCTGCGGATCGCCCGGCCCGTTGCTGAGAAAAATACCGTCGGGTTGGAGCGCCAGCACATCGGCCGCGCTGGTTTGCGCCGGTACCACAGTGACCTTGCAACCGCGCTGTGCCAACATGCGCAGGATGTTGGATTTGATGCCGAAGTCGTAGGCCACCACATGAAAACGGGGCTGGGTCTGCGCGCCATAGCCCGCACCCAAAGTCCATTCGGTTTGTGTCCAGTCATAGGACTGGGTCGCACTGACCACGCGGGCCAAATCCAGCCCCGCCATGGATGGCGCAGCGCGGGCCGCTTCCATCGCGGCCTGGCGGCTTGCAGCATCTGCCAATTGCCCGGCTTGCAACGCCACAATGCATCCGTTCTGGGCACCATGGGTGCGCAGATGGCGGGTGAGTTGGCGTGTATCGATATTGGCGATCGCCACCGTTCCGGCAGCTTGCAGGTAGGCGCTCAGGGTCTGGGTCTGGCGGAAGTTCGATGCGTGCAGGGCCAGGTCTTTGACGATCAAGCCTGCAGCGAATACCCGGCGGGATTCAACATCTTCGGGGTTCACGCCGTAGTTGCCGATGTGGGGGTATGTCAGCGTGACAATTTGCTGGCAATAGCTCGGATCGGTCAGGATTTCCTGGTAGCCGGTCATCGACGTGTTGAACACCACCTCGCCGACGGTCTGACCTGCTGCACCGATGGAATTGCCGGTAAAAACTGTGCCGTCTGCGAGAGCCAGGATGGCGGGCGGGGCGGTACCCTGAAGGGACAAAAGCACGGGAATCTCCGATGGCGTTACGGTGGGCCCCGGGGCACCCTGCACATCACATCTGGTCGATTACCAAGGGTGAAGAATTGAATTCGCAGGCGCTTGGCGGAGCTGCTTTGGAAAAGCCCACGATTATATTCGGCGGGGTGTTTTACCTACCACCAACGCTGCCTGCATACAGGCAAATGGCGGCAGCGGCAGCCACGTTGAGCGACTCCTCACCGCCAGGCTGCGCGATCCGCACCGTCAGCGCAGCGCGCGCCTCCCAGTGCGGAGCCACGCCCTGCCCTTCATGCCCAAAGACCCAGGCGCAAGGGTCCGGCACTTGCGCCTGCTGCAGCACCACTCCCTGGTGGGAGCTGGTGCACACCAGCGGAAGGTTCCATGCCTGCAGATCGTGCGGCTCCAGGCCCTCGACCAGATGCAAGCCGAAATGGGCCCCCATGCCCGCGCGCAGCACCTTGGGCGAACACAGGGCCGCAGTCCCACGCAAGGCCACAACCTGGCGCACACCGAATGCAGAAGCGCTGCGCAAAATCGAACCAACGTTACCGGCATCCTGTACCCGGTCCAGCAGAACCGCGCTGACGCCCGGCAGAGGCTGCGCCGCCAGCGGGACATCCACCACAAAACCCATATCGGCTGGTGAATCCAGCGCGCTCATTCCGGCAAACAGGGCATCAGACACCCGCACGGTGTCGGGCGCTGCGTTGCGCATACCAGCGGATGCACGCTCCCAGCCTGCATCGGAAAAAACTGCAATTCGCGGCTGCACACCGCGCACCAGAGCGGCGCTACAAAGATGCTCACCTTCTAACCAGATGCGGCCGGTTTTGCGGTAAGCCACACTGTCGGAGCCCAATTTGCGCAGCTCCTTGAGCAAGGGGTTGTCGCGGGCCGTGATGGTACGGGGTGGCGTCATCGCTGGGCCTGCGCGACAGGGCGGAAACTGCGTCGGTGCTCGGGACACGGTCCATGCAAGGCCAAGGCGGCCAAATGCTCGGCGGTGCCGTAGCCTTTATGCTTGGCAAAGCCATACGCAGGATACAGTGCGTCGAGTGCTGCGCAAAGCCGGTCACGGTGTACCTTGGCAACAATGGATGCTGCAGAAATCGCGGCCACTTTTGCGTCGCCTTTGACAATCGCTTCGGCCCGCATGGGCAGGATCGGCAAGCGGTTGCCATCCACCAGCACCAGCTTAGGGTGCAGACGCAGACCGGCAACCGCACGCTGCATGGCCAGCAGCGTGGCCTGCAGGATGTTGAGCTGGTCAATCTCCGCCACACTGGCCTGGGCCACCGCGCAGCACAGGGCGTTGGCCTGGATGGCATGGAACAGGCGCTCGCGCTTGAGCGGGCTGAGGGTCTTGGAATCCGCCAGGCCAGCAATCGGCTTGCGCGGATCCAGAATGACCGCAGCCGCCACCACTGGCCCGACCAAGGGCCCGCGTCCGGCCTCGTCGACACCAGCGACCAGCCCAGGCATGTCGAACACCGGCAGTGCGGCCTGGGCGGGCCGGGCCTTAGGCTTGTACGACGCGGGCGATTGCATCGGTGGCGAGCGCGGACGTGTCGCGCAAGAGTTGGTGGTGCATGGTGGTGAAGCAGTCCTGCAGTTCTTGCAAGCGTTCGGGTGCGTGCTGCGCCGCATCCAGCCAGTCCAGCGTGGCAGCAGCCAGGGCGGCTGGAGTCGCTGCGTCCTGCAGCAATTCCGGCACGACAAAGCGCCGGTTGAGGATGTTGGGCAGACCCACCCAGGGCTGCAACAACTTACGCCCGATCAGCGCCGCCGACAGCCAGGACATGCGGTAGGCAATCACCATGGGCCGCTTAAACAGCGCCGCCTCCAGGGTCGCCGTGCCACTGGCCAGCAACACGGTATCGCAGGCGGCAAGGGCTGCATGTGACTGGCCGTCAACAAGATGGAGCTGGCGCGATAGACCGCTGCTACGCGCTGCCGTCTCGATGCGCGCGCGCAAGCCCGGTGCGGCCGGAACAATGAAATGCAGTTCGGGGCGTGCAGCCAGCATGCGCACGGCTGCAGCAAAAAACAAGGGCGCGAGGTAATCGATTTCCGAACGGCGGCTACCCGGCAGGATGGCGACGACGACGGACTCATCGAGCAGCCCCAGGCTGTGCCGCGCAGCGGCCCGGTCCGGCTCCATAGGGATCAGGCCAGCCAAAGGATGGCCGACAAAAGTGCTGTCGATCCCGTGCCGCGCCAGAAGTTCCGGCTCAAACGGAAAAATGCACAGCACATGGTCCGCCGCGCGGCGCAGCAAGTCCATGCGCTGCGGACGCCAGGCCCACACCGAAGGGCAGACAAAGTGCACGGTTTTGGTTCCGCTGGCACGTAAGTCAGCCTCCAGGGCGAGATTGAAATCAGGCGCGTCCACGCCGATAAAAACATCTGGCGGATCGCCGAGCAGGCGATCCCGCAACTGGCGGCGGATGCCGACAATTTCGCGGTAACGGCGGATCAGTTCCCAGCTGAATCCGTGCACTGCCAACTTGTCCTGCGGCCACCAGGCTTGCATGCCACGGCGCACCATTTGGGGCCCTCCGATGCCAAAGGTCTGCAGACCATTCCATCGCGCCTGCATACCGTCGATCAATCGCCCGGCAAGCAGGTCTCCCGAGGCCTCCCCGGCGACCATACCCATCCGCAAGCCAAGTGCGCCGGATGCGGCGGCGAGGGGGACAAGTTCGGGTGCGGACATGGCCGCAAGGCTTAACGGACGATGCCGCGCTGCGGCGACACGTTGGCTAGAAAATCCAACATCATGGTCACATCCGTGTCGCTATCCGGCGTGTTTTCCACCAAGCCTGCAATCCGGTCGCGGGACTGGTCCAGCGTCAGATCGTCCCGGTACAGCGCCTTATGCATCGCTTTCACGGCGGCGACGCGCTCTGCAGAAAAGCCGCGGCGGCGCAGGCCCTCGTAATTCATGGACCGGGCCGCTGCCGGCTGACCCTGGCACATGACAAAAGGCGGCAAATCGGCAAAGAGCAAGGCGCACATGGCGGTCATGCTGTGCGCGCCCAAACGGACAAACTGGTGGACGACGGTGAAGCCGCCCAGAATCACCCAGTCCCCCACATGCACATGGCCGGCAAGCTGGGAATTGTTCGCAAAAATAGTATGGTTGCCGACCTGGCAATCGTGTGCCAGATGCACATAGGCCATGATCCAGTTGTCGTCGCCCAGGCGGGTCACGCCCTGGTCGCCCGGCGAGCCGATGTTGAAGGTGCAGAACTCGCGCACCGTGTTGCGGTCACCGATCACCAGCTCACAGGGTTCACCCGCGTATTTTTTGTCCTGCGGAATCGCGCCCAGGGAATTGAACTGGAATATCCGGTTATCCCGGCCGATGGTGGTGCGGCCCTCGATCACGCAGTGCGCGCCAACGGTGGTACCGGCGCCGATGCGCACATGCGGTCCGATGACTGTGTACGGCCCCACCGCGACCGAGCTGTCCAACTGGGCAAGGGGATCGACCAGGGCGGTCGGGTGGATCAGGCTCACTCGCACGCTCAGGCGGAAGCCACAACCGGGCGTACGGCGCAGGTCAACTCGGCTTGCACCGCCAAAATACCGTCGACCGAGGCCATACCATTGAACTTGAAGATGCCCGCTTTCATGCGCACCATCTCAACGTCTAGTATCAGTTGATCCCCCGGCTCCACGGGGCGCTTGAAGCGCGCGTTATCGATGCCGGCAAAGTAGTACACCAGGTCCTCGGTCGGCTCCGAACCGAGCGCATCAAAGGCCAACAAGGCGGCGGCCTGTGCCAGCGCTTCGAGCATCAACACACCGGGCATCACTGGGCGGTAGGGGAAATGACCCTGGAAAAAGGGCTCGTTGATGGTGACGTTTTTCAGCGCCTTGATGGTTTTACCCTTGTCCAGCGCAATCACGCGGTCCACCAGCAGGATGGGGTAGCGGTGCGGGAGTTTTTTCAAAATCTTGTGGATATCCATCATGCCTGGCGCTCTCTTTCCAATAATCGGATCCGTTCGCGCAGGCGATGCAGTTGCCGCAGGGTGGCGGCGTTACGCTCCCAGTCGCCGTGTTCATCCAGAGGAAAAACGCCGGTGTAGACGCCCGGCTTGGTGATGGACTTGCTCACGCAGCTGCAACCCGACAGGTGCACGCCATCAACAATCGTCAGATGCCCGCTCACCAGCGATCCACCGCCCACCGTGCAATTGGCGCCGATCGTGGCGCTGCCCGCCACGGCCACGCTGCCGGCAATCGCCGTGTTGCGGCCGATGCGCACGTTATGCCCGATCTGGATCAGGTTGTCGAGCTTGACCCCGTCTTCGATCACCGTGTCACTGAGCGCGCCCCGGTCCACGCAGGTATTGGCACCGATTTCAACGTCATTGCCTATCCATACTGCGCCGAGTTGCTCAATCTTTTCCCAACGCTCTCCGTCTTTGGCAAAGCCAAAACCATCGGCACCAATAACCACTCCGGGGTGCACGATACATCGCTCACCAAGCACGCAGTCGTAGCCCAGGCTGACACGGGAGGTCAGCTCGCTGTTGGCACCTACGCGGGCACCACGCTCCACCACACACAACGGCCCGATGCGGGCACTGGGGTGCACCTGCGCTTCGGGATGCACCACGGCACTGGGATGCACCCAACCGCCAGTCCCAACCGATTCGTCGCCGCGCCACAGACCATGCTGTCGCCGCCAGAACTGGGTTAACTTGGCGTAATACAGGTAGGGGTCCGGCACCACAATCGTGGCACCCCGTGCCAATGCCGCGTCCCGCATAGGCGGTGCGACGATCACGCAAGCCGCCGGGCACGCCGGCAGTGCTGCGGCATAGCGCGGGTTGCTCAAAAAACAAATCTGCCGCGCTTGGGCCCGATCTAAGGGAGCGATCGCCTCGATGACAGTTTCCGGGTCACCAATCAGCTCTCCGCCAATGGCTTGAATGATCGCTCCTAATCGGAGCGAAAACACTGCGGGATCGCCCACGGGAGTGTCCTCTTATTTTGCGGCGTTCAGAATCTTCAGAACTTTGTCCGTCAGGTCGTGTTTGCCATTGTTGTAGGCCACTTCCTGAATGACCAGGTCGTATTTTTCAGCATCTGCCACTTGCTTGACGGCCTTGGCCGCTTTGTCCAGCACCTGGAGCAGCTCTTCATTGCGACGCCCGTTGATGTCTTCCTGGAGCTCACGCTGTTTGCGCTGAAACTCGCGATTCATGTCTGCGAATTCCTTCTGACGGCTTACACGCTGGCTTTCGCTGAGTGTGGGGGCATCTTTGTCAAAACGCTCACTAAAGGTTTTGATGCTCTCACGCAGCGCCACCAGGTCTTTGTCCCGCTTGGAAAATTCTTGCTCAAGCCGCCCTTGGGCCGCTTTGGCAGGTGCTGATTCGGTTGTGATCCGTTGGTAGTTGATATAGCCGACGCGGGACTCCTGGGCGTGCACTGCCAAGGCAGCCAGGGCCACAAGAAAACCCCCAAGACATTTTTGAATAGCTGAGGTCATCAAAATGAGGTTCCGATCTGAAACTGGAGGGTCTGTAGTTTATCGTTGTACAAAGTCGTCAACGGCTTCGCCCAAGCCAGGCGCAACGGCCCAACCGGCGAAACCCAGCTAACGCCGACACCCACAGAAGACCGCAAGTCATCCAACGCGATGGACGCATTGGGGTCATACAGACCGCCCGCATCAAAAAAACCGTACATCCGCAAGGTCCGGTCATTGCCCCCGCCCGGGAAAGGCGTGAGAACCTCGGCATTCAAAACCAGCTTGGTGGCACCACCTGTTGCCACGCTGTAGCCAGTGGAATCAATCAGTTCGCGCTGCGCGGCTGTCGTCAGGCTACCCTGCTGGAAGCCACGTACTGAACCCAGGCCGCCGGAGTAATAATTTTTCATGACCGGGTAGGTGTGGCCATTGGTTGACACGCCCGAGGAGAACTCGCTGTTGAATGCAAACGTCGTTTTTTTAGTCAGCGGATAAAACTGCTGGTACTGCAAAGTGGCGCGGGCGTAGCCCAGGTCTCCGGCGACACTCCATTCGCTGTTAGCACGCAACACACGGCCTGTGCTTGGAATGAGTGCGCTGTCGCGGGTGTCGCGCGACCAGCCCAAGGTCAAGGGAAATCCGCGAACGGTGTAGCCGTAATCGCTGGCAAAGTCGCTGTATGCCGTCGGCAAATAGGTGCCCTCGACAACCGTGGTTTGTTCATAACCAAGACCCACAAACACCGTGTCACTCTCGGTGAATGGAACGCCGAAGCGCACGCTCGTTCCGGTGCTCTCAATGGAGTAACTGTCGACATCAGCATAGGGCTTGCTATTACGCTGGTATACATCCACAGCGCGTGACACACCGTCTTCGGTGAAGTACGGGTTGGTGTTGTTAAAGACCAGGGTCCGGTTGTACTTGCCGGTGTTCACCTGGACACCCAAACTCTGGCCTGAACCAAACACATTGTCCTGGTTAAAGCCGAACTGCAAGCCCAGCCCCTCAGCCGAAGAGACGCCCGCACCCAAGCTCAGGTTGCCGGTCGGCTTTTCAACCACGGTCACCAGCAAATCCACCTGGTCGGGTGCGCCCGGAACTTCCACGGTTTCGATTCCGACGTCCTTGAAATAACCCAAGCGGTCCACCCGGTTGCGCGAGAGGCGGATTTTTTCGCCGTCGTACCACGCAGCCTCGAACTGGCGGAACTCGCGGCGGATTACTTCGTCGCGTGTGCGCTCATTGCCCGCAATGTTGATGCGCCGCACAAACGCCCTGCGCCCCGGATCAGCTTGAATGGCGATTTCAACCCGGTTGGTTTTTCGATCGATCGTAGTTTTTGTCTGGGCCGCGGCGAAAGCAAAACCGAAATTCGCGAAGTAATCCGTGAACGCTTTCGTTGTTTGGGCGACTTCGTCGGCGTTGTAGGGTTCGCCGGCCCGGATCTTGATCAGGG
Source organism: Comamonas sp. lk (assembly GCA_945860595.1). GTDB lineage: Bacteria > Pseudomonadota > Gammaproteobacteria > Burkholderiales > Burkholderiaceae_C > Allorhodoferax. The sequence goes on from CAMAQV010000001.1 coordinate 50,442, forward strand.
ATTTGAACTCATCCTGCTTTTCCAGGTAGTTGCCCTCCATACTGACCTTGGAAACCACAAAGCGCTCACCCTCGGTGACGTTGATGGTGATGACAATTTCCTGCTTGTTGGGCGCGATGGCGACCTGGGTGGAGTCCACCTTGAACTCCAGGTAGCCCTTAGACAGGTAATAAGAGCGCAGGGTCTCCACATCCGCATTGAGTTTGCTACGCACGTAGCGGTTGGACTTGGTATACCAGCTCAACCAGGTTCCGGCATCCAGATCAAAAAGATCCAGCAACGTACTTTTTGAAAATACTTTTGCGCCAACGATATCGATCGATTTAATTTTTGCCGAACCGCCTTCGGTCACCGAAAAACTCAGATTCACGCGGTTATTCTCCAAAGGAGTCACTGTGGTTACCACCTCGGTTGCATACATACTGCGGTTGATGTACTGCCGCTTGAGTTCCTGTTCGGCCTTGTCAGCAAGCGCTTTGTCAAAAGGGCGACCTTCGGTGATGCCGATGTCTTTCAAGGCCTTCTTCAAAACGTCTTTTTCAAATTCCCGCACGCCCGAAAAATCCACATCCGCCACATTCGGGCGCTCTTGCACCACAACAATCAGGACATCGCCGCTGGCGTCAACCCGCACGTCGTTGAACAAGCCCAGCGCAAACAGGGCGCGGATGGCACTAGCTGCTTTCTCGTCGCTGTAGCTGTCACCGACCCGGAAGGGAAGGGAAGCAAAAACAGTTCCCGCATCCACGCGCTGCAAGCCCTCGACACGGATGTCTTTCACGACAAAAGGCTCCAGCGCAAAACACAGGGCTGCAACCGACCACATGGCGCAGGTTAGGAATATCCGGCGGCAGGATTGGTAAAGCATGGCGAGTGGCATGGGTATAGAGAGGGAACGCAACGCTGACCCGGGCGGGTCGCTCAGATGCATGATAACTGAGGCATCCGAATGGACCGGCTCTGCAAAAGGCTCAGTGAGCCAGGGCCGCGACAGCCTCCTGCGCGCGGGCCCTTACCCGGGCATCCAGTGCCAAGATGTCATGCAGCGATGCCGGAGGCTCAAAGCTGACCCCCGCCAGGGTGGTCTGGTTCACCGCGTGGATGTGGTCAAAACGGATACGACCCTCCAAAAATGCAGCCACGCCAATTTCATTGGCTGCATTCAGCACAGCCGTAGTGCCTGAAACAGCGGCCATTGCCTCCCACGCAAGCTGCAGTCCAGGAAAGCGCAGGCGGTGATCGCGGGTGTCAAAAGTTTCAAAGGTCAGACTGGACATTACGGAAAAATCCAGCGTGGCCGTGCCGGACGCGATGCGCTGAGGCCAGGACAGGCCGTAGGCGATAGGGCCGCGCATGTCCGGCACGCCAAGCTGCGCGACCACAGCACGGTCTACAAACTGCACCATGGAATGAACCACGCTTTGCGGGTGGATGATGACCTCAATGCGCGATGGATCCATCCCGAACAGAAACTTCGCCTCAATCACCTCAAGCGCCTTGTTCATCATCGTCGCCGAATCCACCGAAATTTTCCGGCCCATGCTCCAGTTGGGGTGTGCGCAGGCCTCCTGCGGCGTGACGTCCCGCAGGGTCGCAGGGTCGCGGGTGCGAAACGGGCCGCCCGATGCGGTGAGAATGATTTTGTCAACCACCGAGGGCCACAAACTGCGATCCCCGGGAAGCGACTGAAAGATGGCCGAATGCTCGCTGTCAATCGGTAATAGGGTGGCACCGCCCGCTCGCACGGTGTCCATAAACAGCGAACCGCCCACCACCAAAGCCTCTTTATTGGCCAATAGCAAGCGCTTGCCCGCGCGTGCCGCCGCCATGCAGGACGACAAACCGGCAGCCCCCACAATGGCCGCCATCACCATATCAACCTCTTCATGGGCGGCCACCTCGTCCAGCGCGGCATGCCCAATCAGCACCCGGGTCGCACTGCTGTGTGCGGCTAGCCGGGACTGGAGTAGCGGACCTGCTTGCGCATCGGTCGCCACCACAAAACGGGGCTGGTGCACCATGCACTGCGCGAACAACAGGTCGATACGCGAATGTCCGGACAGGGCAAACACCGAAAACCGCTGGGGATGGCGCGCCAGCACGTCCAGGGTATTCTCGCCAACCGAGCCGGTTGAGCCCAATACGGTGACGCTTTGTCGGCGCTCGGTCATGACCTCACCGTGCAACCAGGCACAGGGCCAAGGGCATGACGGGTAAAAGGGCATCGACGCGGTCCAGCACCCCACCGTGGCCGGGAAGCAAACCGCTGCTGTCTTTCACTCCGGCGGCACGCTTGAATAAAGATTCCAGCAAATCACCCACTACGCCAGCGGCCACCAGCAGCCCCAAAACAATCACTCCTTGCGCTCCCCATTGATCGGCAAGGCGGGAAAAAATGCTTGGCGAGCTGCCGGCGTCTTGGCTGTCGGCATAACGCCAGACCAGCGCCAATACACCCACGCCAAGCAATGCGCCAAAGACTCCTTCCCACGTTTTACCCGGGCTGATGGTCAGCGCAAGCTTGCGGGCGATCCAACGACCTCCCCAAGCCCGGCCCGCGAAGTAGGCGCTCACATCAGCCACCCAGACCAGGCACATCACCGATAACAAAAAATTGATTCCCAGGCCCCTGGACTGCACCAGTGCCAGCCAGGACACCAACAGCAAGACCAGCCCCCCCCCGCAACGAATGGCATGCGGCAACGTTGCCCAATAGGGGACTCCTTTGTACAGCGCAAAGACAGCCAGCGCGAACCAGGCCAGTGCAGCACCGGGCCAGATCCATGCCAGCCACGCAGGGTCTGGCTGCAAAACCCACAAGCCCAGGCAAGCAAGACCCATCAACGCTGCACCGGCCAGGGCAACGGGCTGGGATTGCCCGCTCAAACGCCCCCACTCCCATGCTGCGGCAACCATAAGCGCCGACGTGAATACAACAAAGTACATCGGATCGGCTGCAAAGAGTGCAGGCAGAAAGACCGCCAGCAATAGCACCGCAGTAATCACACGTTGGCGCAGCATCGACGGTCCTTCCACCAGATCACGCGACCGCGGTCGCAGGCGCAGTTGCCGCCGCTGCCAAAGGACTGGTTCTGCCGAAGCGCCGCTCGCGGCTGGCGTAGTCCTTGAGCGCTTCATCCAAAGCGGCAGCGTCAAAGTCCGGCCACAAGACCGGACTGAAACACAGTTCCGAGTAGGCGCACTGCCAAAGCAAAAAATTACTAAGGCGGTGCTCGTCACCCGTGCGGATCAGCAAATCTGGATCCGGGCAGGGTGCAAGAGACAGGGCCGCAGTCATGGACGCTTCGGTAATTGGCGTACCGGTAGCGGCCAAGCGGGCAGCGGCATCGACAATGTCCCAGCGCCCCCCGTAGTTAAAACAGACATTGAGCAGCATGCCTTGATTGGATTGGGTCGCTTGCTCGGCATCACGCAAAACGGTGCATAAACCAGGCTCCAATTCCTTGCGGCTACCCAAAAATCGCAAGCGAACTCCACGCTGACCCAGGCTGGCCAACTCGCTGCGCAATGCGGCGTACATCAGTTCGATCAGGCCGGATACTTCGGATTTGGGGCGGCTCCAGTTTTCGGAAGAAAAGGCGAACACCGTCAGGATAGGAATGCCGCGAACCACACAGGCCTGGATGATGGTTTTCAGGGCATCCACCCCGCGTTTATGTCCGGCCAGGCGCGGCAGATGACGCTTTTGCGCCCACCGGCCGTTACCATCCATGACGATAGCAACATGGGCCGGAAGCTTTTTCACCGATGGCATTTTGGCGTTACGTGGTTCACAGTGGACAGTTACTGGTGGCAGTGAAGGGCGAGGACTACACCGCCATGATGTCGTGTTCTTTGGATGCCACCAGCCGGTCCACGTCCGCAATATGGCGGTCTGTGAGCTTTTGCACTTCCGCCTCCGAGCGCTTTTGATCGTCTTCGGACGCCAGTTTGTCTTTCACCAGTTTTTTCACAGCATCATTGGCATCGCGGCGCACATTGCGGATAGCAATCTTGGCGGCCTCACCTTCGTTGCGCACGACTTTGGTCAGCTCGCGGCGACGTTCCTCGGTCATCATGGGCATGGGCACGCGGATCAATTCGCCCATGCTGGCTGGATTCAAACCCAAATCGCTCTCACGAATGGCCTTTTCAATCTTGGCGGTCATGGTTTTTTCCCAGGGCTGGATGCCGATGGTGCGGGCATCGATCAAGCTCAGGTTGGCAACCTGGCTCAAAGGCAGCATGGAGCCGTAGTAATCGACATGCACGGTATCGAGCAATGCCGGATTGGCGCGCCCGGTCCGCACTTTGGTCAAGGTACTTTTCAAGGATGCGATGGAGGATTCCATCTTGGCATCCACCTGTTCTTTGATGGCTTGCAAACTCATGTTCCCACTCTCCTACAGATCACAGATGAACCAGGGTGCCTTCGTCCTCGCCCATTACCACGCGCTTGAGGGCTCCGACCTTGAAGATCGAAAACACCTTGATGGGCAGGTTCTGATCACGGCACAAAGCGAAGGCAGCAGCATCCATGATCCCCAGGTTGTTGCGCATGGCCTCGTCAAATGTCAGGTGGCTGTAGCGCGTTGCATGGGGATCCTTTTTGGGATCGGCGCTGTAGACACCATCCACTTTGGTGGCCTTGAGCACAATCTCCGCACCAATTTCCGCGCCACGCAAGGCGGCTGCGGTGTCAGTCGTGAAAAACGGGTTGCCGGTTCCTGCGGCAAAAATCACCACTTTGCCTTCTTCCAGATACTGCAGGGCCTTGGGCCGCACATAGGGTTCGACCACCTGCTCAATCCCGATAGCGGACATGACACGCGCCGTCAGTCCCGCTTTATTCATCGTGTCGCCCAGCGCAAGCGAATTCATGACGGTAGCCAGCATGCCCATGTAGTCGGCGGTAGCCCGGTCCATCCCGACAGAACCGCCAGCAACGCCCCTGAAAATATTGCCTCCGCCGATGACAACCGCCACTTGCACACCCATGCGGGTCACTTCAGCGACCTCGCCCACAATGCGCACAATCGTGTCACGGTTGATGCCAAACGCGTCATCACCCATCAGGGCCTCGCCGGAAAGCTTGAGCAACAGACGGCTATAGGCCGGTCGGGCGGGGGGCATGGCTTTCTCCATGAGTGGCTTTACCGCTGAAGCGATGTTCAGGCCGACTGTTTGGCAGCGGCGACCTGGGCTGCCACTTCGGCTGCGAAATCGTCCACGCGCTTTTCAATACCTTCACCCACCACGTAGAGGCTGAAGCTCTTCACCACGGTGCCCGCAGCCTTCAGCATCTGTTCCACGGTTTGCTTATCGTTCTTCACAAAGGCTTGATTGAATAGCGAGACTTCCTTGAGGAATTTCTGCACGCCGCCGTCAATCCGCTTTTTCACAATCTCGTCCGATTGAACGGGCTTCCCAGCCGCTGTGGCCACGGCAGCGTCTTCCGCCGCCTTGGCTGCGGCAACGGAGCGTTCGCGCTCAACCAGTTCGGCCGGAACTTGATCCGACGAAAGCGACACAGGTTTCATCGCGGCCACGTGCATGGCCACGTCCTTGGCGGCTGTGCGATCACCGTCAAAGGCCACCAGCACACCGATCCGGGTGCCATGCAAATAGGAAGCGACCTGCGTTCCGGCACCCTGGCGCACAAAGCGGCGGAAGGTCATGTTTTCCCCGATTTTCCCGATCAGGCCTTTACGCACATCTTCCAGCGTCGGACCGAATCCGTCCTGCGCATAAGCTAGTGCAGACAGCGCCACCACATCGACCGGATTGTGCTGCGCCACCAAAGAGGCCGCCGCATTCGCCAGAGCCAGAAAGCTGTCATTCTTGGTGACAAAATCGGTCTCACAGTTCACTTCCAGCATGGCACTTGCGTCAGCACTGGAACCCAGGACGATCACGCCTTCTGCGGTCACCCGGGCTGCCGCTTTGCCCGCTTTGCTGCCAAGCTTGACCCGTAATATTTCTTCTGCGCGCACCATGTCGCCTTCGGCTTCGGTGAGCGCCTTTTTGCATTCCATCATCGGGGCATCGGTCTTGCCGCGCAACTCGGCAACCATGGAAGCGCTAATCGTTGTCATGTCAATCTCTCCGTCATCAAACTGTGTAACAAAAACCTAAAAAAAAGGGGCCCGCAAGCCCCCTTGGTCAGCGACAGCGGCCTTAAGCGGCCTCGCTGACCTCGACGAATTCGTCCTGCGACTCGGAAACCACCGCAGTAAGGACATCATCGACCGCGTTGGCGCGACCCTCAAGTACCGCGTCGGCAATTCCACGCGCGTACAAAATGACGGCCTTGGAGGAATCGTCATTGCCCGGAATGACGTAGTCAATGCCCTCCGGCGAATGGTTGGAATCCACCACACCAATCAAAGGAATACCTAGTTTGCGCGCCTCGGCAATCGCAATCTTGTGGTAGCCGACGTCGATCACAAAAATCGCGTCCGGCAAAGCGGCCATATTCTGAATGCCGCCAATATCTTTTTCAAGCTTGTGCAATTCGCGAGCAAACATCAGTTGTTCTTTTTTGCTCATGGTGTCCAGGCCGGCTTCCTGTTGGATTTTCATGTCCTTCAGACGTTTGATAGAAGTTTTCACCGTCTTAAAGTTAGTCAACATGCCACCCAACCACCGCTGATCGACAAAAGGCACCCCGGCGCGCTGGGCCTCTTGGGCCACAATGTCGCGGGCCTGGCGTTTGGTACCCACCATCAGAATCGTGCCGCGTCTGGCCGACAACTGGCGCACAAACTTGCTCGCTTCCTGGAACATCGGAAGCGATTTTTCCAGGTTAATGATGTGGATTTTGTTGCGATGCCCGAAGATGAACGGCGCCATCTTGGGGTTCCAGAAGCGGGTTTGGTGTCCAAAATGGACTCCGGCTTCCAACATTTCGCGCATAGTGACTGACATATAGAGCTCCAAAGGTTAGGTCTTAAACCCGCTCGAAAACCGCAAAATCCGTAAGAAACGGGCTGCGGCACCTTGATAGAACGGATTCGGGATTTGCTTTGGCGGCCAAAAGTGACCGCCAAAGCCAGCCGAGTTTACACCACGCCCTCGGTGAGAAGCAGCCTCAGCTGGCAACAACTTCCTCTGGCTTGGACTTGCCCTCCTTTTTTGGCAATGGCTGGATGTCGAGCAGCACTTCGGGTTTGTCCGCGTCGCTGTCGTCAATCTCCACGGTCAAACGCCCACCATCAACCAAACGGCCAAACAAGAGCTCGTCTGCGAGCGCCCGGCGTATGGTGTCCTGGATCAAACGCTGCATCGGACGTGCACCCATCAGCGGATCGAAACCTTTTTTGCCCAGATGCTTACGCAGCTTGTCGGTGAACGTGACTTCCACCTTTTTCTCCGCGAGCTGGGTTTCCAGTTGCAAGAGGAATTTGTCCACCACACGCAAGATAACGTTCTCGTCCAAAGCCTTGAAGCCCACAATCGCATCCAGCCGGTTGCGGAATTCGGGGGTAAACAGGCGCTTGATATCAGCCATTTCATCGCCGGCTTCACGGGGATTGGTAAAGCCAATCGTCGCCTTGTTCATGGTTTCAGCACCCGCGTTGGTGGTCATGATGATGATCACGTTGCGGAAATCGGCCTTGCGCCCGTTGTTGTCCGTCAGCGTCCCGTGGTCCATGACCTGTAGCAGCACGTTGAAGACGTCCGGGTGGGCTTTCTCAATCTCATCGAGTAGCAAGACGCAGTGTGGCTTTTTGGTGATCGCCTCGGTCAGCAAACCGCCCTGGTCAAAACCCACGTAGCCGGGGGGGGCGCCAATCAGCCGACTGACCGCGTGCCGCTCCATGTATTCGCTCATATCAAAGCGGATCAAGTCGATCCCCATGATGTAGGCGAGTTGTTTTGCCGCCTCGGTCTTACCCACACCGGTAGGACCGCTAAACAAAAACGCGCCTATCGGTTTGTCACCCTTGCCCAGACCGGAGCGGGCCATTTTGACTGCAGAGGCCAGGATGTCGAGCGCTTTGTCCTGCCCAAAGACCACACTTTTGAGATCTCGGTCCAGCGTTTTGAGCTTTCCACGGTCGTCGTTGGACACATTGGCGGGGGGAATGCGGGCAATCTTTGCCACGATTTCCTCCACCTCGGTCTTGGTGATGGTTTTTTTACGCTTGCTCGCAGGAAGAATTTGCTGGGCTGCGCCCGCCTCGTCGATGACATCGATCGCCTTGTCGGGCAAATGCCGGTCGTTGATGTATTTCGCGCTGAGCTCTGCCGCCGCTTGCAGTGCCGCCAAGGCGTATTTGACACTGTGGTGCGCCTCAAAGCGCGATTTCAAACCCTTCAGAATCTCTACCGTCTGCTCCACGGTGGGCTCGGTCACATCAATTTTCTGGAAACGCCGTGACAGGGCGGCGTCTTTCTCGAAAATTCCACGGTATTCGGTGAACGTGGTGGCGCCAATGCACTTCAGTTGGCCGGAGCTCAGGCTGGGCTTCAACAGGTTGGACGCATCCAGAGTGCCGCCGGACGCAGCGCCGGCGCCGATCAGGGTGTGGATTTCATCAATAAACAAAACCGCCTTGGGCCGGTCTTTGAGCGCCTTCAGGACGCCTTTGAGGCGTTGCTCAAAGTCGCCACGGTATTTGGTTCCGGCCAACAAGGCCCCCATGTCCAACGAATACACGACCGAATCTTTGAGGACCTCAGGCACCTCATTTTGCGAAATGCGCCAAGCCAGGCCCTCGGCGATTGCAGTTTTTCCGACCCCGGCCTCACCCACCAGCAAGGGGTTGTTTTTACGGCGCCGGCACAGAATCTGTATGACGCGCTCCACCTCGTACTCACGGCCAATCAGGGGATCAATCTTGCCGTCCTTGGCCATCTGGTTCAGATTCTGGGTGTACTGTTCCAGAGGGGATGATTTTTCATTCTTCTCGGTCGCAGCTTCTTCGCCTTCGGATGCGGATTCATTGGATTTGGTCGGCTCGGGCGGGTCATTCTTTTTGATGCCGTGGGCGATGAAATTCACCACATCCAGACGCGTCACGCCCTGCTGGTGAAGGTAGTACACCGCGTGAGAATCTTTTTCCCCAAAAATTGCCACGAGCACATTGGAGCCCATCACTTCTTTTTTCCCACTACCCGTAGACTGCACGTGCATGATGGCGCGCTGAATCACCCGCTGAAAGCCCAGCGTGGGCTGGGTATCCACATCGTCAGCGCCCGCTACCTGGGGCGTGTTGTCTTTGATGAAATGGGTGAGCGACTTGCGCAAGTCATCGATCTGCGCTGCGCAGGCGCGCAACACCTCTGCGGCGCTGGGGTTATCCAGCAAAGCCAGCAGCAAATGCTCCACGGTGATGAACTCATGCCGTTGTTGACGCGCCTCCACAAAGGCCATGTGCAGACTGACTTCTAACTCTTGGGCGATCATTTCGCTTCCTTTTTAAGATCATCCGTTTCCGACAGCTTACCCGCAACAAGCCACCAGCAGGCAGCTGTCGGCACTATTTCCCTACGACTCTACGGGCTCACTCACACACTGTAAGGGGTGGCCCGCCTTACCGGCCGCATCCATCACCTGATCGACCTTGGTGGCAGCAACGTCCTTGGTATAGACGCCGCACACACCGCGTCCATCTAAATGGATTTTCAACATGATGTGGGTAGCGGTCTCCATATCCCGGTTGAAAAACTGTTGGATCACATAGACCACAAACTCCATCGGTGTGTAGTCGTCATTGAGCATCACCACTTGGTACAACTGGGGCGGCTTGACACGCTGGGTCCGGCGCTCCAGCAGAACCGCTCCACCATCATCCGTTGCGGGCCAATGGGCGGGTTTAGCGGGTGGGGTCGGGGGATTGCTTGCCATCAATTCATTCTAGCGTTCGAAGTTCTGCACCAAAGCCGCCTACCGTAGCCCGCAAAGGTCCACAATTTCGCCAGGCATGGGAGGTGGGGCAAGACCAGACACTTTCAAGTGGAACGTCCGACAAAAAAGCCGCCCTCAGAGGCGGCTGTTCGGCAAGCAGGTGCGGCATGCTGCACCCCCCAGGCACCAGACCTACATCTGGTCGATCATGACCTGACCGAATCCGGAGCAGCTGACTTGGGTAGCACCCTCCATCAAGCGGGCAAAGTCATAGGTGACCTTTTTGCTCAGAATCGCCTTTTTCATCGAAGCAATGATCAAATCTGCCGCCTCGACCCAGCCCATGTGGCGCAGCATCATCTCGGCAGACAGAATTTCGGAGCCCGGGTTCACGTAGTCTTTACCGGCGTATTTGGGTGCGGTGCCATGGGTGGCCTCAAACATGGCCACGGTGTCGCTCAGATTCGCCCCCGGCGCGATCCCAATACCGCCGACCTGGGCCGCCAGCGCATCAGACACATAGTCGCCATTCAAGTTCAAGGTCGCGATGACGCTGTACTCAGCAGGGCGCAGCAGAATTTGTTGCAAAAATGCGTCCGCGATGCTGTCCTTTACCGTAATGTCGCGCCCGGTCTTCGGGTTTTTGAACGCGCACCAGGGCCCGCCGTCGATCAGTTTGGCGCCAAATTCGCGCTGCGCCAAGGCGTAAGCCCAATCCCGGAATCCACCTTCGGTGAATTTCATGATGTTGCCTTTGTGGACGATAGTCAGGCTGGGCTTGTCGTTGTCGATGGTGTACTGCAAAGCCTTGCGCACCAGACGTTCCGTGCCCTCGCGAGAAACCGGCTTGACGCCGATCCCAGAGGTGTTGGGGAACCGAATTTTGGTGACACCCATTTCCTCGCGCAAGAACTTGATCAGTTTCTGGGCTTTCGGTGACTCGGCCTCGAACTCGATGCCGGCATAGATGTCCTCGGAGTTTTCCCGGAAGATCACCATATCCGTTTTGTGTGGCTCTTTGACCGGGCTGGGCACGCCGGTGAAATACTGAACCGGACGCAGGCACACGTACAAGTCCAGTTCCTGGCGCAGTGCCACGTTCAGCGAACGGATGCCGCCGCCCACCGGCGTCGTCAGCGGTCCTTTAATGGACACCACGTAATCGCGGATGGCATGCAACGTTTCTTCGGGCAGCCAGACGTCGGGGCCGTACACGTGGGTGGACTTTTCACCCGCAAAAACCTCCATCCAGGCAATCTTGCGCGTGCCGCCGTAGGACTTGGCCACCGCAGCATCCACCACCTTGATCATCACGGGGGTGATATCTAAACCGGTGCCGTCACCCTCGATGTAGGGAATGATGGGCTGGTCCGGCACGTTCAGCGACATGTCGGCGTTGACCGTGATTTTGTGACCGTGTGCGGGGATTTTGATGTGTTGGTACATGATGGGCTGGTTATTGCGTTGGCGATCCACGTCGTCGGGAGGGCAGACGGCTCCCGTGATGGGAGCATCTGCCCCGACGCTCCGGGGAATTTTAGTCCTGAAAATTACGCCATACTGTCAAGCCAAACACCGCTGCAGCTATGGCCTATTCCACCCAAAACTATTCCCTGCCCCGGCTTGTGCGCCTCTTTTTAGCTGGATTGTCGCTGGCGGTTTGCGGCATGGCGCAAGCCCAAAACCCCCAAACTGCGTTGCCCCGCACCGCGCTGAGCGTCGGCATGTACCGGATTGATGCCCAGGTCGCGACCACCAAGGAACAGCATGCCACCGGGCTCATGTTCCGCACCGAGATGCCACAGCAAGAGGGCATGCTTTTCGTTTTCGAACAGGCCACGCAGCAGTGCTTCTGGATGAAAAATACCCTGATCCCGCTGTCCGTGGCGTTTGTGGCCGACGACGGAACTCTGGTCAACCTCGATGAGATGAAAGCCCAGACACTGAATGCCCACTGTTCAGAAAAACCCGTGCGCTACGTGCTGGAAATGAACGCGGGCTGGTTTTCCAAGAAAGGCATCAAGCCCGGCATTAAGCTGCAGGGCCAGCCGTTTGATTCGGCAAAACCATAAAAAAAGCCGACCCGCAGGTCGGCTGGACTCGAGCGTGTCGCGCGTTCAGGCGTAATTAGCCTGGGCAAATTCCCAGTTAACGAGCTTCTCCAGAAAAGCCTCGACGAACTTGGGGCGCATATTGCGATAGTCGATGTAATAAGCATGCTCCCACACGTCCACCGTGAGCAAGGCCTTGTCGGCACCCGTCAGCGGCGTACCCGCAGCACCCGTGTTGACGATATCCACTGAACCGTCGGGCTTTTTCACCAGCCAGGTCCAGCCGGAACCGAAATTGCCAACGGCGGACTTCACAAAAGCCTCTTTGAAGGCGGCAAAGCTGCCCCATTTGACATCAATCGCCGCGGCCAGCGCGCCAACAGGTGCGCCGCCTCCATGCGGCTTCATGCAATGCCAGAAAAAAGTGTGGTTCCAGATCTGGGCCGCGTTGTTGTAAACGCCACCGCTGGACTTGCGGATGATTTCTTCCAGCGACATCGCTTCAAATTCGGTGCCCTTTTGGAGGTTGTTGAGGTTGACCACGTAAGCGTTGTGGTGTTTGCCATGGTGGAACTCCAGCGTCTCTTGCGAGTACACGGGGGCCAGGGCGTCGATGGCGTAGGGCAGTGCGGGAAGGGTGTGTTCCATGAAATCCTCTGAGTGGTGGGAAGCGGTTTGAAAGACGGGGGATTGTAGAAATTATTTGGTGCGCGCGCTGATCGTCTGCACCGCCAGCCTTCCATCATGCAGTTGCGCATGCAGTAACTGCCCCGGCTGAACCCCTTTCGCGCGGGCCACGCTGTGGCCATGTACGTCGGTAAGCCACGCGTAACCGCGCGCCAAAACCAGCGAAGGATCGAGCAAGCCCAGGCGCAAGGCAGCGGCATCTAAACGGGTGGCGTGGCCTGTGGCCATCTGGGCCACATCGCGCTGCAGGGCCGCTGCGATGCGCGCCAAGGCAGCGGCGCGCTGTGACAGACCTTCCTTGGCACAGAAGGCCGCACGGTGCTCGCAGTCGCGTAAGCGCTGGCGCATGGCGCTGACACCTGCCGACGGCCGGGCAATGCGCGCCTGCAAGATGTCCAAATGCTGGGACTGGCGGTCGAGCGCCCGGGTGCTCTCGGTGCATAAGCGCTGCGCCAACCCATCCACTGCACCGCGCCACACGGCGGTCTCTGGCGCCGCCATCTCGGCTGCAGCCGTCGGCGTAGGTGCGCGCAGATCAGCAACAAAATCAGCAATGGTGAAGTCGGTTTCATGACCGACACCGCTGATCAGCGGCACCGGACTTTGGGCAATAACCTGCGCCAGCGTCTCATCATTAAAGGCCCACAAGTCCTCCAACGAACCGCCGCCCCGTACCAGCAAAATCACATCGACCACCCCGTGAGAGTCGTCACGCAGGCGGTACATCTTTTGCAGTGCGGCGCACAGAGCCTGCGGGGCAGAATCACCCTGCACGGCTGCAGGAACCACGGTCACGGGAATATGCGGCACCCGCCGCTGTAAAGCGGACAGCACATCGTGCAGAGCAGCAGCACCCAGGGAAGTCACAACGCCAATACCGCGCACCACGCGAGGCAGTGCGCGCTTGCGCTGCGCATCAAACAGGCCCTGCGCCTCCAGGCGCGCCTTGAGCTGCAAAAAACGCTCAAAAAGCGCCCCCTGCCCGGCCCGGCGCATTCCCTCAACCACCAGTTGCAACTCGCCACGCTGCTCGTAGACGCCCAAGCGGCCGTGCAGTTCGACCTGGTCTCCATCACAGGGGCTGAAGTCGATGCCGACCGCCACCCGCTTAAAAGCCGCGCAGCGGATTTGGCCCGTGGCATCCTTGAGATTGAAATAACAATGTCCGCTGGCGGCACGGACGAATCCACTGATCTCGCCGCCGACCCGCACCGGGTTGAACTGCGCCTCCAGGCTAGTCCCTATGGCCTTGCACAAAGCGCCTACCTGCCAGAGCCGCACGGGCGACAGGCCTACAACCATGTCATCTTCAGAGTTCAATCAACTTGCTTTCTGTGGATGGACCTGCAAAGCAGACCAGGGAAACACCCGCCGCGGTGCCGAAGCAGGCCAAACGGCTTTTTGCTGCGGGTGCGCACACGCCATAATTGCAGTTGCGCAACCCGCCGAAAGCACTACTTTGCTATCCATCATACAAGCCGCCGGCTGGCCGATCTGGCCGCTTCTGTTGTGCTCGGTACTGGCCCTGTCCATCGTCATCGAGCGTTTCGTGAGTCTGCGCGCTGCACACATTGCACCGCCGGAACTGTTCGCCAGCATCCTGGCCCGTGCCCGCGCCAAATCGATTACCGGCGAAGAAATCGCGGCCTGGGAAGCCGGGTCTTTGCTGGGCATGGTCTTGTCCAGTCCTTTGCGCCACTTGAAGGCATATCCCCGCTGCACCGACGACGAACTCAAAGAGGCCATGCAAAGCGCCGGTCAACAAGCCGCCATGCGGCTGGACCAATACCTCTCCGCCCTGGGGACCATTGCGTCGGTGGCACCGCTTTTAGGCTTACTCGGCACGGTGATGGGCATGATTGAGATTTTTGGCGCGCAATCCGGTGTCGGCACGGTAGCCAACCCAACCCAGCTGGCGCAGGGTATTTCGATGGCGCTGTACAACACCGCATTCGGTTTGGCGGTGGCCATTCCCACCTTGATTTTCTGGCGCTATTTCCGTAACCGCGTCGACGCCTATGTGCTGTCCTGGGAAATTCAGGGAACGCAGTTGATAGCCCAACTCAAGACGCTGCGCCGCTGAGCCGATAGACCGCACCATGAACTTCCGCAAACGCCGCCACGACGAACCGGAGATCAATCTGATCCCCTTCATTGATGTGCTGCTGGTAGTGCTGATTTTTTTGATGCTCTCCACCACATTCAACCAGCTCACCCAGATCCAGATCACACTGCCCAGCGCCGATACCGAAAAACAAAGTGCTGCAGCCGACACCTTGACGTTGGGCATTCAGGCTGACGGGCGTTACAGCCTGAACCAACAAGCGCTGAGCCCCGCATCAGTTGCTGGTATTCAGGCGGCCCTGCAAGCGGCCAAGGCCGGTCCGCAGACCGTGCTGGTGATCGCTGCTGACCAGAACGTGCGCCACCAACTTGTGGTCTCGGCCATGGAAGCTGCGCGGCGCAGCGGCATGAGCCGGGTGACATTCGCCGCTCAGTCCAGCGCCGCCGCCAAAGACAAGGCAAGCGACAAGCGCAGCGGCGGCAAGTGATGCCGACGGCCCGCAACACCCCACCGGGCGCTGGCTCCCGGTTGCGACAGTCCTGGCAAACGCCGGGCATGCTCAGCACCATGCTGTGGCCGCTGTCAATGCTGTACGGCGCGCTGTCCGCCACCCACCGGCAGCTCTACCGGGCCGGACTCCTGCCAGTGGCGAGGGTCCGGGCAACGGTCATCGTCGTGGGCAATGTCACGGTGGGCGGTGGCGGTAAAACGCCGACCGTCGTCGAAATTGCTTCGCACCTGCATCAGCGCGGCGTGCCGGTCGGCGTGGTTTCACGCGGCTATGGGCGGCGCAGTGCCGATTGCGTGGAAGTGCAAGCCGCTGACACTGCGGAGCGCAGCGGTGACGAGCCTGTCTTGATCAAGCGCAGCTTAGACGTCCCGGTCTTCGTGCACGCCAACCGGGCGCAAGCAGCGCAGGCCCTGCTTGCACAGCACCCGCAAACACAGGTCATCGTCTGCGACGACGGTTTGCAACACTACGGCCTATACCGTGACCTCGAGGTGTGCGTGATCGACGCCGAGGGCTTCGGCAACGGCCGGCTGCTGCCCGCCGGGCCTCTGCGCCAGCGCTGGCCGCGCGCCCTGGTGCGCCGTGCCGGCCAAGAAGAGGCCCGAACCCTGGTCCTGCACTCAGCGGGCGCAGCCTGGCCGGGCCGATACAGCGCCCACCGCACCCTGTCCCCGCAGCTTACGGACGCTGCCGGCACCACGCAGTCCTTGGCAGCGCTGGCTGCGTGTAAGCAGCCCATCGTCGCTGTCGCAGCGATTGCCAAACCAGACGCATTTTTCGCCATGCTACGTCTGCACGGTCTCACTCTTGCGCACACCCTTGCACTGCCCGACCACGATGACTACGCCCGTTTTGCGCAGCATGCTGCTTCTTTTCCCCCTGATGCGGTGCTGGTATGCACCCAGAAAGATGCATCCAAACTGTGGCTCCAGCGCCCCCAAGCCCTGGCGGCTGTTCTGGAGCAACGCAGCGAAGCAGCCTTCTTCCACGCCCTGGACGCGCTGTTGGCGCAGCGGGATAAGCTGCGCTATGCGGCCTAGGCGCCCACTGAAAACAATCAACACCCTCCTATGATCAAGGCCTTATGGACACCAAACTGCTTGAACTCTTGGTCTGCCCCGTAACCAAAGGGTCCCTGGAATACGACCGCGATGCGCAGGAATTGCTCTCGCGCAGCGCCCGCCTGGCCTACCCGGTTCGCGACGGGATACCCGTATTGCTGGAGCGCGAGGCGCGTGCCATGACCGATGAGGAATTGGGACTTTGAGCAACGCGGTACCCGCTCGCTTTACCGTGCTGATTCCGGCGCGGCTCGCTTCCACCCGCCTACCCGATAAACCACTGGCCGACATTGCCGGGCTGCCCATGGTGGTCCGCGTGGCGCAGCGGGTGCAAAGCGGACTTCCGGCGGGCGCACGCGTCGTGGTCGCGGCCGACCATGCCGACATCCTCCTGGCCTGCCGGACCCATGGCGTGGAAGCCGTGCTGACGCGCACTGACCATGCATCCGGCAGCGACCGTCTGGCGCAGGCCTGCGACCTACTGGAGCTGGACGACGCGGAGATCGTGGTGAACGTGCAGGGCGACGAACCGCTGATCGATCCGTCCCTGGTGGGTGCCGTGGCCCGCTTGTTGGAGCAGCACCCGCACACCGCCATGGGCACCGCTGCACACGCGCTGCATGACGCACGGGACTTCCACAACCCCCATGTCGTCAAGGTCGTGGTCGATGCATCGGGGCATGCCATGTATTTCAGCCGCGCGCCCATTCCCTGCTGGCGTGACGGCACGGATCTGCCCGCACCAGCTGCGCTATCCGCGCTGCGGCATATAGGCATTTATTCCTACCGTGCGGCGTTTTTGCGGCGCTTTCCGCTATTACACGCGGCGCCCCACGAGCAGGCCGAAGCGCTGGAGCAGTTGCGCGCGCTGTGGCATGGTTACCGGATTGCCGTGCACATCAGCGACACGGCTCCGCAAGGAGGTGTCGACACCCCCGAAGACTTGGCGCGGGTGCGGGCATTTTTCGCGTCATCGGCCGGCTGAACCCCGCCGCATGCCACGCGCGGGCGCGGGCCAAAACTCAGTACAAACCCCTGTATCCGCCGCGCGCTGCGAAGGCTGCGGTGGCCGTGATAGGGCCAGTTCCGGGAAGGCGCTGCGTGCTATTCTCCAAACGGCAGCGCCTTGTGCCTGGCTTCCATAAAAACAATGCTTGACGTAGAGCCTGCGAGACAAGGCTGCCGTAAAGCCTCCATGTTCTGAGGGTCACTATGAGACTGATTTTGCTAGGCGCACCCGGGGCGGGTAAGGGCACCCAGGCCACCTTCATCTGCCAGAAATACAAGATCCCGCAAATTTCAACCGGGGACATGCTGCGCGCAGCCGTGAAAGCGGGCTCGCCGCTGGGTGTGCAAGCCAAATCGGTGATGGACGCCGGTGGTCTGGTCAGCGATGCACTCATCATCGACCTGGTCAAAGAACGACTGACCCAGCCAGATTGCGGCAACGGCTTCCTGTTTGACGGCTTTCCCCGCACCATCCCCCAGGCCGACGCCATGAAGGCTGCCGGTGTGGCGCTGGATTACGTGATTGAGATTGACGTGCCCTTTGCCGCCATCGTTGAACGCATGAGCGGGCGGCGCTCACACCCGGCCTCCGGGCGTACCTACCATGTGCACTTCAACCCGCCCAAGCAGGAGGGCCTGGATGACATCACAGGCGACGCGCTGATTCAGCGTGAAGACGACCGCGAGGAAACTGTCAATAAACGGTTGGATGTCTACAGCGCACAAACGCGGCCCCTGGTGGCCTACTACTCCGAATGGGCCCGCGCAGAGCCTGCCAAAGCGCCCAAGTACCGGGCGGTGGACGGAACCGGAGACGTCGCCGCCATCACGGCGCGGGTTCTTGCGGCGCTGGAGGGCTGAATATTTCAACGGCGCGCTTGCCAAAACCTGCAAACTGGTTAAAAATACAGTTACTGTCAAAAACGACAGCGTAGGTTTTGTGTAGCCCTTCTAAAGGAGTCGCCATGTCCGAGAGCCCCAAACTCACCGCCCGCCAGCAGCAGATTCTGACCTTGATCGAGCGTGCCATCGCCACCACCGGCGCACCGCCCACCCGGGCCGAAATTGCCACCGAACTCGGCTTCAAGTCCGCCAACGCCGCCGAGGAGCATTTGCAAGCGCTGGCGCGCAAAGGCGTTATTGAGTTGGTCAGCGGCACCTCGCGCGGCATCCGGCTGCGCAACCGGTCCAGTAGCAACGCCTGGCAGGCCCAGCAGTATTCGCTGCCCTTACCCGGCCTGGCCCAGTTGGCACTGCCGCTGATTGGGCGGGTGGCGGCCGGCTCGCCCATCCTGGCGCAAGAACATGTGGACCAGACCTACTACGTTGAAAACAGCCTGTTCCAGCGCCAGCCCGACTACCTGCTCAAAGTACGCGGCATGTCCATGCGCGACGCGGGGATCATGGACGGTGATCTGCTGGCCGTGCAGGCCACCAAAGAAGCTAAAAATGGCCAGATTGTGGTGGCCCGGCTGGGTGAAGAAGTCACAGTGAAACGTTTTCGGCGCAACAAGCAGGTGATCGAGCTACACCCTGAGAATCCGGATTACCAGATCATTGTGGTGGAACCAGGCGACCCCTTCGAAATTGAGGGCCTGGCCGTAGGTCTGATCCGCAACACCATGCTGATGTAAGGCAAAAGTAACCGGTGATAAGCGCCCCCGACGATTTCACCGGAACCCGGCCCGTACCGCTGCAGCACGCGTTTAACAGCGGGGTCTTAAGCGACTGGCTTCGCGAACATCTTGAGGGTTTTGGTGGCCCCCTAAAGGTAGAAGCCTTCAAAGGCGGGCAGTCCAATCCCAGCTACAAGCTGTCCACACCCGCTGCCACGTACGTCCTTCGCACCAAGCCCGCACCCAAGGCCCAACTGCTGCCTTCGGCACACGCGATCGAGCGTGAATTCAAGGTCATGCAAGGGCTCTTCGGAACCAGCGTACCAGTCCCCCGCATGTATGCACTCTGCGAAGACGAGTCCATCATCGGACGCGCTTTCTATGTCATGGAGTTTGTTGAGGGGCGCGTATTTTGGGACCCGTCGCTGCCTGGTTGTTCAAGGCGCGATCGTGCGGCGATTTACGATGCCATGAACGATGCCATCAGCCGCCTGCACTGCGTGGCCTACGCAGAACAGGGGTTGGCAGATTTCGGGCGTCCCGGAAACTACTTTGAGCGCCAGATTGGTCGCTGGAGCAGGCAGTACGCGGCCTCGGTCACCGAACCCATCGAAGAAATGGACCATCTGATCGCCTGGCTGCCCGCCCACATTCCGGCCATGGCACGCGCCGACCATATGACGCGCATCGTGCACGGCGATTTCCGGCTCGATAACCTGGTCTTCCATCCGACGCAGCCCCGCGTGGTCGCGGTACTGGATTGGGAGCTGTCCACTCTGGGACACCCGCTGGCTGACTTCAGCTACCACGCCATGGCCTGGAATATCGCGCCCGGCGACTTCCGTGGCATCCACGGACTGGATCTGGATGGATTGGGCATCCCGGATCAAAGCGCGTATTTGACCTGTTACTGCGAGCGCAGCGGCCTGGTCAGCCTGAAAGATTTGCAGGTAGATTGGAATTTCTACATGGCATACAACATGTTTCGCATGGCGGCGATTTTGCAAGGCATCGCCAAGCGCGTCGAGATGGGTACTGCCGCCAGTGCGCAGGCCCGCAAGGCCGCAGCCGGTGCCCGTCCCCTCGCGCGGCTGGGCTGGCAATTCGCCCAACGCGCATAAGAGTCGGCGGGTATAAGCTTGCAGATGGCCCACGCACGGCCCACTCAGTAATTTTTCAGGACGCGCCATGGACTTCGACTATTCCGAAAAAACCAAAGCCTTACAGCTTCGCCTGCAGGACTTTATGGACGCCCACGTCTACCCTGCTGAATCCGCTCTTCATGCAGAACTCGCCGCAAACACGGCCGCAGCTAAGCGTTGGACGCCGCTGCAAACGATCGAGCGGCTCAAGCCACTGGCGCGCCAAGCCGGTTTATGGAACCTGTTTTTACCGGCTGACAGCGCGCAGGCAGCAGGCTTCTCGGGCGCAGGTCTGACCAACCAGGAGTACGCCCCGCTGGCCGAAATCATGGGGCGTGTGCTGTGGTCCAGCGAAGTGTTCAACTGTTCCGCACCCGATACCGGCAACATGGAAACCATTGCCCGCTTCGGCTCTGCCGACGCCAAGCAACGCTGGCTCAAACCGCTGCTGGCAGGCGAAATCCGCTCGGCCTTTGCCATGACCGAGCCAGATGTAGCCTCCAGCGACGCCACCAACATCGCCACCCGCATCGCGCGCGACGGCGACCACTACGTCATCAATGGGCGCAAATGGTGGATTTCCGGGGCGGGTGACCCGCGTTGCGCCATCTACATCCTGATGGGTAAAACAGACCCGAACGCGGCACGCCATTCCCAGCAGAGCATGGTGCTGGTACCGGCAAACACGCCGGGCATCACGGTGTTGCGCCCGCTGCATGTGCTGGGCTACGACGACGCGCCGCATGGGCACATGGAAATCCTGTTTGAGAACGTACGGGTTCCGGTGGGCAATATCTTGTTGGGCGAGGGCCGTGGTTTTGAAATAGCCCAGGCCCGCCTGGGCCCGGGACGCATCCACCATTGCATGCGTCTGATCGGCCTGGCAGAGCGCGCTTTGGAATTAATGTGCCGCAGGGCGTCGAGCCGCACCGCGTTTGACAAGCTGGTGTCGGCCCAGGGTGTCACGCAAGAGCGGATTGCGGATGCGCGTTGCAAGATCGACATGGCCCGCCTGCTCACGCTCAAAGCCGCCTGGATGATGGACACGGCGGGCAACAAATCCGCGCGTAACGAGATTGCCATGATCAAAGTGGTCGCACCCACAATGGCCTGTGACGTCATTGATTGGGCCATGCAGGTGCACGGCGGTGGCGGCATGTGCGATGACTTTCCGCTGGCCTACAGTTATGCCAGCGCGCGCACCCTGCGTTTTGCCGACGGTCCTGATGAGGTACACCGCAACGCGGTTGCGAAAGCCGAGTTGGGCAAGTACGCGCCCGCCTGAGTGGGTCCAGCGGCGAAGGCCTCAGCGAATATTCTGGCCAGCGCCTCAGTGCAAATGGCGCGGCTTGCGGCCACCGCCGCCGTGGCCGGAGCCAAAACTGCCACCGCGCGGGGGCTTACCCAGATCCAGCGAGCTGACAAGCGCGTCGAAGCGCTTGGCGAAGAGCTTGTCCACTTCGGCCACCACGTCGCCCAGCTCGGCGCCATCGAAGTGGCGCTCCATGAGCTGTACCACGTCGTTGACCAGCAAGTCACGTTGCACCTGCATGATGGCCTGGGGGTTGGGGCCGACAAATAGCATCAAGAAATCGTCACGTGATTCGCCTTCGCTGTCTTCGTCGGCATCAAACTCAGCGTCGTAGAAAGTCACCTCAATCGCAGCACCCGCCTGGGCGATGTCGTTGAGATTCATGCACAGCTCGTCGAGCACTTGGCGGAAATCATCGTCACCGGGAACCGTCCAGCAGAGCTGCAAGACATGGTCGCGCGTTTCAAATACCATGCCGGGCTCGTCTTCGTAAACGCTGCCGGCACCGGCCGCAAAAGAGCGCGCACCGGCGTACTTCCACAGGGGCTTAACCGCATCTTCGACCTGCTTGGCGCGAACATCCGACAAGAGTGCAATCTGCCCGTGGACGTGGATTTCAAAAGGGGCGTTGTTGCGTGGCATGGTTGGCGTCTGTTGAAGTAGACCGGACAGTAGTCCGCAAAAGGCCCTATCCTAAACCTTCCAATCTGTGGGGCTGCGCGAGCTGCCACAAAAAGCGGCGGTCCAGTCGCGCAACCACGTCAAGCGCGATAACCGTAAAGCCAAGGCAGGTCCAGCGCGCGCATGCCCAAGGTCTGCATGGCCGCATCGCGCACCGTGGCGCGCAGCCCGGTGCTGTGGAACCATTCGCCATTGCGCACCGCATGGGCCTGCACCCGCGCGTTGCGTTGCCAACGTGCGTTGGCGTAGGCGTGCACCGACTGGGCCACGTTTGCCCCAGAGCGGGTCAGCTCACTGGCAAGGCGCCAACTATCCTCCAGAGCCATGCCGGCACCCTGCGCCAGATAGGGGCGCATGGGGTGCGCCGCGTCGCCGACCAGCGCAATGCGGCCTGCAGCCATTAAGGCGGCACTTCGCAAGGGCGGCCGGTCAAACAGGGTCCAGGATTGCCAGGCTCCCATAGCCTGCACCCCATCGCGCAATAGAGGTGCAGCGCACTCCATGCCCGCCAGAATGGCGTCGGCGCTGGCTGGCTGGCTCCAGCTATCCGGCGCATCGTCGCCAACACCGTGCACCACCACCACGGCGTTCAACCAGGCCCCGCCGCGCACCGGGTAGGTCACGGCATGGAAGCGGGGACCTAACCAGGCTGTCACCACCGCACTGCGCAGCTTCTCCGGTAGATCCGCCTGCGGCAGCAGCGCGCGATAAGCCACATGGCCCGTGGCGGTGGGCGGCGTGTCCAGCAGCACCTGGCTGCGCAACGTGCTCCACAAGCCGTCGGCTGCAGCCATCACCTCGACCCGGCGCACCATGCCATCGGCTGTGCTGAATTGCACCGCACTGCTGTCCTGCTGGGCCGCATCGATGGGGGAACCGAGATACAGACTGGCTTGGCTCTGCGCCTCCAATGCGGTGAGCAGCAACTGGTGCAGATCCGCGCGTGCCAAAGTCGCGTAAGGGGCGCCATAGCGTACGAGTGCACGGTCACCCAAGGGCAGCACGCCCAGCAAACGCGCATCGGTACCGCTGCGCACTTGTAACTCACTGGGGAAGGCTGCCACCGCGCGCAAAGCCGACTCCAAACCCAGGCTGTGCAACACCCGCGTGGCATTCGGCCCCAACTGGATCCCGGCACCCACCGGCGCAAACACAGGCACCTGTTCAAAGACTTGCACCCGGTGACCCGCACGGGCGCAGGCCAGCGCTGTAGCCAAGCCGGCAACACCGGCACCCACCACGGCGATGCTGCGAACCGGCGCGGACACGCTTATTCCATGCGCCAGATGGATTGGGGCTTGAAGCCCAAATCCGCCGCCTTGCCCTTGCGCGCACGGGCAGCGCGGGCGTTGTTGAGGCTGCGGATTTCCAGCGTTTCGCTGCGCACCTTGCCACCACGTCCAATACCGTCGATGCGCACGCTGCGGCTGTAGGCAGCGGCACCGGCCAGGTTGTCTTTTGCTTCCAAGGCCAGCAGCATCAGGCCACGTCCGCCCGTGGCCATCGATTTCAACTCAGCGATTTCAAAGGTCAGGATGCGCCCGCCGGTGGAGGCACAGGCCACATGGGTAGCACCGTCGGCCACCGAGGGCGCGCACACGGTTTCTCCCGCGTTGCAACTGATAAACGCCTTGCCCGCACGCTGGCGCGACACCAGATTGCCCACCGTTGCCAAAAAGCCGTAGCCGCCGCTGCTGCTGAGCAGCAGGTTCAAGGACGCCGCCCCGGCAAAGTAATGCAGAACCTGGGTGCCTGCTTCGAGCTCGATCATGCTGCTAATCGGCTGCCCGTCACCCCGCCCACCCGGCAGCGAGGCCACTGGCACCGAATAGACACGCCCCTGCGAACCAAAGGCCAGCAGCGTGTCCACGCTGCGGCAGGCAAATGTGGCGTAGAGTGCGTCGCCCGCCTTGAAGGCCAGCGTGGACACATCCACCTCATGGCCCAGGCGCGAACGCACCCAGCCTTTTTCACTCACCACCACAGTGACCGGTTCATCCACCACGCGAACTTCCACCACCGCTTTTTTCTCAGCCTGGATCAGGGTGCGGCGCGGATCGGCAAAGGTCTTGGCGTCGGTTTCGATTTCTTTGACCATGAGGCGGCGCAAGGCGGCCGGGCTGCCCAAGATCTCTTCGAGCTTTTTTTGCTCGTCGCGGAGTTCGGCGAGCTCCTGCTCGATCTTGATCGCCTCCAGCCGCGCCAGTTGGCGCAGGCGGATTTCCAGAATGTCTTCGGCCTGCCGCTCAGAGAGGCGAAACCGCTCCATCAACGCTGCGCGAGGCTCGTCCGACTGGCGGATGATGGCAATCACCTCGTCGATGTTGAGCAGCACCAGCTGACGACCTTCGAGGATGTGGATGCGGTCCAGCACCTTGCCCAGGCGGTGGCGGGCGCGCCGCTCGATGGTGGTCTGGCGGAACGCAATCCACTCGGTGAGCATCTGCCGGAAAGACTTTTGCGTGGGCACACCGTCCAGCCCGACCATGGTCAGGTTGATCGGTGAGGACGTCTCCAGGCTGGTATGTGCCAGCAGCGCGGTGATCAATTCACTGTGTTCGATGCGGCTGGTCTTGGGCTCAAACACCAGGCGTACCGCTGCGTCTTTGTTGGACTCATCGCGCACCACGTCGAGCACAGCCAGCACGCTGGCTTTCAGCTGGGTTTGCTCCTGGCTCAAGGCTTTTTTTCCGGCCTTGACTTTGGGGTTGGTGATTTCTTCAATCTCTTCGAGCACGCGCTGGGTGCTCACGCCCGGCGGTAGTTCGGTCACTACCAGCTGCCACTGGCCGCGCGCCAGGTCTTCGATCTTCCAACGGGCCCGTACTTTGAGCGATCCGCGACCGGTGCGGTAGGCATCGGCAATATCTGTCGCCGCGCTGATGATTTGCCCGCCGCCAGGGAAATCCGGGCCAGGTACGAGGGCGAGCAATTCTTCGTCCGTGGTCTTGGGGTTTTTGACCAATGCCACGCAGGCGTCGGCAATTTCACGCAAGTTGTGGCTGGGGATCTCGGTGGCCAGACCCACTGCAATGCCGCTGGCACCATTGAGCAGCGTGAACGGCAGGCGCGCGGGCAACTGGCGGGGTTCCTCGGTGGAGCCGTCGTAATTGGGTACAAAGTCCACCGTGCCCTGGTCGATTTCATCGAGCAGCAGGCTGGTGATCTTGGCCAGGCGCGCCTCGGTGTAGCGCATGGCCGCCGCGCCGTCGCCATCGCGCGAACCGAAGTTGCCCTGCCCGTCAATCAGCGGGTAGCGCTGCGAAAAATCCTGCGCCATACGCACCAGCGCGTCATACGCCGCCTGGTCACCGTGCGGGTGAAAGCGGCCCAGCACGTCACCCACCACGCGCGCGCTTTTCACCGGCTTGGCGCCGCTATTGCCATTGGCGCCGCCAAAGCCCAGGCCCATGCGCGACATGGAATACAAAATGCGCCGCTGCACCGGCTTTTGGCCGTCGCACACATCGGGCAGGGCGCGGCCTTTGACCACGCTCAAGGCGTATTCCAGGTAAGCGCGCTGGGCGTAGGTGGCCAGGTTCAATTCGTCATCGCCCGCAGAGGCAAGGGGGCCAGGCGGAGGTGTCAACAAGTCTGTCATACGTCAATCTCAATCGTGCTGCCGTGCAGCTCCATTAGTTCGCGGCGCGCACCGGCTTCGCCCTTGCCCATCAGCTTGGTCATCAAGGCCTCGGTGTCGCCAAAGTCGATCGCGCCCAGGGCCACGGGCAGCAGGCGGCGGGTATCGGGGTTCAAGGTGGTGTCCCAGAGTTGCTCGGCGTTCATCTCGCCCAGGCCTTTGAAGCGGCTGATGCTCCACGCGCCCTCGCGCACGCCTTCTTTGCGCAGCTTGTCCAGCAAGGCGGTAAGTTCGCCCTCGTCGAGCGCATAGGCTTTGGAGGCCGGCTTTTTGCCGCGCGCGGGTGCATCGACGCGGAACAAGGGAGGACGTGCTACGTAAACATGCCCCGCCTCGATCAGCTTGGGAAAGTGGCGGAAAAACAGGGTGAGCAGCAGCACCTGGATGTGCGAGCCATCCACGTCGGCGTCGCTCAGGATGCAGACCTTGCCGTAGCGCAGGCCGCTGAGATCGGGCGTGTCGTTGGGGCCGTGCGGGTCAACGCCGATGGCCACCGAGATGTCGTGGATTTCGGTGTTGGCGAACAGGCGGTCGCGGTCGACTTCCCAGGTATTCAAGACTTTGCCGCGCAGGGGCAAAATGGCCTGGTTTTCTTTGTCGCGGCCCATTTTGGCGCTGCCGCCAGCGGAGTCGCCCTCGACCAGAAAGACCTCGTTGTAGGCCAGATCACGGCTCTCGCAATCGGTCAGTTTGCCGGGCAGCACCGCCACGCCCGAGCTCTTGCGTTTCTCGACTTTTTGCCCGGCACGCTGGCGGATTTGCGCGGCTTTGATGGCGAGTTCCGCCAGTTTTTTGCCGTATTCCACGTGCTCGTTGAGCCACAGCTCCAGCACCGGACGCACACAGGATGAAACCAGGCGCACCGCATCGCGCGAATTCAGCCGCTCCTTGATCTGCCCCTGGAACTGCGGATCCAAAACCTTGGCCGAGAGCACATAGCTGGCGCGGGCAAAAACGTCTTCGGGCATCAGCTTCACGCCTTTGGGCAGCAGGCTGTGCAAATCGATGAAGCTTTTCACCGCGGTGAATAAGCCGTCGCGCAGGCCGCTCTCATGGGTGCCGCCCGCACTGGTGGGGATGAGGTTGACATAACTCTCGCGCACCGGCGCGCCGTCCTCGGTAAAGCCCACGCACCAGGCTGCGCCCTCGCCTTCGGCAAAGCTCTCGTGCTGCGCATCAGCAAAGACCTCGCCATCGAACAAAGGGATGAGCAGGTCGCCGGTGAGCGACTGCATCACGTAATCGCGCAAGCCGCCCTTGTAAAGCCAGGTTTGGCTCTCTTTGCTGCGTTCGTTGTACAGGCTGACGCTCACACCCGGCATCAGCACCGCCTTGCTGCGCAGCAGGTGGGTGAGTTCGGCCATGGGCAACTGGGCCGACTCGAAATAACTGGCCTGGGGCCAGGCGCGCACCGTGGTGCCGCTTCTGCGGTCGCCCTCAGCGGCGGCCCGGGTTTGCAGCGGCTCAATCACATCGCCCTGGGCGAACACCAGCCGCGCCACCTTGCCTTCGCGGTAGGACGTCGCTTCCAGGCGCTTGGACAGCGCATTGGTCACGCTCACCCCCACGCCGTGCAAGCCGCCCGAAAAGCTGTAGGCCCCGCCGCTGCCCTTGTCAAACTTGCCACCCGCGTGCAGGCGGGTAAACACAAGCTCGATCACCGGCGTGTTTTCTTCCGGATGCAAACCGAAAGGAATGCCACGACCATCGTCTTCCACCGACACCGATCCGTCCGCGTGCAGCGTGACCTTGATTTTTTTACCGTGTCCGGCCAAGGCCTCATCGGCTGCGTTGTCGAGAACCTCTTGGATGATGTGCAGCGGGTTGTCGGTGCGGGTATACATGCCGGGCCGCTGCTTGACCGGCTCGAGCCCGCGCAGCACGCGGATGGAGCTCTCGGAATACGCCGCCTGGGCGGCTGGGGTGGGTTTGGATGCGGGGGTGGCAGGGCTCTTCATGCGGGCGATTGTAGTCAGCGCTCCGGCAAAAACTGTATGAAATCACAGATGTCTGAGAGACTATATTCCCACAATGAGTACCCAGCAGACGTCCGACACCACCCTCTCCATCACCCGCGTGCTGGTCTGCACCGCCGCGATTTTGACGCTGAGCATGGGCATTCGCCACGGGTTTGGCCTGTGGCTGCAGCCGGTGACGCAGGCCCGGGAATGGGGTCGGGGCGATTACGGCCTGGCCATTGCGGTGCAAAACCTATGCTGGGGATTGGCAAGTATTTTTGTCGGTATGGCGGCGGACCGGCTCGGAGCGTTCAAAGTGCTGGTGGTGGCTACCTTGCTCTACTCCTTGGGGCTGTTGGCCATGGCGCACGCGGACACCGTGACCCTGTTCGTGCTGAGCGCTGGCGTGATGATCGGGGTGGCGCAGGCGGGCAGCACCTACGGCGTTTTGTACGGCGTCATCGGGCGCAATGTCCCGGCAGAACGCCGCTCCTGGGCCATGGGCGTGGCTGGATCGGCGGGCTCATTCGGCCAATTCCTGATCGTGCCGCTGGCCGGTCAGCTGATCAGTGCGCTGGGTTGGCAGGACGCACTGGTATTCCTGGGCCTCGCGGCATTGGCTATGCTGCCCATGGCCTGGGCGCTGCGGGAACCGCAATTTTCCGGGGGCGCCCCCATACGCCGGGAGCAGACCATTGCGCAAGCGCTGCGCGAAGCCCTGGCATACCCAAGCTTTCGCTGGTTGATGGCCGGTTACTTTGTCTGCGGCTTCCAAGTGGTGTTCATCGCCATCCATATGCCCAGCTATCTGCGCGACCACGGCCTGGAGCCGCAGGTGGCCAGCTACGCGCTGGGGCTGATCGGGCTGTTCAACGTGGTTGGCACCTACACGGCCGGTGCGCTGGGACAGCGCATGCAAAAGCGTTACATCCTGTCGGCAATTTACCTGGCGCGCGCCTTCACCATAGGCATCTTTTTGTGGGCCCCGCTCAGCCCAACCAGCGTCTACGCATTTGCTTCGGTGATGGGCGTTTTATGGCTTTCGACCGTGCCGCCCACGAACAGCATCGTGGCGCAAATTTTTGGGGTTGCGCATCTGTCCATGCTGAGCGGTTTTGTGTTCTTCAGCCACCAGATCGGCTCCTTCATGGGCGTCTGGCTGGGGGGCTACCTGTACGACACGACCGGCAGTTACGACGTGGTCTGGTACATCGCGATTGCACTGGGCGTTTTCGCGGCGCTGGCGAATATGCCGGTGAAAGAATCGGCAATAGCACGCGGCCCTGCTCTGGCCGCAGCCCACTGAGATGCGACCGCCGGCGCAACAAATCATCGCGGTCCTGGCAGCAGCCGGTGCGCTGGGCGGCGTATTTCTGCTCTACACGCGGCCCGATTTTTGGGTGCTGATGGCCAACCAGGTCTGGTCCTGCCTGTGAGCCCGGTGCCGCCATCGTCCTGGGTGCAGCGCTGGTCACATGTGCTGGACGCGCAAGCCAGCGTGCTCGATGTGGCCTGCGGAAGCGGGCGTCATCTGGCCTGGTTTGCAGCGCGCGGACACCCGGTCTGCGGTGTGGACATTGACACCGCGGCTGCAGCGGAAAAGGTGCCGCAGGCCGAGTTGCTGCAGGCTGACATCGAGAACGCGCCTTGGCCGCTGCAAGGTCGGCAATTTGGCGCCGTGCTGGTCTGTAACTACCTGTGGCGTCCGCTCTTTCCCGACCTGCTGGCCAGCATCGCGCGGGGGGGCGTCTTGATTTACGAAACTTTTGCAAGCGGCCAGGAGCTTTTGGGAAGGCCACGCCGACCTGAGTTTTTGCTGCAGCCCGGCGAATTGCTGCAGGTCTGCGCCGACTTGCAGGTGGTAGCCTATGAATGTGGTGCGGTCGATGCGCCGGCGCGCGTGGTGCAGCGCATTGTTGCGGTACGCCAACGCACGGGGCACCCGCCACTCGCTAGCTAGAATGAACGACTGCACCGCGCCGGTGCCCCACCCACCACCAGACGGATTTCCATGGCAAGTGCTTTACCCCCGATACGCGGCAGCATCGTCGCCCTGATTACGCCCATGCGCGACGACGGTTCGGTCGACTACGCGGCCCTGCGTAAATTGGTCGACTGGCACAGCGCCGAAGGCACCGACTGCGTATGCGTGGTCGGAACTACCGGCGAATCACCTACCGTCACGGTGGACGAGCATTGCGAAATCATCCGTGTGGCCGTTGAGCAGGCTGCAGGACGCCTGCCCATCATGGCCGGCTGCGGCGCCAACTCCACGAAAGAAGCCATCGAACTGGCACACTTTGCCAAAAAGGTGGGCGCTCAGTGCCAATTGCAGGTGGTGCCTTACTACAACAAGCCCACGCAAGAGGGCCAATACCTGCATTTCAAGTCGATCGCTGAGTCAGTCGACCTGCCACTGGTCTTGTACAACGTACCCGGCCGCACGGTGGCCGATCTGGCGCACGACACCGTCATGCGCTTGGCGCAGGTGCCCGGCATCATCGGCATCAAGGAAGCCACGGGCAATATCGACCGGGCGCAGTGGCTGATCAAGCATGCGCCTACGGGCTTCTCAATTTACTCGGGCGACGACCCCACCGCGATTGCGCTCATGCTGTGCGGCGGGCATGGAAACGTCAGCGTGACCGCCAACGTCGCGCCGCGCCTGATGCATGCGCTGTGCATGGCCGCTATCGCTGGCGATACCCGCGCTGCGATTTCCCTGCACCAGCAACTGATGCCGCTGAACCACGCTTTGTTTGTGGAGCCCAACCCGATAGCCGTCAAATGGGCTGCGGCCCGTATGGGCTTATGCGGCGGCACGTTGCGCCTGCCCCTGACGGATTTGACGCCGCCCACGCAGGGCCTTGTTGAGGCTGCGCTGCGCAGCAGCGGCGTGCTGGCCTGAACGCCAACACGGCCCCGCACGCGATGTGGCAGATATTCCTAAAAGGTACCTACGGATGAAGTTTTATACATTGTCGCTGCCAATCCTGGTGCTGATCCTGAGCGGATGTGGCATTACCGAGACAGGGAAAATTGACTACAAATCCGGCCAGAAAACTACGCCACTTGTCGTTCCACCCGACCTGACCCAACTTTCCAAAGACACACGCTATGCCATCGTCAACGGTTCGGTCTCAGCCAGCAATGCACAGACCACGCCGGAAGCATCCAAAAGCGCGATCGAAGTCGGTGCCGCAGGTGCCAATGGCATGCGCATAGAGCGCCAAGGCAACCAGCGCTGGCTGATCGTCAGTCAGCCCGCTGACGCCATCTGGGGCACCTTGCGCAAATTCTGGCTAGATAACGGCTTTTTGCTGGCAACAGACGACAAACCGCTGGGAATCATGGAGACAGAGTGGGCGGAAAACCGGGCCAAGATCCCACAGGATATGGTGCGTAAATTTTTTGGTGGTCTGATCGACAGCTTTTATTCCACCGCGGAACGTGACAAGTTCCGCACCCGGATTGAGGTCAACGGGCTGGGTGAAACAGAGATTTATGTAAGCCACCGCGGCGTGATCGAGGTCTACACAGAAGAACGCAGCGGTCAGACCGTTTGGCAGCCGCGCCCGACGGATCCTGAGCTGGAAACCGAGTTCCTGCGCCGCATGATGCTCAGCCTGGGCAGCAGCGAGCCGCAAGCCGCAGCGGCGGTCGAAGCCACGAGCGCACCGGCACTGGCCACGCTGTCATCGCAAGACGGCATCCAGCTACTGTCCATTGCCGAGAACTTTGATCGCGCCTGGCGCAGAGTCGGACTGGCGCTTGATCGCAGCGGATTCACGGTGGAGGACCGGGACCGCAGCAAAGGCATTTACCAGGTCCGTTACGTGCCAGTTCCTGACGCCAAAAACGAGCCGGGCTTTTTCCAGAAATTGTTAACAAGCAAAAAAGAAGCGCAGCCGCAAAAGTTCCAGGTCATGGTCCAAACTGCAAATGAGAAGTCCACCGTCACCGTGCGGGATGCCGGTGGTGCCCCTGATCAGACCGACAGCGCGACCGGAATTCTCAAAGTACTGGCCAAGGAAATTTGGTAGGCTGCTTCACCGAAGAGCAGGCGAAAAAAAACCACCCGAGAGGGTGGTTTTTTTGTACCTGAAAGCTTAGGGCTTTGCAGGAGCGGCAGGCGCTTCAGGAGTAGCAGGTGCAGCGGGAGCAGCAGGCGCATCAGCAGCAGCGGGTGCCGGTGCAGCAGCAGGAGCGGGGGCAGGAGCAGGAGCTTCTTCCGCTTTTTTACCGCAAGCAGCCAGAGCAGCAGCAGCGATGATGGCTGCCAAAACGAGTGATTTGTTCATAGGAATAAAGTAAGTGCGTTGAAGAAAAAATTACGGAACCGCCCGACGAGAAAACCCGCCGAACCCTGACGTACAGGCTTGTGGGCTTACCGTCAGAGTCAGCGATTATACGAATCTTGAAGCCCCGCTAGGGGTTAACCCTTTGGATTATTGAAATTAGCACCAAAATAGTACATCTCCGGCGCGCCGCAATGCAATTACTCCGCGTGCAGCCAGCCCAGTTCCAACCATTCCTGTAGTAAATCTACCGCCTCTAGACTCAACCGCGCGGACGCACCGGCGGCAAGCCGCCGCTGATCTGCCAATGATTTCAACACGCTGAAGTCCTTACCCGCTGCCCGGTAGGCCTCGCCGTTGATGAATATATGACGCCCGTCGTAGAGCATGCGGGTACGGCGGTCCAGCACCAGGCCACCCATCAGATCCGACGCCGTAGGTTCGAAGAACACGTTGGCTTTGGGCTCGCTCAGGCTTTCGCCAAGCGCACGCTGTAGTGCCTGGGGATCCCGCAGGGTTTTTTCCAAGGCGCTACGGGCAAATTCTTGTAAAGCGGGCGGAATGCGGGCGGCATAGACCGCCGCCGGTTCGCTGCGGTCGGCGTAACGGGCACCGGTTGCATCGCCCGCCACATCAGCCAGCCGCTGCAGCAAATCCTGCGCCCACTCGCCTTGCGCAGGCGCACGAAAGCCGATCGAATACGTCATGCACTCACCCTGTGCCAGCCCGTCGTGGGCATAGCGCGGAGGTAGGTACAACATATCCCCCGCGTCCAAAACCCATTCCTGCTCAGGCTGAAAGTCGCGCAGGATTTTCAATGGCACACCAGGCTGCAGCGTCAAATCTTTCTGGCGACCGATGCGCCAGCGACGCTGGCCTTGCGCTTGCAGCAAAAACACGTCGTAGCTGTCAAAGTGCGGTCCGACGCCACCGCCGTCGCTTGCAAAGCTCACCATCACATCGTCCAGCCGCGCGCGCGGCACGAAAGCGAATTGCTCCAGCAACGCATGCGCCGCATCCAGATGCAAGTCCAAGCCTTGCACCAACAGCGTCCAGCCTGCCTGGCTCAGCTTGGGAATGGCGGTGCGCGCAAATGGGCCGTGGCGCAGGTGCCAACTGCTGCCGGATACAGCACGGGTGATCAGGCGCGACTCCACGTCGTCCTGACCAGCCAGCGCAAACAGGGCGGCGCGCCCCAGCAGCGGCCGCATACCGGGGACAGCCTGGCGAATCAGCAACGGTTTTTTCTGCCAATACTGGCGCATGAAGCGCTCGGGGCTGATACCCCCGAGCAAAGTGAGCGGCTGCGTGGTGTCCATAGGGGCGGCGTCTGAAATCAGGAGAGGAGTAAAGCCAGGATTAGACGCGACCTGCAAGAACCCTAAAGCGGGTCACAGGGCGCAGGCACAATGGCCGCATGCTGACTGAGCCACCCTTCATCGCCCCGCAACGTTTCCTCAAAGCCAGCGAAGCGCTGGCCCAGGTGCAGCGGATTTATGAACAGTCCATCGCCCACCTGCGCGATGCCATGCGCCGCTTCGTGGCGGGAGACGACACGCTGGGCCATGTGCGGGCTTTTTACCCGCTGATCCGCGTCAAAACCGATACCGTCTCCCGCCAGGGCAACGCCGAAGGCGCGGGCTTGAGCTATGGCTTTGTCGCAGGGCCGGGGCGTTTTGAGACCACCATCACCCGCCCCGATTTGTTCCAGGCTTACTACATCGAACAGTTTGAACTCCTGCTGTACAACCACGGGGTGGCGCTGGAGGTGTGCACCAGCACGCAGCCCATCCCGGTACATTTTTCCTTTGCGGACAACGACCATATAGAAGGCACGATGGACGTCACCCGGCGCGCCCGCATGCGCGATGTGTTTGATCTGCCCGACCTGGCCGCCATGGACGACGGCATTGCCAACGGCACGTTCGAGCCCCGCGCGGGCGAGCCACAACCGTTGTCCCTTTTTACGGCACCGCGGGTGGACTACTCGCTGCACCGCCTGCGCCATTACACCGGCACCCTGCCTGAGCAATTTCAGAACTTTGTGCTTTTCACCAACTACCAGTTCTATATCGACGAGTTCATCGCCCTGGGGCGCGCCGCCATGGCGGACCCGGCCAGCCCCTACATGGCTTTTGTCGAACCCGGCAATGTGACCACCTGGCGTGCCACGGGCCCCGGTGTGGCACCTGCCAGCGAGGGAAACAGCCCGCCGCGTCTGCCGCAAATGCCCGGTTACCACCTGGTTCGCGCAGACCGCAGCGGCATCAGCATGGTCAATATCGGCGTGGGACCGGCCAACGCCAAGAACATCACCGACCACATCGCCGTGTTACGGCCCCACGCCTGGATCATGCTCGGCCACTGCGCCGGCCTGCGCAACACCCAGCAGCTGGGCGACTATGTGCTGGCCCACGGCTATGTGCGCGAAGACCATGTGTTGGACGAAGAACTCCCACTGTGGGTGCCCATCCCCGCGCTGGCCGAGATTCAAGTGGCGCTTGAGCAGGCGGTGGCCGACGTGACCGGCCTCAAGGGCAGCGCTTTAAAGAGCATTCTGCGCACCGGCACTGTGGCCAGCACCGATAACCGCAATTGGGAACTGCTGCCCGACAACCAGCCCCAGCGCCGCTTCAGCCAAAGCCGCGCCGTGGCGCTGGACATGGAAAGTGCCACCATCGCCGCCAACGGCTTCCGCTTCCGCGTGCCCTACGGCACCTTGCTGTGCGTGAGCGACAAACCGCTGCACGGTGAGATCAAACTCCCCGGCATGGCCAACCACTTCTACCGCGAACGTGTCGACCAGCACCTGCGCATCGGCATGCGCGCCGTCGAACTCATGCGCGAACGCGGGCGCGACCAGCTACACAGCCGCAAGCTGCGCAGTTTTGCGGAGGTTGCGTTTCAGTAATGGGCCTTTTCGGAATATTTGTTTCATGAGTAACCCTCTCTTCTCCGTCCAACACCTGAGCAAGCGCTTTGGCGAGAACCTGGTGGTGGACGATTTGTCGTTTGCGATTGCGCCGGGTGAATGCCTGGGTGTGATCGGCCCCAACGGGGCGGGCAAGACGACCACCATCCGCATGTGCCTGGGGCTGGCCGCGCCCGATGGCGGCAGCATCCACGCGCTGGGCTTGCAGATGCCGCGCGATGCGCTGGCGATCAAGGCGCAGATCGGCGTGGTGACGCAAATGGACACGCTGGACCCGGACTTCACCTGCGCGGAAAACCTGCTGGTCTACGGGCGCTACTTCGGTTTGAAGGACGCAGCTATCCGCGCGCGCATTCCGGCGCTGCTGGAGTTTGCGTCGCTGACCGCCAAGGCCGACGCCAAGCCAGGCCAGCTCTCAGGCGGAATGAAGCGGCGCTTGAGCCTGGCGCGCGCGCTGGTGAACGACCCCAAGCTGTTGCTGCTGGACGAGCCCACCACGGGGCTGGACCCGCAAGCGCGGCATTTGATGTGGGAGCGGCTGCAGCTGCTATTGCAACAAGGCAAGTCGATTTTGCTGACCACGCATTTCATGGACGAAGCCGAACGCCTGTGCTCGCGCCTCTTGGTGCTGGACCACGGCAAGAAGATTGCCGAGGGCAAGCCGCGCGACCTGATTGCGCAGTTTCTGGAGCCCGATGTGGTGGAAGTGTTTGGCGCAGGCGCGCTGGCCACGGCTGAAAGCCCGCTGCGGGGCTTGGCCGCCCGGGTGGAGGTAAGCGGTGAAACCGTGTTTTTCTACACCCACAATGCCGCGCAACTTTTGCAGGCGCTGGGCGCGCACCCGCAGCTGCGCACCCTGCACCGCCCGGCCAACCTGGAAGACCTGTTTTTGAAATTGACCGGACGCCAGATCCGCGAGGAGGCCTGAATGCAGAGCACCACCCTGCAACACCCGCCCCAGCGCCAAAGCCCCTGGCGCATGCCACGGCCCACGCTGCGCTTCTGGCCCGTGTTCCAACGCAATTTGCTGGTCTGGCGCAAGCTGGCGATTCCCAGCCTTTTGGGCAATATTGCCGAGCCTTTGATGTGGCTGGTGGCGTTCGGCTACGGCATGGGTGCGCTGGTGGGAACGCTCACCATCAACGGAACCAGCGTGCCCTACATCCTGTTCCTGGCCAGCGGCTCGATTTGCATGAGCGCGATGAACGCGGCCTCGTTTGAGGCGCTGTACTCGGCCTTCTCGCGCATGCACGTGCAAAAAACCTGGGACGGCATCATGAACGCGCCGGTCGGGCTGGACGATATCGTGCTGGCCGAAATGCTGTGGGCGGCGTTCAAGGCGCTGTTCACGGTGACGGCGATTCTGGGGGTGATGCTGGCGCTGGACATCAGCCACAGCCCCAAGCTGCTGGTGGCCTGGCCGATCCTTCTGGGCGTGGGCATTACTTTTAGCTCGATGGCGCTGGTATTCAACGCGCTGGCTAAGGGCTACGATTTTTTCACCTACTACTTCACGCTGTTTCTGACGCCCACCATGTTTTTAGGCGGCGTGTTCTTTCCGCTGGAACAACTGCCGCCACTGGTACGGGCGGTAGCAGACTGGTTGCCGCTGGCCAACGCGGTGGCGCTGGTGCGCCCGCTTTTCATGGACGAGTGGCCGAGCCATGCGCTGCACCACGGCGGTGTGCTGCTGGCTTACGCACTGGTGTCCTTCTGGCTGGCACTGGGGCTTACGCGCAAGCGTTTCGGGCAGTAGCGGGGCACTTTGCGGAGCGAGACCGGGTCGCCCGTGCGGGCCGCTGTGCTACATTTCGCCTATGACTTTGAGCCACTTCTACTTTAGCTATCTGTTTTTCTCCAGCGCCTCCGGCGGTAGAGAGTTCTGAACGTAGCAGCAGCAAAAGCGTCTCAAACCTCCAAAAACCGCCGGGCCCCGGCGGTTTTTTTTTGCACTTCACCCACAGTTTTGACCAAGGAAATCGCAATGTCTGCCTACCACATGTCGCACAACCCGGTTGACCGTACCAGCAACACCGACGACGAACGCATCAAGGACATTACCGTGCTACCGCCTCCCGAACACCTGATCCGCTTCTTCCCCATCAGTGGCACGCCCGTCGAGTCCCTGATCTCCGACACCCGGCGCCGCATCCAGCAGATCATGGCGGGCAAGGATGACCGCTTGCTGGTCGTGATCGGGCCCTGTTCCATCCATGACCCGGCCGCCGCCGTGGAATACGCGCACCGCCTGATGGAGCAGCGTAGCCGCTATGCCGACACACTGGAAATCGTGATGCGCGTGTATTTCGAGAAGCCCCGCACCACCGTGGGTTGGAAGGGCTTGATCAACGACCCCTACCTGGACGAGAGCTTTCGCATCGACGAAGGCCTGCGCATGGCACGGCAACTGCTGATCGAAATCAACCGCCTGGGCCTTCCCGCGGGTAGCGAGTTTCTGGACGTGATCTCGCCGCAGTACCTGGGCGACCTGATTTCCTGGGGCGCGATCGGGGCGCGCACCACCGAGAGCCAGGTGCACCGCGAGTTGGCCTCGGGCTTGTCGGCTCCGATTGGCTTCAAGAACGGCACCGACGGCAACATCAGAATAGCCACCGACGCTATCCAGGCCGCAGCGGGCGGTCACCACTTTTTGTCAGTCCACAAAAACGGCCAAGTCGCCATCGTGCAAACCCAGGGCAACCCCGACTGCCATGTGATTTTGCGTGGCGGCAAAGCCCCTAATTACGACGCCAAGAGCGTGGCCTCGGCCTGCGCTGACTTGGAGAAAGCCAAACTCCCCCCCACGCTCATGGTCGATTGCAGCCACGCCAACAGCAGCAAGCAGCACGAAAAACAGTTGGACGTGGCGCGCGACCTCGGTGTGCAAATCGCGGGCGGCTCGCGTCAGGTCTTCGGTGTGATGGTGGAAAGTCATCTGAACGCCGGTGCGCAGAAATTCACCCCTGGCGTGGACCAACCGGCGGCGCTGGCCTATGGCAAGAGCATTACCGATGCCTGCCTGGGCTGGGACGATTCGCTGCAATGCCTGGATGTTTTCTCGCAGGCGGTCAAAGCCCGCCGGGTGCGCCGCACTACGGCCTGATCAAGAGGCAGGGCCTTCGCCCAGCAGCGCAATCAGGCGGGCGTGGATACCGCCGAACCCACCATTGCTCATACAGACAATGTGGTCACCCGGTTGCGACTGCGCAGCGACCTGGCGCGCCAGCGCCTCAACGGTGTCGCACACCACCGCCCGTGCGCCCATCGCGGCCAAGGCCGCCGGCGCATCCCAACCCAGGCCACCGCTGTGGCAGAACGCCATATCCGCCTCTTCCAAGCTCCAGGGTAGTTGCGCCTTCATAGCGCCCAGCTTCATGGTGTTGGAGCGGGGCTCAAACACGGCGACGATGCGCGCCTGCGGCCCCAGACGGCGGCGTAAACCATTGAGCGTGGTGCGGATGGCGGTCGGGTGATGGGCAAAGTCATCGTAGACCGTGACCGGCAGACCCTGCTGCGCCGCAGGCAACACAACGCGGGCGCGCACTTCCATGCGGCGTTTGACATTGTGGAACGTTCCCAGCGCCTGGGCGGCTCGTTCCACCGGTACACCGAGATGCTCAGCCGCCGCAATCGCTGCCAGCGCGTTGCGCTGGTTGTGCAGGCCACTGAGTTCCCAGCGCACCTGCCCGCATACGCGGCCTGCTTGCAGTACCGCAAAGTCTTGCGGCTCGCCCTGGGCTGAAAAATCGCTGTCGGCTGCGCCGAAACTGCGCACCGCGCTCCAGCAACCGCTGTGCAGCACCCGCGTCAAACTTTCCTCCAGCCCGTTGACCACCACCCGGCCGGTGGACGGCACAGTCCGAACCAGATGGTGGAACTGCCGCTCGATGGCCGCCAGATCATCAAAAATATCGGCGTGGTCAAACTCCAGGTTATTAAGCACAGCGGTGCGGGGCCGGTAGTGCACAAATTTGCTGCGCTTGTCAAAAAAAGCCGTGTCGTACTCGTCGGCCTCAATCACGAAGGCCTCTCCTGTACCCAGCCGGGCGGAAACTCCGAAGTTCAGGGGCACGCCGCCAATTAAGAAACCGGGTTGCTGTCCGGCGGAATCGAGAATCCACGCGAGCATGGCCGTGGTCGTGGTCTTTCCGTGGGTGCCGGCCACGGCCAGCACATGGCGCTGGAACAGCACGTTTTCCGCCAGCCATTGGGGGCCGCTGGTGTAGCGGGCACCGGCGTCCAGAATCGCCTCCATGAGGGGAAATTTAGGGCTGCCATCGGCCAAACGGGTGCGGCTGACGACGTTGCCAACCACGAACACGTCCGGCTGCAAAGCCATTTGCTCGGCCCCGAAGCCCTGAATCAAGTCAATTCCCAGGGCGCGCAACTGGTCGCTCATGGGTGGGTACACGCCGGTGTCACATCCCGTAACGCGGTGACCCGCCTCCCGGGCGAGCGCCGCCAGCCCTCCCATAAAAGTGCCGCAAATGCCCAGAATATGAATGTGCATAGCCGGATTCTAGGCGGCCCTACCCGCGCCCATGCCGTGCATTCGGACCGTCCAAGCAGCAGGCACAATGGGGCCATGAGCCCGATCCAAGATGAAATTGCTGCAGTTGCCGCGCGCCTGGTCGTGGAAGAGGGACTGGACTTTGGTAGCGCCAAACGCAAGGCCTTGTCGCACCTTGACGCGCCCGAGCGCAGCCCACTGCCGTGCAACGATGCGCTCGAGCGCGCCATAGAAGACTACATTGCCGTGTTCTGCCCGGATGAACAGGCCCGTGAGCTGCACGCGCTTCGGCTGCTTGCGGCACGCTGGATGCGCCGACTGGAAGCCTTCAAACCTTTTTTAAGCGGCGCGGTGTGGTCCGGCATCGCCACCCGAAGATCAGATATTTATCTACAATTGTTTTGTGAAGACAGCAAAATGGCTGAAATTGAGCTGATTAACCAAGATATCCGATTCAGTCCACGCCGGGTGAAAGGCCTGCTGGGCGACCCGGTAGACGCGCTGAGCATCCACGCCTGGAGCGAGGAGTTGGGCGAGGACATCGGCGTGCACCTGGTGGTGTACGACCTGGATGACCTGCGCCGCGCACCCAGATCCGATCACCGGAGCCGGCCCATGCGGGGCAACTTGCGCGCGGTGGAGCAGTTGATTGAAG
The DNA here is from genome assembly GCA_945860595.1 of Comamonas sp. lk. Lineage (GTDB taxonomy): Bacteria > Pseudomonadota > Gammaproteobacteria > Burkholderiales > Burkholderiaceae_C > Allorhodoferax. The sequence goes on from CAMAQV010000001.1 coordinate 90,422, forward strand.
CGAGCACCGCATGATGGACACCGATCCAACCGCCCTTACACCCACGATCACAGAATCCCGCTCGCGCCGCAGCCTGTTGCTGGCTGTGGGTGCGGGCGCCGCCGTGGTGGGCGTGGGCTTGGCTCTGTGGCGTCAGACGCAGCTGTCGGCGCCTGTTGCCGAGCCCTTTGAAGGCTTCTGGGCACAGCAATGGACGTCAACAGACGGCAACATGCTGCCAATGGCGGGCTTTCGCAGCAAACCGCTGTTAATCAACTTTTGGGCAAGTTGGTGCGCTCCCTGCGTGGAGGAGCTGCCCTTAATCGATGCGTTTTATGAATCCCACCGCAAGTCAGGCTGGCAGGTGTTGGGTTTGGCGGCAGATAAACCCAAGAATGTCCAGGAATTTTTGCAAAGAACACCGCTGCATTTTCCGGTGGCGGTGGATGCCATGCTGGCGACCCAGTGGGCGCGGCAGCTGGGCAACGTGTCCGGCGGGCTGCCGTTTTCAGTGGTGCTGAATTCCGCTGGTGCAATCGCTCAGCGCAAAATGGGCAAGCTGAGCAGCGCCGACTTAGACGCCTGGGTGAACGTAAACTAATCCTTTTGCTTACATTTTCCATCAATTGTCCTTAATTTCTTGTTTTTCACTTTGCTACTTTTCTGCTCTTGGGCTGACTGAAGTTGTTTAAACTGCGGGCTGTTCCGTCCGGGTAGGCCTTGCGGCATGCGGAGTGCGCTTTTTCTTATAACCACACTTAATCGGGAGTCCCATGGATTTACGAAAGCTCAAAACACTGATTGACCTGGTGTCGGACTCCAACGTATCCGAGCTAGAAATCACCGAAGCTGAGGGCAAAGTGCGTATCGTCAAAGGTAGCGCGCCGGTTCCTGCTGCTGCAGCGCTCGCGCCGCCAGCTGCCCCTGCCGTCGCAGTGGCGCCTGCTGCGGCTATGGCGGAACCCGCTGCGGCGGCGCCCGCCGCGCCGCCGGACCCGGGCCACCGCGTCACCTCGCCCATGGTCGGTACGTTTTACCGCTCGGCCAGCCCCGGGGCCAAGGCATTTGTCGAGGTCGGTGACACGGTCAAAGAGGGCGACACCATCTGCATCATCGAGGCCATGAAGATCCTGAATGAAATCGAGGCGGACGCAGCGGGCACCGTCAAAGAAATTTTGTGCCAAAACGGACAGGCCGTCGAATACGGCCAGGCATTGCTGATCATCGAATAAGCAGGCCACGCCCTCCATGTTCAAGAAAATTCTGATCGCCAACCGTGGCGAAATTGCGCTGCGCATTCAACGCGCCTGCCGGGAGCTCGATATCCGGGCGGTGATGGTGTATTCCGAGGCCGACCGGGAGGCGAAATATGTGCGACTGGCCGACGAGGCGGTTTGTATCGGTCCGGCTGCGTCGGCCCACAGCTATCTGAATATGCCGGCCATCATTTCTGCGGCCGAGGTGACTGACGCCGAGGCAATCCACCCAGGCTATGGCTTTCTCAGCGAGAACGCGGACTTCGCAGAGCGGGTGGAGCAAAGCGGGTTTCAGTTCATCGGCCCTACGGCGGCGTCCATACGGATCATGGGTGACAAGGTATCGGCCAAGCAGGCCATGATCCGTGCCGGCGTGCCCTGCGTTCCAGGCTCCGAGGGCGAACTGCCTGACGACCCGGTTCAGTTGCGCCGGATTGCCAAAAGCGTGGGCTACCCGGTCATCATCAAAGCAGCTGGTGGTGGCGGGGGACGCGGCATGCGGGTGGTACACACCGAGGCCGCGCTGGTCAACGCTGTGGTCATGACCAAGGCCGAAGCCGGGGCTGCATTTGGCAACGCGGCGGTGTACATGGAGAAATTTCTGCAAAACCCGCGCCATATTGAAATCCAGGTGATGGCCGACAAGTTCAAGAACGCGGTCTATCTGGGCGAGCGGGATTGTTCAATGCAGCGGCGGCACCAGAAGATACTGGAAGAGTCCCCCGCACCAGGCATCAACCGCAAGCTGATTGAACGGATCGGCGAGCGGTGTGTCGCGGCCTGCAAGAAAATCGGTTACCGGGGCGCGGGCACATTCGAATTCCTCTACGAGAACGGCGAGTTCTACTTCATTGAAATGAATACCCGGGTGCAGGTGGAACACCCGGTGACGGAAATGGTCACCGGCATCGACATCGTGAAGACCCAGATCATGGTGGCTGCCGATATGAAATTGCCCTTTACCCAGCGGCAGATCGAGGTTAAAGGCCACGCCATCGAGTGCCGCATCAATGCCGAAGACCCCTACAACTTCATGCCCTCGCCTGGGCGTGTCACCACCTGGCACACACCGGGCGGTCCAGGCGTACGGGTGGATTCGCACGTCTACGCCAACTACTTCGTTCCGCCTTATTACGACTCGATGGTGGGCAAGTTGATTACCTACGGCGACACCCGCGAACAGGCGATGGCGCGCATGCGCTGTGCGCTGCTGGAGATGGCCGTAGAGGGTATCAAGACGAATATTCCGCTGCACCGCGAGTTGCTCAACGACGCGAAGTTCATGGCCGGCGGCACCAATATCCATTACCTGGAGCATTGGCTTGAGCAACACAAACGCTGAAACGGCGTAATCAGCATGATTGAGTTGCGTCTGGTATGCAAGCAAGCTGCAGTGGACGCTGTCAGCGATGCGCTGGAGGCCTTGGATGCACGCAGTGTGAGCGTGGAAGATGCTGACGCCGGATCGGAGCAGGAGCAGGCGCTATTTGGTGAGCCGGGTATGCCACCGCCAGCCCATGCATGGGACCAGTCACTGGTGACTGCGCTATTTGCAGACCGCAGCCTTGCCGAAACAGCCCGCAGCGCCGTACAGAGGGGATACGCCGCGGACATCAGCGACACGGCTATCTACGCCGTCGCGGAGCAGGACTGGGTGCGGCTGACCCAATCGCAGTTCACGCCCGTGGAGATCACGCCGCAATTTTGGGTCGTCCCCAGCTGGCATAGCGCACCCGAGCAGGCCCGCACGGTTCTGCGCCTGGACCCCGGTTTGGCCTTCGGCACGGGAACGCATCCGACTACCAGCATGTGCCTGCGATGGATCGCCAACCATCCGGGCCAGGCCAGCGTGTTGGACTACGGCTGCGGTTCGGGCATTCTGGCCATCGGCGCGGCGCTGTGCGGTGCAGGCCGGGTAGTGGCGGTCGATATTGACCCGTCCGCAGTCGGCGCAAGCCAGACCAACGCGCTGGCCAACGGCGTCCACATCGTGACCGGTACCCCGGAATTGGCGCTCGAAACGTATTCGCTGGTGGTTGCCAATATTCTGGCTACGCCATTGAAAGTACTGGCCCCTTTGCTGTGTGCCCATGTTGCTCAGGGTGGACGCTTGTTGCTGGCCGGCATTCTGGAACGACAGTGTGACGAGTTGATCGAAGCGTACGCACCGTACTGCGGCCTAGCCGTCCTGGACAGCCGCGAGGGCTGGATACTGATGTCCGCCACCCGATGAGCATTATCACGCAGTGTCCGCAATGCGGGACGCAGTTTCGTGCCTCACCCCAGCAACTGCGCGCCTCGGAGGGCTGGGTGCGTTGTGGCCAATGCGAGCAGGTATTCGACGCCAGCGCCCACGCGGTAAGCCAACGCGCAGTTCCGCCGCCCGATCCCGACGCGCTGGCACCCTTGCGCGCGGAGTCTCCCGCGTCACATGATGAGCCCTTCAAGTCCGAAACGCTAGAGCATCCATCCCACACGCTTTTTTCGGAGCCCGCCGCAGAGCCTGCGCCGGTACCGCCCTCAGGATGGCGGCGGCACCTGTGGTCGATTGCCGCGGTGATGCTTGCACTGCTACTCGGGGCCCAATGGATCGCGCATGAAAGGAATCTGGTGGCGGCGCGCGCGCCCGCGCTCAAACCGGTCCTGAGCGCCCTATGTGAAGCGGCAGGTTGTGCAATCACGCCACCGCAAACCCCTGAATTTCTGCAAATCGAATCTTCCGCCTATGACCCCTTGGGCGAGGGAATCTACCGCCTGAGCTTGACGCTGCGCAACACGGCCAATTGGCCTATTGCATTTCCAGCCATTGAGTTGACCGTTACCGACGCGTCGGAGCGACCTCTGGTGAGGCGGATTCTGCCGCCTATCGACTTGGGTGCGCGCGTGGACCAGATGGACGCCCGCAGTGCGCACGAGCTGAAGGTCTATTTGCTCAGCACATTGCCCATTGAACCAGGCTTATCGGGCTACCGCCTGACAGCTTTTTATCCATAAAAAAACCCGGCACACATGCCGGGTTTTTTTCCCCTAGCCCGCAAGTCAGGGTTTTTTGCCACTCGGAAAAGGCCAGGCCGCACGCGGATTAAGCGTGGTCTGGGCCACCGGGGTAGCCTTCTTCGCTGGAGCAGCCTTCTTAGCTGGAGCAGCCTTCTTAGCTGGGGCAGCCTTCTTAGCTGGGGCAGCCTTCTTAGCTGGGGCAGCCTTCTTAGCTGGAGCAGCCTTCTTAGCTGGAGCAGCCTTCTTAGCTGGAGCAGCCTTTGGGGCTGCTACAGCCTTCTTGGCCGCGGCGGCCTTGGGTGCTGCTGCAGCTTTCTTTGCTGGTGCAGCCTTTTTCGCAGTTGCCATCTCTATCTCCTTGGTCAAGTAACAAAGGGCACGTCCCGGTTGAAACACGCGGGACATGATCCATGGCACTGGGCATATACATCCCAACGCCATGAACTCGGGGTTACCCCACCCATCACGCCAACTGCGCAAAAGGGTGGAGCAAAAAGGGGAAACATGAAGAAGGGATCAATCCCAGGAGAGGGCGCCGCCGGACTGGTATTCAATGACACGCGTTTCAAAGAAATTGCGCTCTTTCTTAAGATCAATCATCTCGCTCATCCAGGGGAACGGGTTCTCTTCATGGGGATAAAGAGGTTCTAGCCCGATCTGGGTGGCGCGACGGTTGGCGATGTAGCGCAAATACCCTTTGAACATCGAGGCATTCATACCCAGCACACCGCGCGGCATGGTGTCTTCTGCATACCGGTATTCGAGCTCAACGGCCTGTTCAAACAAGTCCCGAATCTCGGCCTTGAAGGCCGCGGTCCACAGGTCCGGATTTTCCAGCTTGAGCTGGTTGATCAGATCAATGCCGAAATTGCAATGCATCGACTCATCACGCAAAATGTACTGATACTGCTCAGCGGCACCGGTCATCTTGTTCTGGCGACCAAGGGCCAGAATTTGCGTGAAGCCCACATAAAAGAACAAGCCCTCCATCAGGCAGGCAAAAACTATCAGCGACTTCAGCAGCGTCTGGTCTGTCTCATGGGTGCCGGTATGGAAGTGCGGATCCATGATGGCGGAGATAAAGGGAATCAGAAACTCGTCTTTATCCCGGATCGACTTCACCTCGTTGTAGGCGTTGAAGATTTCTGCCTCATCCAGGCCTAGCGACTCGACGATGTACTGGTAGGCGTGGGTGTGGATGGCCTCCTCAAAGGCCTGGCGCAACAAAAATTGTCTGCACTCAGGCGCTGTGATATGGCGGTAAGTGCCCAGCACAATATTGTTGGCGGCCAGCGAATCGGCTGTCACGAAAAATCCCAGATTCCGCTTGACGATACGACGCTCGTCCTCGGTCAAGCCGTTGGGATCTTTCCACAACGCGATGTCGCGTGTCATATTGACTTCTTGCGGCATCCAATGGTTAGCGCAGGTAGCAAGGTATTTTTCCCAGGCCCACTTGTACTTGAAGGGCACCAACTGATTGACGTCCGTCTGGCCATTGATGATGCGCTTGTCCGAGGCCCGTACGCGCCGCGGAGCGGTCGGTACGGCCGCGGCTGCACTGTCGTCGCGGTCCACAGGGGTGGCAAACAGTGGCGGCGCCACCGTCGAAATGTTTTGTTCCCAGCTCAGCATATGGTTTTCTTCATCCTTGTGTTATTTTCTATCGGGCATCGATCGCGAACCGTCGATGCTTACTGACAGGCCTCGCAGGTCGGGTCGTCGACACCACAAAACCGGATGTCGGTTGCCGCATTGGAAGACAAAGCCATTTGCGACTGGGCCGCCAGGGCCGCAGCCTGCAGAAGATCAGCGGCTGGTTGTGGTGTGGCCGGTTTCGCGGCGCTCAGGCCACCAGAGCCACTGGACACCGCATTGAGACGTCCTGCCGTAACCGTGGACTTTTCGGCATGGGTAGCCGACATGGTGCGCAGATAGTAGGTGGTTTTGAGGCCGCGCAGCCAGGCCAGCTTGTAGGTCTCATCGAGCTTCTTGCCCGATGCACCAGCCATATAAATATTGAGCGACTGCGCTTGGTCAATCCACTTTTGACGCCGCGCCGCAGCTTCGACCAGCCACTGGGTCTCGACCTCAAAAGCGGTCGCGTAGAGCTGCTTGATTTCCTGGGGAATGCGGTCTATGGCGCTCAGCGAGCCGTCAAAGTGCTTCAAATCCATCACCATCACGTCGTCCCACAAACCAAGTTGCTTGAGGTCACGCACAAGGTAGCTGTTGATCACCGTGAATTCCCCGGACAAATTCGATTTGACCGACAAATTGCCAAAGCAGGGCTCAATGGAGGCGTCCACGCCGATGATGTTAGAGATCGTGGCGGTGGGCGCTATCGCCACGCAATTGGAGTTACGCATGCCGTCAGTGGCAATCTTGGCGCGCAGGGCATCCCAGTCCAAGACGTGGCTGCGGTCGACCTCCACGTAACCGCCGCGCGCAGTGTTGAGCAAGTCCAGCGTGTCCAGGGGCAACACGCCTTTGTCCCACAGAGAGCCTTTGTAGCTGGAGTAACGACCGCGCTCCCGCGCCAACTCGGTGGACGCCCAGTAGGCGTAGTAGCAGACCGCCTCCATGGAGGTATCTGCAAACTGCACGGCCGCGTCGCTGGCATACGGAACCCGCATTTCGTACAGACTGTCCTGGAAGGCCATGATGCCCAAACCGACCGGGCGGTGCCGCAAATTGGAATCACGCGCCTTTTTGACCGCGTAGTAATTGATGTCAATCACGTTGTCCAGCATGCGCATGGCGACCTTGATAGTGCGCTTGAGCTTGTCGTGATCCAACTCTTTGCCATTGGGGCCGTCTTTGATATGGCGCACCAGATTGACCGAACCCAGGTTACACACCGCAGTCTCGGTGTCCGATGTATTGAGCGTGATTTCGGTGCACAGATTGGACGAGTGAACCACACCCGCATGTTGCTGCGGGGAGCGCACATTGCAAGCGTCCTTGAAGGTGATCCAGGGGTGCCCTGTCTCGAACAACATGGTGAGCATTTTGCGCCACAGGTCGTTAGCCTCCACCGTGCGAGAGGGCTTAATCTCACCACGCGCCGCCATGGCCTCATACGCAACATAGGCGGTCTCAAACTCCAGACCGAACTTGTCATGCAAATCCGGGACGTTGGACGGCGAAAACAGCGTCCAATTGCCTTTTTCCATCACCCGACGCATAAACAGGTCGGGGATCCAGTTGGCGGTGTTCATGTCGTGGGTGCGGCGCCGGTCGTCGCCGGTGTTTTTGCGCAGCTCCAGAAACTCCTCGATATCGAGATGCCAGGTTTCCAGATAGGTGCAGACCGCACCCTTGCGTTTACCGCCCTGGTTCACCGCCACGGCCGTGTCATTGACTACTTTGAGGAAGGGCACAACGCCCTGGGATTCACCATTGGTACCTTTGATACGCGACCCCAATGCCCGCACCCGGGTCCAGTCGTTGCCCAGCCCGCCGGCAAACTTGGACAGCAAGGCGTTTTCCTTAATGGATTCGTAAATCCCGTCCAAATCATCCGGAACGGTGGTCAAGTAACACGAAGAAAGCTGCGAACGCAGCGTGCCGCTGTTGAACAACGTGGGCGTGGATGACATGAAGTCAAAAGAAGACAAGACTTCATAAAATTCAATCGCGCGGGCCTCACGGTCAATCTCATTGAGCGACAAGCCCATGGCAACGCGCATGAAGAATGCCTGGGGCAACTCAATGCGCTGCTTGCTGGCGTGTAAAAAATAACGGTCATACAGGGTCTGCAGCCCGAGGTAATCAAACTGCAAATCGCGATCGGCCTTCAGGGCTGCCGCCAGCCGCGGCAGGTCAAACTGCAGCATTTTTTCGTCCAGCAACTCATGCTGCACGCCCTTTTTGATAAATCCGGGGAAATAGTCAACATACGCCTCCTGCATCTGCGCCTTGGCCACATCGCGCCCCAGCACCTCGCGGGAGATGGTGTGGAACAGCAGACGGGCGGTCGCATAGGTGTAGGACGGGTCTTTTTCAATTAGGGTGCGGGCAGCCAGGATGGAGGCCTTCAACACCTCTTCCATCGGCACGCCGTCATACAAATTGCGCATGGTTTCGGCAACGATGGGCTCGGCCTGCACGTCAGCACCCAAACCTTCGCAGGCGGTGCGAATGCGGGCGCTTAACTCTTCCATATCCAACACCACACGCTGACCGCCGTCAATGACATGCAGCACGGGGTGCGCCGGAGCAACCGGAGCCGCCTGGCGTGCGCGCTCCTGAGAACGCTGTTCACGGTACAACACGTATGCCCGCGCAATCTCATGGTGGCTGCCGCGCATCAGGCCCAATTCAACGTGGTCCTGGACGTCTTCAATGTGGAACGTGCCACCACTGGGACGCGATCGCATGAGCGCGCGGGTGACCTGCTGCGTGAGCGCCTCGACGGTTTCGCGCACGCTCGCCGACGCCGCGCCCTGCGTTCCATGTACCGCGAGAAAAGCCTTCATCAACGCGACAGCAATTTTGTTGGGCTCAAACGGCACAACGGCACCGTTGCGTCGGATGATTTGGTAATGTGCAAGAGCACTCTCGGATGCCGTGGAACCCGTTGACGGGGCAGGAGAAAAAGATGGGGAGAGACTGCCAACGGTTACCGGTACGGGGGACGCAGCGTACATAAAACTCGATTCCTATTAGATTGTTGTTGTGCTATTTCATCTGGCGGTGCGAATGCGCTGTGGCGCCTATAAGCACATAGTGTGAGCCGATTCGACAGACTCCAACGAAATCCAGACTTGCCAAGGCCACACTATATATGGGGTACGGAGAGTATGCAAGCCACTACCGGTAGTGTTTTTGACGATTCCAGGTGGTCGGCAGCCTGCTGCCTATAGAGCCACGTAATCTGCACCGCAAAAAAATTTTTCTTCAGCCAGAATTGGCCTGGTGCGGAAATTGCAAGTCGGCCAGCGACTGGGCCGTCCGCAACACGGTCCAGTCGAAGCCCGGCCCGGGATCGGCTTTGCGATGCGGCGCAATATGCTCATGGCCGGCCACATAGCGCAAGGGATAACGGGCTCGAACCGCTTCCGTAAGTCTTAGCAGCACGTGGTACTGCCCCGGCTCGAACTGGCCGCCCTCAAGCCCCTCAAGTTCCACGCCAATCGAGTCATCATTGCAATTGTCCCGGCCACGGTATCGCGACACACCGGCATGCCAAGCGCGGGCATCGCAATCCACAAATTGCCACACATGACCGCTGCGTTCAATAAAAAAGTGGGCTGACACCTGAACCCCTTGCAGGCCGGCAAAATAGGGGTGGGCGCTGCAGTCCAACCGATTCAGGAAAAAGTCGCGTACGCAACCGGTACCAAATTCACCAGGTGGCAAACTGATCGAGTGCAGCACCAACAAGTCCACTTCTGTGCCGGGCGGTCGAATTCCAAAATTGGGTGATGGCTCACGCTGGGCTGGGCGGTACCACCCGCCTTCCCAGGCGTCTGAAAAAACGCTCATCGCCAGACTGCTTGGCTAAACACCGGCGGCCTCCCGATGGCTGGCACTGCAAAAATACTGCGCGCCAGCAGTTACCGCCTGGGTAATCGGCACATGAAGGCCGCAACCCGCGCAGGCCACCATCGCAATGGGCTCAGTTTGCACGGGCCCTGCCGGGCGGGGCGGGACCGTACGCGCCCTCTGCCCTGCCCGCCAGCGCCACACCACATAGCCCACCAGCAGCAACAAAAGCAGGTATTTCACGCGCTGCGCTCCAGAATCACTTCCAGCACAAAACGTGAACCCGCATAGGCCAACAACAGAAACCCGGATCCGACATAAAGCATGTGTATCGCCCGCGCTCCACGCCACCCCAGAACACGGCGGCCAATCACCAGCACGGCGAACACCGCCCAGGCCAAGACCGAGAGCAATATCTTGTGGTCCCAGCGCAAGGGCAGATCACTCCACAGATGGCCGAAAAAATAACCGCCAAGCAGCGTGGCGCTCAACAATACAAAACCGGCTGTCACCAGTCGATAGGTCAAGCGCTCCAGCGTCAGCAGCGGCAATCCAGCCGGCGCTTGGGCCGCCATACGGATCTGTGACTCAGTGCGCCGAGTGGCCCATGCGTGGAGCAAGGCCACACCGAACAAGCCGTAACTGGCCACGCCCATGGCCAAGTGCACCGCCAGCAAGACGGAGCCCCGCTCGGGCAGCGCATGGCCTGGGAGAGCCCAGGCGACCAGCAGCAGCGTGGCCCCGGCCGCACTCAAACCCCAACGGGCCGGTAACTGGGGGTACAACCAGGTTTCCACACCATAGATTCCCAACACCAGCCAGGTCGTCATGGACATCGCCGGCCCAAAGCCGAAATGCGCCGCGTCACCGGCCAAACCAAAGCCGAAGGCCAAAACCCCAGCATGACCCAGCCATGCGGCAACCATCAACAAGCGGGCTCCACGCTGCGACATCGCAGAACGCCGTAATGCCGACCACAGGTAGAGCGCCGCGGTCAGAAAGGTCAGCAGCGTGACGGCAGAGAGTTCGCTGGCTAAAATCATTTGCGCAGTTTAGCCGCCGACCCCCGCGCTGTCCGCAGCGGCACTGGTTTTTCACCTGGAACCCTATGGCATCCGCCCTCACCGACAAACTCTCCCGCATCGTCAAAGGCCTGCGCGGCCAGTCGCGCATCACCGAATCCAACGTGGCCGACATGCTGCGCGAGGTGCGCATGGCCTTGCTCGAAGCCGACGTGGCGCTGGCTGTGGTCCGTGATTTCATCGCCCGGGTCAAGGACAAGGCACTGGGCCAGGAAGTGCTGGGCTCGCTGCAGCCGGGTCAGTTGCTGGTTTCCATCGTGCACCGCGAACTGGTGGCAACCATGGGCGAGGGCGTCAGCGATATTGACCTCGCCGCCCAGCCGCCTGCGGTCATCCTGATGGCTGGTCTGCAAGGTGCCGGTAAAACCACCACCACGGCCAAGCTGGCCAAGCATTTGATCGAGCGGCGTAAAAAGAAGGTGCTCACCGTCTCGGGTGACGTGTACCGGCCAGCGGCCATCGAACAGCTCAAAACCGTCACAGCCCAAGCCGGGGCCGAATGGTTTCCCAGCAGCGCAGACCAAAAGCCGGTGGATATCGGTCTGGCCGCACTGGACTACGCGCGCAAGCACTACTTCGACGTGCTGCTGGTCGACACCGCAGGCCGCTTGGCGATCGATGCCGTGCTGATGCAAGAGATCCAAAACCTGCACGCCGCACTCAAGCCGGTGGAAACCCTGTTTGTGGTGGACGCGATGCAAGGCCAGGACGCGATCAACACCGCCCGCGCCTTCAAGGATGCGCTTCCGCTGACCGGCATCATTCTGACCAAAACGGACGGTGACTCCCGCGGGGGCGCGGCGCTGTCAGTGCGCCAGGTGACGGGGGCGCCGATCAAGTTCGCAGGCACCAGCGAGAAAATCGACGGGCTGGAAGTTTTTGACGCCGAACGCCATGCCGGCCGCATTCTTGGCATGGGCGACATCGTCGCTTTGGTCGAGCAAGTCACCGCAGGCGTGAATGTAGAAGCGGCGCAAAAATTGGCCGCCAAGGTCAAGAGTGGCGCAGGCTTTGATCTGAACGATTTTTTGTCGCAAATCCAGCAAATGAAACAAATGGGCGGCCTCTCCAGCCTGATGGACAAGCTGCCCGCCGCCATGGCGGCCAAGGCAGGCCAGGTGGATATGGACCGGGCCGAGAAAGACATACGCCGCAAAGAGGGCATCATCCACAGCATGACGCCGCTGGAGCGGCGCAAACCCGAGCTGATCAAAGCCACACGTAAGCGCCGCATCGCCATGGGCGCAGGCGTTCAGGTGCAGGAAGTCAACCGCATGCTCAAGGAGTTTGAGCAGATGCAGGACATGATGAAAAAAATGAGCGGCGGCGGCATGATGAACATGATGAAGCGCCTGGGTGGCATGAAGGGCATGCCCAAAATGCCGTTCTAAGGGCTGCCCGGCCAGCGGCCTCAAGGGCCGCCGACATCACAAACTGCACGCTTCCTGATCGATCAGCGCTTCCCCGCGCAGCGTGAAGGTGCGGGTCTCGGTGATGCGCACATCCATCAGCTGTCCAACCAGGCGCGGATGGCCGATGAAGTTGACCACGCGGTTGCATTCGGTGCGACCCATCAGCTCGCTGGCATCGCGTTTAGACGCGCCTTCCACCAGAATCCGCTGCACCGTGCCCACCCGGGAGCGGCTGATCGCCAGGATGTTGTCGTTAATCACTTTTTGCAGCTGTTGCAAGCGGCTCAGCTTGACTTCGTGCGGCGTCTCGTCGGCCAGATTGGCCGCCGGTGTCCCCGGGCGCGGGCTGAAGATAAAACTGAAGCTGTTGTCAAAGCCGATGTCGTCAATCAGCTTCATCAGCTTGCCGAAGTCTTGCTCCGTCTCACCCGGAAAGCCGACGATGAAGTCGCTGCTCATGGCCATATCGGGGCGGATGGCGCGCAGCTTGCGCACCGTGCTTTTGTATTCCATGGCGGTGTAGCCGCGTTTCATAGCCATCAATATCCGGTCGCTGCCGTGTTGCACCGGCAAATGCAGGTGGCTGACCAGTTTGGGCAACTTCTCGTAGGCTGCAATCAGGCGCGGCGTGAACTCGTTGGGGTGGCTGGTGGTGTAGCGCAAGCGTTCAATGCCCGGAATATCAGACACATATTCCAGCAAAGTGGCGAAGTCCGCGACCTCGGCGCTGCCGCCCATGGGCGCGCGGTAGGCGTTGACGTTTTGCCCCAGCAAGGTAATTTCTTTAACGCCTTGTTGCGCCAATCCGGCGACCTCGACCAGCACGTCCTCAAAGGGGCGGTGGATTTCTTCGCCCCGCGTGTAGGGCACAACACAGTAGCTGCAGTATTTGGAGCAGCCCTCCATCACGCTCACAAAAGCCGACGCGCCCTCGACCTTGGCCGGTGGCAGGTGGTCAAACTTTTCGATCTCGGGAAAGCTGATGTCCACCTGCGCCCGATCCTGCAGGCGGCGCTGATTGAGCATCTCGGGTAGGCGGTGCAGGGTCTGCGGACCAAATACCACATCGACATACGGCGCACGGGCGATGATAGCTGCGCCCTCCTGGCTTGCCACGCAACCACCCACGCCGATTTGCACGCCTTTTTTGGCCAAATGTTTGACGCGGCCCAGATCGGAAAACACCTTCTCCTGCGCTTTTTCGCGTACCGAACAGGTATTGAAGAGGATCAGATCCGCCTCTTCGACGACAGACGTTTTTTCATAGCCTTGCGCAGCGTTCAACACATCCACCATCTTGTCCGAGTCGTACTCGTTCATCTGGCAGCCGAAGGTTTTGATAAATACTTTTTTGGACATGGCAGGTTCTTGTAAGTCGGGGTAGCGCCGGGACAGCTTGCGGGTTTGGGCCCAGCCCATGGGGCCTTATGGGGCGCTGCGCGCGCTGCGCCTTGCCTCTAGGATTTGGCGGGCTTGCCCTTGCGCGGCAACTGGAGCAGTGGGGCGGCTTGCATCACGCCATGTTCAGCCTGAAGCGCAGACGATGAGCGGTAGGGGCGCAAGAGGCCGGGTGGGTGCAGCGGTTCATGGTGTGTATCCAGAGGCTGGGGTGAAAAACAGCGCAAATCCTACCATGGAGGTCTTGGCGCAGGCCCGTGCGCGCCGGGGCGCGCGGCGCAGTGGGTACGCCGCTTACGGCGTTCTGTCGTGGTGCTGCACAGCGATGCAGGTGCGCTTCCACCAGCCCGAAAAACTGGGGCACAGCCGGTCCACCGCTTCAAAGAGCAAGGGCTTGGGATGGATGCGGTGCGCCAAGGCCCGCAGCTGCTGCGAGAACGTGCCCAGGTGCATGTCGTCCACCAGCTGGACGCAGCGCGCGCCAGCCAGTGCTGCGCACATCGACTCGGCAGGCGCAAACCAGCGGCTTTTCCCCATATCCGCCATGCGCTGTCCAACAAAGCCCCAGCGCAGCGCACTCCAGGGCGTGGGTTGGTGGCATTCGGCCACCGCAATGGCGATACACATCGCATCCGCTGGCACGCCGGGCGGGCGCTGGCCCAAAGACCAGGGGTGCACCAGCCACACGTCTTTGCCCACAAGCACGCTGGGCTGCGGCGCGGTAAATCCCAGGTGGGCGGGCGGTGCGGAGAAAAGCGCGGGTTCCTCGGTGGCGGCAAGCCGAGAGCGCTGGGTCGGCGCGCGCCCCAGAACGGCTTTGGTACTGCGCGCCACGGCATCCAGCGCCTCGTAGTTGGTGTCGATCACGCTACCGGGGCTGTGCCAGGCTTCGGGCGCGTAGCGGGCCACGTTATCGGCGTTGAACAAATAGGGTTTGGTGCTGCCGGTGCCTGCGACCCACTGCCAGCTCAGATGGTTGCTGGCCAGATCGCCGTCGAGCAGGTGCGCAAGCATCCAGCGTGCGCCCGCATGCCAATGCACTTTGCGGATATGCACCAGGTAACTCGCCAGCCACATGCGCGCATGGTTGTGCAGATAACCGGTGGCATAGAGCGTGCGCACCGCCTCGTCTATGGCAGGAATGCCGGTGGCAGCTTGGCGCACGTCTTCGGGCATTTCATCGGTGTAGTGGTCGTCGTCGAGCAGGCCACGGTGCAGCGATTGGTGGATGCGCTCCCCCCGATGCGCCCACACATGGTGGTGGTACTCGCGCCAGCCAAACTCGAAGACCAGCGTACCCTGCGGTTCCAGCGGTGTGCGGGCATGGATGGCCTGGTAGGCCTCGGGCAGCGTCAGCAGGCCGTGCGTGAGGTAGGGTGAAAGCCGGGTAACAGCGCCGTCGATGTGGTTGCGGCTGCGGGCATAGGCAGCTGCGTCTACCGCGTCCAGCCGCGCGTGGGCGGCCTCAAGGCTCGGGGGGAATAGCGTGCTCATGGCCGGGATGGGTGTTGGGTCATGGCTGTGGCAGCAATGGCCTGGCGATGCGTGCTGGCTTGCGCCACGATGGCGCTGCGCTGGTCCGCAGACAGCCGCGCCAGGTTCTTGACCTGCATACCCATGCGCGGGTTGGCGCTCAGCATGGGCTCGTGGCGCAGCAAAAAGTCCCAGTACAGCGTGGTGAAGGGGCAGGCCGACTCGCCCACCGACAGCGCCGGGTCATAGCGGCAGCCCTTGCAATGGTTGCTCATGCGCTGGATGTATTTGCCGCTGGCCGCATACGGCTTGCTGGCCATGACACCGCCATCGGCAAACTGGCTCATGCCCAGGGTGTTGGGCAGCTCCACCCACTCCACCGCGTCCACGTACACCGCCAAATACCAGCGGTGTACTTCCTGCGGCCTGATGCCCGAGAGCAGCGCGTACAAGCCCGTGACCATTAGCCGCTGGATGTGGTGCGCGTAACCATGGCGAAGGGTCTGGGCAATGGCATCGCGCAGGCAGGCCATGTCAGTGTCGCCGTTCCAGTAAAACGCGGGCAGATCCGCCGTGGCACCCAGCGCGTTGCGCTCCTCATATTCCGGCATCTGCGACCAGTAAATGCCGCGCACGTATTCGCGCCAGCCCAGAATCTGGCGGATGAAGCCCTCTACCGCCGCCAGGGGCGCCACACCTGCGCGGTAGGCGGCTTCGGCAGCGGCCACCACTTCGCGCGCGCCCAGCAACTTGAGGTTCAGGGCGCAGGCCAGATGCGCGTGGTACAGCCACACCTCACCCTCCCACATCGCATCCTGGTGTTCGCCAAAAAAGGGCAGCCGTTCTGTGATGAAGGCTCTGAGCGCCAGCAGCGCCTGCGCGCGCGTGACCGGCCAGCCAAATTCGGCCAGGCTGCCGGGGTGGCTGGCAAAACGGGTGTTGACCAGGTCGATCACCGCTTGGGTGGTGGCATCGGGCGCAAAGCGCGTGGGCGGCGGCACGGTGCCGGGACCTTTGGCACCAAAGGACGCGCGGTTGTCGCCGTCAAAGTTCCACTGGCCGCCCGCCGGCGCTTTGCCGTCCATCAAGATGCCGGTTTTCTGGCGCAGTTCGCGGTACCAGTATTCCAGGCGCAGCTGCTTGCGGCCCTTGGCGTGGGCAGCAAAGTCGCGCACGGTGCTGAAAAAATGCAGGTCATCGCGCAGGTCCAGCGGCACCTGGGCCGCAAGCGCTGCGCTACGCAGGTCTTGCAGCACACGCCAGTCGCCGGGCGCGGTCATCACCAGGGTTTGGGGCTTACAAGTTGCAATCGCCTTGGCCAGTTCGCCAGCCAATGTGCCGCAGTTATCGGGCGCGTCCAAGGTGACGTAGTGCAGCGGCCAGCTTTGGGCACGCAGTGCATCCGCAAAGTGGCGCATAGCACTCAAAAACACCGTGGTGCGCTGCTTGGCGGACCAGACGTGTTCGGACTCGTGCACCACTTCGGCCATCCAGATGCAGTCGTGGGCCGGGTCAAAGCCGTCCAGGGCGGTGGCGCTGATGTCGAGTTGGTCGCCCAGCACGATCACCAGATGGCGCACTGGCGCTCGCGCGGCTGGGCTGGGCGCAGGGGCCGTGCTGACGCCACTATTGAAGGCGGGGCTGCGCTTGGAATTGGCGTTTGAACCGGGCTTGTTCATGGGTAATGAGGGTGCCTAAAGTGCGCTGACGCCGACCGATGGCGCAGTGTTCTTCTTGGCCCGGCAGGCGTCGGAGCAGTAGCGCACCGATTCCCAATTCTTGGCCCAGGCCTTGCGCCAGGTCATGGGGCGCTGGCAAACCGCGCAGGGTTTGGAAGGCAGGCTGCTCTTGTTGCCTTTGAAGTCGTTTTTTGCATCGTTTTTCATGGTGTTCTTAGTCTGCAGTTTTTCACGCCAAGCCCGGCGACGGGTCGCCCGCCGGTTCGGCCATGTCAGCGAACAGGTCCGGCTGCGCGGCGGTGAATTGGGCGGCTTGGGTGGTGTTGCGGGCCGCCACCTTGCCTGAGCTTTCGGCTTTGCCAGACCTTCGTCGCATACCGGTTTGCGCCATACCGCTTTTGCGTGAACCGTGGCGCGACTGCACCGCGTCGGCTTCGGCCCGCGCCTCGGGGGTTTTGCGTAGGCCGTACAAGCGGTCTTTGGCGGCTTTCACCGCCGTCTTGTCGTCCACGATGGGCGCGGGGTAGTCGCGCCCTATGACGCAGCCGGCCATGCGCTCCAGCGTGTCGTTCATCTTCCAGGGTTCGGCCAGGTAGGGCCGCGGCACGCGGGCCAGCTCGGGCACCCAGTGGCGCATGAAGGTGCCGTCCGGGTCCTGGTCCTGCGCCTGTTTGGTGGGCGAATAAATGCGCAAGGTATTGATGCCGGTGGTACCGCTTTGCATTTGCATCTGGCTCCAGTGGATGCCGGCTTCAAAGTCCAAAAACTGGCGCGCCAGAAAAATGCCAGTGGGCCGCCAGTGCAGCCACAGGTGGTAGGACGCAAAACTGACCAGCATGGCGCGCATCCGAAAGTTGAGCCAGCCCGTGGCTTTGAGAGAGCGCATGCAGGCGTCCACCATCGGATAGCCGGTCTGACCAGCGCACCAAGCCTCAAAGCGGGTCATGTCAAAGTCGTTTTCGCGCAGGCCGTCGCACACACTTGCAAAATTTTCAAACTCAATCGACGGCTGGTCTTCGAGCTTTTGCATAAAGTGGCAATGCCAACGCAGCCGCCCGCTAAAACTGCGCAGGGCTTTGGTCAGATCGCGGTCGCTGGTGTGGGCGATGGCGTGTTCAGTGGCCTGGTGCACCGTGCGCATGGAGATGGTGCCAAAGGCCAGGTGCGGGCTCAGGCGGCTGCAGGCGTCGGGCGCCGTCAGGGGGCTGGACATGGCGCGCCGGTAGTCGCGCCCGCGCCCATCCAGGAAACTATCCAGTTCGGCCCAGGCGCTGGCTTCGGTGCCGGTCTGTACCGACTTGGTGTCCGCCTGCAAGCCCAGCGCACGCAAGCTGGGAATCTCGTGCAAGTCCAAACCCGCTACCCCGGCAAAGCCGCCTTGGGCCAGCACGCGCGGCGCGTCCATACGCGCCTGCCAGCGCTGCGCCCAGCCAAAGCGCGAGCGCAGGCGCCGCACCACACCGGTCTGCGTCCATTCCTGCCAGCGCACGCTGCTGGCGGCGCACCAGGCAGCAACGGCCTTGTCGCGCGCATAAGTCCACATCGGCCCGGTTTCTTCATGGCTGAGCAAATCGGTGAAGCCGGTTTCGGCCCGCAGGGCCTCCAAGACCTCGCTGGCCGACCCCACGCGAACCAACAACGGCAATCCGCGCGCCGCCAGCGACGCGCGCAGGGGAGCCAAACTATCGAGCGCAAACTGCAGGTGGCTGGTGCTGAATTCCGGGCTGCTCAGCCACTCCGGTTCGATGATGAAAAGGCCAAGGGCCGACTCGAACTGCTGTGCCGCCGCCAGGGGCGCGTGGTCGTCCTGGCGTAAATCCCGCTTGAACCAGACCAGCGCGCAAGACGGTTGATGGGGCGGGCGACGATCAAACATCGATGGGACTCTAGCAAAAGGACCGGTTTAGCGCCGCGGGAGGGAAATGCGCTGCTGTTCGGGTCGGAAAACAAAAAAGCCCGGCCGTGAGAGCCAGGCTTTTTGTCCCTTGCGGGGTGTTGTGGTGGTGATAGGTGGATTTGAACCACCGACATCAGCATTATGAATGCTGCGCTCTAACCAACTGAGCTATATCACCGTGGGGCGCGATTATAGCCAGCCATCCAGGGCTGACATGCCTGATTAGTTGTTGGTGAATTTGGCAGGGCGCTTGCTGGCAAAGGCGTCCATGCCCTCTTTCTGGTCCGCAGTGGCAAACAGCGCGTGGAACAGGCGGCGCTCGAAATGCGTGCCGTCGGACAGGCTGCCCTCAAACGCGCGGTTCACACTTTCTTTGGCCGCCATGGTGGCGATGTGCGAGTACGAACACACCATCAGCGCGGCGGCCAGGGCTTCGTCCATCAGCGTGTCCAGCGGCACCACCCGGCTGACCAGTCCGGCGCGCTCGGCCTCGGCGGCGTCCATCATGCGGCCGGTGAGTACCATGTCCATGGCCTTGGCCTTGCCCACGGCGCGCGGCAGGCGCTGCGTACCGCCCGCGCCCGGAATCACCCCCAGCTTGATCTCGGGCTGGCCGAATTTGGCGTTGTCGGCGGCGATGATGAAGTCACACAACATGGCCAGCTCGCATCCCCCACCCAAGGCGAAACCGGACACAGCGGCGATCACCGGCTTGCGGATGCTGCGCATCGTCTCCCAATTGCGGCTGATGAAGTCGCTCTTGTACACATCGGCAAAACTGTACGTGGCCATGCCGCCAATGTCGGCCCCGGCGGCAAAGGCTTTCTCACTCCCGGTGATGACCAGGCAACCCAGCGCCGGGTCGGCGTCAAAAGTTTGCAGCGCATGGCCCAGCTCATCCATCAGCTGGTCGTTCAGGGCATTGAGTTGCTTGGGGCGGTTGAGGGTCACGATGGCGATTTTGTCGGCCTCGGTGCGGGTTTGTATGCATTCGTACTGCATGGTGGCTCCGGTGAATGGCGTGTGAAAGAAGGGTGTGCGCGAACGGCTCAGGCCGGCCAGGCGTCTTTGGCCCGGCTGCCCGCAGCCAGGCGCCAGGTGCTGGCGCGCTCGGGCAGCGCCAGCGGCAGGCGCAGCAACTGCTTGTCGCGGCTGATCAGCGCCACACAACGCCGCGCCGGGCCCAGAACGGCGCCCAGATCGTCCAGCTTGTGGATGCGCCAGCCGCCCGATGGCAGCTCCACGCCCAACCACTCATCGCCTGCGCACAGCCCGGCACGCTGCGCAGCGCCACCCTGCAATACGGTTTTGATACGCAAGACGCCCGCGGTTTCCGTCACGCGCAGGCCCAGACGCTGCGCGGGCTGCGCCGCATCGTCATACACCTGCACGCCCTGCGATTCCAGCAGCGGGCGCAGCGGCAGCTCCCGGGTGCCGTGCACCCAGGCCTTGATTTCCTTGGCCCAGGAGCGGCCGCTGAGCGCTTGCAACACAGCCAGCACATCGGCCTCCTGCATGGGCCCGCCCTGGCAGCGCTGCCACAACCCGCACATGGCATCGTCCAGCGTGCCGCTGCCCTGCTGGCGCAGCGTCAGGTCTATGCACAAAGCCACCAGCGCGCCTTTTTGGTAGTAGCTGATGGTGGCGTTGGGGGTGTTCTCGTCCTGGCGGTAGTACTTGACCCAGGCGTCGAAACTGGCTTGGGCCACACTTTGCACCGTGCGCCCCGGCGCTTGCAGAACCTGGTTGATGGTTTTGTTCAACAAGCGGACATACGCTGTGTCGTCAAGCAGCCCGGCGCGCCGCAGCAACAGGTCGTCGTAGTAGCTGGTGAAGCCCTCAAAAAACCACAATAGATCGGTGTAGTTCTCCCGGGCGTAGTCGTAGCGGGTGAACTCCACCGGGCGCAGGCGTTTGACGTTCCAGGTGTGGAAATATTCGTGGCTGATCAACCCAAGCAGGGTGGTGTAACCCTCGCTGGTTTTAGGCTCACCCAGGCGCGGCAAATCGCGCCGCGCGGCAATCAGCGCCGTGCTGTTGCGATGCTCCAGTCCGCCGTAGTTATCGTCCACCGCGTTGAGCAAAAAGGTGTAGTGCGCAAACGGCACATCCGCCGCGCCGGCCGCCACACCGTGCCAGAAGCGGATCGCGGTCTCGCAGATTTTTTGCGTGTCGCGCAGCAGGCGCTCGCGGTCGAATGAGGGCAAAGCACCGGCGACCACGACACGGTGGACAACGCCGCAGGCGTCAAACTCTGCGCTCCAGAAGTCGCCCATCTCCACCGGGCAGTCAGCAAGTTCGTCGTAATCCAACGCCCGGTACACGCCAAAACCACGCCGATCTACCCGGTGCGCACACAAGCCGGTCGCCACCCGCCAGGACGGGTGCGCCAAGGCTGGCAGCAACTCCAGCGTATGCGGATGATCAGCCAAACCCTGGGCGATCAGGCACACACTGGTGGCGTTGAAAAACCCGCGCGCACTGTCCAGCCAGGCGCTGCGCACCGAGTTATCCAGGGCGTACACGGTATAGCTGACGGTCAGGGGCAGATCCGGGTCGGCATGCAACTCCCAGGTGGTTTTATCGATCTGGGTCACGCTGCAGCTTCGCCCCGCTTGGCTGCACGCCAGGTCTTGCAGGTGGCGGGAAAACTCGCGCACCATGTAGCTGCCCGGAATCCAGACCGGCAATTGCAGCCGCTGTGTCACGGCTGGGCGCAAGAGCGTCATCTCGACATGCCAATGGTGGGCACGGGTATCTGCAGGGCATACGCGGTAGTGCACCAGTGCGGGCGCGGATTTCGCTGCGGCCTGGCGGAACGTAGGCATGGGTCTTACAGCTTGGAGCTATCCGCCAGAGCCTGCTCCACCCGGGCGTTGTCCACTGCACCAGGGATCCTTACGCCGTTGGTGAACAACAGGGTGGGCGTGCCGGTGATTTTGTGTTTGCGGCCCAGTTCGACATTGCGTGCCACAGCGGTGGTGTCGCACATGGCACTGGCCGGCGCCGCGGCTTGCTCGCGCAGCATCCAGTCCTGCCAGGCCGCCGAGCGGTCTTTGGCGCACCAGATGTCGTGCGACTTTTTCAACGAATCTGGCCCCAGCACGGGGTACAAAAACAGGTAAACCGTCACGTTATCAACCTTTTGCAAATCCCGCTCAAAGCGCTTGCAGTAGCCGCAGTTGGGGTCTTCAAACACAGCCATCTTGCGCTGCCCATTGCCGCGCACCAATGTGAACGCATCTTTGATGGGCAAGCTGTCAAAAGGGATGGCCGTCAATTTAGCGATCCGCTCCTCGGTGAGGTTACGCCGGGTCTTGGTTTCGATGATCTGGCCGTCAATCAAAAAATCGCCCTTGGCATCGGTGTAATAAATCTCGCTCCCGTTGACACGCACCTCGAACAAACCGCCCACGCCGGCCGGTTTGATCTCGTCAATGACCTTGAGTTGCGGCAGACGCTGGGCCAGGGCCTGCCGGATCGCTGCCTCCTGGGCACCCGCAAGCGCCATAGAGCACAGCAGAAAGACGGCGCCGCTAAAGCGCACCAATCGGTTCAACATCATGATGGGCAATGGAAAATAAAAATTCAGGAGAACCCCATGGCTTGGCGGACGACCCAGTGCTTGAGGCCGGCGCTGCGGTCAAAGCCGCGCAAGCCCCAGTTCCGGACCTGGGCAACCAAGGGATGCGGATGGTCAAACAGACGCTGCAGCGCATCCGTGGTGTTGCCAACCAAGGCGAATGCGGTCTTGCGTTCGCGCTCGTAGGCGCGCAAGACCTTGGCGTCGCTCAAGGGGCGCCAATACGCGCGTTCATCCAGGGCGCGGGCTAAGGCGTGTACATCACCCAAGCCCAGGTTAAGTCCCTGCCCGGCCAAGGGGTGGACCGTGTGTGCGGCGTCGCCGGCCAGAACCCAGGCCGAGCCCAGCGCCCCGTCCGCAGCGGGCATGGCGCCCATCCAGTGCTGCGCCAGCGCAAACTGCAAGGGCCAGGTTTGGCGCTCGGCTGTGACTTCCAGCATGCCCAGGGTGCCGTGGCTGGCCGCGTGCAACGCCGCATCAAATTGGCTGGCCTCCATTTCGCGCAAGACCTGGGCCCGCTGCGGGCTGACCGACCAGACGACCGCGCAGGCCGAACCCACAGGACCGTCCAAGGGCAGTAGCGCCAGTACTTCGGTGGAGCTGCCCTCGCGGTTAAACCACTGCCGGGCGATTTCGCCATGCGGTCGCTCGGTGCGCACACGTGTGGCCAGCGCATGCTGGCCATACGGTTTTTGGTCGTACACCAGACCCCAAGCGGCGCGGCTGGCACTGACCCGGCCTTCGCACACCACGGTCAGTGGCGCGGGGCGGGGGGCGTCGACCCGTTCAATCAAACCCTGGAATTCCACCGCCTGCGCCAAACGGCTCTCCAGCGCGGACACGTCGACCATCCAGTTCAGGGCAGCAACACCCTGACCTGTCGCCTCAAAGTGCAGCAAACCGCCGTCGTCGCCGACCACCTCCATGCCCTTGACCGGTGTGGCATGGGCCGCGTCGGGCCAGCACCGCAAGGACTCGAGCAGGGAGCGAGAGGCCGGGCTGAGCGCATAGGCACGCACATCACTGTGGCCTGGTGTTGATTCAGGCTGTACGTCCACCAACGCAATACGCAAGCGCTTGGCTGCAAGCTGCAAGGCCATGGCGCGCCCGACGATGCCGGCACCGCGCACGCAAATATCAAAAGGTCGGGACATCGGGCCATTGTAGGAGCGGGGCCACCGCAGCCCGGGTCCCTCCAGAGAATCCCCTATCTACAATACGTGGTTCTTCTGAAGGAACATCCCCATGAGTTTGAAGTGCGGCATCGTTGGCCTGCCCAATGTCGGAAAGTCCACCCTGTTCAACGCCTTGACCAAAGCAGGGATTGCCGCCGAAAACTACCCGTTTTGCACCATTGAACCGAATGTGGGTGTGGTGGAAGTGCCCGATCCCCGGCTGGCGCAATTGGCCGCCATCGTCGAGCCTGAGCGGGTGGTGCCGGCCATTGTGGAATTTGTCGATATCGCCGGCCTGGTCGCCGGGGCCAGCACAGGGGAGGGCCTGGGCAACAAATTTTTGGCCCATATCCGGGAAACCGACGCCACCATCAACGTCGTGCGCTGCTTTGAAGATGACAACGTCATCCATGTCGCGGGGAAGGTCGACCCGATCGCCGATATCGAGGTGATACAGACCGAGCTGTGCTTGGCTGATCTGGGCGCGGTCGAGAAGGCCCTGCACCGCGTGACCAAAACCGCCCGCTCGGGCGACAAAGAGTCCATCAAGCTGGTGGCGATCCTGGAAAAGTGCCAGGCTGCGCTGAACCAGGCGCAACCGGTACGCAGCCTGGATTTCAGCAAAGAAGAGTTGCCCCTGCTCAAACAATTCTTTCTGATCACCGCCAAGCCGGCCATGTTTGTGGCCAATGTGGCGGAGAACGGATTTGAGAATAACCCGCTATTGGCGCGGCTGGAGGCTTTTGCCACCGCGCAAAAAGCGCCTGTTGTCGCCATTTGCGCAAAAATGGAAGCGGAAATGAGCGAAATGAGCGACGAAGACCGCTTGATGTTCCTCGAAGAGCTGGGCCAGAGCGAGCCCGGTTTGAACCGCCTGATCCGCTCGGCCTACAGCCTGCTGGGCTTGCAAACCTATTTCACAGCGGGCGTCAAAGAGGTACGCGCCTGGACCATCCATGTCGGAGACACCGGGCCACAGGCGGCCGGGGTGATCCATACCGACTTTGAAAAGGGCTACATCCGGGCCCAAACTATTGCGTTTGAAGACTTTATTGCCTATCGCGGTGAGCAAGGTGCTAAAGATGCTGGCAAGATGCGCGCAGAAGGCAAGGAATACGTGGTCAAAGATGGCGACGTGATGAATTTCTTGTTCAGTTCCTGAAGCTGCCCATAGGCACAACCCCATTCACACACCTCGGAGAAACCCATGCCCGCACTGCTTCCCCATATTGACCCGGACGGTCTGCTGGAGTTTTCCGTGGTCTACACCGACCGCGCACTCAACCACATGTCGCAGCGCTTTCAGGGCGTGATGCGCGACATCTCCGGCATGCTCAAAACCGTGTACCACGCGCATTCCAGCGTATTGGTGCCCGGCAGCGGCACCTTTGGCATGGAGTCGGTCGCCCGCCAGTTCGCCACCGGGAAACATGTGCTGGTGATCCGCAACGGCTGGTTCAGCTACCGCTGGACGCAGATTTTTGACATGGGCAACATCCCGGCCAGCAGCACCGTGCTCAAGGCGCGTCGCACCAGCCAGGACAGCCAGGCCCATTGGGTACCCTGCCCTGTCGATGAAGTCGTCGCCACCATCCTGGCCGAGAAGCCCGCAGTAGTCTTCGCACCCCACGTGGAGACGTCGGCCGGCATGATCCTGCCCGACATCTATTTGCGCGCGGTGGCGGATGCCGTGCACCAGGTCGGCGGCCTTTTTGTGCTCGACTGCATTGCCTCGGGCACTGTCTGGATAGATATGCAGGCTACCGGCGTCGACGTGCTGGTGACCGCACCCCAAAAAGGCTGGAGCGGCTCGCCGTGCTGCGCCATGGTCATGCTCAGCGAGCGGGCCCGTACCGC
The DNA here is from genome assembly GCA_945860595.1 of Comamonas sp. lk. Taxonomy (GTDB): domain Bacteria; phylum Pseudomonadota; class Gammaproteobacteria; order Burkholderiales; family Burkholderiaceae_C; genus Allorhodoferax. Next base: position 115,700 of record CAMAQV010000001.1, read on the forward strand.
CATCGAGGCCACCACCAGCACCAGCTTTGCCTGTGACCTCAAAAAGTGGCTTCAGGTGATGGAGTCCTACGAAAACGGCGCACACATGTACCACACCACCATGCCCACCGACGCCCTCACCCGACTGCAGGAGGTCATGCACGAAACGCAGGACTACGGCTTTGACAAGGTCTGCGCCGAACAATGGGAGCTCGGCACCAAGGTGCGCGCCCTGATGGAGGGCCATGGCATCCGCAGCGTGGCCGCACCCGGCTTCCAGGCCCCTGGTGTCGTGGTTAGCTACACCACCGATCCCGGCCTGCAAAGCAGCAAAAAGTTTTTGGCTCTGGGGCTGCAAACCGCCGCCGGCGTCCCGCTGCAGTGCGACGAGCCGGCAGACTTCATGACCTTCCGCATAGGACTGTTTGGCTTAGACAAGCTGCACAACACCGACCGCAGCGTGGCGCAGTTGTCGGCGGCTTTGGACGAGATGGGCTTCAAGCTGGCCAAGGCGGCCTGAGCAGGCCTTGAATACACAAGGAATTTATGGAAGCACACGAAGCATCTGAGCTGGTGGAAGACGAGGCTGGCGAGAACAACCGGCAAAAAAACCGCGCAGCCCTGACTATTTCCATCTTCGCGATGGTGCTGGCCATCACCAGCTTGGGCGGCTCCAACGCGGGCAAGGAAATCACCCAGGAAAACATCCTGGCAGCCAACAGCTATGCCTTCTACCAGGCCAAGTCCATCCGCCAGACCACGCTCAAAGTAGCGGTTGCGGATCTGGAATTGCAGCTGCTGCGCGAGCCGGCCATGCCAGCGGCCGCCAAGGAGGCGGTGACCAAAAAAATCGAGGACTACAAAAAGACGGTGGAGCGCTACGAGTCCGAACCCGAGACCCGGGAAGGCAAGAAAGAGTTGATGGTCCGCGCCAAGGAACACGAAGAACTGCGTGACCTGGCCATGCGCAGAGACCCCTGGTTTGACTACGCGGAAGGCGGACTCCAGATCGCCATCGTGCTGTTATCGGTGTCCATACTGGCCTCGCTACCGGCCTTGTATTTCACCGGCTTGGCATTGGGTCTTGTGGGCACGCTTTTCAGCGCCAACGGATTTTTTCTGTTTTTCTGACCCGCCACCCGCTTGCGCTGCCCGCAGGCGGGCCGCAGCCCTTCCAAGGGCTTAGCAAAGCTGGCGTAAAGCTTGCTTACTGCGTGCGGTGTCGAATCGCCGTCAGGCACGGTTCTCAGCGCCCACAAGACGCCTTGATCATGAAAATGGAAAACCTGCCCGGCCCTCGCAAGGACGCCGCACCCACAGAATTAGTCAGCTTCCCCGAGCGCCGCGAGCGGCTGTACAAGCGCTTGACCGAACGCCCCGATTACGTCGGTGCGCCCAAACGCAAGATCGCGTTTTTGTCGACCGAGCGCTCGGGCTCCTCTTTTTTATGTGATGCCCTGGATAAAACAGGGCAGTTCGGCATACCCGACGAATATTTTTCGCTCAAGTACATGAATACCTGGGCCCAGCTCAATAACATCCAAGAAACCACACTCGACGTCAACCGCTATATCCAATTCCTCTTTGCAAAAACGACCTCGCCCAATGGGGTGTTCTCGGTCAAGATTCACGCATACCAGCACGCCCAACTGAAGAAAATGGGCTTGGAATTCTTCGGTATCGGCTTTGACCACGTGTACAAGATCACCCGCCGCGACAAGATCAGCCAGGCCTATTCATTCGCCAAAGCCGACCTGAGCAAGGCGTGGCAGTCAGGTGATAAACCGATTGCGCAACCTGAAGTGAAGTTCACCGAAATTTCCCGCTACCTTCAGGTGCTGGCCGACTATGACAACTACATGGGCGCGAACACCGACCGCTTCAGCACCGAAACGCTGGTGTACGAGGACTTTGCCGGGCCCAGACAAATGGAAATCTTCAACCGCATCCTGGCCCAGAACAAGTGCCAATCGGTTCAGCGTTTTGAGACCGCGTTGGAAAAACAAGCCAATCAACACGACCAGGAGCGGATTACCATGTTCCGGCAATGGTTGGGCGTCGCGCAACACTGAGGCCTCTGCATCCCCGTATAGTTCCCGCATGGGTCTGACCACACTCCAAAAACTCGAAGCCGAAAGCATCCACATCTTCCGCGAAGCGGTGGCGGAGTGCGCCAAGCCCGTCATGCTGTATTCCATCGGCAAAGACAGCACGGTGCTGCTGCATTTGGCGCGCAAAGCCTTCTACCCGGCACCGCTGCCGTTTCCGGTAATGCACATCGATACGGGTTGGAAATTCCGCGAGATGATTGCCTTCCGGGATCGCATTGCGCGGGAGGCGGGGCTCGACTTGATCGTTTACAGCAACCCGCAAGGGCTGGCCGAGGGCGTCAATCCCTTTGACCATGGATCCGCGTATTACACCGACGTCATGAAGACCCAGGCGCTCAAACAAGCCCTGGACCAGCATGGATTCACCGCCGCCTTCGGCGGCGCACGCCGCGATGAGGAGAAGTCGCGCGCCAAGGAACGGATCTATTCGGTGCGCGGACCAGGTCACCGCTGGGATCCCAAGGCGCAGCGCCCCGAACTGTGGTCTTTGCCCAATACCCAGTTGCAAGAAGGCTGTTCGCTGCGGGTATTTCCCTTGTCCAACTGGACCGAGGCCGACGTGTGGGAATACATCGCCCAGGAACGACTCGACATCGTGCCCTTGTATTTCGCCAAGCAGCGGCCGGTGGTTCAGCGCAACGGGGCCTGGATCATGGTGGACGACGCGCGCATGCGCTTGCAAACGGGTGAGAAGCCGCAGCTGCGCTTAATCCGCTTTCGTACGCTGGGATGCTACCCGCTGTCGGGGGCCATTGATAGCGATGCCACCACACTTGACGACATCGTGCGTGAAACGCTGGGTGCGCGGCAATCCGAACGCCAGGGTCGCGCCATTGACCATGATGGCGCCGGCTCCATGGAACGTAAAAAACAGGAAGGGTACTTCTGATGCGCCACCATGCTTGAGGCCCTGCACTTCATCACCTGTGGCAGCGTCGATGACGGCAAGTCGACCCTGATCGGGCGGCTGCTGTGGGATACGGGCTCGCTGCCCGAAGACCACGTCGCTGCATTGCACACAGACTCGGCAGCGCACGGGACACAGGGCGAAGGCCTGGACTACGCCTTGCTGCTTGATGGTCTGCAAGCGGAACGCGAACAAGGCATCACCATTGACGTGGCCTACCGCTATTTCCGCACGCCGCAGCGCAAATTTATCGTTGCTGACACCCCCGGTCACGAGCAATACACCTGCAATATGGCTACCGGTGCCTCAGGGGCCGAACTGGCGGTGATCCTGGTCGATGCGCGCAAAGGCGTGCTCAGCCAGACCCGGCGCCATAGCCGCATCGTGCACATGCTGGGCATACGGCATGTCGTGGTGGCCATCAACAAAATGGACTTGGTTGGCTGGAGTCATGACACCTTTCAGAACATCGAGGCCGACTACCGCGCTTTTGCCCGGGAACTGGATTTTCCCAGTCTGCAATGTATTCCGCTGTCTGCCTTGTGCGGCGACAACCTGATCACCGCAAGCTCCGCTGCCCCCTGGTACGTGGGCCCAAGTTTGCTGGGCTATCTGGAGACCATTGAGACCGCAAGCCAGGCAGCCGAGGACTTCCGCATGCCGGTGCAATGGGTGAACCGGCCGAACCTGGACTTTAGAGGCTATTGCGGCCGGATCGCCTCCGGTTCCGTGTCCGCCGGCGACGCGGTGCGGGTGCTACCTTCGGGTGCGCTGGCGCACATCAAGTCCATCGTGACCATGGATGGCGAGTTGCCACATGCACAGCGCGGCCAATCCGTCACGCTGACGCTGGAGGAGGAAGTCGACATCAGCCGTGGCGACGTGATCACCCCTGCAGACCTGCCGGTGGAGTGCGCCGACCAGTTTGAGGTCCGGCTCTTATGGATGTCAGAGAAACCCCTGGTGGCCGGGCGCAGCTACGCGCTGAAGATCCACCACCAGTACGCGATTGCCACGGTGACCGCCATCAAGTACGAGATGGATATCCAGACCGGTGCCCATCTGTCGGCCAAATCGGTGGCCCGCAACACCATTGCGGTGGTCAACCTCAGCCTGAACCGGGTTCTGCCCTTTGAGCCCTACGCGCGCAACCGGACCCTGGGCGCTTTGATTTTGGTAGACCGCCTTAGCAAAGAAACCGTGGCCGCGGGCATGGTTCACTTTGCCCTGCGCCGCGCCAGCAATATCCACTGGCACAGTCTGGACCTCGACCGTACGGCACGGGAACAGCAAAAAGAGCAAAAGGCGCGCTGTGTGTGGTTCACCGGCTTGTCCGGCTCGGGTAAATCGACGATTGCCAATCTGGTCGAAAAACGCCTGCACGCCAGCGGCAAGCACACCTACTTGCTGGACGGCGACAATTTGCGCCACGGCATTAACCGCGATCTGGGCTTTACCGAGGCCGACCGGGTCGAAAACATCCGCCGTGTAGCCGAAATTGCCAAACTCATGGTGGATGCCGGCCTGGTGGTGCTGGTGTCGCTCATTTCACCCTACCGCGCAGACCGCGATCTAGCCCGCAGCCTCGTGCCAGCGGGTGACTTTCTGGAGGTGTTTGTAGACACCCCGGTCGCCGTATGCGAGCAGCGCGACCCAAAAGGGCTGTATGCCAAGGTGCGTGCCGGTGCCATCAAGAACTTCACCGGTATTGACAGCCCCTACGAGCCCCCGCTGAAACCCGAGCTGCGGATAACAACGGTTGACACCTCCGCGCAGGACGCCGCTGAAACGATTGCCGCCCTGCTAGGCGCGCAGCCGGGGCCGCAATGAGGCCCCAGCCGCTGCCCGCCGGTCTCCACGACACGGCGAGCCTCCATGCCGCTGTGCTGGAGCTGGCCGTCACCGCCGGGCGGGCCATCATGCAAATCTATGCTGCGGCGCAAAGTGAGGTCGGGACGACGGCTTCTGCGCGTCTGGCCGACAAGTCCGACGGCAGCCCGCTCACCCAGGCCGATCTGGCAGCGCACGCCATCCTGTGCCAGGGACTGGCTGCGCTGACGCCGCAGATTCCGGTGGTGTCTGAAGAAGATGCACAGGCTGTTTACCAGCCGCATACCGGCTGTTTCTGGTTACTGGATCCTCTGGATGGCACCAAGGAATTTCTGGCTTTCAGCGGGGAATTCACGGTCAACATCGCGTTGATCGACGCGGGTGCACCGCAGTTTGGCGCGGTCTACGCCCCTGCGCTAGACGACTTGTATTGGGGTGGCCGCGAAATGGGCGCATTCCGCAGACAGCAATCGGCCGTTCAAGCACTGCGGGTGGCTGCGCCACCCGGCCCCGGGCAGGTGGTTCGGATGGTGGCCAGCAAAAGCCACCTCAACGCTGAGACCAGCCGCTTCATCGGCGGCTTTTCACCGGTGGAACTGGTGCAGGCGGGGAGCTCGCTGAAGTTCTGCCGTGTGGCAGAGGGCAGTGCCGACATCTATCCCCGTTTGGCGCCAACCTGCGAATGGGATACGGCTGCTGCACAGGCCGTGCTCGAGGGCGCAGGAGGGTATGTGTATGACACGCAAGGGCAACCCCTGCGCTATGGCAAAGCGGCGGTGCGCAACCCCTCGTTTATCGCCGCGTCCATGCCGTACGCGGACCTGGCCTTCACACCCTGACGACCATACCGGTGAGATCGCTGCTGAGCAGCTTGCAGGCGGACAGCGCAACCTGGAACGGGTTGAGCAAGGTCTGCTCGGCTTCTTCGGCAAAGTTGCTTCTGCGCATGGCCGTATCGGTGCGGCCGGGCACCAGGCAGTTCACGCGCACACCGTCATCGGCCCACTCGTCGGCCAGGCCCTGCGTCAGGTTGACGATGGCCGCCTTGCTCGCGGAATACGGCGTGTACTGCGCGCGCCCGCGGCTGTAGGACGATGAAGAAAAATTCAGCAGCATGCCCCTGCTTGCGCGCAAGGGCTCCAGGCTGGTCTTGGCAATGTAGAACGCTCCGGACAAATTCACCCGTATCAACTGGTCAATCACATCCATGGTTTGCGTGCCTAAGGCACCTTGCTCTAACAGGCCAACGGTGTTAACCACGAAATCTAGGCCGCCCATGGTGTGCACCGCGCGTGCGACGGTGTCAGCAACCTGATCGGGGTCGGAGATATCGCATCCTGTGCTGCGGGAAGCCTCGTACGCGGTGGCACCTGATTCCTGCAGCACCCTGGAGATGGCGTTACCAATTCCTTTGGTGCCGCCAAAAATCAAGGCGCGCTTGTTGCGCACGTTCAAACCCTGTTTTTCAGGGTCCCACTGCGAGGCACGGGTGCGGAATAGCTCGTCGGCCAGCACCATGTCCAGGTCCTCGGTGATCTTGATGTTCTCGCTACTGCCTTTGACAATGCGGACCCGGCCCATGGGGTTGCAATCCATGTATATCCCGCAGTCGTCTGTGAAGTCAGCCAGGCGCGATTCGCCCACCTCGCGGTAGGAGCGCAACAGCGGCTGAAAATGAAAGCCCTGCGGCGTCTGGCCGCGGTAAATGTGGTTGCGCTTGGGTATGGACTGGATATAGCCGTCACGCTCCACGATGATGGTGTCCGCCGTGGGGATGGCTACGTCCACCGCTTCATGCTGCTCCAGGGCCTGGACCACATCGTGGATGATTTGCGCCGAGAGAAATGGGCGCGCGGCGTCGTGGATGACCACGCTATCCGGTGGGTCAGCCCCCAAGTGCTTCAGGGCGGCCCAGGTCGAGGCCTGGCGGCTGTCGCCACCGATTACAAACTCGGCGGACTCTTCATGGGCCAGCAGTTTTTTGGCCAGTGCAACCGCATCTGCGGGCACCACCACCACCATGCGCGCCTGCGGGTCATAGCCGTGCAGCGCGGCATAGCTGTGTTCCAACAGGGACTTGCCGGCGACGCGGATAAATTGTTTCGGCGTGTCCTGGTTCAAGCGCAAGCCCTGCCCGCCTGCGAGCAGGACAAAGGCAACGCTACGCGGCACAGGCCAATGCGGCGTCAGCGGATGCATGGCGACCCAGCGCCGCGCGTCCGGCACCAAACCGCGCATCCAGGGCTTCAATCAGTCCCGCATCCATCGCAAACGGTGCGGCCTGGTACTTCCGCAAAATACCGGCAATGCGCTCGACTTTGGCGTGCTTGCCTTCGATAATGGCGCGGATCATCTCCAAGCGCGTCACCAGCATATAGATCGGGCCGCCCTGGTCGACGGTTGAGGGGCTTTCCAGATGCGTAACGTAATACGGGTCCGAAACCTGCCAGTTTCCGTAGTTTTCCGCCAGATTACGCGCAATATCATCCGGCACCGCAAAATCCACGTCCAGAAACTCCACCGTCTTGATGCCAAAGGGCGAGAACGCGAAATTTTGGTTGTATCCAAACGTCCCGTGCACACCGGTGACCAATTTACCACCGGACGGGTAGTAAATAAAAATATCGATGCACATACCCGTCAATTTATGGACGACCGGAAGCTGGTAGGTTTTCTCCAGACGCAAATAGCCGGTACTCAGCCGGAAATTTTTGCTCTGTGAAATCAGTTCAACCACCGTGAATATGTCTTGGTTGGCAAAAATGCCGACGTCAATATCTTTGTCATGCGGCAAGAAGCCACCGTTGCGCTGAAATCCCAGCAAGGTGCCCGATACCAGGAAAGGCACGATGCCGCCAGGGGCTAATACGTCCTGCAGATCTTTGAGCGCCCGCGCGGCGTCACCCGAATTGAATTCCATGGCGGCACTCTTGGCACCGCTCACATCCGAATTCAGAAACTCGCCGTCAATTTCCGCATCGCTCTGGCGCGACACCTTGCGCAAAACTTTATCCAACAAGGCGGCGGCTTGGTCATGCGCCCCAAGGTGGCAGTGGGCCTGGGCTACACGAAACCAGGGGATTACCTGGTTAGACCCTGGCGGCACCGGCTTGGAAGACCAGGCAATGCAATCTTCATATGCGCGGTTTTTGTGGTGAAATTCGCCAATCAATTGGGCGAGGTCATGCACAATTTTTGCCATTCCGGCACGCGCCAGCACCTGGTAGATTTCTTGTTGCAGGCGAATCCAACCCGTCCAGGGCGTATGCGCATTCTGGGTATTGATAATAATAGGTGCGCGCTCTACAAACGCCTTTGCGCACAGCAGCGCAAACATATTGGACTTATCACGGCGCAACTCTGCTTGCATCAGGTTGAGGGCGCTGTCCATCTCCTGGTGATCCATGCAGATTTCCAAGGCCATAAACCAATCCTGTCCGGTGCCGGTGAAACCGTTTCCTTTAATGGCCGGCGGCACAACCGGTTGCTTCACAATCATGCAAGCAACCGTTTGCCGGATGACATGGTTTTTCGGCAGACGCTCCATGTCGGGCGTGAGATCTTTATTGATTATCGACTGGTATACCTGCAGAATCATCTGCGGGCGCTGAACCAGTTTGGCGTTATATACAGCCAGCGTCGAGGCGAATATCACCACTGAGGGGTTTTTCATCCACCGGCAAAAATCAATAAACTCCTCGGAGATGATGAGCTCAAGTCCGCAATCGTTAATAATCTGCTCGGCCTGCTCATACGCCTGATGGTCAACCATCAGTGCCAGGCGCGACAACACGGGCAACATAGAATCTTTGCTTGCCATATTGCTCAGTGTTTGTTTATTTGATATTTACAAGCTATCCACTACAAAGTACCGGGAAACCTTAGCCCTTCAAGAGCGTCATAACCCCTTGAGGTTGCTGGTTCGCCTGCGCCAGCATCGCAGTAGCGGCCTGCTGGATAATTTGTGTCTTGGCCAACATGGTGGTTGTCAAAGCGTAGTCGGTATCCATAATGGTGCTGCGCGATTGGGTCGCGTTCGATGAAACATTCGTCAGATTATCAGCGGCATATTCCATGCGGTTGATACCGGCACCAATCGCTGCTCGCTGATTATTGATCTCCTCTAGCGCGGAGGTGATCGCGGTGAGGGAGTCAGCCGCGGCATCGTAATCCTTGATATCCTCTCCATCAATATTCAGTAATCCCGCAATTCCCATGTCACCGATTACGACAGACACCGTGTCGCCGCTGGCATTTCCTGCCTGGAACGTGAAAGTTCCCACCGAATCGTCCAGTAGAACCTGGTCATTCCATTTGGTATCTTTGGAAACATCGTTGATCTGCGACGAGAGTTGCTGAAACTCCAGATCCAGGTAACTTCGTTGAACCGAAGAATAGGTACCATTCATAGACTGAACCGCCAGTTCACGCATGCGCTGCAGCATATTCGACTGCTCAATCATCGCGCCCTCAGCGGTTTGCATCATATTAATGCCATCATTCAGATTGCGCACCGCCATATTCAACCCACGAATTTGCGTGGTCATGTTCTGGCCGATCGCCAAGCCCGCCGCATCGTCTTTCGCCGAGTTCACCCGGGTACCGGTGGACAACTGCTCCATGGCCGTGCTCATATGCCGGGCATTGGTTTTCATCGCATTCTGCGAATACATGGCGCTGACATTGGTATTGATTACTGACATGCTATTCTCCAAAACTAAAAATGGAATACCCTGCTAATACGGCATTTAGATCTCCGACACCGCTGTCGGACTTTCCGGCCTTACAAATTCTAATAAGCAATAGATGTGCCAGAAATTTTCCGCCTATGCGGCCAAATTTTGCCGCTTTGCCGCTAAATAGGCAAAAAAAAGCCTGTCAGGCGACAGGCTTTGAATTGGGCGGAAGGAAGCCCTTATTTGAGTAACTGCAACACGCCTTGCGATTGCTGGTTGGCCTGGGCCAACATGGCCGTTGCAGCCTGCTGAATAATCTGTGTCTTGGCCAGCGCGGTGGTTGCCGTAGCGTAGTCGGTATCCATAATGGTACTGCGTGACTGGGTGGCGTTGGACGAAATATTCGACAAATTGTCTACCGCATACTCCATGCGGTTGATACCGGCACCGATCGTGGCGCGCTGTTGGTTGATAGATTCCAGTGCACTCGTGATAGCCGTCAAGGCGTCAGCCGAGTTGGCATAGGTGTCGATGGCTTCGCCGCTAATTGCCAGACCGGTGGAACCATTCCCCATATCGCCAATCACAATGGAGATTGTTTGCCCGCTGGCCTGGCCAGCCTGGAATGTGAATGTACCGACCGAATCGTCCAATAAAACCTGATCGTTCCACGTGGTATCGGTGGATATGTCGTTAATCTGCGAATTGAGTTGCTGAAACTCCAAGTCCAGATAACTACGCTGAACCGACGAATAGGTTCCATTCATCGACTGCACAGCGAGTTCGCGCATGCGTTGCAGCATATTCGACTGCTCAATCATCGCGCCCTCAGCGGTTTGCATCATATTGATGCCGTCGTTGAGGTTGCGCACCGCCATATTCAGACCACGGATTTGCGATGTCATATTTTGACCAATCGCCAGTCCAGCCGCATCGTCTTTCGCCGAGTTCACCCGGGTGCCAGTTGACAACTGCTCCATGGCCGTGCTCATGGCGCGCGCATTGGTCTTCATCGCGTTTTGCGAATACAAGGCGCTCACGTTTGTATTAATAACTGTCATGATCTCACTCCAATTTCAATGAAAGGGCCACGAATTAGCGGCACTTGTTGGTTGGTATCCAGTGTCAAATTCCACAGGAACATTACCTGCTCAATTACATTAAGCAATTGGTGTGCCAAGTTTTTTGCCGCCCGTATTGCCGGTTTTGCCGCTGGCCCGGCTCTGTCAGAGTGCCGCCTAGGCATAAAAAAAGCCCGTCGGGTGACGGGCTTTTAGGTGCAAATCCGTTTACTTCAACAGCGACAGTACCGACTGTGGCTGCTGGTTGGCTTGGGCCAACATAGCGGTTGCCGCCTGCTGGATGATCTGGGTCTTGGACAGCTGCGTTGAGGCCTCAGCGTAGTCCGTATCCATCACCGTGCTCTTTGAGGCGGTGACGTTTGACGCGATATTGGTCAAATTGTCCGCAGCATAGGTCAGGCGGTTGATGCCGGCACCGATGGTAGAACGCTGCTGGTTGATCGTCTCCAGGGCGGAATCGAGTTCACCAATCGTCGTTTGTGCCGCAGCAGCCGACGAAACGGCGCTGCCCAAGGTCACGTTGGCCGCCAAGGTGGAAAAGCTCATATCGGCCACTTCGATCGAGATCGTTTGACCAGAGTTTTGGCCCACCTGGAAGCTGAAACCGGCGCTTCCGGTTCCGTCAAGCAGGTTGATGCTGTTCCAGGTCGTGTCCGTGGAAATGTCCGTAATTTGCGAGCCAAGCTGGTCAAATTCATTCTGCAGATACGAACGCTGGGTGCTGGAGTAGGTGCCGTTAGAGGCTTGCACGGCCAGTTCACGCATGCGTTGCAGCATATTGGACTGCTCGACCATCGCGCCTTCAGCCGTTTGCATCATGTTGATACCGTCGTTGGCGTTGCGCACAGCCTGATTCAGGCCGCGAATCTGCGAGGTCATGGTTTGGCCGATCGCCAAACCAGCAGCGTCGTCTTTGGCATTGTTGATGCGGCTGCCCGTTGAGAGCTTCTCCATGGCGCTGCTCATGGCACGCGCATTGGTTTTCATGCTGTTCTGCGCAAACAGAGCATTCACGTTGGTGTTGATTACTGACATAGCGATTCTCCATAAAGGTAAAAAAGGTCGATGCCAGCGATCTGGCCACAATTCATCAACAAGTGCTTTGTCCATTTTTTAGACAACAGCGCCTGATAAAAAGGTAGTAAGCAAAGCACGTGCCATGATTTTTTGCCGCTTTTGCCAGCCTTTTCGTCCGTGGAGCGGCAAATTTGCCGGGCTATGGCCAGTATTTGCCGCTGTGCGGGCGCGTTTCCCGCCAAACAGACAAGCCCGGACGCAAAAAAGCCCGCTGGCGGCCACCAGCGGGCTATGTACGCGCCGTCCGCCCTGTCTACGTATACAGGGCTGGCGGCTGGGTGTCGCTTACTTGAGCAGTGCCAACACCGTCTGCGGTTGCTGGTTGGCTTGGGCCAGCATGGCGGTAGCGGCCTGCTGGACGATCTGGGTCTTGGACAGCTGCGTCGATGCCGTCGCGTAATCCGTGTCCATCACCGAACTGCGCGAGGCCTCGACATTGGCAGAAATATTACTCAGGTTGTCCGCAGCGTAGGTCAGGCGGTTGATGCCCGCACCGATGGTGGCGCGCTGCGCATTGATGATGTCCAAAGCCGAATCCAAATAACCCAGCGTGGTCTGCGCGGAGGTGGCAGAACTGATGGCCGAGCTGGGCGTGGTCATGCTGGCAGCCAGGGTGGTCAAACTCATGTCGCCGATGGCCACATCAATGGTTTGGCCGGAAGATTGCCCCACTTGGAAGGAGAACGTGGCCGAGGTCAACAAATCGATGCCGTTCCAGGTGGTGTCCGTGGAAATATCGTCAATTTGCGAACCCAGCTCGCTGAATTCCGTTTGCAGATAGCTGCGCTGCGTGCTGGAGTAGGTTCCGTTGGCTGCCTGAACAGCGAGTTCACGCATACGCTGCAGCATATTGGTTTGTTCAACCATGGCGCCTTCAGCGGTTTGCAGCATGTTCACGCCATCGTTGGCGTTGCGTACGGCCTGGTTCAAACCACGGATTTGCGAAGTCATGGACTGGCCGATGGCCAAGCCGGCGGCATCATCCTTGGCGTTGTTGATGCGGCGGCCGGTAGACAACTGCTCCATCGCGGTGCTCATATTGCGAGCGTTGACCTTCAAGGCGTTTTGAGCAAACAGAGCGCTCACGTTGGTATTAATGGCTGACATGGTGTTTCTCCAAAAAAACAGTTACGAGGCAGATACAAAATTTGGACAAGTGGTTGAAGATTGTTGGTTGACCATCTTCTGACCTGCCGCTACAGAAATAAACCGTCTGTACTTACAGCATCGGTGCCAGGAATCCATACTTGAGGCCCGGGCACCAACTATTTACACGGCTTTGTTGTAAAGAATTCCTTTAAGGTCATCAATATGGTGCGCCATGCGCAACACATCTTCCGAAGGGATTTGTCGGATCAGCTCGCCCGTGGCGCTATTGCTGACCCGGATAACCGCCTGGTTCTTGGATTCGTCATACGAGAACCCCAAGCCTTGCTTGGTGGCGCTCATTTGCTCATTGAGCATGTTGACCGCGTCCTGCAGGTTTTTGTGTGATTGAACCGGATCGAACTTGATATCGGTCGGTTTGGGTATGTGCAACTCGATGGCTTTGGGAGCTTGCACTCTCGCTGACGTGTCATCGGGCCGCTGTTCAGGGCGAATGGTGGCTACCGCCTGCGCAGCGCCGCCCTGCATCGCACCGGGGGGTGAATTTCCAATTTCGGAAAGCATCGTTCTCCGTCCTTTCAAAAGTAACCGCATAAGCTCGGGTCTGAGCGCGGGTCACTGATGAATCGGCGACTGTGCGGAAAACTTGAGGGCTACGAACAGGGAACCGCGCCGGCACCCCGCTGCGCCGGCTCACATCGCATTATTTATTGGTATACATGGCCATCAGGCCGGCAAAGGAGCTGGTCAGGCCGGTCTGGGTACTCTTGGTCTGGCCGACGATGCTGTCCATGGCAGCGAACTGCTTGGTGTAGTGCGCCAGCAAGCGGGTCATACGGTCGTCGAGCTTGGCCAAGTCGTCCTCGTAGTCCGAGATGCGACTGGTGGCGTTGGCGCTCTCCGTCGTTACCGTACCGCTGCTTTTGAGCATGGTGTAGAGGGTGCGGCTGGCTTCACCGGCAATGCCTGCGTCAGTCGTGGTGTCATAAACACTCAAGTCCTGCTGGTCGCCCGAGAGCATGGTCACGGTGTTGTCAAAGTCGGTGTCAAAAGCCAGATCGAGTTTGACCGTATTGATGGTTAACTGCCCGCTTTTATCGAGTTCCACCCCGATGTCATGAAAGTAGCTGACCGTAGACGAGGGTGCCGTATCCGAAATCGAGGTCACCATGGTGCGCAACTGGTCGCGCAGTGTGCGTATGGTGGAATTGCCCACCAAGGTGCCGCCATAGGTCTCCAGAGTCGAGCTCGGGTTGGTCACCTCGTCCATCAGGCTGTTGGCGTCGTTGTAGGCAGTGACCAGCGCGGTCACTTTAGCCTTCGCCACGCTGGTGTCGTTACTCAAATCCACCGTCGCGGCGCTGCCGCTGTTGGTCGCTTTGAGCACCAAGGTCAGACCGGGCACCGCGTCGGTGATGGTGTTGCTGTCGCTGGTGACGCTGATGCCGTCAACCGTCACCGCAGCATCTGCCGCTTCCTGCAAATTGGTGGACGAGAAATCAAAACCTGAGTCAATGTCGCCGCCGCTGCTCGATGTATCGCTTGCCGAGATGGTGAACGCGTTGTCCACGCCCGAGGAGCCGGCAACCACCACTTTGTAAGGCGTTGTTGCGTCCCCTGTGTTCACCAGGTAGGCGCTCAAGCCCACATCAGCGTCATTGATCGCATCCACAATGCCCTGGGGGGTATCGTCACCGGCAGCAATGCTGATGGTGGTACCACTGCTGAACGCCGTTCCGCCCAGAGTCAGGGCCATGGACATGCCGCCATTGACCGATGTCGTCGTCGAGGCGAAGGCCACGGTGCCCGCTGTGCGCTGCGCGGCCGCCAGGGCGGTCACCTCCACGGTATGGGCTCCAGTCGAGGCCGTGCTGTTGGCGGAAGCGGAAAAGGCTGTGGTGTTGGTATTGCTAACGACGATGCTTTTGTAGTCGGTCACGTCCTTGAGGCCATCAAAGGCCGTCTTCAAATTACTCAGGGCGTATTTCATGGCCGCCATACCGGAGACGATAGCCTCGTTCTTCTTGATGTTCTTGTCGATCGCCGCTTGGCGGGGCGCGCGCTCGGCATCGACCAGGCTGCTCGCCAGCGATTGGGTGTCAATACCGGACCCACCGCCAAGCTTGCTCACCACGTTGGCCTTTGCCGTTTTGGACGAACTGTCCAGAATGGACGCGGTGGCGCTGCTCGACGAGGTAGCGGAAGTGGTGGTGACCATAGTGCTTAGGCTTGCATCAAACTAGGAAATACAGGGCCTGTTATCCCAAATACTTGAACAAGGACATTTGCGAGACCTTGGCAAAACTGGCCTGCGCCGCCTCCAGCGACACCATTTGCTTTTGCATCTGAGTGATGGCAGCCGCCATGTCCAGGTCTTCCACCTTGGACAAGGCTGTTTTGAGTGTGATTTTGGTGTCGTCCAGCATGATGCCCTGCTGCTCCACCACCTTCATACTGGTTCCGGAGTCAGCCTGCGCCAGGACCACGCCGTTGTGCAGGGCGTCCATTTCGGTCAAGCCCCGCTGCATTTCGGTTTTTGAATTCGTTTTGACAGCGCTGATCAGCGCGTCGACCGACTGGAAGAATCCGATCCCTGTCGCCGTTCCGTCCGAGTCGGTGCGAACGACGCGCACGAATGCGTTGCTGCCCGGCCGGTTCAGCGGCAATTGGCGCTGATCACCGACCGCAATGTTCATGCGCGTCTGATCGCCCTGGTAACTGACCGCACCGGTGGCATCGGCCTGGAAGGCCGGAGTACCGACCTTGCTGCCGGAAAAAATGTAGTTGCCGGTGGTGTCCCGGGTATTGGCCAGACTGAGTAGTTGGTCGCGCAGGCCCTGCATCTCGGTGGCAATCGCCGCACGGCTGACATTGCCCTGGGTCCCGTTGTTGACCTGAATCGCCAGCTCTTTGATACGCACCAGTACATCGCTCGCACTGGACAGCGTCGTGCTCTCCATATCAAGTCGGGCCTGCAAGGTATCCAGCGCACTGCCGTAATTTTCCTGGCGTGCCAGTGTGGCTTTGATGCGCGCCATCATCGCTGCCTGGTCCGGCGCATCGCTGGGGTTGAGAATTTGTTTCCCGGTGGCGATTTGCGCCTGGCTCTTGCTCAATGCATTCGTCGCATTGCTCATTTGCGTGGTGGCGCGGTCAAATATAAAGGCGGTGGATATTTGCATGGTGATGCCTTGCTGGAAATGGCTTAGCGGATGCCCAGCACGCTGTCAAACAGCTGGCCAGAAATCTGGATAACTTTGGCTGCGGCCTGGTAGGCCTGCTGGAAGCGGATCAGATCCGCCGCTTCCGCATCCAGGCTGACACCGGAGAGCTCGTCACGGGAGGCGACCGCCTGCTCGTGCACCACGGTCAAGGCGGTTTGGGCAATGGTGGCCTGGCGGGCAATGTTGCCCATTTCATTCACATGGTCAATATAGGCCGCGCTGACCGTCTTGTTGCCGACCAGGCGCTTGTTCTCCAGCGCGGCCATGGCAATGGCGTTGTCGTTATTGCCAACGCCATCCTGGTTGCCATCCATGCTGAATACGTCTCCGGCGGCAGGCGGCTTGGTGAATGTGAGCTGCAGGCCCTGATAGTCCAGCCCCGGGTCCAGCGTGGTGGCGTCAAACTTGCGGCTGGCCACCTCGGTTCCGGTGGCGCTATCCGTAATGGTGTAGAACAAACCGCCCGAGGTGCTATCCGGGTCGCGGGCGAAGGTGACCTTTAGGCTTTGGGCCCGCAAAGCGGCGCGCGGGTCGGCCGGCGCGCCGGCATAACTGGCAGCCACGGAAGCCATACCGGCCCCTGAGACAAAGACCAGCAGGTCGTCCGGGTTGGCACCGCTGATGCTGGCCTCAGTCCGAAACCCTAGCCTGGCAAGGTCATACGGCGTACCGGTCTTGCCGAATGTCAACTGCAGCGCCTTGAAATCGGAGCCGTCAAGCGCATCACCCACCGGTTGGCTCAGGCGCAAGCTGCCGCCATACACACCCGTGCTCAGGCTCAAGGCATTGACTTCGGCGCCCCCGTAGTAGGTGCTGTCTATCGTGATGTCCTCGCCCTCATGCCCTGTCGCATTGCTGATCACGAGCTCGCCCGCAGGGGTTACCGAGGCCGCAACATGGGTGTCGGCGGTGTGGTCGTTGATTGCGGCCGCCAGGTTGTAGAGGTTGCCCAGCGCCGGCGTCAAGGTACCGTCCTGGTAGCTGACGATGTCCACGCCCCCGATCGACAAGGGCATATTCAAGCGGATCTGGCTTGGCGGGATACGAATTTCGTTGTAGGCGCTCGCTGTGACTCCGCTGTTGAGGCTGGGTGACAACACGAGTTGAACTTGGCGGCCGTTGTTCACGATGCTCGCTGTTACGCCAGTCGATGCCGACTTGAGGTTGATGGCTGCGACCAGACCCGGCAGACCTCCGGCGGTCGATGTGTTGATGGTCTGACCACCGATGTCCATGGCCATATTCAAAATGGACTCGCCGCCAATCGCGGGTATGCCGTCGGCCGTATTCATGTCGACGGTGATGGGCAAGCGGGTGCTGTCGGTCGTGCCGACCGCCTGGCCATTGATAGTGACCGTGTCCACCAGGGCATTGGCATTGACGTAGGTTTTGGCATTGATCCAGCTTGCCAAGTCGCTCGCTTGGCGGGTTGTGCCATCACTCAGCGCATTGAGTCCGCCCAGTGCCACGCCATTGAGAACAAATGCATCGGCCGGGATGGCGGCTGTTTGACCGGTCTGGATGCGGTTTCCCTGCAGAACTGCGGGAAAAGTGTCGTAGCGTGAAATCTCGTCTTTGCTGTTGTAGACGGGTTGCTGCCGTACGGTGGCCTGCGCGCCATAAAAAACCTGGATGTCGCGGTAGCCGTCGGCGCCCGAGACGTTCAAATAATCTTCAGAATAACTTGCGCCCTCGACAAAGCCGTTGATCGGAGTCATCAGGATTTCCTGCATATCCGCGCTCAGGTTGCCGCCCACGAGGGCGCGCCCATCGCGGGTCAGAATGTTCAAATTCTGCCCACTTTGGGCTGCATCTAGAAAGAATCCCACATCCTGCATACCGCGGGCAACCGACGCCACGGGCTGGATCGGCACGCTGCTGGCTACCGAAACGGGGTGACCGGCGCTGGCATGCGCATTGTTAACAAAGAGCCGACTGATGTCATCGGTACGCACAACGGGTTTTCCGTCTGGCGTAGTGCTGGTCCCCGAGGTACTGGGGTCGTAGAGAAGCGTGGCATCGGTTCCGCTGGTGTTGGTGTCCTTTTCAATCACCCGGAACTGGGCTGCCGCGCTGACCCGCATGGGGTCGTCAAATGCCACGTGCATGCCACCCGCTGCGCTGGAAGCCGTCGCATCGAATGCAAACAAGGCCACAGCAGGTTTGCCGTAACCGTCAATACCACCCAAGTGCACCTCGTTGACCGCACCGGCAAAGGACTTTGCCAGGTTGTCCAGCGCAGCGCGCGAGCTACCCAGCACCTGCTCGCGAAAGGTCATGAGGCCGGAAATGCTGCCGCTGGTTGGGCCACTCAAGGCCAATGGCTTGCCATACGGATTCAGAACCAGTGCAACTTTTTCCGGGGATGCGGAGTTGAAATTCGCCCCGATTTCCACAAATTTGTTACCGCTGACCACCACATCCTGTGTGATTGATGGGCCCAGGCTCACAGCAACGGTGCCGTTCAGGTCAAACTTGGTATTCACATGGGCCAGGTTGGACATCTCGCGCAGAAGTTGGTCGCGCTGATCAAGCAGGCCTGCCGGCTGCGCATCGGCCGTCCGCTGTTTTGTCAGCTGCGTGTTCACCATGGCCAGCTGCTTGGACAGCGAGTTAATCTGGTCTACCTGGCCCTGCAAAGCCTGGCTGGTCTCTTCCTGTATTGAATCGAGTTGCGCCGAGAGCTGGCCGAAGCGGTCCGCTACACCCTGGGCATCGCGGACAAAGCTGCTGCGCAGCACGGTAGAGGCCGGGTCGGTTGAGACATTGCGCACCGAAGAGTAAAACTGGTCCAGCGAGCTGTTCAGGCTCATCGTCTCGCCGCCCATGATGTCCACCACCCGGTTGGCGTAGTTCACCATCGGTTCCTGGCTGGTCAAATCACTGTTGCTGTTCCGCAGATTGGCCTCTACGAAGGCGTTGTACTGACGGGTGATGCGCTCCACGGCGACACCGGTACCCATAAAAATATTGCCGGTTTGGGTAACCGGATTGGCAGAAAAGTTGGCGGTCTCGCGTGAATAGCCGACGGTGGAGACGTTGGCAATGTTGTTGACTGTCGTATTCAACGCCCGCTGGTAGGCGGCCACGGCATTCGATGCAACGCCCAGGATATCGCTCATGGCGTGGCTCCGTCGGGTGCATCAAGCGATTTGGCAATCGGCCGCTGGGCTGCAGTGAGGGGCAAGGCACCCCCGGTTCGCGGCAGGGGCAGCGGGCTTTGGGGTGCCTGTTGCAAGGACAGCGGCACAGCGGCGGGTGGAGCCAAGGTAAAGCCTTTGCCAGATGCAGCCCGTGCCTGCAGCACACTGGCGGTCGAGGTGGCCTGCTGGGTCTGCAAGTCATGCAATGCCTTGGCGTTCGCCGCCTGTACGGCGGGGTCGGGCATGTTCTTGATCAGCATATCGGCCAGCCCCAGGGTGTTCTTCTTGGCCATGGCCAGCGAGACTTCTTTGTCGAACATGCCCTCGAAGGTGTCCTTGGCCTGCGACTCCACCAGATCACTCTTAAAGCTGGCGTCGCGCATGGACTTCATCATCATCTGCAAAAACAGCGCTTCAAATTGCTGCGCGGTCTCGCGGGCCGCGCTCTTGCCGTCTTTGGCCGCCTGGCCCTTGAGCCGACCCAGCGCGTCAAAGTCCAGGTACGAGCCCGCACCGGTCCCCGTCAAGGTCGCATGGGCTGCCGGCGGGAGTGTGTTGGAGAGCGCGTCCATACTGCGGTCCGTGTCGCTGGGCTCAGGCTCAAATCACCAACAGTTCGGCGCGCAAGCTGCCGGAACTTTTGAGGGCTTCGAGAATTGCAATCAGGGCTGACGGTGTGGCACCCACCTGGTTGATAGCGTCCACGATCTGGCGCAGATCCACGCCCGGTTGGAACAGAAACATGGGCTTGGTCGGCTCGTCGATTTTCACGTCGGCGTTTTGTACCGCCTGCGTCGTACCGTTGGACAAGGCACCCGGTTGTGAGACCTCGTTGGTCATCGCCACCGAGACCGTAATCGTCCCGTGGGTCACGGCAGCAGCGGTGACGCGTACGTTGCGGCTGATCACTACGGTGCCGGTTTTAGCGTTCACTACAACCCGCGCCGGGCCTTCGCCAGGCTGCACATCGAGGTTTTCCACCATGCTCATAAAGGTCACGCGCTGGCTCAAATCCACGGGTGCACGCACCAGGATCGACACACCATCCAAAGCGCGGGCCACATCGCCGCCGAACTTACTGTTGATCGCCTGAATGATGGCGCTGGCCGTGGTGAAATCACCATCACGCAAATTCAACAACACGCTGTCGGTCTTGTCAAAAGGATTGTCGACCAGGCGTTCCACAATGGCACCCGATGGAATGCGCGCGGCCGTGGTTACGCCGCTGGAGACTTTGGATCCTGCGCCACCGGCATCCACACCGGTCGCGGTGAGCGCACCCTGGGCCAGCGCGTAGATCTGTCCATCGACACCGCGCAAGCTCGTCATCAACAGGCTGCCGCCGCGCAGGCTGGTGGCTTTGCCAATGGCGGAAATGTTCACGTCGATTTTTTGCCCGGGCTTGGTCATGCCCGGAAGCTCCGCGGTCACCATGACGGCGGCCACATTCTTCAGGTCGATCTTGCCGCCGCTGGTAGCCGATTCGTAGTCTGCAATCGTGCTTTCCTGGTTCACGCCCATGCGGCTGAGCAAGGTTTTCATGCTTTGCGTGGTGAAGGACAAATCCGAACCATCTCCGGTACCCTGCAGGCCAACGATCAAACCGTAGCCGATCAGTTGGTTGCTGCGCATAGCGGCCATGGTGGTCAGGTCTTTGATGCGGTCGGCATGCGCCGCACCGGCACCCAGTGCCAGCAGCACAAGGGCTGCGCAGGTGCGCATAAATGGTGACAAAAACGTGGGCATGTCAGATGTTCCAGTCAAAGTAAATACAACTCAGAAAGGCCAGAGCTTGAGCAGACCACTGGTACCCCAACCCGCGCGCGCAGTTGCAGCCATATCGCCGGTTCCGCGGTAGGTGATCTGGGCATTGGCCAGCCGCTTGGACTGCACCGTGTTGTTGGGGGCTACATCGTCCGGGCGGATCACACCGGCCACCTGGATAATTTCAGAGCCTTCGGTTAGCGCGAGTTGTTTCTCACCCCGCACCACCAGGTTTCCGTTGGCCATCACATCCACCACCGTTACCACCACCGAGCCGCTCAGGGTGGCGGTCTGGTCTGCCGTACCGCTTCCATCGGACTTGATCGTGCCGCCTAAGAGGGCACTGGCGCTCAACAAGCCGCCGCCCATTTCTTTAGGCAGTACGTCATTGCTGGAAGTGCGCGTGAGCTTGCCGCTTTGCGTACGCGCAGCCTGAGTGGACTCGCTGAGCACCACCGTGATCACGTCACCAATCTGGAAATTGCGCCCGCGCCCGAGAAAAGTCTCGCCCACGCTTGCGTTGTACAGCGAGCCGGTGGCTTGTTGTGGCGCTTCGCGGACCACGGGGTACACGGGGGCAAAGCCGGTGGAGTGGGCCAGGGGTTGGGGCGGCAGTACCGAGCATCCGCCGAGCAAGGCGGTACCACAGACAAAGGCGGAGAGTGAACGCAAAGCCATGGTCATTCCTTACATGTTCTGGTTCATGTACTTGAGCATGCCGTCCACCGCCGAGATCGCCTTGGAGTTGATCTCATAGGCGCGCTGGGTTTCGATCATGTTGACCATCTCCTCCACCACGTTCACGTTAGACGCTTCCAAGGTACCCTGCATCAGGGAACCGGTGCCACTGGCGCCGGGATTGGCGGCCACCGGTGCGCCACTGGCCGGGGTTTCTTTCATCAGGTTCTGGCCCACCGGCGTCAGACCGGCCGGATTCAAAAAACGCGCAATCTGAATCTGGCCCAGCGTAGCGGCGCCGCCGCCAAACAACTCGGCGCTGACGGTTCCGTCACGGCCAATGGTCAAACTCTGGGCGGTAGGTGGAATGGTGATGGCCGGTTGCAACGGTTGGCCGTTGGATGTCACCAACTGTCCGGTAGCCGACACTTTGAAATTACCGTCGCGGGTGTAGGCCACCGTACCGTCGGTCTGCAGAATCTGGAAATGGCCCTCACCGGCGATGGCCATATCGAGCGGATTCTGGGTGTTGATCATGTTGCCTTGGGCGTTGAGCTTCTCGGTAGCCATCACGCGCACACCGGTACCCAGCATCAGCCCGGTCGGAGCCTGGGTGGACGCCGAAGTCTGGCCGCCCGCCTGGCGGATGTTCTGGTAGAGCAGGTCTTCAAAAACCGCGCGATCCCGCTTGAAGCCGGTGGTGTTGACGTTGGCCAGATTGTTCGAGATCACGTTCATACGTGTCTGCTGCGCGTCCAAGCCTGTCTTGGCTACCCACATTGATGCGTCCATCTTTCGCTCCTAGGTGAATTCAATACCTAAAACGATGCAAAAGACGTGCCACCCGGAATTGCCGGTTTTCCGGCCATGCGAAAGAGCGCTGGCCAGGCGCGCCCGCGCGCGCCTGGCCAGCGGCAGCGCGGGGAAAAAGAGGCTACAAACTAGCTCGCTTTGAGCATCGAGGCGCCCGCCTCGTCCGTGGTTTTGGCCTCTTTGATCATGTTGATTTGCTGCTCGAAAGCGCGGCTTTGGTCGATCAGCTTGACCATGATGTTCATGGCGTTGACCGAGCTGCCTTCCAGCGCCCCGGAGGTCAGCCCCGGTGCAACCGGGCCGGGGGTGATGTCCTGACCGTCACCCGCCGCGTTTTTGAACAGCCCGTCCTGGCGGCGCAGCAGGGGTGAGGTGCTGGCATCACGCAACATCAATTTACCCAACGCCACAGGGGTTTTCACACCCACCTGCGCCAGATCGGTTCCCATGATGGTTCCGTCCGAGCGGATTTCAATTTTCAGACCCGGTGGCAGGGTCAAAGGCCCGCCGCCTTCACTGCGCACCAGATGGCCTTGTCCGTTTTCCAGCGTACCCTGCGCGTTGATGCGCAAGTCACCCCGGCGGGTGAAAGCCAGCGTACCGTCGGCAGCAGAGACGCCCAGCACCGTGGAGCCGCTCATAGAGACGTCGAGCTCGTTACCGGTGGCCATCACCGGACCGCCCTTGAGGCTGATGTAGTCCTCCGAAAAAGACTGGGGCTGAAAGCGCGTTTTGAAGCCGGACCCTTCCACCTCCACAGCGCGGGTGGCCACCTCATAGCTGCGTTTGAAACCAATGGTCGAGACGTTGGCCATCTCGTTCACCGACATCTGGCGCGATACCCGTTGCTCGTTGATCGAGGCAACCGCGTTAAAGGCTAAGCGATCCATAGCAATGTCCTCAGGTTTTCAGGGCTGCCGCCGATTACGAGCGCAGGTTGATGATGGCCGAAGTCATCGTCGAGCTGGTCTCAATCGCTTTGGCGTTGGCCTGGAAGTTACGCTGGGCGGTAATCAAATCCACCAGCTCCTGCGTCAAGTCCACGTTGGCCCGTTCGGTCGCACCGGCACGCAGCGTACCGAAACCGGCTGAACCCGCATTACCCAGTGTCGCCTTGCCCGATGCCGCCGAGGCCAGGAAGGTGGAGTCACCCATCTGGCGCAAACCAACCGGGCTGGAGAAGTTGGCCAGCAGAATTTTGGCCAGCGATTTTTGGGTTCCGTTGGAGAACGATGCGCTCACCAGGCCATCGTTTCCAATGGTCACGCCCACCAGGTCACCCTCGGGGGCACCGTCTTGGGATTGCGACAAAACCGCGAAAGGCGAGGTGTACTGGGTGGACGCGCCGTAATCAATATTGATGGTCAAAACACCCTTACCACCCGCCAGGTAGACCGGCTCCAACTGGGTTCCGTCGACTGGTGAGACCAGCTTACCGCCGGTACTGAAGGTCAGCTCACCCTTGGTCAGGAAAATAGGCGACCAGGCCGGCAGCGTGCCGTCAAAGCCGTCACCGCTGGTGGTCTCGTTGCCCTGGCCGTCGATGTACTTGGGCTGGGACACACCGGAGACCACGTCTTTGTGCTGGGTCGGCTTGATCCAGGTCGAATCCGTACCGCGGGCCGCCTCCACCTGGTCCAGGCCCCAGTCGGCACTGCCGGAAATCTTGATGAATGAGGCCCCACCCGTGGTTCCACTGGTGAAAGTAAAGCGCTTGTTGGTATCGTCGTAGCCAACATTCACGCCATTGACCGTCACCGGATCACCGAATGCGTTATTGCCGCCCATGGCGTTAATGCCTTTTTGCAGTTCGGCTTTGAGGGTATCGAGGGAGTAGTCGGAGCGCACCGGGATGATCACCGTGCCTTTAACGCCGTCCACCGTCACCACAAATTTGTTGTTGGTCTCGTCCACTGCAAAATTGTTAGAGATATTTTTCAGGGGCGTGGTACCCACAGCGACTGCCGGCGTCGAGGCAATACCCCGCAATGCGGCAGACGATGGAGTCACCAGATTCACCGGGGCTTCCGATGCCAAGCCATTGGCGGTCAAGCCGAGCATGTCGGTGCCCAGAGAATTGGCCGTGACGCCAGTGATGGCAATGCTGGAGCTGTCCCCGGTTTTGCCCGATTTCATGGAGAACACTTTGTTCACCGAGTCGTATGCCATGGCCATGCCATAGCGTTGGTCGGCGGCCAAGCGGATCGCCTGGCCATTGGGAATAACTTTGGCGGCGTAATGGCCATCGCTCGACAGCGTGACCGACGTCTGGCTGAGTTTGAACAAATCGTTCTTCAAAACGCCGTCGGTGCCGTTGGTGTCGAGTTTGACGACGTTGGCACCGTCGATAAATTTAAAGCTCGAAGTTGAGAAATCGTAGCTCGCCTTGATGGTATTGGTGCCAGGGTGGGCGGCATCGAGTTGACTCTGGATGGCGTGCACCATCTGGTCAATCGTCACCTTTTTGGCGTTGAACACCGGTTGACCGTAACTGTCGAGCTGTACTGTGCCATCTTTGTTGTGGAGCACGCCCAATCCAGGTGTGCCGCCCGGCACCAGTTTGATGACAATGGGATTTTCCGTGATAGCACCGGTGACTTGGTCCACGGTGTTGTAGCCGCTGCTGTAGACCTGGAAATACCGGTCACTGGCTTGCGACAGGTCGAAATAAGCCTCATCACCAAACTCACGGTTGAGCGTATTGGTCACCGCAGCAGCCATTTCGTTGCCAATGATTTTTTTGTCGGTGTCGGCCAGAAAACTGAGGTCCAAAATCGCCGGTTCACCCGAAGCATCGACGTCCAGCTCAAACAACTGGCTCAGACCCACTTTCACACTGTCAAAGTATTCATTGGTCATAGCACCCAAGCTGGCGGTGATCACCGTCTCTACGGCCGTCAACTCCGTACTGGACAGCAGCAAAGTGAATTCGTCCGGGTTCATGTCCGTGGTGTAGTCGGTAAGCGTTTCAGCGTAGGCTTTGATACCTGCATTCAGCGCGTTGTCGGCAGCGATCACTTTGGCGGTTGCGCGCAGGGTGGCGGAGGCAATTGCGTTCTCGCTGGCACCCGTCCCCAAGGCGGTGAGCGCGGCAGATACCGCGGTTTCAACATCTGACAAGTACTGGGCAGGATCATCGCCCTCCCAGTACGCAGCGGCCAGAGCGTCCATGGCCGCTGTGCGCTCGGCCTCGTAATCGATGGACATGATGTCCGAGATCGACAGCGTGACAGTGTTGGTTGTGTCTTCGTCCAAGGTGGCTTGGGCTTGTTCCAAAATGTTGGCGTAGGAGATGTTGTCGCGCGCCTCTTGAATTTCATCGGCAGTCGCATCGCTGATGGATTCACCCGCGGTGGTGTCGATATAACCCAGCGTCTCCAACTCCGTCTCCACATTGGTGTCCGATAAGTCTGTTTCCGCACAAAAAACTGCTGCCCGCAAGCCCTGGGCATAGCGCTCTGGGAGGTCGGCCTTTGGATAGCGCATACCCGATACCGCGGCTGCGGAAACCGTACTGATCTCGTCTGAACTAAGCGTGTCATCGTCCGCCATGATGGCTGTTGCGGCTACGCTGGCCAAAGCCAGGTCGGCGTCGTTAGCAGTTTGGTTGCGAATTTTGAAGTTGTCACCGTTGCTGAAGTCGAACTGGGTGACGGTCTTGCCCGACACGGTCGCTGGCACCGATTGGCGGGTGTCGGTCAGATCGTTCAGCGAGAACAACATGGTCTTGGCCGTAGTCAACTCATCTTTCACCTGGCTGTAGGGGGCGAGTTGGCCGTACTGATTCACATAGAGCTTTTCGCCATTGACGTTGCTGGCCTGTTGCAGGGAGGCGTTCACCGAGTCCTCGCCCACATAGACATGGGTTTGCCAGGTGTTGGTCGGGCTGGTCTGGTCGGCATTTTTGGTCTTGACGTAGTACACGGTGGCCAGGTAGCCGTTACCGCCGGCGTCATACACGGTAAACGCCGTGCTCTTGTTGTAGGTGGCCGGGTTGGTGCGGTTGAAGTCATCTTTGATGACCGGCGCGTCGGCCGGAAAGTTCAAGCCCAGCGACACCGAAGAGGTCTGCTTGGCTTCACCGGATGTTTTTTGCGGAATGGTCAAGACCACGCGGTCGTTGACGTTGGCGCTACCAGTCGAGTCAACCGTCGCCGCCATCAAACGCTGGCCCGCCGAGTTCACCACGTTGTACTGTTCGTTCAGCAGGAAGGAACCGTTACGGGTATAGGTTTCCTGCAGGCCGTCTGCCGAGCGCATGGGGAAGAAGCCGTCACCGGTGATCGCCAGATCCAGCGCATTCGACGAGAACGAGATATTGCCCTGGCTGAATTCCTGGCTCACTTGTTTCAGCGAAACACCCTGACCCACCGTGGACGAGGCTTTTTGCAGCGGCGAGGTGGCAAAAATATCGCCGAAGTCCGCGCGCGAGCGCTTGAAGCCGGTGGTACCCACGTTGGCAATATTGTTCGAAGTCACGCCCAACATGGCGGTAGCGGCATTCAGCCCGGTAAGCGAGGTATAGAAAGACATGGTTCAGGGCTCCTAATGGTGCGGGGGATGCTGAGAAAAAGGTATCAACTGAAAATTTGCGGCTGCCGTTTAACCACCGATGGTGGTCACGTCCGATAGCCTGACGGTCTTGCCGCCCTGGATTTGCAATAGCGTGGTTTTGGCCGCGTCCTGGCTGACGCCGGTGATCATGGCCGCCGTGCTCACCGGCGGTTGGCTGGTCAAACCTCGGGAGACGGCGCTGGCAACAAAGCGGTAGGTGCCGTCGGGCAAAGGCGCGCCCTGGTCGTCGGCACCGTTCCAGTAAAAGCTCATCGGGCCCGGGCGCTGTACGCCCAGAATATTGGTGGCCACCAGCACGCCCTTTTCATTGAGCACCTGGATCTTCACGCCGTCCGCGCCGTTGGGCAGGCTGATCGTGCCTTTGATCGGCTTGCCGCCGCTTAACACCGCCGGCGCATCAGGAACCGCCATGGTTTTGCCAATCAGGCTGGCACCGGTGACGATGTTCTGACCGGCCTGGCTGTCCACAAAGTCTTTCAATGTGGTCGACATATTGGTGGTCGCCTCCAACTGCGAGAACTGCGCCAGTTGGGCGACAAAAGCCTCGTTTTTGACCGGATCCAACGGATCCTGGTTTTTCAACTGCGTCGTAAACAGTGTCAAAAAGTCGCTTTGGCCCATGTTCGACTTCTTGGCCGTCAGGGCCGCCTCGGCTGCTGCCGCCGTGGTCGTGATACCCGTGGGAACCGATGTGGTCCAGGCTTTATTCACCTGGGTGTTACTGGGAAGCAAATTGAGATTGGACATGGCGGGTCAGTCGTGCGGTGGTAGTCAGGCTCAGGCTTTGATGATGTCCAGCGTGCGCATAGTCAGTTGCCGTGCGGTATTCACGACTTCCACGTTGTTCTGGTAGGAGCGGGCGGCGGCCATCATGTCCACCATCTCGCTCATCTCGTTCACGTTGGACATATAGACATAGCCGTCTTTGTCGGCTGCCGGATTGCCAGGGTCGGACTGGCGGGTAATGGGCTTGGGGTCATCCACAATCTGGGCGACGCGCACACCGCCCTTGGCAGTCTGGTCCAAGCCGCCCATCTGGCTTTCCATGATGGTCTTGAAAACCGCGCGCTTACCGCGGAAAGCCTCTTTTTCGGTTCCGGCCACGGTTCCGCCGTTGGCCAGGTTGGATGCGGTGGCGTTCATGCGCACGGTCTGCGCATTGAGCGCGGAGCCGGCGATGCCGAAGATGTTGTCTAAGGCCATCTTTATTCTCCCCGCAGCGCTTTGCGGATGCCGCCAATGCGGTTTTCCAAAATGCTGAGTGTGGTTTGGTAGTCGGTTGCGTACTGGCCGTACTTGGACTGCTCGACGGGCAGCTCAACGGTATTGCCGTCAAACGAGGTGTTGTAGGGGACACGGTACTTCAGGCCGCTGCGGGTGTCTTCCGGCGTCTGGTTGGTGTGACCGGCGTTGGTGAGCTGCACATTGCTGTCTTGCGCGCCCTGCAGAAGTTGGCGGAAGTCCAGGTCCCGGGCTTTGAAATGGGGCGTGTCCGCATTGGCGATGTTCTGCGCCAGGATTTCCATGCGCTGGCTACGAAAGGCCAAAGCGCGCTCGTGGACATCGAAGGTCTTGTCAATCATGTTCATCGGGAACACTCCTCGGGACATCACCATTTTTCGCCGGTATACCGACACTTCGGGCCACGCTCTGCGGCCCTTGGAACAAACTCCGCAAATTACGTGCCACCTGAAATTTCTGAGGGCTTGCCTCTCAAGTTCTCACCGGAGGTGCCGATTTATCCGAATACGGCGTGAAAAAGCGGCAAGGGCTTGCCGCAGCGGGCATCGCGCGCCGCCGCTGGAGGTCGTCAATTCCCCTGGGTTTCGGCGTAGGCGACGGCGCCCTGCGCAGCCGAGCGCAGGCGGTTGGGCACCATCTCGCGCAAGCGGGCCGCAGCGTTCTGCAGCAGGCCAAAGCGGATAGATTGGCGGGTAATCGGGTTGTCGGTGTCGCCTCCGACGTGCAAATGGCGCGCCTGAGCGCCCGGAATATTCAGCGGCGTGGTCGCCGAATTTTGCGCGCGCGACGCCGGGTTGAGCACCGACAGATACAGATCTTCCAGACCGGCGGGGCCCTTGTTTTTCAGACCTACCTCGTCAAAATATTTGTCCACCAGATCCAGCTGGGAATGCACGCTCAGGTTGAGAATCGCCTTGGGGTTTTTGGCGTAGCCCGCAGTGGCTGCGCCGCGCGCGGGTCCGTCGCAAAATTGAATGATTCCATGGCAACGTTCGTTGCTGGCGCGCGGGTTCATGCCGTCGCTCTCCATCAGCGTCATGCGGGCAAAGTCGTCCGGCATGAAGTTGTGTTCCCTAGCCAGGCCGAGAATTTTGTCGTAGACGGCAGCGCGCTCCTGCTCAGGAATGAATCCTTTGGCAACCGCGCGGTCCAGGGTTTTTTGCAACACCGGGTGCAGCGCTGCGTTGCCCGCCGGGCTGGCGGATACGGGCATCGGCTTTCCGTTGGGCGCCAGCGCAACGTTGGTGGCCACATGCGGAAAACGCGGCGGTACGGCATTCGCAGCGGCGGGCGGGCTGGTAGCCACAGACTGCTGCACCGCAGCAAGGGCCTGCGCCGCCGGTGGCTGGGCCACATAGCGCGCCCTTAGCTGAGGTGCCGCGTCGGCAGTCGTGACGGTGCCAGGCTTGCCAATCTGGGCGATCTGCTCACTCAGGGCCCGCATATCCAACTGCTGGCCCGCAAAAATACGGTCCGGATTGTCGATGCGGTTGGTCCTGGCGAGTTGCTGGGCCAGGCGGTAGGCCTGGGTGGGTTCGACTTTGACACCCATGGCGGCTGCCTGCTCCTGCACGATGCCACTGAGGGTATCGCCGGCGGCCACCGTGCGGCTTTGCGCCGCTGCGGCCATAGGCGCTGCACCAACCGTCTGGGCGCTTTGCAAGGCCTGCGCAAAATCGCGGGTCGGTACGCTGCCCTCTTCGCCCATAGCGCTTGGCCTGCCGCGCGCAAACCGCGCCGGACCACCCAGCGAATTCAGGCTGTTGACAGGCTTGGGCAGGACGTCGGGCGCTTGCATGGCTACGATCCGGTGGGTTGAATAATCCGCGAGGTATAACGTGAAAAAACTTGCTTGGCACTGTTCTTGCACGCACATGCAGCACAGAACACGGTGTCGACATTCCCACTATCTCCCTTTCACCCATGCAAATGCTGTGCCACAAAGCCCTTGCCCGACTGGCAGCCCGCCACCAGTGGTCGTGCGTGTGCCGAGCGGCCCTGCTCGGGGTTTTGGTCGTTCTGGGTCTGGGTGCAGCGATGGCCCAAGCCCCAGCCGATCCACCGCTGACGCAGGAAACGTTGCTAAAAGAAGTTGGCGCCTGGATGCAGCAAACACAGCAGCTCAGCCCGGGCCAGTTTGACTTTGCGCCGCTGGACAGCCGGGTCAAGGTGCAGCCCTGCGACCGCCCTCTGGTGATGGATCTGCCTTTTGCCACCCGCGAAACCGTACGGGTGCGCTGCCTGGGGGCAAGCAGCTGGCAGTTGTATCTGCGCGCCATCATCAAAAACCCGGCCCCGAAGCAGGCCACAGCACCGGCAAACCCAGTCCCGGCGATAGCCGCCAATCTGCCGCCCCCCGCACCGGCAGCCGCCGCAAACCCGCCCGCCGTGGCACCCGCAAGCCCAAACCCGGCCCCGGTAGCGCGCCGCAAAGTGGTGGTGGGAACCCAGCTTTTGCGCGCCGGCACTGTATTGAGCGCAGCCCTGCTGCAAGAAACCGAGCAGGCTGCCACCGGTTTGGACAATTCGGCCGTCACCAGCATCAAAGACGTGGAAAACGCCGAAGTGGTACGCGATATCCCGGCAGGCACGCCACTGCGCAGCTACGATGTGCGGCGCGCCATTCTGGTCAAACAGGGGCAGCTGGTGATGCTGACCATTGGCCAGGGCAGCGGTTTTGCTATCGTTGCACGGGTCGAGGCGCTACAGGATGGACGTATGGGCGACCAAATCCGCTTAAAAAATCCCGAGTCGGGCCGATTACTAAGCGGCGTGGTCACCGGACCCAATGCCGCCAAAGGGCTATGAATCTATTTTTAAGAATTTTTCTAATTTCCCCTCAAGTTTTCTCTGATCTGACCGATTCCACCGAGGACTAGCTATAAAAGTGCTGCGCAAACCCTGAAAGTGAGACCCTATGACCGATGCAATTTCACCATCCCCCCGCCCGGCAGCGACGGACGCGGGCGCCCGCAAGTCCATTGACAAGGCGGGCAAGTCGGAAAAATCGGCCTCCCTTCTGAGCACCCCGCAAGCAGCCACTCCGGGCGCGGCGCCGCCGCCACCGCCGACCAACACGGACAACCTGGACGAAATGAATCTGCGCAAGGTAGCCCAACGTATGCACGAAGAACCCAATTTCGACCGCAAAAAAGTGGACTCGATCCGCCGTGCCATCCACGATGGACAGTATCCGCTGGACCCCAAACGCATTGCCGAGAGCTTTTTGGCCATCGAACAGATGATCAAAAGCTGACAGACCGCTTGGACACCCCGCCAGACCCCGAACTTCACCAGCGCGCGCAGGCGTTGGTGGTTCAGCTCACCCAGATGCTGGAGTTGGAGTTCGACGCCTTGCGGGTTCAAAATCTGGATGAATTCGAGCGGCTACAACCCATCAAAAACGATTTGCTGGCGAACTTGACTGCCATCGCCCCCAGCAAGGAAGCACTGGAGGCCGATGCGCAGTGGGGCACTTGGCTGGAGGGTATCGCGCAATGCCGCGATATGCACCGGCGCAACGCGGTGCTGATGGAACGCAAGCTCGAATCGATCCGCGGCGCACTGGAGAGTTTGCGCCTTCCCGGAGCCAGCAGCGGCGTCGAAATTTATGACCGCCTCGGTCACGTCTCCCGCTTCTCGCGCGGGCGCGGCTACAACGAAGCCTAAGCCAAGCCGTCCACCGGGTCCGATGGGCCACCCAGGTCCGCATCTGAGCCGTCGCGCACGGCAGTCGCCTGGACTGCGTCATCCGGAGTGCCTTTTTCATCGCCCGGACGCATGCCTTTGAGCCAGTACACCCAGGAAAGAATCACCGACACCGCCGCGTACAGCTCGGGCGGAATCTCATCATCCACATTGAGCCGGCTCAAGAGCGCCAGCAACTGCGGGTCCTGGGTGATGTAGACGCCGTTGGCCTGGGCCTGGGCAATCATGGCCAGCGCAATTTCCTCGTCGCCCTTGGCGGTCACCACGGGCGTCAGATGCTGCCCGTACTCCAGGGCAATGGCTTGGCGTCGGTAGCTCATGCGCGGATATCCAACACAGCGCCTGCCAGGGCAGAGACTGGGGGCTCCGCGGCCGCATCCGGGCTGCTGCCCGGGCGCTCACCGTGGATCACCTGAAAGGAGCGCATGGCCAGCCCGGAGGCCTGCAGCTGCTGCCCCAAGCTGGTGGCACCGGCTTGCGCCATATCCACCACCGCAGCACGGCGCGCCCACATCACCATATCAACCTGGTCTTTGCCCTGCAACTCGGTCTTGAGCCAGAGTTCACCGTAATCGGTGCTGGTGGAGTGGACGTTGACGGTAAATGGCGTGCTCTTGCCTTCGCTGGTGCGGCGCCGCTCGAACTGGATTTCCACGGGCGCGGCATCCTTAAAAGGGATGACCATGTTGAACACCAGCTCCTGCTGGGTCTGGGCCTGGGCGGCGCGCACCTGCGCGGACTCCAAATCGTCCACGCCGCGCTGCAGATGCTGGGCAGTACGCAAATCGTCGCCACTGAGTTCATCCAAGGAGCCCATGGAGGCCAGCATACCCATCAACAACTGCTTGGTGTCCGTGACCGGCATATCGCGCTCCACACCGCTGAGCAAACCGCGCTCCGAGCCCAGCGCCGCCTGCACCGCGCCACGCACATCGCGCGCGGACAGCTGCGCCATGCTCAGGCGCTGGCGCGCCCACTGCGCCTGTAAATCGGGCCGCCCAATTTGCCCCAGCACCGCATCCAGGGTACCGCTGTTGAACAAATTGACCATTTCCGGCAGACCGTTGGCACGGAAGAGCAGGCTGCCCAAACGGGAAAAAAAATCCTGCGGACCCAAGGTCACGCGCTGCGGAACTTCCTCGGCCACCGTGGCGAGCACCCCGCCCAGCGACACCGGCGCCAGCGACAGGGGCGCTGCAGCCAGGGCGGGCCTGGCTGCAGGAGCCAGCAGGTTGTGCAAAGTCGCGCTGCCGTCTTCGTTGATCTCCACCCGCAAATTGACCAAGAGCGGATCGTCTTGTGTACCTGGCTGCAGCGTCGGCAGCACGCGCCCGTCCACCACAAAGCCAAGGGCTCCGTCCCGGGCCTGCACGCTGGCCTGCAAAACCTGTCCATCTTTCAGTCCCATGGCCTGTACCGTGGGCGCGTCCACCCGCGCTACCGAAGGTGCTGGCAAAGGCTGGGCAGGCCCTAGCAAAGGGGCTAGCGTCACCAGGGGCGGCGCATAGGCGCTGCTCCCTGGCTCGGGCTCCTGCGAAGCGACTGATGGGGCCCCCGCAGCTGCGGTCCTTCGCGGGCCCGCAGCCTGTCGCGCGGGCTGTTCGGCCGCCACCTGCTGCTGCGCGACAGCACCCGCATGGGCGGGCCCGATCTGCATGCTTTGCACCATGGCGGCGCTGAGCGCAGGCGCCACATTACCCGCTGCAACAGGGGTCGGACCTGCATACAGCGAGCGTTGCGTGGACAGCGGCTCTGCGCTGCTGCCGGGCAGACCTCCGGCTTGGGGCTGCGGTGCGCGCACTGCGGCGGGATGTGCCGAATCCGCACCTGCCGCTGAAGACGCGCCGCTTTGAGCCGCACTTGGGGACTGGGCTGGCGCGTTGGACGCCGGTGTCCCTTCGCTGCGCGGCGCTGGGCCAGAGACTACGGGCGGGGGGTAGAGCGTGCCCGCAGGTACGCTGGAGGGCGGTGGGGGTGGACTGGCTTGCGGGCGTGGCGCGGATACCGCGTCCACGTTGGCCCCTGACACAGAAGCACCTGAGCGACCGCCGCCAGTGGTTGGGGCAGCCATATCCGGCGCGCCGCTTGCAGTATTGCCTGCCGCACCTGCGCCGGGCGAAGATTTGCCCTGCCCCGGTGTAGGCAGCCGGTTCAGTGTCAGCGACCCGTCCGGATTGATTTGGGCACGCAGATTCAGACGCTGCCCGACGGTCCACTCCATCGCGGGCGGCAAGTCCAGCAAGCGCCCGCGCAACAACAGAGCGAGTTGGTCACCCTGGGTCTGCACCATACCCTGGACCACCTGCCCGTCGGTCAGATTGAGCAGGCGAGCCATGCTGGCTTCCACCAGGGGCAGCGAGGCCGGCCCTTGCGGAAAAACAACAGGCGAGGGGCGAATCAGCTGTGCGCTGTTCTCGGTGATGGAGATCACGGGGGTTCAGGCAGCCCCGCTTCAGGGGTAGCGCACCCAGCGCTTGCGGTCATCAGCGCTGCTCACGGAGGCGGGGGCACGGCCATCGCCCTCAGGCTCGGCAACCAGCGGTGCCACGGTCGCCTGCAGCAGCTTCTGGTGATCCGGAACGGTTAGGACGGCACCTTTTTTCATGCGCGGCGGGGTAGTCAGGGGAGTCACAAAAGCCTGCGGATTCTGGCTAATAAAGGCGCGGCGCAACAAGTCCATCTTCAGCGGGCTGTCGGGCATGGTGACCTGGATCACATGGTCCAGTGTCTCCCCGGCACGCGGGGTGTAGCTGCCAGCGGGCTTGGCCGTCACCGGGGCCGGTGCTGCCTCAGCCGCTACAACGGGGCGGTTATGCAGCAGAAACACGGCCAGCAGGCTGCACGCAGCCAGGCCGATGCCGATGGCACGACCCTGGACATGCCGGCGGGGAGGGTGGGCGATGGGGGCCATAGGGCGTCTCCTCAAGGGGTTTGGGTCGGATGGTTAGCGGCGCAGATCAGGGCATGCTGTGCGCGGGCCAGGCCCGCCATTGGGCTTGCACGGCTTTTTGCGGCCCGGCCAGCCACTGCAACTGGGCACTGCCCTCACCCACGCTGCTCACACGCGCCAGCACGGTTTGGGCGATAACACCCGCATCCAGACTGCGCTGGGGAATCTTCTGGGCATTAACCAGCACCCACTCGTCGCCGACCTGGATGCCGGAGGCGGCACCTGCGTCAATGTGGAATTGCCCGCCGGTGACCAGCGTCACCTGGGGATTAAAAGCCCTGCAGGCCAGCGCGCCGCCCATGGCGTCGGCGAGGTGGGCGATGTGCGGGCTGATCGCATTGCGCGTGGCCTCGCTGAGCTGCACCGGCCCAAAGCCGCTCTGGTCGGATAACAAATCCAGATGCAGGGTGCGCTGGAAGCTGGGCCGACCCGCCTCGCGCTCCTGCAGCGACAACTCCAGGCGCACTGAGAAGCGGGGCGAGCGGTCCCAGTAGGGCTGCACCGGGTTGCCGCTACCCATCAAAGCCTGGTTGCGCACAGCAATCGTGTCCGGATCGGGCGCTGGTTTGGCGGGTACTTGCGCGGTCAGGGGCGGAACCAGCGTGGCCGTGAGCGTGGCGGTCCAACCAGTGGCCGGGTTGGCCTCGCCAAGCAGGGCCCGGGCATACGCACCTTCGGGTTCTGGCAATTTGTCGCGGACCTTCCAATGACCGCCAACGGCGGCGCTGGCGCGTATGCGTGCGCTCACCAAAGCCCGTACCGATTCCAGCATGGCCCGTTCGTCGGCGGGCAATCCAGCTGGCGGCACCCAGTTCAGTGTCACCAGATGCTTGAAGCGTTCAGTGGCCGGGGCGCAGACTGCAGGGGTTTTGTCAGCTTTGCCGGATTTGTCTGCCGCGTCAGCGCTGTCGGCAGCCTTGTCCCATTGCACAGCCGCACTGGGCTGACCCTGTGCGTCCCGCTCATAGGACACGATACGCACACCGCGAACCTGCATGCCGTTGCGAAACGAGTTCATCTCGCGCAGCACGCCCTGCCCGTCAATCCAGCTGGTGGCGACGACCTGGGTCGGGGCCTCCAATGCCGCCTGCAGCAAACTTTGGCGCACGGCAGCCAACCGCTCTTCGGCACTCAATGCCTGGGCCATAACCGGGCCCTGCCCGATCAGCAGCGCAGCTGCGAGCGCGAACAGGCCCGTCGTGGGGCGAACGGCGCGCGACCAGAGGGGCGAAATCGAAAAACCGGACCGGTGCATACGCCGTGCCTAGCGTGCCTTGGCAATCATGTGCGAGAGGTACAGGGAACGCAGGTCCTGCACCACGGGCCGGTCCAGCGTGAGCGTGACTTCATAGGTGTCGTCGCCCGCCGGGGTGATGCTGACCAGCGTGGCACCAAAGATCACACCCTCGACCCGGCTGCGGAAGGTGTCGTTTTGCACCACCATATCGGCCACGGTCGCGTTGGCCTCAACCTTCAGGCCGTACACCTGTTCGGTCAAAGCGCGGTAGGCATCGAGCTTGGCCGCACGAATGGCCAATAGGCGCTGTTGCGCGGGGTTACGATGGTTTTGCACACTGATGACGGCATATCCGGTCGCGGTCAGGGTTTCGCGGCGCTCCACCAGGGGCGCAATAACTGAGCCTGCCTCCAGCGTCGTGGGAGCCGAAGCAACCGGGGTGGCCGGGACGCCTGCCATTGCGGGCGCCTCTGAGACTGCAGCGGGTGCAGGGGTCGCTGCGGCGGGTTTGGCGGCCGCACTGGAGCTAGGGCCTTGCGCGGCGCCCAAATGCAGGGGAATTCCATCACAAGCGGCCAGAAATGGCACAACCAGGACGAGAAGAAGTTGGATGGGGCGATTCATGGAGAAATCCTTTGGTAGGTCTACCCTTGAACATCGGCAGTCAGGCCGACTTCTTGAGGCTGGGGTGGTGGAGAGGGTGTGGGTGGAGGGCTTGCGGGCACTCCGGCGGCGGCAAGGTACCAGCGGGCGGCCTGGGCATAGTCCTGCTGGACGCCCTGGCCATTGGCATACATATGACCCAGGCAAAACTGGGCTCCGGCATCGCCATGATCGGCAGCGCTGGTGTACCAGTGAAGCGCTTGCTCCGCGCTTTGGGGCAGTCCCTCGCCATGCCAGTGGGCGCGCGCCAGCATGTACATGGCAAGAACATCGCCCTGCTGGGCAGCCCGTTCGTAGGCCTGGGCGGCGCGCGCCAGCGCGAGCGGATCGGGTGCATCCGTGTCCAAACCTGCCAGGCGCAAGCCGTTAGCCAGGTTAAAGAGAGCCTGCACATGGCCTTGCTGGGCGGCCAGATCAAAGTATTCCAAGGCCTTCAGGCGGTCGCTTGCGGCAGCCTGCGTGCCCAGCAGCCCCAGCGCAAACTGGGCCGGCGCCAAGCCCGACGCGGAAGCAGCCTCCCATTGGATGCGCGCCTGCTCCACGGCATCGGGGTCCTGTGCGCGACCGCGCCAGCGCATAACGCCCAGGTTGTACTGCGCGGCCGCCTGGTCCTGCGCGGCTGCCTTGGCATACCAGTGGGCTGCCAGGGCCGTGTCGACCGGCGTGCCCTGGCCCAGGTCATACATCAGGCCCAGATTGAATTGCGCGGCCGCATCTCCGGCATCGGCCAGGCTGCGGTAGTTGTCCAAAATGCGGCGGAAGTCGGGCTGGAAGTCACTGCTGCCGGCGTGCATCAGGGTGTACTGCTGCAAGGCACCAGGGTGGCCCTGGTCGGCGGCAACACGCAGCAGCGCGCTGGCCTCCAGCGCGGCAAAAGCCGCGTGCTTGGGCGATGCGCCTTCCCGCGCAGCAGGGGTTTCTTTGGTCAACAACATGCCCAAAGCGTACTGGGCGCTGGGGTCCCCCGCCTCGGCTGCGGCCTGGTAGTGGGTCGCGGCTTCCCAGACATCGACCGGCATGCCCTGGCCCAGCGCGTACAAAACGCCCAGGTTGTGGTGCGCCTGGGCGCAACCCAAGGCCGCTGCCTCGCGCAAACTCTGTGCCGCACGCGGAATGTCGCGCGCAAAGGCATGGCCTTCCTCGCGCCCGGATGCCGGTGCAGCATCCGCGCCGCCGTCGCTGGCCGACGCATAAATCACCCCCAGGTTGAACCAGGCATGGGCATGGTTTTTCAGGGCCGCCGGCTCAAAACACAGTGCGGCCTGTGCAGCGTCCGCAGGAACGCCCCAGCCCTGCGCATACATCACACCCAGCGTGTAGAGCGCCTCCGCGTTACCGGCATCGGCCGACTGGCGCAGCAGGGCAAAGGCCTGGCCATAGCGCTGCGGAGCATCAGCGGCCTGTAAGAGCAGCAGCCCCCAGTTGCACTGGCCCAGGGCGTCGCCCTGGGCCGCTGCACGGCTGTACCACTGGGCCGCCAGCACCGGGTCGGCGCTAACGCCCAGCCCCATGGCATACAGCGCGCCCAGATTGCATTGCGCCCCGGCATGGCCGAGATCGGCAGCCGCCTGGTAATGCTGGCGCGCCGCCGCCAGGTCCGTAGACCCGCCGCCGTGCGCCAGGCAGCCCAGCACAAAGTGCGCCTGGGGCAGCCCCAATGCAGCGCTGCGCGCGTAAGCGGCAGCGGCCTCGGCCGGGTCGAGCGGCAGGTGCTCGCCGCTGGCGCTGAGAACCGCTAAATTGAAGATGGCCTGCGCATGGTCCTGCGCTGCAGCAGCGCGGTAGCAGTCGATGGCTTTGTCCATGTCGGCCTCGCAGCCGTCTCCGGTGGCGTACATCACCCCCAGGTTGAACTGGGCGCAGGCCAGGCCGTTCTGCGCGGCTTGGGTGTACAGGGCATGGGCTTCTGGCAGGTCCGCCTCGGCGCCCTGGCCCTGGGCATGCATCAAAGCCAAATTGAACTGAGCCGCCGCGTCGCCCTGCCCGGCAGCCAGGGCGTACCACTTGCGCGCCTGCAAGAGGTCTTGCGGCACCGCCGGATGCTGCCCGTGCGAGAGCAACAGACCGAGTTTGAGTTGGGCATACGCGTGGCCCTGGGCGGCAGCCGATTCGTACCATTTGAGGGCCTGCACCCAATCCTGGGGCAGCCCGTCACCCTGGGCATACATCAGGCCGAGATGGAACTGCGCCGTCGCATCGCCCTGGGCGGCTGCCTTGGCAAACCAGTGGGCGGCCCGGGCACTGTCCTGGGCCGCACCCTGTCCGTTGGCGTACATGAACGCCAGATTGGTCTGCACATCTGACAAGCCCTTCTCGGCAGCCTGCTCGTACCAGTCCAGCGCCAAGGCGTCATCGCGGGTTACGCCTTGGCCGTTGGCGTACATAAAGCCCAGGTTGTATTGGGCCGGGGCGTAGCCCTGGGCGGCAGCCAGGCGGTACCACTTGAGGGCTTCTTGGTAATCCAGGTTCACGCCCTGGCCATTGGCGTACATAAAGCCCAGGTTGTTTTGGGCGGCGGCGTAGTCGAGCGAGGCCAGCGGCCGCGAGATCCGCAGCGCATTGGCGAAGTCGCCCCGGCGGTAGGCGGCGTTGGCGTCGTCGAGCAGGGTTTTCACAGGAAAACGGCGGGCAGCTTCACTCTTGCGGGGTCAGGACTGCGCCCAGCGCTTGGTGCTGGGGGCCGTGAAATTGGTGCACGCCGCTGTGCAAGCGCTGGCCGTGCGGTACGTGCAGCTGATGGGAGACGATATGGGCCGTCACCGGCTCGGGCTCCTGGTAATCCGCGCGCGGAAGATGCGCCTTGGCCTGCATGTGCTGCGCGGGCGCCAGTGGATGCAATGGGCTCATTCCGGAATCCTTGACGATGGGCACGCCCCATGCCCCCGGACTACAACGTCGGGCAGCGCAAAGCGGCAAAAAGGGACAATTCAGCCATGCTCAAGCAATATGTATACCCGGCAAGACTTCGCCGCCGTCCACGGTCGCCAATAACGCGGCCACCCCGTCTGCTGGTAGCGCGCCGACTCCAAAATCCTGGTGCTGCGCCACCAGGTGCGGAAATACGTTGTCGGCGCAGTGCCGGTATAGAGTTTGCGACCAGGGCAGCGTGGCCTGCCCGCTCACCGTGGCCCAATTCCAACGCTCGGCGTATCGGCTGACGAAAGCGGCCGCCGCGTCCCCGGTAGCTGCCCCCGTCACCAATGCGGCGAACAAGGCCGGGTTGGCGCTCAATCGCTCCCAATCCCAACGGTCGACGAAGGTCTCGACCCAGTCCTGCGACCAGGGCATGCGCTCACTCTGGCTCAGGCCGGCCCAGTCCCAGCGTGTGGCGTGCGCGGCCAGCATGTCCGCCGCACCCGCCTGCGACCAGGGCAGGGCGGGGTTCCAACTCAGCCGGTCCCAATCCCAGTCCGCAGACCAGCGTGCCACCAGTGCCGGGCTCCAGGGCAGCGCCGGGTTTTCGCTCAGCCGCTCCCAGTCCCAGGATGATGCGTACCGCGCCAACAGCGCTTCCGTCCAGCCCACGCCGGTGTTGCCGCTCAGGGCCTGCCAGTCCCAGCGGTCCTCCCACTGCAGCAGCAAGTCTTCAGTCCAGGGCAAAGCAGCGTTGGCACTCAGGGCATGCCAGTCCCACAGAGTGGCAAATTGGGCAATCAGGTCTGGGCTCCAACGCAGCAGACGGCGCTGGCTCAGCGCCGTCCAGTCCCACTGGTCGGCATAGGTCTGGAGCAGGGCGGCATCGGCAGCAATCTGGGTATTGCGGCTCAGCCAGGACCAGTTCCACAGCGGGGCGAATTCGGCCACGAGATCTGCATCCAGGGGCAAGCCGGGGTTGGCGCTCAAGCCAGTCCAATCCCAGCGCTCGGCAAAGCGGGTCATCAGCGTGATGTTCCACGGCAGGTCGGCGTTCCAGCTTAGACCCACCCAATCCCATAAATGGGTGTTGCCCGTGACGAGCGCACCGGTCCAGGGGAGCTCCGCACTGCGGCTGAGCACACGCCAATCCCACAAGGTTGCGAACGTCTCCAGCAGCTCCAGGCTCCAGGGCAGCGACGGGTTGCTGCTGAGCAGACTCCAGTTCCAGCGGCGCACAAAAGCATGCAGCAAGGCGCCAGACCAGGGCAGCGAGCGATT
Source organism: Comamonas sp. lk (assembly GCA_945860595.1). GTDB lineage: Bacteria > Pseudomonadota > Gammaproteobacteria > Burkholderiales > Burkholderiaceae_C > Allorhodoferax. The sequence goes on from CAMAQV010000001.1 coordinate 156,600, forward strand.
TTTGCTGAGCGTGTCCCAGTCCCAGTACCCGTCGAAGCGGCTGAGCAGATCCAGCGACCAGGGTATGGCCGCGCTGGCACTCAGACGGCGCCAGTCCCAGCGCATGGCGTGCAACGCCAGAAGTTCCGCGTCAAGCGGATAGTGGTTTTGCACACAGTGCTGCAGCAAAGCCGGGTGCGAAGCAAAGAAGGTGCGGGTTTCACGCTGCTGTACATCGTCCAGGGCCTGCGCCACCAGATCCAGGCGCCTGGCACCGGCCAGCGTCAGCCCCTGACCGGCAACTGTGCGCAGGGCCTTGCCCGGCGCCGACACATCAGACATGCGATGCCGCAGCGGCCGCACTGGGGACAGGCACCGCTGCTGCCGCAGGCCCGGAAGAGCCCACCTGCAGCACCGACTCAAAGCGCTGCAACTCAGACTGCAGATGGTGCTGCTGCTGGGCAAACCACAGTTCCCAGTTGGGTTGGCTGCTCAGGGTGCGCCAGCTTGGCGAGGTGCGCAGCGTCTCTAAGGCCTCGTGGCGCTGAGCCAGCGCGCTGCGCAAGGCGCGCAGGCGCGCTTGCACGGCTAGGCTTTCCTCGTCCGCCGCCTGGCTCTGGGCTGCAGCGTTCCCGTCTTGCGGCGGGGCGGCAGCAGCAGGCGCCTGGAATCCGGCGCGCGCCACAGATTCCTGGAGAGCGAACAAGGCCGTCATATCACCACGGCGGTAACTGCCTTGCAGGGCTTGGAATAACTGCGCTGCGCGGTCCTGATCGGTATCGGCGACCCGGTCGGGGTGGCACTGCATGGCCAGTTTGCGGTAGAGCTGCTTGAGTTGGTCCAGCGCATCGGCATCCAGATGAGCCGGCCCCGCTTCGCTGTCCGGGGCTGCTTGCGCCGCCTCGTATTCGTCCCAGCGCTGTCGCGCCGCGTAGGCGTCTTCTCGCGCTGTCTGGTCTTGCAGCGCAAGGTGGTGCAGGTACTGGGCTTTGGAACGCAGGTAATCCCGCATCAAGGGGCCCAAGGCCTGTTCCTGTGCGTGGTCAAACAAGGCCATCTGGCGCTGTGTTTCTGCAATTTCAGCTTGGGCCGCCAGAGCATGGTTTTGCAATACGCGCGCCAGCCATGCGTGTTGCACCGCACCGCCGTCCTGCCGCAATTGCACGGCACGTGCAGCCGATCCATCGCCGGGCAGCGCAGCGCTGTGCGCCAGCCAGCCCGCCTCTTCATCCAGGACTTGCCGAGTCTGGCGCACAAAATCGGCATCGCCCCAGCACACCAGGCCGGGTACTGCGGCAGCATCATCCGGGGGGCAAATTCCGGCACCCAGCTTGCCTGTGAACACCACGGCCTCGTCCAGCAGGACGACCAGCGGAGGAAACGGCAGATCGGCAGGGGTCGTCGCCGTACCGCTTTGCAGCCAGCTAATCTGACCCCCGATGGCACTCAAACGCTCCCAGGCGATCGCTGACTGGCGATTCAAAGCCGTGTCGGGCAGTGCGAGTTGCACCGTCAATCCTTTGCGGCGGGTTTGGACCAGGGCGTCAAACACCAAGCGCGGCACGGTGTGCTGGCAGCGCACCGTGACTCGGACACGGCTCTGATCCAGTGCGTCTTCCAGTTGCGCCCACTCCTGGGCGAAAAAAGCTTGCGGTACGACGGCATAGGGGCGCCCGGTGGCCTCGAACATGTCAGTCATAGCCGTGCAAATTCTTCTTTTGGGCCTCGCGCGCCATGTCTTGCGCCTGGGCGATGTGCTGGGGCGACATCCGCGCCGCAACAAACTCGCGGCCCTCCAACGCGGCGGCGTTACCTCCGGTTGCGCCGATGTTGAACCACATATGGGCTTTAACATAGTCCTGCAAGGTGCCAGACCCTTTGGCATACATCCAACCCAGGGCGGCTTGCGCCGGGGCAAACCCCATGACCGCAGCCGACCGGTGAGAGACCAGGGCCTGCTGCAGCTTGGGCCCACCGGGCTGCTCGCGCTCATACAACTGACCTAAATTGAACCAGGCACTGGCTTCGCCCTGGTCTGCGGCCAATTGCAACCACTGGCAGGCAACCTCCGCATTGGCCGGGGCCCCCTGGCCATTGGCGATCAAAACCCCCATCTGCAATTGGGCTGGCGCGTCACCCGCTTCTGCGGCCTGGCCGAACCAGGACAAGGCCTGCGCGAAATCCTGGTCCATGCCCTCACCCAAAAGCGCCATGACGCCCAGGTTGAACTGCGCCGACACTTCGCCCAGCGCGGCAGCGGCGCGGTAATGTTCTACCGCCTGCGCCGGGTTGCTGGCCAGACCCACGCCACTGCCGTACATCACCCCGAGGTTGTAGTGCGCCGCCGGATCACCCCGCGCAGCGGCCTTGCCGTACCAATGCAGAGCCTTGTCGTAATCGCGCGCAAAACCCGTGACCGCGCTGTACAAGTGGCCCAGGTTGAACTGCGCCCGCACATGCCCCTGATGCGCAGCGCGGGTGTACCAGTCCTCGGCCTGCACCCAGTCGGGCGGAGCCTTCTGCGCGCACAGCACACCCATGCCATATTGAGCCGCCGCTTCACCCGCGTCGGCACCCTGCGCAAAGTGGGTGCGGGCACGCTCCGGGTCTAGGGTGACGCCCTGGCCGTTGGCGTACATGATGCCCAAATTGGCATGGGCCAGCGGGTCGCCGTTGGCCGCAGCCTGTTCGTAGAGTGCACGGGCGCGGTCAAAGTCCTGCTCGACGCCAACGCCATTGGCATAAAAAACCGCCAGTTGGGACTGGGCACTCGGCTCGCCCTGGGCAGCAGCGGTTTCATACCAGCGCGCAGCCGACTCGAAGTCCTGCGGAACGCCCTGCCCGTGCGCATGCATCACGCCCAGGTTGGTTTGCGCTTGGACCTGGCCGCGCAGCGCGGCTGATTTGTAACACTGCAAAGCCTGGGCAAAATCCTGCGGCACACCCAGACCCTGGGCATACATACTCCCCAGGTTGGTCAGGGCGGCGCTGCGGGGATCAGCCAAGGCGAGGGTCATGTGCGGCTTCGCGGCGAGGGCGGCGGTTGGCAAATAAGATAGACAGGCATTATGCAATCCGGCACAGGGTGTCAAAACCTTGTCAAATATGGATAGCTTCAAAAAAGTGTCCGCTTATCGACAGTCGCTGCTATCATGCGGCCTCGTTGGAAGTGAAGGGCGTGTAAACACCTCCCCCGGCTGTTGCCCCGGCCCCGTTGAACCAAAACCATTTTGACTACGCAAAAAGCCCGCAACGTTCCGAGTTTTGTCGGCGAAAGCGACGCCATCAAGGCGATCCGCAATTTGCTGCCCGTCGTCGCCGCTTCCAACTCCACGGTGCTGATCACCGGCGAGAGTGGCACGGGTAAAGAAATCGTCGCGCGGTCGCTGCACGAGCTATCGCCCCGATGCGGCGCGAATTTCGTCCCCATCAACTGCGCAGCCATTCCCAAAGACCTGATTGAGAGTGAACTTTTCGGCCACAAAAAAGGCGCGTTCACCGGCGCGGTCACCGACCGCGTGGGCAGGTTCGAGCTGGCGCATAACGGGTCGATCTTTCTCGATGAGATCGGAGACCTGCCGCTGGAACTGCAGGTCAAACTGCTGCGCGTGCTGCAAGAGCGTGTGGTCGATCCGGTGGGGGGCACGCGCCCGGTGGCGGTGGATGTGCGGGTGATTGCCGCAACCCACCGCGACCTCGAGGCGGAAATTGCGGCCGGGCGCTTCCGCGAAGACTTGTACTACCGCCTCAATGTGCTGCCGCTGAACACGCCGCCGTTGCGCGAGCGCAGCGAAGACGTGCCCACCTTGCTCACGTTTTTCGCCAAACACCACGCCGCAGCGGGCGAGGCACCCATCAGCTTTGCATCGGATTTCATGGAGGCGCTCAAGTCCTATTCGTGGCCGGGCAATGTCCGTGAGCTGTCCAACCTGATCGACCGCTTCAGTACCCTGTTTGCCGGCCAGAAGCTGGAGCTGCGCAACTTCGCCTCCAGCCTGCTGCCCAAAGGCCTTGCGGCGCTGAAGGCAGTGTCGGACCAGAACCCCTCGCTGCCGCTGGAATTTGAGGAATCTGCCGTACTGCTGGGCAACCAGGACAACCCGCACTCCGGCGGCATTTTCGAGGAAACCGAAGAAGACGAGCCGGCCCTGCACAACGAGGTCGAGCACATGACCTTTTTGTCCGAAGGCCTGCCGGTCTTGCCCCCTGAAGGCTTGTCACTCAAGCACCGCCTGGCCGAAATCGAACGCGATTTGATCGCGCAGGCACTGAGTCGCACCAAGGGCAATGTGTCGCAAACGGCACGCATTCTGAACGTGCAGCGCACCACACTGATCGAAAAAATCCAAAAGTTCGGCCTGCGCAGCGATTGAACTGCGCCGCGCCGGCACTGGCGCTATGGCCTACTCGGTCGTGCCAGGCCGTGGGTACTGAACTGGGCGCTCCCGCGGCTTGGCCGGTGGCGGTGGCGGCGGGGCAGCAGCAGCGCGGGCAGCGGCCTCCTGGTCCATCTTGTCTTTCACGCCTTTGGCCGCAGCCTCGGCCGCCTTTTTCAAGGCTGCCGTATCGGTCTGCACCACCACGGGTCGCTGACCCTGGGCAGCCAGTTGCTTCAAGAGTTCGCTCTGAGTCTGGATTTTTTGCTCCAGCGCCTGCACCTGTTTGGTGGTCTGCTCCAGTGCCTGCTGCAGTTGCTTGGTGTTGTCCGGGGTTTTACTTTCAGCGGCGGGCTTTTTGGCCATCGCGTCAATCAAATTGCTCAAGCCCTTGGCCACGTCATCGACGCGGGACTCGAGCTGCTTCTGCGAGGTCACTACGCCGCTTTGTTTGAGCGACACGTCGCCCAGCAGCGTGCCGGTGCCATTGAATAGATCAATCGATTCATCCATGGCAACCACCCGCTTGCCAACGGCAACCAGCATGGCGTCGAGCTGTCCCACCCGCTCCTGCAAGCGGTAGGTCATGAAGCCGAACAAGGTAATGGCCACAACCGCCAGCGCCACAAAAATGGCCAACACGATCATCCCCAAATTCTGCGCCGCCCCATAAGTCTCGGTGAGCTTGGCGGTGGCCTTTTGCATGGCTCCACCGGCCAGCGCCGCCAGCCCGGACGCGCGGGTGGCCAACTCGGCAGAGTCAATCAAGGAGGACTTCAGCTGGTTGATTTCCTCGACCTCCTTGTCATGCAAATCAGCCAGCACTTTCTCGACTGCGCTGGACGTGACAGCATGGGCCTGGGCATCAAACACGCGCGGCTCGTCGGACGCTGCCTCGGTGAGCGCGGGACTGTCGTCAGCATGGCTTGGGGTGTCATGGTCGCCCTGGGCATCGAAAGGCGGGTCGGCGATATCCGATGCATCCGCACCGGGTGTTGCGGTGGGGTCTTCTTGGTTCATGGGTGTCTCTCCAAAATTGGGGGCACGGGGCTAAGAGGCTTCAAAGCCGTGCTCCAGCTCGTCCAACACGGCGCGCATTTTTTCGTTTTCGATCCGCAGATGTATCAAGCGGGCTGGAAAGTTCATCTCCGGTGCAATCTCTTCGGCCTCGTCTTGACGAGGTGGCGGGGTCGTAGGCTCCGCCGTGAACAATCGGCCACGGTTTGCAGCCACTGCGTTTTCCGCAGAAGCAGGGTCATCGGGCCTGGGCTTGCCAATCGCCACGGTGTCGCGGTCTACGGGTTCGCTGACGTCCACATATTCGGGCTCCGCAATCTCATTTTGCCGAATAACGGTATCGCGGGGGGCTGCGACATGGCTTTTGGCAACCGTGCTGCCCGGGGCCATGGACACCTCATGGGGGGCGCCGCTGCGGATAAATTGCGGTTCACTCATCGCTTGTTCTCCTGGCGTTTTTGGGCGTACGCATCCGCCGCTTCGGGTGTGAACTGCTCTTTCATCGAGCGCGCAGACCGGATTTGCCCGCCTCTGGGCACATTGGGATTCTGGTTATAGGCGACGGCCGCAGCCTGCGACTCGAACGGGCCGGACATGACGCAAAACTGGGTATTGGTGTCCCCCGGCAGATAAAAGGCCACCAAACGGGCACGTTTCAGGTTAGTGTGGGCCTGCATCCACTGATTTGCCTCGGTATAACTGGGCACGATGACGTGCTGGACTAGAAAAGTACCAGCGGGCATTTGCTGAACCCAGCTTTGCCCGGCGCGGATCTGCGCGGGGGCGATGACTACCTCTTCGCTAGCGGGAGGGGCCCGTTCCGGCGTCGCAGCAGCCTGCGCAGGGGTGGGTGCAGGCACTGGAGCCACCACCGGCGCGGGGGCGGCGTTGACCAGCGCCGGGCTTGTCACAGCCGCAGGCGCGTTCGGCGGATCAACTACGCCAGACACCGGCGCAGCAGCCCCTGCCGGGCCCGACGCAGGCGGGGCTTGCAGCGGGGCTGCGGCTTCGGCCGCTTGCTTGCCACCCATCCACTGCACCACCGACTCCCGGTGTAAAACCGCCACCGTGGCCGCAGACAGCAGCAGCAAAACCACCATCCCGATCAACCACGCGGCCCAGCGCCGGGCAGCCCTGGGTGCGGCTGGGGCTGGTGCTTGCGGGGACGCATCAGGCACCGCATCAGGCGGCGGCGGTGCCGCTGTAACCGGTGCCGAGGGTGCCGACGGCGCGAACAAGGGCGGGTCATCCTGGGAGACTGCTTCCTTCGCAGGCAGTGCGGGTGCCGCAAGCGGTACGGCAATCTTTTGCAGCAAGGCGCGCACAGCACCTTCCCGACCCTGGATCTGCGCCTGGGAGAGCATGATGTCGGCCTGCTCAGGCGTGGGCGGATCGATTTCCCAGTTCAAGATGCGCCGGCCGAATGAAATCAGCAATTTTTGTTTTTTGCTGCCCTGGGGCAGCAGCATCACGATCCGGATATTGGCACCCGGGAAATGCTGTATCAGCCGGGCGAGCAGCTGGATTTCATGGTCCGGCAAAGCCGATGCGTCGTGCACGATCCAGATTTTGGGGGGCGCAATCGGCACGCTGGCTTCCATGGCCTGTTGCACGGTGTAGTCGCTCAGGGCTGTATTGAAGCGGGCCAGCAAGGCCTCGGCGCTGGCAGGGAAATAGATCTCGATGCCGATTTCCGGCGCCACCGCACGCAGGCGCTCCACCAGAATCTTGCCGTAATGGTCCAGAATGGCTTCGTGGCGGCTCACCAGCGCCAGGCTCATGCCGTCCTGGGTCACGGCGGCCACAACGCCCTCCAGTCGCAACATATCGGCCGCGCGGAAGAGCAAGGGTGCCTGACCGTCAAAATCTTCGGAACGGGCGGTCAAGGGCGATCTCATGTGGCAGCCTCCGGCACCAGCGGTTTGCCGTCGGTGTCAAACAGCATGGCCTTCGGAATTTTGGGCACCGGGCGTGCCATCGGGTCCACGCCCGGCTGCACCTGCGCCAGGCTAAACACATACGCGATGACCTGCGCCACCGCGTGGTAGAGGGCTTCCGGGATGGACTGGTCGAGCTCCGTGGTGAAGTACAGCGCACGGGCCAATTCCGGTGCGGCAAAAATCTCAATGCCGTGGGTCTTGGCCTCTTCGCGGATACGGGTCGCGGTGAAATCCACGCCCTTGGCCAGCAAAATCGGCGCGCCATCCGACGTGGGATCGTAGGCCAGGGCCACTGCAAAGTGCTCCGGGTTGGTGATGATGACGTCGGCGTCTTTGACCTTTTGCATCATGCGCTGGGTCGCGACCTCGCGCTGGCGGCGCCGGATCTGCTGCTTAACCTCGGGGCGACCCTCCATGTCCTTCATCTCGTCCTTGATTTCCTGCTTGGTCATGCGCATGCGCTTCAAGAAGGTGTAGCGCTGGTAGGGCACGTCGATGAGCGCAATCAGCAACAAACTCCCGGCCAGCCACAGCATGGACTCCGAAATTAACGAACCCGACAAGGCCATGGCCGGCCCGAGCTCCATGTTGCCCACCGACACCAGCGCACTGAAATGGCGGTCCAGCATCAGAAACAGCACCATGGCAACCAGACCGAACTTCAATATCGACTTGATCAGTTCCACCGCCGCCTGGGCACCGACCATGCGCTTGATACCGCTCAAGAGGCTGAGTTTTTCAAGTTTCGGCGCAATAGCTGCCAGCGAAAAATGGTACCCCCCGGTCACTCCGGATGCCATGATGGCCAGCACAGCAGTCAGCAGCATCAAGGGAAGAATCATCAACAGGCCGTCGGTCAACTGGCTGCCGAAGACCGCCGGCAGCAGCGTCGGCGTATCCAAGGTCTTGCGGTCAAATGTAAAGCCGGACGCAAAATACTTCGCAATCTGGTTGAACCACAAGTCGCCCATATAGGCCATCATGGCCATCGCACCCAACACCACTGCCGCACCGGTTGCCTCGTTGGAGCGGGCAAACTGGCCTTCGTCGCGGGCGCGGCGCAAGCGCCGGGCGGTCGGCTCTTCGGTGCGTTGGGCGTCATCGTCAGCCATGCTCTGCCTTTAGCCCAGACCCATCTGGGCACGGACTTCATTAAACCCCTGCAGCCATAACCACTGGATGCGACCGGCCATACTGGGCAGGGCCACCATCAGAACCGCAAAACCCGCAATCATCATGGCCGGCAGGCCGACCGAGAAGATATTCAACGCTGGCGCGGCGCGCGTCGCCACACCCAGCCCGAGGTTGACAAAGAGCATGGTGATCATCACCGGCAGCGCCAGCAGCACCGCGCCCAGAAACATCATGGAACTCCAGACCACAAAATGGGCCCAGGCATCCGCTGTCAGCAAACCCTTGCCAATCGGCAAGGTGTTGAAGCTGTCCATGACCATACCGATCAGCAGGGTGTGACCACCCAGCGCAATGAAGATCAGCGTGGACACAATCACCATGAACTGCGCTAACACCGGTACATTGCCCAGGTTGGGATCCAGCATGCTGGCGAATGAAAGGCCGATCGAGTTGGAGAGCGCCTGACCGGCCAGCACCATGGCAGCGGTACACACCTGCAGGGTCAAGCCCATGAGCAATCCAATCCCGATCTGGTTGAACATCTCCAACAGGCCAGTAGCCGATACCGGGTCGATAACAGGCCAATCGTGCAGCGGGAAAACCATCCAGGTCAAGGCCGCAGCGAGCAGGATACGCAGCCGCACATTGAGGGCGCGCAGGGAAAAAATCGGAGCCGACAGCAGCAGCGCGGAGATCCGCAACATGGGCCACAGGAAGAGGTAAAAGCGCTGCACGATGTCGCTGGCCAGAACGTCCATGGTGCTGCTCTTTTCTGCGCGGCAGGGTATCAGCTGAACAGAGTGGGAATGCGCTGGAAAAGGCTGCGCATGTACTCCACCATGGTGGCGATCTGCCAGCCGCCCACAACGGCCAGGGTGATACCCAGGGCCGCGAGCTTGGGGATGAAACTCAGCGTGGCCTCATTGACCGAGGTTGCAGCCTGGATGATGCCGATAAAGAGGCCTACTGCCAGGGCCACGCCCAGCAAGGGGGCCGAGACAAGCACCGTTATCCACAGCGCCTGGTGGCCCAGATCGATCACGGTCGCAATGTCCATAGGGCTTCCTCAGGTCACAAAACTGGCGGCCAGCGAACCCATCAGCAGGCCCCAGCCATCCACCAGGACAAACAGCATGAGCTTGAATGGCATGGAGATCATCATGGGCGAGAGCATGGCCATACCCATAGACATCAAAACGCTGGCCACGATCAGATCAATCACCACAAAGGGGATGTAAATCAAAAATCCGATGGTAAATGCGCTTTTCAGCTCCGAGGTGATGAAAGCCGGAACCAGGGTGGTAAACGGCACCTGGTCAGCGCTGTCGACATCGGCTTTGCGGGTCATTTGCATGAACAGCGCGATATCGTCCTCGCGGGTTTGTTTGGTCATGAAGCCACGCAAGGGTGCCTCCGCAGCTGCCAATGCCTTGTCGAACTTCATGCCCTGCTCCATATAAGGAACCACGGCGTTCTTGTAAATGTCATTGAGCACCGGCGTCATAATGAAAAGTGTCAAAAACAGCGATATGCCAACCAGCACATTGTTGGGAGGCGTCTGACCGGTTCCCAAAGCCTGGCGCAGGATAGACATCACGATGATGATGCGCACAAACGAGGTCATCATGAGCAGCAGCGAAGGCAGCAAGCTCAGCGTGGTCATCAGGGCCAGCAGTTGCAGCGACAGGCTGTACTGCATGTCTTTGCCGGAGGTGCTCACATTCACCATAGGAATACCCTGGGCCCACGCTGCAAACGGCAACAGTACTGCCAGGCTTGTCAGCACTGCAGGAATCGCCCAGCGCCAGCGCATCAGGGGCCTCACGACCGTCGCTCCTGCGCGGGAGTGCCGGGTGCGGCGTCGGCAATGGCACCCACCGGGGTTTCCCAGCTGGCCAGTGCGGTGAACTGGCCCGGCGTCATGCCCACCAGGACCTGTCGCGTGCCCACCCGCACCAGCGCAATTTTTTGGCGCACGCCAACGCTCAATGTCTCCATCAGCTCCATCTGGCGGGGTCCGCTGTTTTTTTCCTGCATGGCCTTGAGGCGTTTGAGCATCCACAGCAGGGCACCCAGCAAAGCCAACACCAGCAGCAAACTGCCGGCCGCGCGTAACCAGTCGATCGGGGGAGGATTGGTCATGGGCCGGTTGTCGCCATCACAGGTTTTTCATGCGCTCGGAAGCGGGTACCACGCGGGTCAGGCGAATGCCATATCGCTCGTTGACCAGCACCACTTCGCCCTGCGCGACCACGGTGTTATTGATCAGCAAATCCAACGGCTCGCCAGCGACGCGGTCCAACTCCACCACACTGCCTTGCGTCAGACGCATCAGGTCTTTGATTTTGATTTGGGCACGACCGACTTCAATGCTCAAGGTCACGCTGATGTTTTGCAGCACCTCCGCATTGATCTGGTTGTGCTCTTCGGTCAAGGTCGACTCGTCGGTGGTGTCGTTCATGGTGTGGCTCCTGTGGATCGCTCAAAGGCGGTTCAATCATTTCCCGCCGGGGGCTATGGCGCGCTCAATCTGAACCGCGACCTGGGCACCGACGGTGCCGATGTGGACTTCAAATGCGGGTATTTCGTTGGGTTGCAGGGTCGCAAATTCCGGTTTTTTGAAATGCAGGATATCGCCCGGTTGCATGGTCTCCACGGCCCGGAAGGTGGTGTGGATCTGACCCAGCACGACCCGCGAGTCCAAAGAGGCGCCACCAACGGCGGATTCCAGCTCCTCGCGCCAGGCTTTGTCGGACTCTTCGTTTCCGTCTCCCGCCTGCAAACGACTGCGCAGCAACTCACGCACGGGCTTAAGCGCCACGTAGGGGTGAACGATGTCGATGAAGCCCATGTTTTGGGTCGGTGTTTCGGTCTCGAAGCGGCTCAGGATCACCAGGTCGTTTACATCCGCAATCTGGGCAAAATGCGGGTTGATCTCCTGGCTGACGAGCTCAAAGTCCAGGGCCAGAATCGGTGACCAGGCGTCGCGCAGCGTCCTGAAGGCGGCATCCAAAATCATATTGATGATGCGCGACTCCATGGGCGTGAACATACGCCCCGGGGCGAGCGTACCCAGCGTGCCCTGGCCAAAACCGCCGAAAAAACTGTCCAAAGAGCTGAAGATCACCGAGGGGTCAATCAGCACCGTAGAGAAGCCGCGCAGCGGATTCATGCGCACCACGTTGACCGACAGGGGCGGTTTGAGTTCGCGCAGATAGTCACCAAACTTCACCACCTGCACTTTGGTGGGATTAATTTTCGGGCTGGTACGCAGCACCTCCATCAAACCCAGCCGGAAGGTACGGATGAAGCGCTCGTTGATCATGTCAATCGAAGACGTATTGACCCCGAGCGAACTGTCTTCGCTGGCCAGGTCGTGCTTCTTCACCCGTGCCGCCGTATTGAACCCGGTATCAACCGCGATCGAACCGTCGTTAACACCCTCGGTTAGTGCGGCTAATTCTTCCGAGGAAAGCAGGTTATCGACCATACGTGAACGCCACCCGCGCGCTTATTGAACAACAAAGCCTGTGAAAATCAGTCTTTCAATGCCGCCGAAATTCTCATATTTTTCCAACTCGGTATTCATAGCGTCACGCAATTTGTCCGCAAGGTCTTTGCGGAAATCGGGCTTGGTCAAGTCCGACTCCGTGGTCATGCGCATGATGTCAAGCATGACCCCGCGCAGAACCAGCTCATGTTTCTTCACGTTCTCAAAGACGCGATCGTCATAGCGCGTGGAAATAGCAATCTGAACCGACATGACCTTTTTCGAGCTCATCAGGTTGACAAGAAAGTCTTTGTCAAGCTGCAAGTAGCTGTACTCGAATTGCAGGCTGTCTGGGGACTTCTTCTTGAGGGTGGGCGGGCCCGTCGGCTTAGCCGCGTCGGCTTTCGCGTCTCCATGGCCGCCGCCGTGTCCGCCTTCAGCCGGCTTTTCACCGTGGCCCCCGGCCGGTGCACCATGACCTCCCTCGGCCGGCTTTTCACCATGGCCATCGGCAGGTGCGCCGTGGCCTCCGTCAGCAGCGGCCTCGTGCTCCGCGCCTTGCTCCAAAACGGCATCGGCGTTCACCGGTGGTTTGGCGAAAAACCCGCTCAGCCACAAGGTCAGGCCAATGGTTGCGACGATGACCACGATCAAGGCGGTCACCGCCAAAATCAGGGGGACGAGCTTTGACTTTGGCTTCGCCTCTGCGCCTTCTTCGGCGGGAGCGGGTGCTGCGGGTGCTGCTGTAGCCATTTCTTACCTCTCGGTCTGGGTGTCCCTAGACACCGCACGTTTGTTTTCTACGAAAAAAGGGTACTCACGCCAACACATTGAGACCCTCAGCAACAGCGCCAGTGTAACGGCCCCCTTTGGCGGCTATTGCGCCCACTGGCATGGGTACTTCTGTCTGCTGCGGCGAAGGCTGGCGTTTTTGGGGTGTCGAATTCCCGCCAGACTGACCGCGTGCGTCAGCATTTACGGTAACAGATGCAACTGTTGTGCCAGTTTGGGTCAGCGCCTCACGCAAACGGTTAGCCCCCTGTCCCAACAACTCTTTGGTCAGCGCGTTGTCGGTGCTGAAAACCGCGTCCAGGCCGCCGGCGTGCATATCGAGCGCGACTTCAACACGTCCCAAAGCACCAGGCTGCAGGCGCATTTGCATCTTCCATTGCCCGCGCTCAATCTGGCTGATTAATTTGTTAGCCATGGCCTGACCCATGCGGTCGGCCAGTAGCTGGGTTTGCGCCGCCCGCTCCTGGATGGCAGCGCGGGTGGCATCGGCAGCGCTTTGCGCATTGGGTGCGGGGCCTGCAGAGCGCTCAGCATGCCGCGCGCCGCCGGCCTCGGTGGTAGCCATGCCGGCTTGGTCGGACAAGTCCGCTAAGTCCAAGCCCGGGGGAAGGTCCACAATCAGCGCCTCTTCTTCGGGCGGCTGCCGAAGCGACGCATCGAGGCCAGCCTGCACCAGCGGACTGCGTGCGGTCAGCGGAACCTGGGCGGCAGCACCGTTGGCTGCGGGAAGTGAGGCCGGGGCCAGCGCTGCCTGCGGGTCTGCGCCGCGGGAAGCGGCCACCGTGCCGGGGACAATGGCGCGGTCCGGCGCTCCGGCAAGAGCAAGCTGGGCGAGAGGAAGCGGGGCCAGGGCCAACGCGGCATCCGGGCCGGCGCCAAGCGCAGAGCCAGCAGCGCGGGGCGCAGTGGCGCGGCCGGAGGCATCCGCAGCGCCTTGGGCTGCGCCATCGCCTGCCACCAGGGTGCTGGTCTGCGCTCGTTCCGCGCCAGCGTGGGCGACCAGCTCGGCCCAGGTTACGGCGCCATGCATGCCCGAGAGTTGGGCCAGGCGTCGGGTAATGTCTTCACCCGGAATCCCCATCTGCACCCGCAACGCGTCCACCATGGGCGGCGTAGGCTCGCCATGGTTGTCGATCGCGCTTGCAGGAATAGCAGACGGCTTCACGGCAGCAGCAGCGGTCTGTAGGGCCAGCAGCACCGCAGCGGGCGGGGCCAGTTCAGGGGCTGCCACACCAGGCTGGGCCACAGCGCTTGCGTCCCGGATGCGCTGGTCGCCATCTTTTGCCATGGACACACCCAGACTTGCCAGTACATCTGCAGCCGACGCGGAAGGCAGCACATCGGCAGACGCAGGTTTTGGCGCTATTTCCAGACCCAGAATCGAGACGCCGGGTACAGCCTGCAACGTGCCCAGGGTGGGCGACGGCGAAAGACTAGGCGCAGCGGCCGGGACCATCGGAACAGCAAGCCCCTGCAGCCCACCCGGGGACAAACCGTCCACCGAACGCGCCATAGCGGGCATATCGCCGAAAAGTCCGGCCACCGCAGCCTCGTCCAAGCCCTGGGCTTTGGCAAAGGCCAGCAGACTTTGAATGTCAGGTACAGGGGCATCGCTGGTGATCACATTGATACCTGGCCCCAGGGGCATCACCTGCAGGCTGCTAAAGGCGTCTTCAGCGGCGGCAAGGCCTTGCCGCTCCAACTTGAGCATGTGCCCGGTAAAGAGTTCGGCAAAATGGCTGCCGCCTACCGTGTCACCCGCGCCGGGCGCGGCTTTTGCGTCTGCCAGACCGGCACCGGCGAGAGCCGACAAGGGCTTGGCAGAGGCGGAAAAGTTCAATTGAGTCGTCACGCTGGAATTCCTATTGGAGTTGCCAAAATTTGGCCTGCATCAGCTTTTAAGCAAGAAGCGTGACCGGTAATACCTAGCCTGCTTTTCGCAGTGTCGGAAAAGGCCGAAGGCCGTTTGAAAATCCTGGCACTGAGTTTGCTTGATGAGGCTTTGAAGCCCACTGCAGCCCGTCCAAACCCTCGCTTGTCCCTATGAACACCCTCTCCCTGTCAGCCATTCGACAAAATCTGTCGAAATTCAACCTCACCGACCTGAGTATTCCGGCTCTGGTGTTGTTGATCATGGGCATGCTGGTGATTCCGCTGCATCCGGTGCTGCTGGATATTTTGTTCACCTTCAATATCGCGGCCAGCGTACTGATCATCATGATCGCCATCAGTACCCGCAAACCGCTGGAATTTTCCTCCTTCCCCACGGTGCTGCTGTTTGCCACCATGCTGCGCTTGGCGCTGAACGTGGCGTCGACCCGGGTGATTCTGGTCAACGGACACGAAGGCCACGAAGCCGCGGGCAAAGTCGTCGCCGCCTTCGGGGAATTTGTGATCGGCGGCAACTACGTGGTCGGTTTCATCATCTTTGCCATTCTGATGGTGATCAACTTCATTGTGGTGACCAAGGGTGCGGGCCGTGTCTCTGAAGTCAATGCCCGCTTTACCCTTGACGCGATGCCGGGCAAACAAATGGCGATTGACGCCGATCTGAATGCCGGTGTCATTGACCAAGAGACCGCCAAGGCCCGCCGCGCCGAACTCGGCCAGGAAGCGGACTTCTTCGGCTCCATGGACGGTGCTTCCAAATTTGTCAGCGGCGACGCCATCGCCGGTCTGCTGATTTTGTTTATCAACCTGATCGGTGGTCTGGCCATCGGCATGGGCCAGCACGGTTTGTCGCTAAGCGAAGCGGGCCAGATTTATTCGCTGCTGACCATCGGCGACGGCCTGGTCGCGCAGATTCCTTCGCTGCTGCTGTCCCTGGCCACCGCCATCATCGTGACCCGCGTGACGACTGCGGAGTCGGTGACCGAGCAGGCCAGCACCCAGTTGGGCAATCCCAGCGCCTTGTTTGTGACCGCCAGCATCATGGCCATTCTGGGTCTGGTGCCCGGCATGCCACACCTGGTGTTTGTGGTCCTGTCGGCCCTGAGCGCCGGTCTGGGCCTGTGGATTCTGCGGCGTGAAGCCGCTAAAGAGACCCCCGAGCAGGCCGCCGAGGCTGCCGCCCTGGCCGCCATCGAAGCGCCCAAGGAACTCGACTGGGAAGATCTGGACCAGGTGGATCTGGTGGGCCTGGAAATCGGCTACGGCTTGATTCCGCTGGTCAACCCCGAGACCGGTGGCCAACTGATGACGCGCGTCAAAGGCGTGCGCAAGAAACTGTCCGCCGAGTTGGGCTTTTTGATTCAACCGGTGCGTATCCGCGATGCGCTCAGCATTGACCCGGACACTTACCACATCGTGCTCAAAGGCGTGGTGCGGGGGCGCGGCAAGATCAAAGTGGGCCGCGAAATGGCCATCAACCCCGGTCAGGTCTATGGCGCACTGGAAGGCCCGACCACGCAGGAGCCCGCATTCGGCCTGGAGGCGGTGTGGATCGAGCCCTCGCAGCGCGACCATGCCCGCGCCCTGGGTTACACCGTGGTCGATGCTGCCACGGCCATTGCCACCCACCTGAACAAAGTGCTGCGCGACAACGCCGCCGACCTGCTCAGCCACGACGAAGTCCAGCAGCTGCTGGACAAGCTCAGCGCCAAATCGCCCAAGCTGGTGGAAGACCTGGTGCCGTCCAAGCTGTCGCTGGGCATCCTGACCCGTACCCTGCAAAACCTGCTGAATGACTCGGTTTCGATTCGCGATATGCGTACGATTGTGGAAACCCTGTCCGAAGCCGCCAGCCGCACCCAGGACCCCGAACAACTCACCGGCCTGGTTCGTCCGCGCCTGGGTCGCATGATTGTGCAAGCCTTGGTCGACGAGAAAAACGTGCTGGCCGTGATGACGCTGGACCCCGGGCTGGAGCAACTGCTGCACAACGTGCTGCAGCAACAGGGCAACGGCCCCAACGTGGTGATGGAGCCCGGCCTGGCCGAACGCCTGTTCACCGCGCTGCGCGACGGCGCCAAGGCCGTGGAAGAGATGGGTAGCGCGGCCGTTCTGGTGGTCTCGCCAGCGATCCGCCCCTGGTTGTCCAAGTCGGCGCGCCACCGGGTCAGCGAGCTGATCGTGCTGTCTTACAGTGAAATCCCGGATGATCAGGCAGTCAAAGTCATACATACGGTGCACGCCGAACAAAAACAGTAAGCAAGAGAGACTAGTCCATGGAACTCAAACGCATCCTCGCCCGCGATACCAAGACGGCCAATGAACGCGCCATCGCGCTGTATGGTCGCAACGTGCTGGTCATCTCCAACCACACCGTGGGAGGGCAGACCGAGCTGGTGGTGGCGGTCGACATCGACGAATCGTCGGCGCAAACGACCAACCCGGTGCTGGCCGCGGTAGCAGCCGCAGCCAATGAAGCCGCCACGCCGCCTAAGGCGCGCGTCTTTGCCCAGGTGATGTCCGAGATCGACCGCCCGCAAGCGCCCCCGCCCCAAGAGGCCCCGACCCAGCGCGCCAGCGTGCTGGCCGCCGCCCAAAGCTTTGACATGCAACTCAGCCAGGGTGCAAGCGAAGTGCAAGAGCGCGACAAGCTGCGCAGCAACGAACTCATGGATCTGATCCGCGACGAGCTGGCCACCCTGCGCCGCGAATTCAATCTGAGCCAGAAGACCTCGGGCTGGCAAAGCGGACTGAACTTGGCGCCAGAGGTGCAGGCGCTGATGGATTCATTCACGCAGGCCGGTATGCCCGCGTCACTGCGCACACTGCTGCTCGATACCGTCAAAGATATGCGCGACGAGCGCGATGCCCTGGCTGCCGTGCGCAGCCAGCTGGAGCAGGCGCTGCAGCGCGAACCCGCCGCCGTCCCGCGCCAGGGCGTGCACGTGCTGGCCGGCCCCTCTGGCAGCGGTAAATCCCTGATGGTGGCCAAGCTGGCGCGGCTGGCGGCCAAACGCGACGGGGCCGACCATGTGGCCATCGTCAGCTACAAAGACATGCGGGTGGGCGCCTGGAGCCAGATCCAGTTGCTGGCCGAGCACATCGGAGTCGACGCGTTTTGCGTGCAGGACGCAGCCGAATTGCCGGCCTTGTTTGAGCGGCTCAAGCGCCGCCACCTGATCCTGATCGACACCCCCGGGTCCCAGACGCTGGAGCGGGTAGCCGAAATCAAGAACGCTTTCCCCCAAGCCCAGGCGCATATGGTGATGGCGGCTGACGCATCCAGCGCCACCCTGAACCGCGCCATCCGCGCCGCCGGCGTGCGCTGGGACAGCCTGATGGTGACCAAGCTGGACGAGTCGGTCCAGCCCTGGCCCTTGGTCGAGTTCCTCTGCGACAACCGGCTTGCACTGAATGCGGCGGGCGACGGCAACCAGCTTGGCGACCTGCGTCGGGAGCTGGAAATCCGCTCGCTGGTTGAGATGGCGGTTGCACAACTGGCCCGCACAGCCAGCGCCGCCTCGGTCGAGCCGATCAAAGCCTTGGCACAGCAACCTTCCATGACCCCCCTGCCCCCGGCACCTTCGCCCTCGGCGCGTCTGTACGCTGCTGTGGCACCGCGCGGCATGCGGGGCGCGTATAACTGACACAATAGTGCGCCGCCCCCGACTACCCATGGCAGCGATTGATGTAAAAAAGACATGAAAAAAACCTCCCGGACAGAAGTGATTGGTATTGCCAGCGGAAAAGGCGGCGTGGGGAAAACCACGGTGGCTGTGAACCTGGCCATAGCCCTGCAAAAGTCGGGACACCGGGTGATGCTGTTTGACGCCGACCTGGGCCTGGCCAACTCGCAAATCGCCCTGGGTTGCGCCTGCCCCTACAACCTGACCCATTTCATGAGCGGGCAAAAAACCCTGCAAGAAATCACGGTCACCTCGCGCCACGGCGTGCGCCTGATCCCGGGTGCTTCGGGCGTCAAAGAAATGGCTGCGCTCAGCCAGGTGCAGGCCTCGCGCATCGTCCAGGCCTTCAGCGCGCTGGAAGACGAAATTGATTACCTGATTGTGGACATGGCTGCGGGCATATCACCGTCGGTGCTCGCGTTTATGGCGGCCTGCCAACGGCGCTACATCGTCGTGCGCGATGACCCCTCCTCGATTGCAGACGCCTACGGAACCATCAAGGTGCTGATCCAGGATTACGACCTCAACGAGATCTACATCATCCCCAACGCCGTGGCCAGCCAGGCCGAGGGGCAGAACCTGTTTCGCCGCATCAACCAGGTCTGCGCGCAGTTTCTGAACTACACCACGCACTACCTGGGTTCCATCGAACACGACGACCAAATCCTGGCGGCCCACAAAAAATACGAGCCGGTCATGGAATTCGCCCCGGGCAGCAACAGTGCACGTGACTTCAAGCGTCTTGCCAAGTCGATCGCCCAAATGCCGCCCACAGGAACGGTTTCCGGCGGCATGCAGTTTTTTGTGGAGCGCCTGGTGCGTTTCCAGGCCTGAGGACCGCAATGGCCACCTCCACCCGTCTCTACGAACAGGTCAGCGACAACAGCGAGGCGCTGGTCATGGCGCACCTGGGCCTGGTCAAGCGGGTGGCTTTGCATCTGAAAGTGCGTATACCGCCCTTCATGGAGCTCGACGAGCTGATTCAGGTCGGCATGATCGGCCTGCTGGAGGCGGCGCGCGCATTCAACCCGGACAAAGGGGTGGACTTCGAGAACTTCGCCCTGAGCCGGGTGCGCGGAGCGATTCTGGACGAGGTGCGCCAACTGTCCTACCTGCCGCGCTCCGCCGTGGCCTTCAACAAGTCGGAGAGCCGCGCCACTGACGCCCTGGCCACCGAGCTGGGCCGAGCACCCACCCAGCTGGAGCTGGCGGAGCATCTGGGCGACGATATCGAGTCCTTCCACAAGAAGCGCGGCAACGCCAGCCGGTTTGAAACCTTTTCCATGGAAGTGGTCGCCGACGAAGTCATGGGCATAGCCGACGAGCGAGACCGCCAGCCGGAAGCCATCGTCGAGCATGCCGACTTCATGCGCGCCGTGACCCAGGCCATCGCCGAGCTGCCCGAGCGCGAGCAACTCTTGATGCAACTTTATTACGTGGAAGAGCTCAATCTGAAAGAGATCGGCGAAACCGTGGGCGTCACGGAATCGCGGGTCAGCCAGTTGCTGACCGCCACGGTCAAGAAGTTGCGTACCAGCCTGAATATTGACGCGCCCCCCAAAACGCCCAAAGCCCGGGCCCTGACCAGCTAAAGACCATGGACGACACTCGCATTACTTCCTTACTCGAAACACTCAAGTTTCCCGAAGGTGCGCCGATACCTAGTGGGCATACCAACCCACTCGGAGAAAATATCATGCGCATGAACTTCAAAGCAATGGAATCGTACGGAGCCGATAACGTAGCATCGCAGGCTTCTGTGGCCAACAACGTGGCACTGATCCAGATGCTGTTTGACGGATTGCTGGAAAATCTTGCTGCCGCTAAAGGGCACATGGAACGTGGTGCCATTATGGAAAAAGGAAACTGCATTTCGCGCGCCGGACGCATTGTGGTTGGATTACAAGGTTCGTTGGATTTCGAAAAAGGTGGCGATCTGGCCCGCAACCTCAATGATCTCTACAGCTACGTAACACGCCGCTTGATCCATGCGAACGCGCGCAATGATGCCGCAGCACTGGATGAGGTGCGCAGTCTGATGGACGAAATCAGCCAGGCATGGCGCGAAGTGCCTGCCTTGCTGCCCGTCCAGAAAGACTTCAACTGGCATTGAGTTAGTTAGGTGGGTCAGCTCCGGCTGGCCCTGTGTGAAGAGGTCAAAGCGCCTGCGCGTCACGCACAGGCGCTCGCCCCGTTTTAGGAAGCACATATGGGTGGAATTCTTGGACTAGTTGTTTTGAACGCAGCCCTATTTGGTAGCTACCTGGCGGGCGGTGGAACCCTGGGGACCTTTATCCACGCGGCACCTATTGAGGGCACGGCTATTTTGGGCGCCGGCATCGGCGGCATGCTGATCGGGAACAGCATGGGCACGTTCAAAGCCGCGTTTGCTGGCATCGCACGTACCTTCAAAGGGTCCAAGTACCACAAGGAAGATTACCTCAACACCATCTTCTGCGTCTCCAAGGTCATGAAGACGCTCAAAAGCGAAGGCGCTGTGGCGCTGGAAGCCCATATCGAAGCGCCTGAGTCCAGCGCCATCTTCAGCGAATACCCCAAGATCCTGCACGACCACGCGCTCTTGCACCTGATCTGCGACACCGTGCGTCTGATGGTGGTTTCGCAAGGGACGCTGAGCCCCATGGCAGTCGAAGAAGTCATGGACAACGCCATCAAAGCCCATCACCACGACGAACTGAAAGCCTCGACAGCCATCGGCACGCTCGCCGGCGCCTTGCCTGCGCTGGGAATTGTGGCCTGTGTGATGGGTGTGGTGAAGACCATGGACGCGATTGACCAACCTCCGGCGATTCTGGGTGGCCTGGTGGGCTCGGCGCTGGTGGGAACTTTCATCGGGGTGTATTTGGCCTACGGAATGTTTGAACCCTTTGCCAAGCGCCTGGAAGAAATCATCAACGACGAAGCCGCCATGTACGGCGTGGTCAAGCAAATCATCATTGGCACCATGCACGGCCACCCCATGCCCCTGATTCTGGAAGGCGCGCGCGTCTGTATCAGCCACCACAACCAGCCCAGCTTTGCCGAAGTGTTTGACGGTCTGCGCGGCAAGTAAACATGGCGACTGCAGAGAAGGCACCGGAAGAAGAAGCGGTCCCGGCGGGCGCGGAAGCGGCCGGCCCGTCCGACGCGGAAGCGCCGGAGGACGACGCGCCCTTAGCGCCCATCATTGTCAAGAAAATCGAAGGCGGTCATGGCGGCGCGCACGGCGGTGGCTGGAAAATCGCCTTGGCCGACATGATGACGGCGATGATGGCTTTCTTCTTGCTGATGTGGATTCTGGGTGCGACCAATGACTCGCAGCGCAAAAGTGTGGCCGATTACTTCAAGCCCACCTCGCAAAGCGTGGTCGCCATGGGCCAGTTGGCCGGCTCCAACGGCATCATGGGCGGACGCTCCATCATCGACCCCGACGGCTTCCCCTACACCGCCAAACAAACTGCGACCCTACAAATGGTTACGCCGCGTTCCGAAGGCGGCCCCACCGAGAATGATCCCTCGCCCAACAGTGAAAACGACCGCGACAAAGAACGCGACGGCATGAACGACTCGGAGAAGAAAAAAATCGTCGAACAAACCGATAAAGAGAATTTCGACAAACTGGAAAAAGAGGTGCGCGAGCAGCTTGAGAAAAATCCGAATCTGGAAAAAATACAGGGCCAGGTTCAGTTTGTGCGAGAAAAAGAAGGCCTGCGCATCGAAATCATCGACAAAGCCGACTTTTCTATGTTCGGGCTAGGCACATCGCAAATGCAGGGCGGAGCCCAGGAACTGATCACGGAGGTGGCCAAATCACTGGCCGGCATGAACAACAAAATTGCCGTGCGCGGCCACACGGACAGCCTGGGCTTTGCCAAGCAGGGTGCGCGTAACAACTGGTCGCTTTCGGCCGAGCGGGCTGAAGCCACACGCGCAATGTTCGAGAAAAAAGGCATCAAACCGGATCGTTTCGCCCAGATTGAGGGGGTGGCCGATACCATGCCCTACAACAACAACGACCCCAAAGACCCGCGCAACCGGCGCATCAGCGTAACCGTGAAGTACCGTGACGGGGAATAAATCGCCTGCAGCCTCCGTGGTTTTCACGCTCGATGTGCCCGATGGTGCAGGCACCGTCTTGCAGCCATCCTCCACCGATATCGTCTTTCTGCTGCTGGTGGGCGTGATGCTGGCTGCAGTCGGGCTCGTGGGCTGGCACGACTACGACGACGCGCGACGGGAATTTGCCGCCGCCAGTCATGCCCGAGTCTGGGCCCAGTGGCTGTCTGAAGCCGGCCCCCAACGTGGAAGATCCAATTTCCATCCCCAGGCATGCGCCCTGGCGACCGTGAAAGAGGAACAACCGCCCCTGGCCATCATGCTGGAAGGAAGCGGGCGGGAGCTGCTTATCCGCACCGAGTCCGGTCAAGGCGGTGACGCACCGGCGCAAACGCCGTCTGACGGCAGTTGGCGTGCCTGCGAGCAGGCATTGCGCGAAGGCCGCGGTGCCTTGGCTGGTCTGCGTAACGCCTACTCGGGCGAAAGCCAGGCCAGCACCGTGCGGTGCGATACCGCCGACCCGAAAACTGCCGGCGCAGTGCTGCTGGAGAAAGCCAAGCCCTCGCTCACCGAGCCCCGCCCCCTGCAGTTTTCGCCGCTGACCCCGGATGACCTGGTGCAAACGCCCCTCAAGCTGCGGGTTGCGGTGTGCGACCGCTGGGGCCACACCCGGCATGTCGCCGACGTCGACTTTTAGAGCCATGAATAGTCCGTCCACCCTGCTTGCTGCTGCGCCCAATACTGCTCAGCAGGAACCGGTCACCCAGCGAACCTGGCGCAAACAATTGCATACGATGCTGTTTGCCAACCCGGGGCAGGTGCCGGCAGCGCGATCCTTGCGCGTCTTGCTGTGCATCTGTGCGGCCGTGTCCATCTTTTTGTACACCGTAGATGCGGTACGCGGCCCATCGGGCATGGCACCCGAGCCGCTGCTGTTTTTGCTGCACGCGATCACCACCGGCGTTTTTTGTACGGACTACCTGGCGCGCCTGTATGGCTGCGTGGAAGACCCGCAAGACCCGCGCGCCGGCGCCCGCCGCTGGGAATGTATGCGCAAGCCCGACATGCTGCTGGAACTGGCGACGCTGGCCCCGTTTTTTATTAGCTTCTGGCTACCGCTCACCATGGACTTGCGCTTTTTGCGCGGAATCCGCTTTTTACACCTGATCCCGTCGCGCCGACTGGCGCAATCCCAGGCACAGTTGCTGCGACTGTCCGGGCGGATGTGGCCGGTCACTCTGGCGTTGGCGCTGGCATTGGGTGCCATTGCTTTGACGCTGTACGGCGCCATGCAGGCCTTGGGCGGCACACCTTCCTGGGATCCCGCCGCCGGTGGGGCACTCGCCGCACACGGATTGGGCTCTTGGAGCACGCCTGCAGCGGCCACCATCGTTTTCATCGTACTGCTGCTGCTCATGCTGTTTGCGGGCCTTTTGCTGGGACAAAACAACAACGCACCGGGCCTGGACAGCAGCGTATACACGCCGGGCACGGCGCAACCCAACCCCAGCGAAACCGCAGGGCAATTCGCCCTGCAAGTACTCAACCCGAGCTACATCCTGGGCAAACCGGACCAGGCAGTGGCCCAGTTTGAGGTGTTGCTGGCACAGGTGCGTTATCTCGGCGTACTGACAGACCACGCACAGTTCGAAGCACTGGCCCATGAAGGTCGGCTTAACAGCGCGGACTACGCCTTGTGGCGCCACATCCAGGGCTATCCGCTACACCCCCTGCAAGGCGGTTACGGTGCGCCATGGCGGGTGCGCTACTCGCAGCCCTTGTACAAGCTCTTTACGCAGGCTTCGACCCAGCGGTCGGAGTCCTGAATCACTTTGGCGTCAAGTTTGGCCGCCATACGCTTGCGGTCCTTATAGGCGTCCGGGTGACCTGCGGCGTCGGCAAGTCCGTACCAGCGATGCGCCAAAACCGGGTTTTTTTCAAACCCATGGCCTTTTTCATACATGTAGCCCAGCTTGTAATGGGCTTTGGCCACCCCTTGGGCAGCTGCCATGCGAAGCAAGCGAATCGCCTCCGGGTAATTCAGCGGGACGCCTTGGCCAAAGGCATACATCTCTCCCAGCAGCGACTGCGCGTTGGGGTTACCCGCTTCAGCCACATTGCGCCATTTTTTGACCGCAGCGGGGAAATCGCGGCGCTGGTAGTCGGCGTAACCGTCCTCCCAGTCACCCGCCCCGGCGCCACCCGCCAGGAAACAGACCAGCCAACCGGCACTGCACACACGTTTCACGGACATAAGACCAACCTTGTGAACAAAAACAACATGGCATCACCCCGCAGCAGCCGTTTGACGCACGGGACCGAATCATTGTAGGTCCGCAGCGCATCCCCTGTGGTCTAGGCGATGTCCAGCACGCGTGCAATGGCTGCCTCGCGGGCCTGTGCAACCACTGCGCCGATCGCGGCACCCTGGGTACCGTCTGCGATGGCCCGGGCGGCAAGCGCATCGGTCGCCACCGCGCGCGCTGCCTCCAATGCCTGCAGCAGCAGCCGCGCCTGCGGGTAGGGACTGTCCTCCCACTTCAAGCGACCCCGGGCATCGCAGGTACAAGCCTGCAAAACCCGCGTGAAACGTGCCGGTTGGCGCAGGGCATCACAGCGCTCCAGCAGGCGCAGGAGCGCGGCGGCCCCCAACTCGGCACTGCGGTGGATGTTGCCGTGTTCCCGCGCCACCACGTCGGCTAGCTCGGCGCAGGCCGTGGGCACGCGCAGGCGCCGGGCGACCTGGCGGGCAAGCTGCACGCTGCGCCCCTCATGGCCGATGTGGCGCGGCAGCAGAGCCTGCTGCGTGCTGGCTTTGCCCAGGTCATGCATCAGACAGGCCCAGCGCACATCCAGCGGTGCGGCCGCCACAGCGGCTTCCCGCAGCACCATCATCACGTGCACACCCGTGTCGATTTCGGGGTGGTGCTCGGCACTTTGCGGCACGCCCCACATGGCGTCGACTTCAGGCAGCAGGGACTGCAAAGCGCCGCAGGCCCGCAGCGACTCAAACATGCGCTGCGGCTGCGCCTCCATCAAGCCCGTGGCCAGCTCGGACCAGACCCGCTCGGGAACCAGCGTGCCGACTTCACCGGCATGCACCATCTCGCGCATCAGCGCGGCAGTGGCCGGGGCGGTCTGAAACTGCGGAAACCGGGCCGCAAAGCGGGCCAGCCGCAGGATGCGCACCGGGTCTTCACGAAAGGCATCCGCGCAGTGGCGCAAGATTCCCGCTTGCAAATCCGCCTTGCCGCCCAGCGGATCGATGACCGACTCCGGGTCAAAGCTTCCATCTGGGCGCAAATCGGCTGCGGCAACCGCCATGGCGTTAATGGTCAGATCACGCCGCCCCAAATCCTGGTCCAGGGTGACCGACGCGTCAGCATGCACCTCAAAACCCCGGTAACCGGGCGCGGTCTTGCGCTCGGTACGGGCCAGCGCATATTCCTCGCGGGTGGTGGGATGCAAAAAAACCGGAAAGTCGCGGCCCACCGGGGTGAATCCCGCGTCCAGCAGCGCCTGCGGCGTGCTGCCCACCACCACCCAGTCGCGGTCCTGAACGGGCAGGCCCATCAAGGCATCACGCACGGCACCGCCGACGAGGTAGGTTTGCATCGGCAAATTATGGGCCAGGCAGGCGCGCAGCCGGGCTACGTGTTCAGGTGTAGCGTTTGCTGCGCAAATTGTTCTTCATGCTACTGAGCATGGGCTGCACGATGCTGCCGCCAATACGCAAGGCCACCGTGGTGGCCAGCACGTCGATGATCAGCAGGTGCAAGAGGCGCGACACCATCGGGCTGTAGCGGTCAAAGCCCTCGGGGTGGTCGGCGCTGAGGTGGATCTGTCCGGCACTGGCCAGGGGCGAACCGCTGGCGGTGAGGACGATGGTTGTTGCACCGTTTTTGCGGGCGATGTCGCAGGCGTCCATCAAATCGCGGGTGCGGCCGGAGTTGCTGATGATCAGTACGCAGTCACCCGCTTGCAGGATAGAGGCGCTCATCACCTGCATATGCCCGTCGCTGTAGGCCGTGCTGTGCAAGCCCAGCCGGAAAAACTTGTGCTGCGCGTCCTGCGCCACGATGCCGGAGTTGCCAACGCCGAAAAACTGAACCTGCCGCGCGTTCTTGAAGGCAGCAAGCAGCGCAGCAACCGCCTTGTCAATCTGGTTACTGCTGGCCTCATTGCGGTATTTCAGAAACGCCGCTACGGTGTTATCGATGACCTTGACGAGTACATCTGCCGTCTTGTCGTCCGCGTCCACACTCCGGTGGATAAAGGGCACGCCCTCATTGACCGTACCGGCCAGCTTTTGCTTGAAATCGGCCAGTCCGTTGTAGCCCACGCTGCGGCAAAAACGTACTACGGTGGGCTTGCTCACATGGGCCCGGTCAGCCAGCTGGGCCACCGGCAGCAGGGTGAAGGCCCGGGGGTCGGCTAGGCACAGTTTGGCCACACGCTGTTCTGCGGGTGCCAAGGAAGGCAAACAGGCTTGGACACGGTCGAGCATGGGCTGTTCGGGTTTGTGGTTTTTAGGACTCTTCGGCCCAGCAGTGGCCATCGCGGGCAATCATGGCGCTGGACGCGCTGGGTCCCCAACTGCCCGCAGCATAGGGGCGTGGGCCCTGGGAATCAGCCGCCCAATGTTGAATCAGCGGCTCAACCCAGCGCCAGGCTTCTTCCTGTTCGTCGCTGCGCACAAACAGGTTCAGGCGTCCGCCGATCACGTCCAGCAGCAGGCGCTCATATGCGCCGACCCGCTCGGAGCCGAAACGCTTGTCAAAGTCCAGATCGAGCTGCACCGGCACCAGCGCTGCGGCCGCGCGGCTTTGCCGATCGGCCTGTCCTTGCGCCAGCAAATGCAGCTCCAGGCCGTCTTTGGGTTGCAGGTGGATGACCAACTTGTTGGCACTGCTGGCCGGGGCGTTGAAAATGGCATGCGGTGTGGGACGGAAGTTGACCACGATGCGGGCATCACGTCCGGCCAGGCGCTTGCCGGTACGGATGTAAAACGGCACCCCGGCCCAGCGCCAGTTGGCAATCTCGGTGCGCAGGGCAACAAAGGTTTCGGTCTGGCTATGGGCACTCACCCCGGCCTCTTCACGATAGCCCGGAACTGCGATGCCACCCGCCGTTCCCTTGCTGTACTGGCCGCGCACCACGTCGCTGGCCAGGCTGTGCGCGGTCCAGGGCTTGAGCGAACGCAGCACCTTGAGCTTTTCGTCCCGGATCGCGTCCGCATGGGCATTAATGGGCGGCTCCATGCCAATGGCACACAGCAGCTGCAGCGCATGGTTTTGCACCATGTCGCGCAGCGCGCCGGTGGTTTCGTAGAAACCGCCACGGCTTTCTACACCCAGGTCTTCGGCGATGGTGATTTGGATGTTAGCGATGTGCTCGCGCCGCCACAGCGGCTCAAATAAGGCATTGCCAAAGCGCAGCGCAAACAGGTTCTGCACCGCCGGTTTGCCCAGGTAATGGTCAATCCGGAAGACCTGGTTTTCCGCAAAGTAGCGGCGCACGGTCTGGTTGATGGCACGGTTGCTGGCCAGGTCGTGGCCCAGCGGTTTTTCTAGCACCACGCGGATATGGGGGGCGTTCAAACCCACGGCAGCGAGTTGCTCGCACACGGTGGTGAAGAGCGAGGGCGCCGTGGCTACGTACATCACCACCGTTTCGGCACCCCGGGCGTTCAGGCTGTCGGCCAACGCCGCGTAGTCGGCCGACCTGGATAAATCCATGGGCACAAATTCAAGCAGGGCGGCAAAGCGGGCGAACTCTTCGGCACTCGGACGTTTAGCCAGTTCCACTTTGTCAAAACGCTCTTTCATCAATACGCGGTATTGTTCGTGGCTGTGCTTGTCGCGCCCGATGCCGATGATGCGGCCACCCTCCGGTAGCGTGCCGTGGCGGAAGGCCTGAAACAAGGCCGGCATGAGCTTGCGCCAGGCCAGGTCGCCGGTCCCGCCGAATAGAACAAGATCAAAGCTCATAATGGAACGCGAATAGAATAATAGTTACACAATTTTGTTAATTGATTGTAACTTTGTTTCACGTGGCCGTTGACCTTTGGGCCCCACCGCATGTTGGAACCATCAACTTTTGAAGAACTGAGGACCGCTATGAACCAGCTCGAAGCACTCAAACAACACACCACCGTGGTAGCCGACACCGGCGACTTCAAGCAGCTTGGCGCCTTCCAGCCGCAAGACGCCACCACCAACCCTTCGCTGATACTGAAGGCAGTGCAAAAGCCCGACTACGCGCCGCTGCTCAGCGCCGCAGTGGCAGCGCACCGGGGCCGTCCACTCGACGAGGTGATGGACCATTTGCTGGTGCGTTTTGGCTGCGAAATTCTCTCCATCATTCCGGGCCGGGTGTCCACCGAAGTCGATGCCCGCCTGAGCTTTGACACCGCAGCCACCGTTGCCCGTGGCCAGCGCCTGATTGCCATGTACCAGGCCCAGGGCATTGCCAAAGAACGGGTCTTGATCAAGGTCGCGGCCACCTGGGAGGGCATTCAGGCTGCAGCGCAGTTGCAGCAGGCCGGCATCCGCACCAACCTGACGCTCCTGTTTGCTTTTTGCCAGGCCGTGGCCTGTGGGCAGGCCCGGGTGCAGCTGATCTCGCCCTTTGTGGGCCGGATTTATGACTGGTACAAAAAGTCTGCAGGTGCCTCCTGGGTCGAGGCGGACAACGCCGCCGAAAACGACCCGGGCGTGCGCTCCGTAGTGCAAATTTACAACTACTACAAACACCACGGCATCGCCACCGAGGTGATGGGCGCGAGCTTTCGCAACGCCGGACAAATCACCGCGCTGGCGGGTTGTGACCTGCTCACCATCAGCCCGGACTTGCTGGCCAGTCTGGCAGCCAGCGACGCGCCCTTACATGCCCGCTTGCATGCGCCGGCCGCCAAGTCCATGGACATTGCAGCGGTTCACTATGACGAGGCGGGCTTCCGCTTTGCCCTGAACGAAGACGCGATGGCCACCGAAAAACTCGCCGAAGGCATACGCGCGTTCTGCGTGGACGCGGTCAAGCTGGAAAAGCTGCTGCTGGCCGCCTGAAGCGCGCGCGTTCACCCAACCATAGGAACACCGCCATGACCCGACTGCGCTGCGACCGCGCGCCCGCCTGGGCCGCCCTGCAAACTGCTTTTGACACCCATGGCCGGACCATTGACTTGCGCGAGGCATTTGCCGCCGATCCCCAACGCTTTGGCCGCTTCAGCCAGCAAGCGCCCTATGTGTTCGGTGACCTGTCCAAAAACCTGGTCGACGAAGCCACTGCGCAGATGCTGCTGGACTTGGCTGAACAGTGCGGCGTGGCAGCGCACCGCGACGCGATGTTTGCCGGTGCCGCCATCAACAACACCGAGCAGCGCGCGGTCTGGCATGTGCTACTGCGCACGCCCGCTGACGCACCCTCCGCCAGTGCATTGGAGGCGCAGGAACTGGCCAAAGTCCACAGCACGCTGGACGCCATGCTGGCCTATGCAGAGCAGGTACGCGCCGATGATGCGATCACCGATATCGTCAACATCGGCATCGGCGGCTCGGACCTGGGCCCGCAAATGGCGGTGCTCGCCTTGCAGGCTTTTGCCCACCCGGGCAAGCGCTTCCACTTTGTCAGCAATGTGGATGGCCACGAACTGGCGAGCACGTTGGCGCGCTTACAGCCGGCGCACACGCTGTTTTTGATTGCCAGCAAAACCTTCACCACGATTGAAACCATGACCAACGCCGCATCGGCCAAGGGCTGGTTCACCGCGCACGGCGGTTCCGACATCGCCCGCCACTTTGCGGCACTGACCACCAACGTGGCGGCGGCCAAAGACTTCGGCATTGACACCACCTTTGGTTTCTGGGACTGGGTCGGCGGGCGTTACTCGCTGTGGTCCGCGATCGGGCTGCCCATCGCCATGGCCATCGGTGCAGACGGTTTCCGCGAATTTCTGGCCGGTGCCCATGCGATGGATGCACACTTCCGCGACACACCTCTGGCGACAAATCTGCCGGTGCGCATGGGCTTGCTGGATGTCTGGTACCGCAACTTCCACCGCTTCAGCAGCCGCTCGGTCGCCCCGTACCACAGCGCGCTGCGCCGCCTGCCCGCCTATCTGCAGCAGCTGGAGATGGAGAGCAACGGCAAGCGGGTCGACGCGAGTGGCGCGGCCCTGCCCTTCGGAACATCGCCGGTGCCCTGGGGGGAGTCCGGCACCAACGGGCAGCACGCCTACTTTCAGATGCTGCACCAGGGAACCGACGTGGTACCGGTGGAATTTGTCGCCGTGAAAAAGGCCCGCCACACGCTGCAAGGCCACCATGATTTGCTGCTGGCCAATGTGCTGGCGCAGGCGCAGGCACTGATGCAAGGCAAGGCCGACAGCGGCGGCCACAAGCATTTCCCCGGCAACCGGCCCAGCACCATGCTGGTTCTGGACGACCTGACACCCGCTGCGCTGGGCGCCTTGATCGCCTTGCAAGAGCACCGCGTGTTTGTCAGCGGCGCGCTATGGGGCATCAACAGCTTTGATCAGTGGGGGGTGGAGCTGGGCAAGGTGCTGGCCAAAGACATTGCGCCGCGCATGCGCAGCGGCGACGCCAGCGGGCTGGACGCATCAACCGCCGGATTGCTGGCGATGCTGCGCGAGGGTTGAACCTGCCCGCGCAGAAGCTCGGTCTTCAGCGTTTGGGTGGTGGCGGCGCGAAATCGGCTTTCACCCGGCCCTTGAGTTCCAGGGTTTGGGCCACGTTGTCGTAGACCATGGCGTCCGCCGTAAAGCGGTGCTTGCCGTATTCAATTTCGACCGGTAGGTGGGACTTGGCGATTTCGGTCTGCGCAAACACGTGCAGGAATTCACTGCGATAGAGCGCCCGCGGCCGGGACGGCTGGCCCGGCACATCCAGCGCCGGACGCAGCACCTGCGCATCACCCCGGAGCTGGAATTCCGATGCGTCTTCATTGCTCAGGCTGTGCTGGGCCTGGGCGAAAAGTACGTCAGCGCCCTTGCCATGGACCTGGGAATGGAAGTCGTCGATCTGGGTCCATTTGCTGTCAGCGAAATGCTGCCCGCGTGCGCCCTGAACCTGCCGCACAACGCTGCCTGCGGGATTGAAAGACTGCGCCGTAAAAACCTCCAGAAAATAGTCGGGTGCGCTGCTGGTCACCACCACCTCCGCACCCTGCTGGGCAGCGGGCGCTGTGCGCACCAGCCAATAGCTGATAAGTGCCAGCAGCCCCATCAAGACCACGGGCAGGTAGAGCGTGAGCTGATGCCAGATGCGCCCCATCACGCAGCCCCGCCCGTGTAAGCGCCCAGCATGGCCGGGTAGGCGCCACAGGCCGTCAGGAGCAGGTCACAGACCTCGCGCACCGCCCCTTGGCCACCGCTTGCGCGGGTGATGAAGTCGGCGCGGGCCCGTACCTCGGCGTGGGCGTTGGGCGGGGCACAGCACAGGGCGGCACGCTGCATCATGGGCAGATCAGGCCAGTCGTCGCCCATGGCAGCGGCCTGGCTCCAATTCAGACCCAATTCAGCCAGGATCGCCTCTGCAGCCGGAGCTTTGTCTTCCGTGTCAAAACGGGCATGGACCACCCCCAACGCAGCCAAGCGGGCGCGCAGCGCGGCTGAACCGCGTCCGGTCACCACAGCCGGGGTGATGCCCGCACGCTGCAACAGCTTCAAGCCATGTCCATCCAGGGTGTTGAAACGCTTGAGCGATTCGCCTTCTGCTGCAAAGTACAGACCCCCGTCGGTCAGCACACCGTCGACGTCCAGCAACAAAACCCGGATCGCGCTGGCTTTGACCAGAACGGTGGCATCGAAAACCGGATCTGCCCGCATCAAATCACCTTGGCCCGCATCAGGTCGTTGCTGGTCAGGGCGCCACACAACAGACCCTGCGCATCCAGCACCAGCACGCTGGAAATCCGGCGCTCCTCCATCAGGCTGGCGGCTTCGGCAGCCAGTGCGTGGGGACTGACGGTCAGGGGACTGGGGTGCATAACATCGGCGGCGCACACACTGCGCAAATCGACACCGGTTTCCACCAAGCGGCGCAAATCGCCGTCGGTGAAGATGCCGCACAAAGCACCCCCAGCGTCCGTGATGGCCGAAGCGCCGATGCCTTTGGCGCTCATCTCGCGCATGAGATCACTGAAGCTGGCATCCATGCGCACCTGCGGCACCTCGGGTCCGCTGCGCATGATGTCGGCCACATGCGTCAGCAAACGACGGCCCAGTGCGCCGCCGGGATGGGAGCGGGCAAAGTCATCGGCCTTGAAACCGCGCGCATCCAACAAGGCCACGGCCAGCGCGTCGCCCATGGCCAGCTGGGCCGTGGTGCTCGCCGTTGGCGCGAGATTCATCGGACAGGCTTCCTGTTCCACGGCCGTGCTGATCCAGGCGTCGGCGTGGGCAGCCATGGTCGATGCGCCGTTGGCAGTCAGTGCCACCAACGGTGCGCCCAGGCGTTTGAGCACGGGGAGCAAGGCATTGATTTCCTGCGACTCACCGCTGTTGGAGACCATCAGCACCAAATCAGCCGGGGTGATCATGCCCAGATCACCATGACTGGCTTCGGCGGGGTGCACAAACAAAGCGGGGGTCCCGGTGGAAGCCAGGGTGGAAGCAATCTTGCGACCGATGTGGCCGCTCTTGCCCATGCCCATCACAACGACCCGCCCCCGGATGGTCAAAATCAAACCGACCACCCGCGCAAACGACTCCCCCACGCTGGTTTTCAGACCGGTGATGGCGGCGGCTTCGATGTCGAAAGTCTCGCGCGCAAGGCGCAACACACGTTCGGCGTTCAGAAGGGGCTTCATCGTGGGAATTCTATAGAGAGGTCAGCAGCAGCGGTCCGTGGTCATTTGCCGATACAAAAGCTGGAAAAAATCACGCCCAGCAAATCGTCAGCGCTGAAGGCGCCCGTGATTTCACCCAATGCGTTGTGGGCCAGCCGCAACTCTTCGGCCAGTAAATCCAAGGCCTTGGCTGCTTGCGACAGCTGGACTTCAGCCTGAGCCAGATGCACGCCCACCCGGCCCAAAGCCTGGACATGGCGCTGGCGGGCACTGAACCGTGCACCCGTATCGGCCTGCCAGCCGGCAAGGGACAGAAGATGCTGGCGCACAGCATCCAACCCGGCGCCGGTCTTGGCCGACATCAAAACCGTGTTGGCGTGCGCAGTCGGTTCGCCCGGCAGGACGGGCTGTGCGTCGCTTTTGTTCCACACATGGAGAACTGGTACGCGCTCGGGTAAGGCAGCAGCGAGCCGCAGGGCAATATCCTGGTCCGCCTTCCGGTAAAGCGGCATAGCCTGTCGTTCAAGGTCATGCACAAACAGCACAAGGTCGGCACTGCCAATCGCCCCCCATGCGCGGGCGATGCCCAAACGCTCTACCGGCTCCTCGCTGTCGCGCAGGCCAGCGGTGTCGACCAGATGCAGTGGCACACCCTCAATCTGAATGGTTTGTCCAATCGTGTCGCGGGTGGTTCCAGCAATCGGCGTAACGATGGCCAGCTCGGCCCCCGCCAGGGCGTTGAGCAGCGAGGACTTGCCCGCGTTGGGCTGGCCGGCGATTACGACCTTCAAGCCATCGCGCAGCAAGGCGCCTTGGCGGGCTTCGCGCTGCAGCCGTGCGAGTTGGGCGCGCAGGCGCTCCAGCTGACCATGGGCGTCGGACTGCTGCAAAAAGTCGAGCTCTTCTTCCGGAAAATCCAGCGTTGCCTCCACCAGCATGCGCAGGTGTACCAGCGCATCGCGCAGTCGGTTGACCTCCAAAGAAAAAGCGCCGCTCAGGCTGGCCGCAGCGCTGCGGGCGGCAGCTTCGGTGCTGGCGTCGATCAAGTCGGCCACCGCCTCGGCCTGCGCCAAGTCCATCTTGCCGTTCAAAAAGGCCCGTTCGCTGAATTCGCCTGGCCTCGCCATGCGCAAGCGCGGCAGGATCTCGCCATGCTCCCCCAGCGAACCCGCGACGTCCAGCGCACGGGTCAGCAGACGCTGCAGCACCACCGGCCCGCCGTGGGCCTGCAGCTCCAAAACGTCTTCGCCCGTAAAGGAATGCGGCGCAGGAAAATACAGCGCCAGACCATGGTCTATGGGCAGGCCCGATGCATCGGGAAAAGGCAGATAGGTCGCGTGGCGGGCTTGCAGCGTTTGCCCCAGCCAAGCGTGGGCAAGGGGCGAGAGGTCCTGGCCGCTGAGCCGCAGAATGCCCACCGCCCCACGTCCAGGCGCGCTGGCGATGGCGACGATGGGGTCGGCGTGCGGAGCCGGCACCGCCTAATTAACCAAACTTGGGCAGATTGAACTGCGGCGGCACGCCCATGCGGGTGTTGATGATCCACTGCTGCGCGATCGAGAGGATGTTGTTGGTGATCCAGTACAGCACCAGGCCCGAGGGGAAGAAGAAAAACATCACGCTGAAGACCAGCGGCATGATCCACATCATCTTGGCCTGGATCGGGTCCGGCGGGGCGGGATTGAGCGCAGTCTGGATCAGTGAGGTGACCGTCATCAGCAGCGGCAGCACGTAGAAGGGATCAGGCGCGGAAAGGTCATGGATCCAGCCCAGCCAGGGTGCATTGCGCATCTCGACGCTGGACAGCAGCACCCAGTAAAGGGCAATAAAGACCGGGATTTGCACCATGATCGGAAAGCAGCCGCCCATGGGGTTGACTTTTTCCTCCCGGTAAATCCGCATCATCTCCTGCTGCATCTCCTGGGGCTTGTCTTTGAGGCGCTCACGCATTTCCATGATGCGCGGGTTGATCGCTTTCATCTTGGCCATGCTGGCGTAGGCTTTGGCGTTGAGCCAGTAGAAAGCAATTTTCAGCAGCAGCACCAGCGCCACGATCGCCCAGCCCCAGTTTTGCAGCACGCGGTGCAAGGCATCGAGCAGCCAGTACAGGGGTTTCGCCAGAATAGTCAGCCAACCGTAGTCTTTCACCAGCTCCAGCCCCGGCGTCAGGGCTTCCAGCATTTTTTCTTCCTGCGGGCCAATGAACAAAGTCGTCACAACGGTCTTGGTGGCACCCGGTGCGATGGCCTCCAGGGGTGCGACCATCGAAGCGCGGTAGCAGCAATCCGCCAAGGCTGAGCCGATGTCGACCCCCTCCACCAGAATGCTACGCTGCATGCCCGCGGGCAGCACCCAGGCGCTTGCAAAGTAATGCTGCACCATGGCGACATACCCGTTTTGCGACTGCTTTTCGTAGTCCGCACTGTTTTTCTTCACGTCGCTGAATTCAACTTTCTGGTACTTCTTGGCGTCGGTATAGACCGCCGGGCCGGTAAAGGTCGAATAGAACGAGGACTCGCCAGGCAACTTGTTGCCGTCACGCACCAACTGCAGGTACAGGTGCGGGGCCACCGGGGCCGCCGAGGTATTGGTCAAGGCGTGCTCAACTTCCAGGGCGTAGCTACCGCGCACGATCGTGTAGGTTTTGGTGAGTTGTACGCCACCAACGGGTTCGGAACTAAAGCGCACCGTCAGCTTGTTCTGTCCATCCTTCAGCGCATAGTCACCGCTGGCCTTCATGATGGTTTTGTGCGTCGGAAACTCCCCGGGGATCGCGCCGGGCACCAGCCCAGACTGCGCAACATACACGCGCGATGCGCTGTCGTCGAGTAAGACCATGTGCTTGCTCGCATCCATGGTGTCACCGTAACGCAAAAACTGCGCGCCCACCACGCTGCCACCTTCGGTATCGAAGGTCAACTTGAGTACATCGGTGTTAACTTCAAAGCGCTCGGCTCCGGCGGAACGAATCGCTGAAGCTGGGGCGGGCGCAGCACCTGGCGCGGCAGGGGCCACAACCGCAGTGGGCAGACCGGTTGACGCCCCGCCTTGCGCCGCGGGTACAGCAGGTGCGCTTGGTGTTTGGCTGGGCGGAGCGGCACCCAAAAGGGGCTTGTGGCCATGGGCTATCTGCCACTGATCCCACAGCAGCAAGAGGGAAAAGCCAAAAATCACCCACAAAATGGTGCGGCGAATATCGTTCATGGGCGGATCTTTTCGGAAGAGGGTGTCACAAGACGGGAGAACAAGGCAGTACGCGGTACCGGGTCGGGCCCGCCGTCGCACCAAGGATGGCAGCGCAACACGCGCCGCGCTGAAAGATAACTGCCCGCTGCAGCACCATGCGTCTGCAAGGCTTCCAAGGCATAGCGGGAACAGGTCGGCTCAAACCGGCAGGCCGAGCCCAGCGAGGGGCTCAAAAAAAAGCGGTAGCCCCTCACCAGGGCGATCAAACACTGTTTAAGCATGGCGGGTAGCGGGAATCCGGGTTACCCCTTGGGTAAAAAGCGCTGAAATTTCTTCACGGAGTGCCGCCTTCATGGCATTGGAACTTGCGCTCACAAAATGGGCCCGGTCCATCGCGCAGCGCAGGCGGACCACATAGGCGAAATGGGCAAGACGGCTTTCAAATTGTTCGGCCACCGCGAAAATCTGGCGCTTAATGGTGTTGCGGGTCACCGCCCGTTTGGCCCATCGCTTGGGCAACAGCGCGCCCATCACGGGCTCCGGGTGCGCTCGCATACGAGGCTGGTCTGCGAAAGCGCTCCCACTCCAGTCCAGGCAATGCAAGGCGAAGTGGGGGGATTTGGCTAGCACCGGCCCGGCAAGAACAGTTTGGAACTGGGGCCGGGTTTGAAGCCGCCTCACGACTCGCGTCCAGACGGGAACAAGGACAACAGCCCGCTGGTAAAGCGGACTTTAGACAGCCAGGCGCTTGCGGCCTTTGGCGCGGCGCGCGTTGATCACGGCACGGCCACCACGGGTCTTCATGCGCACCAAAAAACCGTGCGTACGGGCGCGGCGAATCTTCGAGGGTTGGTAAGTACGTTTCATAATGGGAGTCCAGTCCGGTGAGTATTGCGCCCGGGCCACTTGTCGTATGGATCAAGGCGAGCCGACAATTATCGCAAATTCTGCTGGGTCTGTCGATTTTTCTGCACGTCGCCATACCAATCCCTCGCTGCCAGCCCGCGCAAGCCAACTATTGTTCCAGATATTTCGTCTCGGAAAATTGTGGATAAGTCTTTCAGAACGTAGAATCCGCCGTCCTAGAATAGTCATCCTATCCACAGAATGATAAGAATCATGCCGACGGCATCTTTACCCGCACTTCCCAGCTCTGAGCCGGCGCCCGACGCCGCCAGCCTGTGGGCGCTATGCCTCGAAAAGTTGGGGCGAGAGCTGCCAGAACAACAATTCAACACCTGGATCCGACCACTCCACGTCGCACTCAGCGCCGACGGGGATCGCCTGCTTATCTACGTGTCCAACCGCTTCAAGCTAGACTGGGTACGGGCGCAGTACGGCACCCGGATCAGCGAACTGGTGACTGGCATACTGGGTCGAACCTTGCTGATTGATCTCAGCGTAAGTCCACGCCAGGAAACAATAAAATCGCAAATTCAAAGCTCTAGTAATGTTATTCTGGCCCCCTTGCCTGGAGGCTCTGTGGCACCGCTTGCGCAAGCCGAGGCCGACATCCCCAGTGGCCTGGTGAAGAACCGCTTGAACTCGGCTCTGACCTTTGACACCTTGGTCGAGGGCCAGGCCAATCGCATGGCGCGTACTGCCGCCATGCACGTTGCCATGACCCCGGGCAAGATGTACAACCCGCTGTTCATTTATGGCGGAGTCGGTCTGGGCAAGACCCATTTGATGCACGCCGTGGGCAACCGCCTGCTGGCAGACAAGCCGCAAGCCAAGGTTTTGTACATCCATGCAGAACAGTTTGTGTCAGATGTGGTTAAGTCGTATCAGCGCAAAACTTTTGACCAGTTCAAAGAGAAGTACCACTCGCTGGATCTGCTGCTAATAGACGACGTGCAATTCTTCGCAAATAAAGATCGCACACAAGAAGAATTCTTCAACGCCTTCGAGGCCTTGCTTGCAAAGCGCTCGCACATCGTGATGACCAGCGACACATACCCGAAAGGCCTGGTGGACATTTCCGAGCGCCTGGTTTCGCGTTTTGACGCCGGACTGACCGTGGCGCTGGAGCCGCCTGAGCTGGAGATGCGGGTGGCCATCCTGATCAATAAAGCCCGGGCCGAACGCTCCGACATGCCAGAAGAAGTTGCATTTTTTATTGCCAAGAATGTGCGCTCCAACGTCCGTGAGCTGGAGGGCGCCTTGCGCAAATGCCTGGCGTATTCCCGCTTCAACCAGAAGGACATCTCCATCCAATTGGCCCGCGACGCCCTTCGCGACCTGTTGTCGCTGCAAAACCGGCAAATTTCGGTAGAAAACATCCAGAAAACCGTGGCGGATTACTACAAAATCAAGGTTGCTGACATGTATTCGAAAAAGCGGCCGGCCAATATTGCCCGCCCGCGCCAAATTGCGATGTACCTGGCCAAAGAGCTGACACAGAAGAGCCTGCCGGAAATCGGGGATCTTTTTGGAGGACGGGACCACACCACCGTTTTGCATGCGGTGCGGAAAATCGGCGCGGAGCGCCTGCAGCTAACGGAAGTCAACCAACAGTTGCATGTGTTGGAGCAAACCCTCAAGGGCTAGCCCATAGGCGAAAATGCGCAAACCGCGTCGGGTGCGCAGTAAATGGACATACCGGAGAAGACAATGATTGTTTTGAAAGCGAGACAAGACGAGGTGCTGGCGGTACTGCAATCGATTGCAGGGATTGTTGAGCGTCGCAATACCTTGCCCATCTTGGCCAATGTGCTCTTGCGCAAAACGGGAGACACGCTGGAACTCACAACCAGTGACCTGGAAATCCAGATCCGCACCCAAGCGCAGCTCGGTGGCGACACGGGTGACTTCACCATTACCGTGGGTGCGCGCAAGTTGATCGACATTTTGCGCACCATGCCCGCCGACCAGGTCGTGTCGCTGGAGACCAGCCAAAACCGACTGATCCTCAAAGGTGGCAAAAGTAAGTTCACGGTGCAGACCATGCCGTCCGAAGACTTCCCGCTGGTTCAGCCCGCACCCAATTTCGGCCCGATATTCAATGTGCCGCAAAAAGTTTTGCGCGAGCTGCTGGCCCAGGTGTCTTTTTCCATGGCGGTGCACGACATCCGCTATTACCTCAACGGCATTTTGTTTGTCGCCGAGGGCAGGCAACTCAGCCTGGCCGCAACCGACGGGCACCGTCTGGCCTTTGCCTGCGCCACGCTGGATGTCGAAGTGCCCAAACAAGAAGTCATCCTTCCGCGCAAGACCGTGCTCGAACTGCAGCGCCTGCTATCCGACGAGCCGGGCGAGATTGAAATGCAATTCGCCGGCAACCAGGCGCGCTTTGCGTTTGGCGGCATGGAGTTTGTGACCAAGCTGGTCGAGGGCAAGTTCCCGGACTACAACCGTGTGATTCCGCGCAACCACAAGCACCGCATTACGCTGGGCCGCAGCGCCCTGTTGGCCACGCTGCAACGCACCGCGATTCTGACCAGCGACAAGTTCAAAGGCGTGCGTCTGAATATCGAACCCGGTACGCTGCGGGTGGCATCGAGCAACGCCGAGCAAGAGGAAGCGGTCGACGAGCTCGACATTGATTACAGCGGCGACATGATTGAAATTGGCTTCAACGTCACCTATCTGATTGAAGTGCTCAGCAATATGACGCAGGAGATGGTTCACCTGGAGCTGAGCGACGGCAACAGCTCTGCGCTTTTCACCATTCCCGACCACAGCGACTTCAAATACGTGGTCATGCCCATGCGCATTTGAGCGTTCATCCGCACATCTGACCCGGCTTTGCGGCTGGGTCTTTCTTGATGCCTTTCCACCCCTGCATTCCGCCGCCCAAACCGCGCACCCATTAGACAAAACTATTCATGACAGAAGAAAACAAGCCAGTTGGACCTGCGGCGTCCGATTCTGCGAACGTCAACACCGGTGAGAGCAGCAGCGAGAGCTCGAACTTTCAGCCCCTGATCGACACCGACCAGGCCGGCGCCACCGAAGCCTATGGCGAGTCCTCGATCCAGATCCTCGAAGGCCTAGAAGCGGTACGGAAACGCCCCGGCATGTACATCGGCGACACCTCGGACGGCACGGGTTTGCACCACCTGGTTTTCGAGGTGGTTGACAACTCCATCGACGAGTCCCTGGCCGGCCATTGTGACGATATTCTGGTGACCATTCACTCCGACAACTCGATCAGCGTGGTCGACAACGGACGCGGCATTCCGACCGGCATCAAGCTCGACGACAAGCACGAGCCCAAGCGCTCCGCTGCCGAAATTGCGCTCACCGAATTGCACGCGGGCGGCAAGTTCAACCAAAACAGCTACAAAGTGTCGGGCGGCCTGCACGGCGTAGGCGTCAGCTGCGTGAACGCGCTATCCAAAATGCTGCGCCTGACCATCCGGCGTGACGGCAAAGTCCACGCGCTGGAGTTCAGCCGAGGTTTTGTGCAAAACCGCATCGTGGAAATACAAGACGGCGTTGAAGTCTCGCCCATGAAAATCATCGGCGATACCGAAAAGCGGGGCACTGAAGTGCACTTTCTGCCCGACACCGAGATCTTCAAAGAAAACAACGACTTTCACTACGAAATTTTGAGCAAGCGGCTGCGCGAACTCAGCTTTTTGAACAACGGCGTGCGCATACGCCTCAAAGACGAACGCAGCGGCAAGGAAGACGATTTTTCGGGCGCGGGCGGCGTGAAGGGCTTTGTGAACTTCATCAACAAAGGCAAGTCGGTGTTGAACCCCAACATCTTCCATGCCACCGGCGACCGCCAAAGCGACCAGAACACCAATATCGGTGTTGAAGTCGCCATGCAGTGGAACAGCGGCTTCAACGAGCAGGTGCTGTGCTTCACCAACAACATCCCCCAGCGTGACGGCGGCACCCATTTGACCGGCCTGCGCGCGGCCATGACCCGCGTCATCAACAAATACATTGACGAGTCCGAACTGGCCAAAAAAGCCAAGGTCGAAGTGACCGGCGACGATATGCGCGAAGGTCTGTGCTGCGTGCTCTCGGTCAAAGTGCCCGAGCCCAAGTTCAGCAGCCAAACCAAAGACAAGCTGGTGTCCAGCGAAGTTCGCGGCCCGGTGGAAGACATCGTCAGCAAGCTGCTGGCGGATTACCTGCAAGAGCGGCCCAATGACGCCAAGATCATCGTCGGCAAGATCATCGAGGCTGCCCGTGCCCGCGAAGCAGCCCGCAAGGCGCGCGACATGACGCGCCGCAAAGGCGTTTTAGATGGCATGGGCCTGCCCGGCAAGCTGGCCGACTGCCAGGAAAAAGACCCCGCGCTGTGCGAGATTTACATCGTGGAGGGCGACTCCGCCGGTGGCTCTGCCAAGCAGGGCCGCGACCGTAAGTTCCAGGCTATCCTGCCGCTGCGCGGCAAGATTCTCAATGTGGAAAAAGCGCGCTATGAAAAGCTGCTGACCAGCAACGAAATCCTGACGCTGATTACCGCCTTGGGTACCGGTATCGGCAAGGCCGGTGGCAGCACGGGCAACGACGACTTCAATGTCGCCAAGCTGCGCTACCACCGCATCATCATCATGACCGACGCCGACGTCGACGGCGCGCACATCCGCACCCTGCTGCTGACCTTCTTCTACCGCCAAATGCCCGAGCTGGTCGAGCGCGGTCATATCTATATCGCCCAGCCGCCGCTGTACAAAGTCAAGGCCGGCAAGGAAGAGCTGTACCTTAAAGATGCCAGCGCGCTGGACACCTTCTTGATGCGCATTGCGCTGGTGAACGCTTCGGTCTTCACCGGCGGCCCTGACGGCACCACGCTGGCCGGCGACACCCTGGCCGAACTGGCACGCAAGCACCAGGTGGCGCAGGCCGTGATTGCGCGGCTGCAGAATTTCATGGACGCCGAAGCCCTGCGCTGCGTCGCTGACGGCGTCGCGCTCAACCTCGAGACCGTCGCCGATGCCGAAGCTTCTGCTGCGATCCTGCAAGCCCATTTGCCCGACGCCGAGGTAGCTGGCGAATTCGACGTCCGCACCGACAAACCCATTCTGCGCATCAGCCGCCGCCACCACGGTAACGTGAAAAGCAGCGTGCTCACGCAGGACTTTGTGCACGGCTCCGACTACGCAACCCTGGCCGAC
>CAMAQV010000002.1 GCA_945860595.1 Comamonas sp. lk
GTCTTGCTCTCCAGCGTGATCCGGGCACAAATCGAGACCCTGTTCCCTGGGCGCAAGATGCTGGAGTTTTCACAGTTCCGGGTGACCCGCAATTCGGATCTGGCCGTCGATGAAAACGATGTGGACAATCTGCGTACCGCTTTGCGCGAGGGGCTGGTGCACCGCAATTTCGGCCAAGCGGTGCGCCTGGAGGTGTCGGCCGAATGCTCCAAGACCCTGAGCGAATTCCTGCTCAAGCAGTTCAACTTGCCGGCCAGCGCCGCGTACCACGCCCATGGCCCAGTCAATCTGGTGCGGCTGAGCCAGCTGATCGATTTGGCCGAACGGCCTGCCTTGTGCTTCCCGGCCTACCAGCCGAATCGCGCGCATGGGCAGCATGGATCAGCGTCCATGTTGTCCCGTTTGCAAAAAGGTGATGTGCTAGTCCACCAGCCCTTTGAACGCTTTGACCTGCTACTGGAATTTTTGCGCGAAGCGGTGCATGACCCGCAGGTGCTGGCGATCAAGCAAACGATTTACCGCACCGGGTCCGATCCGCAGATGATGGATTTGCTGCGGGAGGCGGTGCGCCGGGGCAAAGAGGTGATGGTGGTTGTCGAGTTGAAAGCTCGCTTTGATGAGGAAGCGAACATCAACTGGTCCGAGATGCTCGAGTCCATCGGTGCCCAGGTGGTCTATGGCGTAGTGGGTCTTAAAACCCACGCCAAGATGCTGTTGATCACCCGCCGGGAAGGACGCACCATGCGGCGCTACCTGCACCTGTCCACCGGCAACTACAACCCGCGCACCGCGCGTTTGTACACCGACATCAGCCATTTTACCGCCGACCCGGAGCTCACCAGGGACGCTGAGCAGGTGTTCTTGCATCTGGCAAGCCAAAGCAGGTTGCCGCGCATGCAGAAAATGCTGGTGGCGCCCTTTTTTCTGCACAGCCAACTGCTGGCAAAAATCGGGGCACTCGGTGCCGGCGCGCGTGCGGGTAAGAGTGCGCGCATTGTCTTGAAAATGAATGCACTCACCGATGAGCTTTTGATCCGCAGCCTGATCAGGGCCGGTCAATACGGTGTCAAGATCGATTTGCTGGTGCGCGGTGCCTGCATGCTGCCGGCCCGATTGCCGGGCCAGACCGACAACATCCGCGTGCGCTCGGTGATTGGACGTTTTCTGGAGCATTCCCGGGTTTTTTACTGTCGTATGGGCGAGGTCGAGGAGCTGTACCTGTCCAGCGCCGATTGGATGAACCGCAAGATGGTTCGGCGGGTGGAAGTCTCCTGGCCGGTGACCAATCCCGCTTTGCGCCAACGCCTGGTCGATGAATGCCTGCTGGCCTATTTGCACGACGGGGTGGATGCCTGGGACATGCAAGCTGACGGCAGCTATCTGCCGGTGGGTAAAGAGGCGGGCGGTCACAGTGCGCAGCACGCTTTGATGATGCGCTACGGCGCTTTGTCTTGATCAACGGAGCAGCCATGGACCTTGTTTTATGGCGGCATGCAGAGGCAGTGGAACGCGAAAGCATTCTAGAGGACTTGCATCGTGGTCTGACGCCCCGGGGCGAACGCCAAGCCGCGCGCATGGCAGCGTGGCTGGACCGGCATTTGCCCGAGGGTGCGCGCGTTTGGGTCAGTCCGGCGTTGCGCACACAGCAGACGGTTGTACCGCTGCAGCGCAAGTTCAAAACCGTACCCGCACTGGCACCTGACGCTGATGTGGACGCATTGCTGAACCTCGTGCAGTGGCCCCATGGCAAGGGCTGCCACCTGGTTGTGGGCCATCAGCCAAGCTTGGGTTTGACGCTGGCGCGCTTGCTGGGCACAGGCGCCGAAGAACTTGCGGTGAAAAAAGGCGCAGTCTGGTGGCTGCGCTTGCGTGAGCGCGAGTTCGGCCCGCACACCGCCGTGGTGAGTGTGCAGTCGCCCGACATGTTGTGAGGGGCGCTTGCCCCTTATTCACCTGACATAGGGTTTTCACGCGCCGCTGGTAAAAGCAGGGCATGCCTGATTCGCCCGACCGCAGCCCCCTGTTGGGCATCGCGTTTTACCGTGTGCTGGTGGTGCAGCTCTTGTCGACGCTGGCCGACAACGCCTTTCTGATTGTTGCCATCGCCCGCGTGATCGAGCTAGATGGAGCCGCTTGGCTGATACCCATTCTGAAAGTCAGTGCCACCTTTTTTTATGTGGCACTGGCACCCTTCGTCGGGCCGGTTGCCGATGCCTTTCAAAAAGGGCGGGTGATGCTGGCCTCTAACGCTTTCAAGTGCGGCGCGATCGCGCTCTTGCTTGTGGGCCTGGATCCGGTGCTGACGATTGGTCTGGCTGGCGTGGGCGCGGCTTTTTATGCGCCAGCCAAATATGGCTTGGTGACCGAGCTGGTGCCTGGTCCTGCCCTGGTGCGTGCCAACGGCTACTTTGAGGCGGTTACCGTGAGTGCAGTGGTGTTTGGCGTGGTCTTGGGTGGTTTTCTGGTCAGCCCGGCCATGTCCGGTTTGGTGAACGGGGGCTGGATGCCAGGGCCAACTGGCGAGCCTTCCGCTTTG
Source organism: Comamonas sp. lk (assembly GCA_945860595.1). GTDB lineage: Bacteria > Pseudomonadota > Gammaproteobacteria > Burkholderiales > Burkholderiaceae_C > Allorhodoferax. The sequence continues at coordinate 2,537 of CAMAQV010000002.1, forward strand.
ACAGCCGGTGTCTTGGTCGTGGTGGGTCTGCATGCCGGGGCCACGCTCTTGAGCGTGGGCTTGGCCGACAGCCGTGCCCGTTACGCGCCCAGGCCATGGCAACTGCTTGCTCTGTGGCGTTCGTTTTTACAGGAAAACCGAACCCTGTGGGGCGACGCCTTGGGCGGCCTTTCGCTCGCGGCGACCACCTTGCTCTGGGGTGTGGGCGCTACCCTGCAACTGGTGGTACTGCGCTGGGCCACCGAGGCGCTGGCGCTGCCTTTGAGCCAGGCTTCGTACTTGCAGGGCATGAGCGCGGTGGGCATTGTGGCTGGCGCGGCGCTGGCCAGTCGCTGGGTCAGCATGCGGCATGCGGCGCGCCTGTTGCCGATGGGCGTTGTGCTGGGTTTGTCCATCCCGCTGATGTTGTTTGTACATACCGTTACGGCGGCTGCCGTGCTTTTGGTTTGCGTGGGCGCCTTAGCCGGCTTCTTTGTGGTGCCCATGAACGCCCTGCTGCAGTTGCGCGGCTGCACCCTGTTGACGGCAGGGCGGTCGGTGGCGGTCCAGGGCTTCAACGAAAACGCCGGTATTTTGTTGATGCTGATCCTGTACGCGCTGGCGACGTCGGCGGATATCAGCGTGTCTGCGCTGGTGCTGGCTTTTGGCGCAACCGTGAGCGCGACCATGGGATTGGTCTGGTTTGCCAAACGCCGCTGTCTCCAACAAGCGCCACCGGGAGCTTGATCCGCGCAGTGCTTGCAGCTTGACCTGAGGTCATGGAATATTCATCGAAAAGTCGCTAAAAAGTCACCATAATTTTTTACGCTAGCGACATGGAAGATGACATCCTGATTGAGTCTTTTGAAGGCCGCTCGCCCAGCCTGCGCATCGCCGTCGTCACAGAAACCTTCCCACCCGAAGTCAACGGCGTGGCCATGACCTTGGGGCGCATCGTGCAAGGCCTGATTGCACGCGGCCACCTGGTGCAGGTAGTACGTCCCCGGCAGGCACGCGAAAGTGGTCTGATTCGGGAGGACATGGAGGAGGTCTTGGCGCGCGGCGCGGCCCTGCCCAATTACGGTGAACTGCGTTTTGGCTTGCCAGCCAAAAACCGGCTGGTGCGCCTCTGGACCGAGAAGCGGCCGGATGTCGTCCATGTGGTGACCGAAGGACCTTTGGGATGGTCTGCAGTGGCAGCCGCCCGCAAAATGCACATCGCGGTCACCAGCTCTTTCCACACCAATTTCCACAGCTACTCCAGCCATTACGGCCTGGGTTTGCTCAAGCGCCCGATTGAAGGCTACCTGCGCAAACTGCACAACCGCACCATGGCGACCATGGTGCCGACGGCTGCGCTCGCCGATAGTCTTCAGCGCCGGGGCTACCAGAACCTGCGGGTGGTCTCGCGCGGCGTGGATCTGCATCAGTTCAGCCCGGCGCGCCGCTCCCAAAGCCTGCGGGCGGCATGGGGACTGGGCCCTAATGATCTGGCGGTGCTCCACGTCGGTCGCATCGCCAAAGAGAAAAATGTGGGCCTGGTCTTGTCGGGCTTTCGCGCTCTGCAGGCGACGTACCCTCATGCGAAATTGGTGTTCGTCGGCGACGGACCGGCCCGTCAAGCGATTCAAGACGCCTGCCCGGAGGCCGTGTTTGCCGGTATGCGCCGGGGCGACGACCTGGGCGCGCACTACGCATCGGCCGATGTGTTCCTGTTCCCCAGCCTGACCGAAACCTACGGCAATGTGGTGCCAGAGGCTCTGGCCAGCGGTCTTGCTGTGGTGGCGTTTGCGTATGGGGCGGCCTTGGAGCTGATCCAAACCGGCGTCAACGGCGTATTGGTACGCGGTGACCAGGACGCCGATTTTCTGCAAGCAGTGCGCACTCTGGCGATAGATCCAGCGGCGATGGCGCACATCCGCGGTGCGGCTGCCGGGAGTGTGGCGCACCTGGCCTGGGATCGCGTGTACGACAACTTCGTCGCGGTATTGCAGCAGGCGCTGGTGGCCAATGGACACAGCTTTACTGCGTCCGCGCCGCACTTTGTCGCGCTCAGCCAGCCCCATGCATAAGCGCCTGCCCCATCTTCACCGGGCTACCGGTGTCCAGGTTTGAGGCCAGGCGAAAGCCCGGCGGCGCCAAGACCACGATGGTGGAACCATGTTGAAACCAGCCCATCTCCTGCCCCTTGGTGAACTGCGCGTCGCAGTCAATCGGGTTGGCTCCGTTGTAGCGCAGGTGGAACAGCACATCCAAAAAGTGCAGCCGGATGCTGGCCACCAGAATCGCCGCGACCGGCACCAGCGCAATGGTCTGGCCTGCAAAAGGCCCGCTGTTCAGCCGTGTGCGCAAAAAGGCGCGCTCGTTCTTGCAAAACAGCTTTTCCACCCGCTTCAGCGCAATCGGGTTCACGTTCCAGGTGTCGCCGGAAAAATAGCGCACCCGCTCCACGGTGCAGTCGTGCGGCGCATGGAAGCGGTGGTACATGCTGGAGCTCAGGCGCAGTGTCACAAAGTAGCCCTGATGCCAGGCACTGGCGTCCTCATTCGCCCCGATCAAATCGGTCAGCGTGTAGGGAAAGCCTTTGGCTTGGAAAAGTTGCCCCGCCTCGATGCGCCCGTGCGCGCCCACAAAAGCGTCTACCGGGCTGCTCATCACTGCCGGGTCCATGTCGATGGGCCGCGCGCCGTCCTTGAGCTCGCGGGTAAAGCAGTCGTGCATGCTGGTGAAGCGGCTCTTCTTCGCTTCGCTGAGGTCCAGATCCGAGAAGTATTTCCAGATGGTGATGGATGCGTCGCGTACCCACGGATGTTCGACTTTGCTGAAGCGCCCCATGAATTCGGTCAGCCATTTGCGCGGCAAGCGGTTGGTCAGCAGGAAGTTCAAGTCCTCCTGGTTCAGCAGATTTTTGATGGTTTGGCGGATCGTCATGGCTTGGAATATTGAGAGATTACTGATTGATATGGAGAAACTGAATGGATGAGCAACTGACAGCAAGCGCATTGGCGCTTTATGGGGTCGGCGCGGGAGCTGCGCTGTGGACGCTGAACAAAGCCCGGGCCCGGGTGCAATTGTCCCTGGCCAAGCACCCGGGGCTGGCGGGCCACCCGCGCACGGCGCGCCGGGTAGCGGCGCTCTTGCCCAGCTACACCTACGATGAAGAGCAGGCCTATGGCGTCGATGGTGCGCCGCCCGATGTGGTGGCACGCCGCCGGGCAGCCTTTGCCCGTTTGGTGCAAGAGTTCCAAACCCGCTACGCCAAGACCCTGCACGCCACCACCGATGTGGTGAGCGCGCTGTCGGACCTGCAGTTCATCAGCGCCTACCGCGTGCCCTTTCAGTTCAAAAAACTGGTGGGCAAGGGCTTGAAGATCGGATCCTTTGTAGCCTCTACGGAAGGTGTCACGGTCACTGATTTGGACGGCAACCGCTTTTTTGATCTCACCGGTTCCTACGGCGTGAACTTGTTGGGCAACGACTTTTACAAGCGCAGCATTGAAGAGGGCGCGGCAATGGTGCGCGATCTCGGCCCGGTGCTCGGTGCTTACCACCCGGTTATGGCGGACAACCTGGAGCGCTTGAAGCGCATATCCGGTATGGAGGAGGTTTCCTTCCATATGTCGGGAACCGAGGCCGTGATGCAAGCCGTGCGGCTGTCGCGCTACCACAGCGGGCGCGACAAAGTGGTGCGCTTTTGTGGGTCCTACCATGGCTGGTGGGGTGATGTGCAGCCGGGCATCGGCAACCCCATGGCCGCGCGCGATACCTTTACCTTGTCCGAAATGGGCCAGGGCACTTTGCGGGTGCTGCGCAGCCGCAGCGACATCGCCTGCGTGCTGATCAACCCGCTGCAGGCTTTGCACCCCAACGCCGCGGCACCCAGCGATTCCAGCCTGCTGGACAGCTCGCGCAAGGCGCACTTCGACCGTGCAGCCTATACGGCGTGGTTGCGCGAGCTGCGCGAGATTTGCACTGCGCGCGGTATTGCGCTGATCTTTGATGAAGTGTTCCTGGGCTTCCGTTTGGCCCCCGGTGGCGCGCAGGAATACTTCGGCGTGCAGGCCGATCTGGTGACCTATGGGAAAACTCTGGGCGGCGGATTGCCGATTGGCGTTCTGTGCGGCAAGCGGGCTTGGATGCAGCGCTTTCGTGACGACTCTCCGGCGGATATTTGTTTTGCCCGCGGCACTTTCAATTCGCACCCTTATGTCATGGGTGCCATGAACGTGTTTTTGCGAGAAATCGAAACCCCCGCACGGCAGCAGATGTACGCCGCCTTGGATACGGTGTGGCCGCAACGCGAGGCCTTGATGAACAGCCGATTGGCGCAGGCGGGCGCCCCGATACGGGTGGCCGCCATGTCTTCGGTCTGGACCGTTCTGTACACCCAGCCCGGTTGCTACAACTGGCTGTTCCAGCACTACCTGCGCCTGGAGGGCATCGCCCTGAGCTGGGTGGGTACCGGGCGCATCATCTTCAGCCTGAACTACAGCGACGCCGACTTCGAAGAAGTGTGTGTGCGCTTTGTCCGGGCCTGGGCCAGCATGCAAGCAGATGGATGGTTCTGGGCGGATCCGGCAGTGACCAACAAGCAGATCAAGCGCCGGGTGTTGCGGGAGATGCTGGCCGCCAAATTCAGCTGACCGCCAGCCTTCGGGCATGGAAAAGGGGCCGCAAGCGGCCCCTTTTCTTTTGACGGATAAGGTCAAAGCAGCCCGCCTCAGGCGTGGCGCATGCCGTGCTCTTCTTCCATCTGTGCCAGGTCACGTGGCTCGATCAACTCACCGCGCATCAGGGCCAAGGGGGCCTTGTAGTACAGCTTGATGTCATGGAAAGGGTCGGTCAAGATTTTTGTCATCCAGACCAGACCGCTCATCACGTCTTTGATGAAGAACAAATGCACTGTGCGGAACAGCAAGCCTCCCACGCCAACCGCCAGCCACATCGTGCCGGTGTTACGCGCAAACGACTCCAGGTCGGTGTGTGGCTCCAACCAGCCTTGCAGGGCGGGGTCTACCAGCAAAACCAGAGGAGCAGCTGCCCAGATCACCATCAATACGACTTTGCGCTGCAGGTTGTAGCCAACCTTGATGTCTTCCTTGTATTCGTGTGTGGCCTGGTTGACTTGGTCATAGCCCTTGGGCTCGAAGAAAAAATGACCCGACTGGCGGCTGGTCATGGACACCAGCCAGGCGATCAAGGCTGCGATAGCCGGATCTGTGAACAGCATTGCATACGCGACTACAAAACTGATAGCGCTGATCAGATGCAGGGTCTGGTTGATGCGGCTGTGGTGGTAGTAGCGGTGGTCATCCCAGCGCTGAATGGCGAGTTGCTTGAAAAATTCGGTCATGCGGGTTCTCCTTCTGCCCACAATGTAGTCACTTCGCGTTGCGTTTTCGTGACAAAAACGATGACGTTTTGGTGAATTCAGCGCCCGATGGCCAGGTATTCAAAACCTTGTGAGCGCACCCACTGAGGGTCATACAGGTTGCGACCGTCAAAGATCACCGGAGTTTTCAGGCTGGCTTTGATGTGGTCAAAGTCGGGGCTGCGGAACTCTTTCCATTCCGTGATGATGATGAGTGCATCGGCGCCTTGCAGGGCCAATTTTTGCGACTCCACCATGCGCAGACCCGGCTTTTCGCCGATCTCCGCGCGCGCGCTTTCCATAGCGACCGGGTCATAGGCCGCGATGGTTGCGCCACAGGCCAGCAAGTCGGCGATCAGTGTCAGGCTGCTGGCCTGGCGCATGTCGTCCGTGTTGGCCTTGAATGCCAGGCCCCAGAGCGCAAAGTGTTTGCCGCGCAAATCGTCGCCAAAGCGCTTCTTGACCTTGTTGCCCAGCACATGCTTTTGCTGTGCGTTGGCCTCTTCAACCGCATGCAGCACCTTGAGCTGCATGCCGGCTTTGTCCGACGCGGTTTTGATCAGGGCTTTGACATCCTTGGGAAAGCAGGAACCGCCATAACCCGCGCCTGCATACAAGAAGTCATAGCCGATACGCGGATCGCTGCCGATGCCTTTGCGCACCTGCTCGATATCGGCACCCACCAACTCGGCCAGATTGGCCAGTTCGTTCATAAAGCTGATGCGGGTGGCCAGCATGGCGTTGGCCGCGTATTTGGTGAGTTCGGCACTGCGGATGTCCATGACAAACAAACGGTCGTGGTGGCGCTGAAATGGCGCATACAAGGCGCGCATATTCAGCTCGGCTTGTTGGTTGTCGCAGCCAATCACGATACGGCCCGGGCGCATGAAGTCCTCGATCGCTGCGCCTTCTTTCAGGAACTCGGGGTTGGACACCACGCTGAATGGCGTGCTCACCGCCCGTTTGGCCAACTCTTCTTCAATGACGCCGCGGACCATATCGGCGGTGCCAACCGGTACGGTGCTTTTATCGACGACGACTTTGTAGTCGGTCATGTACCGCCCGATGTTGCGGGCTGCTGCGGCCACGTATTGGGTATCCGCGCTGCCATCTTCCCCGGGGGGCGTACCCACGGCAATAAACTGGATGGTGCCGAAATGCGCAGCGGCCTCGAGATCGGTCGTGAAATGCAGCCGTCCGGCTTTCACGTTGCGCGCGACCATGTCGTCCAGGCCGGGCTCGTAAATCGGCAAACGCCCCTCGCGCAAGCCTGCAATTTTGTCTGCGTCCATATCCAGACACAGCACATCGTTGCCAACTTCAGCGAGGCAGGTGCCTGTGACCAAGCCGACATAACCGGTTCCGATAACAGTGATTTTCATAGTGCGAGAGCCTAAAAAAATGAAAAGTGGTGGAGTTTAGCTATGGGCTTCGCTGCAGTCCAAGGTCCAGGCGGTTTTCTGCCACGCCACGGCTTCTTCTTGCAGCAAATACGCGGACTGCGGGTACTTCAAAGCCCAGGCGGCGGGGTAGCGCAGGCTCAGCATGCCGCTGGCATCCCGGCGCAACACCATGTCATGCATCTCCGGGTCACGCCGCGCATGGCACAGGATCACGGCCAGGCGCAGGGCGGCCAGTTGCATGCGCAAACTCTCTTCCTCGAGTTCGGTCTCAATCTTGCGCAGTTTCCCACGGTGGCCCAGCACCAGCACACCCAGGCGCTGCATTTCGGCAACCGCGAAGCCCAATGCATCGGCGTTATCCAGAATGTAGGCGCCATGCTTGTGGTAATCGCTGTGGGAGATATGGCTGCCGATTTCATGCAACTGCGCCGCCCAGCCCAGCTTGCGCAGCGCCCGGTCCCACTGGGCGCGCTGCCCGTTCTGGGGGACGGGGTAGAGCTGCCGGTACAGCGCTGTCGCGACCTGCCCGACCCGCCGGGCATGGGCGGCGTCGACCTGAAATTTGCTTGCCAGACGCTGCACAGTGGTGTCGCGTAAATCGCTGGTGGCATCCCGCTCACCCAGCATGTCGCAGATCAAACCGTGGCGCAGGCCGCCTTGGGCAATCTCTAGCGTATCGATGTGCAGCAGATCGAAGAGGGCTCGTAGGACACTGAGCCCGCCCGCCAGAATCGGCCGCCGGTCTTCCCGCAGTCCGGGTAGTTTGATGCTGTCAATGTGCTGCGCTTCCACCAGGGTATCGAGCAACCAGTCCAGCCCCTCGCGGTCGATCTTGTCGGCGGGCCAACCGGCCTGGCTCAGGATGTCGCCGACGGCACTGGCTGTGCCAGCCGATCCATAGGCCTTCGCCCAGTTGGCGGCCTGGTACAAATTGGTTGCGCCCTCTAAAACAGCAGCAGCGGCAACTTGTGCTTTTTGGAAATGCTTGTGGCTGAGCAGGCCGTCCGGGAAATACCGCTGTGACCACACTAGGCTGCCCACGCGGTACGACTCCATCTTGCGGGCCTGCAGGCCTTGGCCTAGCGCCAACTCGGTTGATCGACCGCCGATATCGATGACCAGGCGCTTCTCATCAGAGGCGGGCAGTTTGTTGGCTACGCCCTGGTAAATCAACCGGGCTTCTTCGCGACCGGACACCACGTCAATAGGGAAACCCAAGACCTTGGTGGCGCGGGCCAGAAAGACGTCGCGGTTACGCGCTTCGCGCAGGGTTTGGGTGGCGACCGCGCGGACCTGGTTGCGCTTGAAGCCGGCCAGGCGTTCACCGAAACGCGCCAGGCAGTTCCATCCGGCCTGCATGGCCTCCGGGGTCAGGTCACGGTTGGCGTCGAGTCCGCCGCCCTGGCGGACCGCCTCTTTGATGTATTCGGTGCGGATAAATTCCTGGTCCTCCACGATGCCGATCTCTAGGCGGAAGCTGTTGGAGCCGAGGTCTACTGCGGCAAGACGAAGTTCTGAAGGCATGGGAAACGGGAAGTCCAAAAGGCGGGCTTCAGAATAACAGCAAGCGACGCGTGCCCGGCGCCGCCGGACACGCGTCAGATTCACAGAAGTCGAGCCCTAGAAGATCCCGCATAGCGGGACCATGGACTTATTTTTTGACGGGTGGGATCAGAACCGTGTCAATGATATGCACCACACCATTGCTGGCGACGATGTCGCCGGTGGTGACCAACGCGTTTTCAACGGTAACAAATTCACCCGCCTTGGACAAAGCCAGGGTGTCGCCATTGAGCGCTTTGACATTGCTGTTTTTGACATCTTTGGCCAGCGCCGCGACGGGTACGACGTGGAAGGTCAGCAAATTCTTGAGTTTGGCCGGGTCGCTGGACACATCTTTCAGTACGGCTGCGGGCAGGGCTTTGAGTGCATCATTGCTGGGGGCGAAGACGGTGAATGGTCCAGCTCCGTTCAAAGCACCTTGCAAATCCGCGGCGACGATCAGGCTGTTCAAGGTGCTCAGCGATGCTTGCGCCGCGATGGTTTGCGAAACCGTAACGGGTTCCGCTGCAGAGGCGAAACCGCACGCCGCGCCAGCCAGCAGCGCGGCTGCCAAAGAGCGACGGGTAAGAGCAAACAGGTGGGGGGTTGTCATGGGCTATCTCCTAGGTTAAAACCCCATCGTAAGAAAATTCAGTGACATTTCGGTGACAAATCCATTCACAATCTCGTGATTTCGCGCGAAAAAACAGGGAGTTAGCCATATTTTTGTCATAAATAAGACATATGCACTCCCTACAGTTCGGGCTCCCAACCATCCACACGAGGCCCTACATGAAACTCTCCCCCCGTTACACCTTCGCGCTGACGTTGATTGCCGGTGCATTCGCATCGTCTGCTTCGTACGCTCAAGAAATTACCGGCGCTGGCGCCAGCTTTCCTGCTCCCATTTATTCCAAATGGGCGTCTGACTACAACAAAGCCACGGGCGTGAAAGTGAACTACCAGTCCATCGGCTCGGGCGGCGGTATCAAGCAGATTGATTCCAAGACTGTGGATTTTGGCGCTTCTGACATGCCGCAAACGGACGAAGTTCTGAAATCCAAAGGCCAGGTTCAGTTTCCGGCCGTGATTGGCGGAACCGTTCCGGTGATCAACGTTAAGGGCATTGCCCCAGGACAAATGAAGCTTGACGGCCAGACACTTGGCGATATTTTCTTGGGCAAGATCACCCGTTGGAACGATCCTGCGCTCAAAGCGCTCAACCCAGGCCTGCCTTTGCCGGACGCAGCCATTGCACCGGTTCGTCGCGCTGACGGATCGGGAACTACTTACAACCTGACCAACTACCTTAGCCGCGTCCATCCTGAGTGGAAAGCCAAAGTGGGCGAGGGTACGGCCGTGAATTGGCCCGTGGGCGCTGGTGGCAAGGGCAATGAAGGTGTTTCCGCTTTCGTGAACCGTCTGCCCAACTCCATTGGCTACGTCGAGTACTCATATGTCAAGCAAAACAAGATGACCTACACCTTGTTGAAAAACCGCGATGGCAATTACGTTGCGCCGGATGACGACGCATTCAAGGCCGCCGCCGCAGGTGCGGATTGGAACAAGTCTTTCTACCAGTTGATCACCGATCAGCCGGGAAAAAACACGTGGCCCATCTCAACAGCCACTTTCATTCTGATGCACGCCAAACAAGACAAGCCAGCCAACGCCACCGAAGTGTTGAAGTTTTTCAACTGGGCTTTTGCCAACGGTGGCAAATCTGCCTCTGAATTGGACTATGTGCCCATGCCCCCAGACGTGGTTGCCACGATCCAAAAATCCTGGGGTGAAATCAAGGACCCAGCTGGCAAAGCGGTTTCTTTCAAGTAACAGTCCCATTGCTGCGGATCCCGTCCCTGCGCATGCTGCGCGTGGACGGGTTTTGCGTAACCACATAAGAGCGTTCCATGAAATCAGCGCCCCCTAGACAAACTGCTCGTAGTGGCCCCTTGGTAGATCAGATATTCGGATGGGTCGCTAAGAGCTGCGCGTTTTTGACGCTCGGCCTATTGATCGCGATCCTGGCCTCATTAACCCTCAATGCCTGGCCTGCCATCGAAAAGTACGGGTTTTCATTCTTGGCCAGTACGGTCTGGGATCCGGTGCAAGAGGACTTCGGCGGCCTCGTGATGATTTATGGCACCGTGGCCACGTCGTTGATCGCCTTGGTGATCGCGGTCCCGGTGAGCTTTGGCATTGCGCTGTTTTTGACTGAGTTGTCGCCTGCATGGCTTAAGCGTCCCCTGGGTACGGCCATTGAGCTGCTGGCGGCTGTACCGTCCATCGTGTACGGTATGTGGGGTTTGCTGGTGTTTGGTCCCGTGTTGGCCGAGTACGTGCAAACGCCTTTGCAATCCGCGTTTGATGGTGTGCCCTATCTGGGTGCGCTGGTATCGGGTCCGCCGGTGGGCATCGGCCTTTTGTCGGCTGGCATCATTCTGGCCATCATGATCATCCCCTTTATTGCTGCGGTCATGCGTGACGTGTTTGAGGTGACGCCACCTCTGCTCAAGGAATCTGCCTACGGCCTGGGTTCCACCACCTGGGAAGTTGTTTCCAAAGTGGTGCTGCCCTATACCAAAACTGGTGTCATTGGCGGCATCATGTTAGGCCTGGGCCGCGCCATTGGCGAGACCATGGCAGTGACTTTTGTCATCGGCAACTTCAATCAGCTCGATTCGCTGAGCCTGTTCCAGGCGGCCAACAGTATTACCTCAGCCTTGGCCAACGAATTCGCAGAGGCCGGCGAGGGTCTACACCAGGCGGCTCTGATGTATTTGGGCCTGGTCTTGTTCTTTATTACCTTTGTGATTTTGACGCTGTCCAAACTCCTGCTGTCGCAGTTGCGCAAATCTGAAGGAGCCACAACATGATGTCCGCGGAAATGAAGCAAATGCGCGCCGCCAAATTCGCGCAGCGCAACCGGGTCAACTATGTTGCCACCGTACTGGGGCTTTCCGCTATGGCCTTTGGTTTGTTTTGGCTATTCTGGATTTTGATTGAGACGGTTCGATTGGGTATTGGCGGCTTGAGCTATGCCACACTGACAGAAATGACACCTCCGCCCAACGAAGAGGGAGGTCTGGCAAATGCCATCTACGGTTCTGCGCTGATGGTGGGATCGGCCACTTTGGTGGGCACTCCCATTGGCGTGATGGCGGGCATTTATCTGGCTGAATTTGACCGGACTGGCTGGCTTGCCAATGTGACGCGATTTGTCAACGACATCTTGCTCTCGGCCCCGTCGATTGTGATCGGTCTGTTTGTCTACGCGATTGCGGTGAATCCCTTCAAGACTTTTTCTGCGGCTGCCGGCGTGCTGGCCCTGGCGCTGATCGTCATTCCTGTGGTGATCCGCACCACGGAAAACATGTTGCAACTGGTGCCCGCTGGCTTGCGCGAGGCGGCATATGCGCTGGGTGCACCCAAGTGGAAAGTCATCATCAGCATCACGCTCAAGGCAGCGCGTGCCGGCGTCATTACGGGCGTCCTGCTGGCTGTTGCCCGTATCGCCGGCGAGACTGCGCCGCTGTTGTTCACTGCCCTGAGCAACCAGTTTTGGACTTCTAGCCTGGGGCAACCCATGGCGAGCCTTCCCGTGACGATTTTCAAATTCGCTATGAGTCCCTACGAAAACTGGCAAAAGCTCGCATGGGCAGGTGTATTTTTAATTACCTTGGCGGTATTGCTTTTGAACATCGCGGCCCGGGTTTTGACCCGCAACAAGTCCTGATCGCGCTAATTTTTCCGCCCCTTAGCCTAACCCTTTTTACATTGTTGACCCATGTTACCTACCAACAGCCCGACGACAGCGACCAAGATTGCGGTTCAGAATTTGAACTTCTACTATGGGAAATTCCACGCATTGAAGAACATCAACCTGGCCATACCGGAGGGGCGGGTCACGGCCTTTATAGGTCCTTCCGGCTGCGGCAAGTCCACCCTGTTGCGGGTCTTCAACCGCATGTTCGCTTTGTATCCGGAGCAGCGTGCCGAAGGAGAGGTGCTCCTCGATGGCCAGAACATTCTGACCAGCAAAGAGGATGTCGCGCTGTTGCGCGCCAAGGTTGGCATGGTGTTCCAAAAGCCCACGCCATTTCCAATGTCAATTTTTGACAATGTGGCCTTCGGCGTGAAATTGTTTGAAAATTTGGGCGCAAGCGAGATGGAAGAGCGCGTGGAATGGGCCTTGCGAAAGTCGGCACTGTGGACCGAGGTCAAGGACAAACTGCACCAAAGCGGCTCCAGCCTGTCTGGTGGGCAGCAGCAGCGTTTGTGTATCGCCCGGGGCATCGCCATCAAGCCGGAGGTGTTACTGCTAGATGAACCGTGCTCCGCACTGGACCCGATTTCCACCGGCAAGGTCGAAGAATTGATTGTGGAACTGAAAAAAGATTACACCGTGGTCATTGTGACCCACAATATGCAGCAGGCCGCGCGCTGTAGCGATTTCACGGCCTATATGTATTTGGGTGATTTGATTGAATTCGGCGCCACAGAACAAATGTTTTTCAAGCCGCAGCGCAAGGAAACAGAAGACTACATCACCGGCCGTTTTGGCTGAATACCAATCCGGCTCAATGTCCCGCATGGCCCCGCACGCTTCTTAAGGAATGAATATGCCCGACAAACATTTATCGACGCAGTTTGACAGTGAGTTGACCGCCGTCTCCGCCAATGTGATGGAGCTCGGCGGGCTGGTTGAATCGCAGATCCTGCACGCGATCCTGGCGCTCTCGCAATTCGATACCGAAATTGCCCAGGGTGTCCGGCGCAACGAGACCCGGGTCAACGAGATGGAGGTGGAGATTGATCGCGACCTCTCCAGCATCATCGCCAGGCGCCAGCCCACCGCTCGCGACCTGCGCCTGCTGATCGCTATTTCCAAGACGACTGCCAACTTAGAGCGTGCCGGCGACGAGGCGGACAAAATTGCGCGCATGGTGATCTCCATCATCAATGATGGTGCGCCCCGTTCCCTTCCTTCGCTGGAATTGCGGGTCGCTGCGGACCTGGCCTCCGGCCTGCTGCGCAAAGCGCTGGATGCATTTGCACGGCTGGACGTTCAGGCAGCCCTGAGTATTCTGAAAGAGGACGATTTGATAGACAAAGAGTTCGACGGCTTTGTGCGCAAACTCATTACTTACATGATGGAGGATCCGCGCAAAATTTCGGCTAGCCTCGATTTGCTCTTTCTGGCCAAAGCGCTGGAGCGTATTGGCGATCACGCCAAGAACATCGCCGAGTTCATTATTTACGTGGTGAAGGGTGAGGACGTACGCCACACGCCGATTGCCACCATCGAATCGGTTATCCAATGAGAAACATGCCGGCGGTGCTGGTGGTGGAGGATGAGCCGGCGATTGCCGAGTTGATCGCCGTCAACCTTCGGCATAACGGCTTTCGCCCGACTTGGGCTATGGACAGCGCGTCCGCGCAGCGCGAGCTTGATGCGGCTGTGCCGGATTTGATTCTGCTGGACTGGATGCTGCCTGGCGAAAGCGGGCTGTCCTTGGCCAAGCGTTGGCGCTCGGAATCCCGGACCAAAGATATCCCTTTGATCATGCTCACGGCGCGTGGCGACGAGATGGACCGGGTCGCCGGGCTGGACGCCGGCGCAGATGACTATATGGCTAAACCCTTTTCAACCAAGGAGCTCTTAGCCAGAGTGCGTGCCGTTTTGCGGCGCCGTGGGCCTGATTCTTCCAAAGAAGTTTTTTCTGTGGCCGGGCTGAGCCTGGACGCGGCCACCCACCGCGTGAGCTTTTGCGGTGAACCACTCAAACTGGGGCCCACAGAGTTCAAGCTGCTGCAGTATTTGCTCGGACATACCGAGCGCGTGCACAGCCGGGGACAGTTGCTGGACAAGGTGTGGGGCGATCACGTGTACATCGAAGAGCGCACGGTGGACGTGCACGTGAAGCGTCTGCGCGAGGCGCTGGGTGCAGCCGGCACGATGGTGGAGACCGTGCGCGGTGCCGGTTATCGACTGACCGCCAAACCGGTTGCCGCGCCGGTGGTGAGCGAAAAGCGCGGGGATTAGCGTCTGTCTGGCGGTGACACCTGGGGTCGAATGCTTGTCAGAATCATCTGGCAGGTGCTGGGGACGTGGATCGTCACCACTTGCTATCTCTATTTCTTCCCCTCGTCTACTCTGTGGCCTCTGGTCGCCTTGGGTAGCTGCTGGTTGCTCACGCTGCTAACACACACCGCCGACGCACGGCAGATTGAACATCTGCTGAGCTGGCTGCGTCAACCCGATGCACCCTTGCCCAAGCGCCTGGCACCGCAATGGATGGAACTGGCCAGCCATGTACTGCGTCAGCGCCGTGACCACAGAGACCTGCTCGCCCAAAGTGACAAACGCCTGGCAGACTTTCTGGCCGCCCTGCAGGCCTCACCAAACGGTGTGGTGCTGATCGATGCGGATGAGCGCATCGAATGGTTTAACCAGACTGCGGCCGAGCATTTCGGTTTCGACGCCCGCCGGGATGCGCAACAGCATTTCACCAACCTCGTGCGTGACCCCGTGGTGGCCGCCTACTTTGCTACGCGCGACTTCAGCCACAGCGTCTTGCTGGCCGCACGGTCCAGCACGCGATCGCCCGCGCAGCGCATCTCCATTCAGTTGCACATGTATGGCCAAGGCCGCAGCCTATTGCTGTCCCGCGATGTGACCGCGATCGAGCAGGCAGACGCCATGCGCCGCGATTTTGTGGCCAACGTGTCGCATGAAATTCGAACGCCTCTGACCGTCTTGGGTGGCTTTGTCGAGACCTTACAGACCTTGAAGCTCAGTGGTGCCGAGCAGACACGTTATCTAGATTTGATGTCGCAGCAAGCCGTACGCATGCAGTCCTTGGTCGATGATTTGTTGACCTTGTCCAAGCTGGAAGGCAGTCCCCGCCCATCCGGACACGAATGGCTGAAGGTGGACGCACTTCTACGATCGTGTGCAGATGAGGGCCGCGCTTTGTCGCAGATGGTTTGGAGTAGTACCCAGCAGATCCATGTTGATGTGGACTCCGACTGCGATATTGCCGGATCTGACACGGAATTGCATAGCGCGCTCTTCAATCTGGTGGGCAATGCGGTGCGCTACACCCCGGCCGACAAATCCATCGGTGTGAGTTGGTCGCTGAACGCGCACGGGCAAGGGGTACTGGCGGTCACCGATCAGGGCATGGGCATTGCACCGGAGCATCTACCCCGTTTGACGGAGCGGTTTTACCGGGTGGATCGCAGTCGCTCGCGCGAAACCGGCGGTACCGGCCTGGGCCTGGCGATCGTCAAGCATATTGCCCAGCGCCACGATGCTGAGCTCCAGATTGAAAGTACGCCGGGCAAAGGTTCCACCTTCCGTCTGGTGTTCGGCGCACATCGGGTGCGTGCCGCTGTGAACCGCTTAGCGGCGTTGGTAGACCAGGACTGAGTCGCGGTACACCACAAAGTGGGTGACCGTGGCTACCAATACCCAGCGTGCCGGGTCGACCTTGGTAGCGGTCTGGTAGTCCTCTCCGACGGCCTGCACCAGAAGCCAGGGACAGCTTTCCAGCGCATACGGTGCGGCTAGGGTCACGTGGCCATACCAGCGCAGCGCGGCGACTTCATGCCGATCCAACCCTCCAGTGTGGGCACATTCCCCTGCAGGAATACGCTGCTGGATCTTCAATGCCAAGCCTTTATAGCTTTGCGCGAAGTCAAGCAGCGGCATCCACAGCGTTGCCAAGAGCAGCCAGCACAAGGTTGCTCCACCTGCGGGCAGTACCAAGCTTTTCCAGATCGCCTTGCGGTGCCGCCCGCTGCGCCAATGCACCAGACCCGCCCAGGCCATGCTCACCGCCACCGCCAACAGCAACTCCAGTCCGATCACGTGGGGGACAAAAGCCGGGAGAAGGCGCGCCACGTTGGCGGCCGGCGCATGTGGAACACCGGTTTGCATGGCAATCCAGACCACCCATATGACGATGCCGCACACCGAGAAAAACAAAACTGCAAACCAATCCACCAGAGCGGAAACTTGGCGGTTCATAGTTGCCAGTGAAAAGGCTGCCAATGCGGCCAGTGGCGGCAGGGCGAGCAGGAGCGTGGTGTCGGCGTTGTCGAAGCGCAGGCTTGCCAGGCTGACGACCAGAACGCACAGGGTCGGCCATGCCAGGTGCCGGTTACTGCGGAGATCCAGAACATGGCGTCTCCAGCTCCAGATCGCCCAGACGGCCATGGGCCCGGCAGGCCACATGAACCAGACCAGCATTTGCGCGTAGCCGCTCCACTGCACGTCCGCTAGTGACCAGGGATAGCCGGGCGATTGCCACAGCCCCCACGCCTTCGCAAGAAACCCGCTGGCAGCGATGGCAACCAGAAGCACGGCAAGGCCCCGGCTACGCGACTGTGCGGATCCGACAGCACCAGGATCCTCGGTGCGGCTTTGCAGCCACTCCAGGAGCGCTCCACCACTGCAGAGCAGGATGGCCAGCTCAGGCGCGCCGCTGAGCGTTAGCCCCAGCACGCCCACCAGTCCTGCGAAAATACCTTGCCCGGGACGCAGTGGGCGCAGACAGAAGCCCAGGAACAGGAGCGAGGCGCACGCCAGTTGGCTTACCGCCGGGGTCGATTCATGCCCCAGTTTGGCAAGGCCCAGGCAAGCAATCAAGGCCAGCAGTCCGCCGTCCGCTAGCGCCCGCGCGTAGTCCTTGGGATGTGCCTCCCCTCCGAAGGCGAAGCGCACGGGTTGCGCTGCGGGCGCCCGCGCCAGGTAGTAAGTTCCGTACCAGGTGCATGCCAGGGTCAAAATCAGCATCACGATGAAGGGGAGTCGCACGGCTAGGTCGGGGCTCACCGCGGGCGACAGCAGCTTCAAGCTTGCCGCGCCAAGCCAATAGGGCAGCAGCCCCGGATGTTCGGTGCCCAGGCCCGCGAGCGTGGGCCGCAGCCAACTGCTGTGGCCTGCCGCGATTTCGCCCATGTGCGCAACGGCGACCACATCGTCATTGCGCCATGCATCGCGGCCGATAAAGCCTGCCAGCACATAGACCGTGCAAACCAGTAACAACACCGAACGGGCAAGCCTGCGCACACCGTCCTGGGAAACAAGGGCCGGGCTGGTGGGGCTCATGGTCGAACGTGGACTGGCATGTAAAAAGAAAAAAGGCAACGCGGAAAACCGGGTTGCCTTCGGTGGCGAGGGCTTGACCATCCGAAGCGGATGGACTTAAGCCACTGCCGCTGCGCTTATTTGGCGGCCGTTTTCCCGAACCGGTTGCGGAAGCGTTCCACGCGGCCGCCCATGTTGTCCACTGACTTCTGGGTTCCGGTGTAGAAGGGGTGGGACTCGCTGGAAGTGTCCAGCTTGTACAGGGGCAACTCGCGCCCGTCGTCCATCTTGATCATCTCTTTGGTGTTGGCGCAAGACCGGGTCACAAACTTGAAGTTGTTAGACAGGTCAAGGAAACAGACCTCGCGGTAGTTGGGGTGAATGCCGTCTTTCATTGATTGCTCCATCGCTTGCGTTAGCCGCATCGGGCCCTCGGGCAGAAACTACCCAATTCAAAGTCCGGTGTACTTGACGCGAAAAGACAGCGATTATAGATGCTTGGGTCTGTTTCCGGTCCAGTCGCTTTAGCCGCCGCGGCGCATCATGTCAAAAAACTCGCTGTTCGTCTTGGTTGCGCGCATCTGTTTGAGCACCATTTCCATGGACTCGACCTCGTCCATGCTGTACAAAAACTGACGCAGGATGCGGGTTTTTTGCAAAATTTCCGGCTGCAACAAGAGTTCCTCGCGGCGGGTTCCGCTGCGGTTGAGCTGAATGGAGGGAAAAACCCGCTTTTCGTACAGGCGTCTGTCTAGATGGATTTCCGAATTGCCGGTGCCTTTGAACTCCTCAAAAATCACCTCATCCATGCGGCTGCCCGTATCAATCAGGGCGGTGGCGATGATGGTCAGCGATCCGCCCTCCTCGACATTGCGCGCGGCGCCCAAGAAGCGCTTGGGCCGTTGCAGTGCGTTGGCGTCGACGCCGCCGGTCAAGACCTTGCCGCTGGACGGCACCACGTTGTTGTAAGCCCGCGCCAGGCGGGTGATGGAGTCCAGCAGGATCACCACGTCTTTTTTGAGTTCCACCAGGCGCTTGGCGCGCTCGATCACCATCTCAGCCACATGGACATGGCGTGCGGCGGGTTCGTCGAAGGTCGATGCGATGACCTCGCCCTTGACGGTGCGCTGCATCTCAGTGACCTCTTCTGGGCGCTCGTCCACCAGCAGCACCATCATGTGGATGTCGGGATAGTTGGCCGAAATCGCGTGGGCGATGTGCTGCATCATCACGGTCTTTCCGCTCTTAGGCGGCGCCACCAGAAGCGCGCGCTGGCCCTTTCCGATGGGGGCAATGATGTCGATCACGCGGCCGGTGATGTTTTCTTCGGACTTGCTGTCGCGCTCCAGTCGCATTTGTTCTTTGGGAAACAGCGGCGTCAGATTTTCGAACATCACCTTGTGCTTGTTGCCTTCAGGCGAGCCACCGTTGACCTTGTCGAGCTTGTTGAGCGCGAAGTAGCGTTCTCCGTCTTTCGGGGTGCGCACTTCGCCTTCGATCATGTCGCCGGTATGCAAGTTGAAGCGGCGTACCAGGCTGGGGCTGATGTAGATGTCGTCGGTACTGGCGGTGTAGCTCGTGTCAGGGCTGCGCAGAAAGCCGAACCCATCGGGCAGGATCTCGAGCACGCCATCGGCGATGATTTGTTCTCCGGTGCGGGCGCGCTTCTTGATGATGGCAAACATCAGCTCTTGTTTGCGCATGCGCCCGGTGTTTTCAATTTCCAGTGCTTCGGCCTGGAGCAGCACCTCAGATACGTGCAGTGCTTTGAGTTCGTTCAGGTGCATGAGAGTTTCCCGCAGAGGGGTTTGCCGAAAAATCGGGGTTGAGAAAAAAGGGGGGGTGCTGGGGCGCAAACAAAAGGGACGTTGCGCAAACCGCTTTGCCGGTCTTTGCGGCAGACCCTGGGGAACACCGCCAGAGAGACCTTGGGAGCTAATTCGCGGGCATTATGACAGTAATTTGCGGTTTTTCAGTACGGCCTCCCTTCGCTGTGCGCTGAGTCCTGCATCGCCTCGGGTTTGCAGTTTCAGGGCAAAACAAGGTGATGTCCGAATTTTTCGGCCAGAAATTGCTCGCCACGCTCCAAAATTTCGTAGCGAAAAGCCTCGGCCGCGGGCGAAAGCACTTTGGACAGTGTGTGAACGATGTTCCAAACCCGAAATACCGGCGTGCCCTGTACATCCAAAATAGCAATTTCCCCGTGGTCGAGTTCCGAGCCGATGGTGTGCAAGGACACAAAGCCCAGTCCCAGTCCCACCATCACAGCCTGTTTGAGTGTCTCATTGCTGTTGACCTGGGACTGAAGACGGGGCTCCACTTTTCTTTCGGAGAAAAATTTGTGCATGGCCGCGCGGGTGCCTGAACCCTGCTCGCGCACGATGAACTCGTAGGGACGCAGGTCTTCCGCGGTGAGTTTTTCGCGTTGCGCCAGGGGGTGGTCGCAGGCGGCAACAAAAACATGGGGATGCGCGGCAAAAGGTTCTGCGCGGGTTTGCAACTCGGTGGGGGGGTGCCCCATCACCGCAATGTCGACTTCATTGTTGTGCAGCATCTTGACTAACTGCTCCCGGTTACCGGTGCAGATGCGGATGTCCACGCCGGCATGGCGTTCCCGGAAATCCGCCAGCAAGCGCATCATGAAATATTTGGCAGTACTCACCATGCCCACCGTGAGTAGGCCAATTTCGGCGCGCTGCAGGCGGGCGCTGGCATCTTCCGCATCTTTTAACAACGCCAGGATCTTGCGCGCGTACACCACCATGTATTCGCCTGTGGTGGTGAGGCTGACCTTTTTGCCACTGCGATCGAACAAGGGCATGCCGACCTGCGACTCCAGTTCTTTAATCTGCATGGTCACGGCCGGGGGCGTGAGATGCAGGTTTTCGGCTGCGCGCACAAAACTCAATTGGCGCGCCACTTCACTGAAAACCCGCAACTGGCGGAAGGTGGCATTTTTCATGTCGGCACTCCTTAATTAAGTAAAGCCTGAAGCGGACGCTAAATAAATAACAATTTACCTTATCTCAAACGCTTTCTACATTCCGCTATCCCCATCTCACATACAGGAGAACAGCGATGAGTGACAGCAGCCAAGGCGGCCAGATTACCGACGTGAAGAAGCGCTACAGCGCCGGCGTATTGAAGTACAAGCAAATGGGTTACTGGATTCCCGACTACCAGCCCAAGGAAACCGACACCATTTGCCTCTTCCGCATCACACCCCAAGATGGCGTAGACCCCGAGGAGGCCGCCGCCGCCGTGGCCGGTGAGTCCTCCACGGCCACTTGGACGGTGGTCTGGACCGACCGCCTGACCGCCTGTGACAGCTACCGCGCCAAAGCCTACAAAGTCATCCCGGTCCCGAACAACCCCGGGCAGTATTTTGCGTATGTGGCCTATGACCTGATCTTGTTTGAGGAGGGCTCTATCGCCAATATGACCGCCAGCCTGATCGGCAATGTGTTTTCCTTCAAGCCGCTCAAGGCCGCCCGCCTGGAGGACATCCGCATCCCCGTGGCCTATATCAAGACCTTTAAAGGTCCCCCTACCGGCCTGGTTGTGGAGCGCGAGCGCCTGGACAAGTTTGGCCGGCCCTTGTTGGGCGCCACCACCAAGCCCAAGCTGGGTCTTTCGGCCCGCAATTACGGGCGGGTGATTTATGAGGGCCTTAAGGGCGGACTGGATTTCATGAAGGACGATGAAAACATCAATTCGCAGCCCTTCATGCACTGGCGTGACCGCTTCCTGTACGTGATGGACGCGGTCAACAAGGCGCAAGCGGTCACCGGCGAGGTCAAGGGCAGCTACCTGAACATCACCGCCGGCACCATGGAAGCGATGTACGAACGCGCCGAAATGGCCAAAGAGCTGGGCAGCGTGGTGGTGATGGTGGATTTGGTGATCGGCTGGACCGCAATCCAGTCCATGGCCGAGTGGTGCCGCCGCAATGACATGATCATGCACATGCACCGTGCCGGGCATGGAACCTACACCCGCCAAAAAAACCACGGCGTGAGCTTCCGCGTCATCGCGAAATGGCTGCGCCTGGCGGGTTGCGATCATCTGCACACCGGCACCGCCGTGGGCAAACTCGAAGGTGACCCGTTGACGGTTCAAGGCTACTACAACGTCTGCCGCGACAGCTACACCAAAACCGATTTGCCCCGCGGCTTGTTTTTTGATATGGACTGGGCCGATACCAAAAAGGTCATGCCGGTCGCATCGGGCGGTATCCATGCGGGTCAGATGCACCAGTTGCTGGATCTTTTTGGCGACGACGTTATCTTGCAGTTCGGTGGCGGCACCATCGGACACCCGCAGGGCATTCAAGCCGGTGCGGTGGCCAATCGGGTGGCTTTAGAGGCCATGGTCAAGGCACGTAATGAAGGCGTGGACATCAAGAACGAGGGGGCTATGGTTCTACAAAAAGCAGCCCAAAGCTGCGGCCCGCTGAAAGCCGCGCTCGACACCTGGGGAGACATCAGTTTCAACTACCAATCCACCGACAGCAGCGACTACGTGGCCACCCCGTCAGCTGCCAACTAAATCCGAATCATTCCAGCTAGGAGCACCACACCATGATGACCAACCCTACCGGCCGTTTGACGCAAGGCCAGTTCAGTTTCCTCCCGTCGCTCACCGATGCCGAAATCACGATGCAGGTGGAATACGGCCTTAAAAAGGGCTACTCCTGGAGCGTGGAATACACCGACGACCCCCATCCCCGCAATACTTTTTGGGAGATGTTCGGCATGCCCATGTTTGACCTCAGCGATGCGGCCGGACTGATCATGGAGATGCAGGCTTGCCGCAAGGCATTCCCCCAGTACTACATCCGCCTGATGGCTTTTGACTCGACCCGTGGTGTGGAGTCGGTCGCCATGAGTTTCATCGTCAATCGCCCCGCGGATGAGTCCGGATTTATGCTGCTGCGCCAGGAAGTGAACGGCCGTACCATGCGCTACACCACGCGCGGTTACGGCACGGAAAAGCCTGAGACCAAACGCTACTAAGCACCCAGATAAAGCGGCACAGCCTTATGAGCACCTATTCCATCCCCGGTGTGCGCAGTGCCGCTGCCGCGCCCGCTGCTGTCGAACAGGATCCGGTCGACTCCCAGGCTGTGGCCCTGGCGCAGGCCCGCAGCGTGGGCGAGGTGCTGGCGCAGTCGCAGGTGGAGGATGTGCTGGCTGAGCTGGATCGCGATCTGGTGGGGTTGGTGCCGGTCAAGACCCGCATCCGAGATGTTGCGGCACTGCTGGTGATCGACAAGCTGAGAACCAACCTCGGACTGACCAGCGAGGCGCCGAGCTTGCACATGAATTTTGTGGGTAACCCGGGCACGGGAAAAACCACGGTGGCCATGCGCATGGCGCAAATTCTGCACCGCCTGGGTTATGTGCGCAAAGGGCATTTGGTGGCGGTGACGCGTGACGATCTGGTGGGCCAGTACATCGGCCACACCGCACCCAAGACCCGCGAGGTGCTGAAAAAAGCCATGGGTGGGGTGCTGTTCATCGACGAGGCCTATTACCTCTACCGCCCCGAGAACGAGCGCGACTACGGGCAAGAGGCCATAGAAATCCTGTTGCAAGTCATGGAAAACCAGCGCGATGACCTGGTGGTCATTCTGGCGGGTTACAAGGACCGCATGGACACCTTTTTCCAGTCCAACCCGGGTCTGAGCTCGCGCATCGCCCACCACCTGGACTTCCCCGACTATTCGGTCGACGAGTTGCTGCAAATTTCGCAAAAAATGCTGGCGCAGCAGAACTATGTTTTTGAACCCGGGGCAGCGGCCATATTTCAGCGCTACCTCGGTTTGCGGGTACAGCAAGCCCATTTCGCCAATGCCCGCAGCGTGCGCAACGCCCTCGACCGGGCACGCCTGCGCCAGGCCAGCCGGCTGTTTGCCGACCGTGACCGGCGGCTGACCGCTGACGATTTACGCACCCTGGCCGCGCAGGACATCAGCGCCAGCCGCGTGTTTCAGCAAGGCGGCACGGACGCATCCCTATAAAAAGTACGTTGGATCCATACACCATGCTGCATGCCTTGATATTTGATGTGGACGGCACCCTGGCCGACACCGAGACGGCCCACCTGGCCGCTTTTAACCACGCCTTTGGTGCCTGTGGGCTGGATTGGCACTGGGATGTGGAAACTTACACCCGCCTACTGCAGATATCTGGCGGCCGCGAGCGCCTGACGCACTACTGGAATACCAAACAGCCGGACACGCTTGCGATTGACGGCGGTGCCATTCGGGACATGATTGAACGCCTGCATCTGGTGAAGACAGCGGCGTATGAACAAGCCGTGCAGGACGGGCATGTCGCTATGCGCCCAGGCGTTTTGAACCTCATCGATGGCGCTGCACAGGCAGGCCTGAAGCTGGCCATTGCCACCACCACCTCGCCGGTGAATATTGCTGCGCTGCTGCGCCGTGCCATCGGCGACGATTGGCGCAAACGGTTTGCGGTGGTGGAGGATGCATCCACTGCCCACTTGAAAAAACCCCATCCCATGGTGTATCTGCAAACCTTGCAACGTCTGCGCCTGCCGGCGGAGGACTGTATCGCCTTCGAGGATTCACACAACGGCTTGACCGCCGCGCGGGCAGCCGGATTGGCTACCATCATCACCCGCAATAGCTATACGATGGACCACGATTTCCAGGGTGCCAGGATCGTATTGGACCATCTGGGTGGTATGGATCTGGCCGGCATCCGTGCCTTGCACCAGCAAAGCCTCTGAGGCCAAAGGAGCACCGCTATGCCCACCAAAAACCGCAGCACACTCACGCAGTTCCTCATCGAGGAGCGGCGCAAGCATCCTCAGGCCAGCGGTGACCTGAACGCTTTGATATTGAACGTGGCCATGGCCTGCAAAGCCATCGCCAAGGCGGTGGCGTTTGGTGAATTGGGTAACGTACTGGGCGATTATGTGGACGCTGGCGGCCCTGGCGCGACGCCCCGCGTCAATGTGCAGGGAGAAACCCAGAAAAAGCTGGACGTGCTGAGCAACGATTTGTTCATCCGTATGAACGAATGGTCCGGTCATCTGGCGGGCATGGCTTCGGAAGAAGTGGAGATGCCGATCGACATTCCCGCGCACCTGCCGCGTGGCAAATACTTGCTGGTGTTTGACCCCTTGGACGGATCGTCCAATATTGACGTGAATGTCACCGTGGGCAGCATTTTTGGTGTGTTCCGACGCCCCGCTGAAGGCGCCAGCAGTGAGGGGCCGGTGGAGCCGGATGAATACCTGCAAGCCGGAAGCGAGCAGGTCGCTGCCGGCTACGCCCTCTATGGCCCGACCACCATGCTGGTGCTCAGCGTGGGCACTGGCGTCTTCGGCTTCACGCTGGACCCGTCGCTGGGTGAATTCTTGCTGACCCACCCCAACATCCGCGTCCCGGAGCACACCCAGGAATTTGCCATCAATGCCTCTAACAGTCGATTTTGGGAAGCGCCGGTACGCCGCTACGTGGACGAGTGCCTGGCCGGTAAAACCGGCCCGCGCGGCAAAGATTTCAATATGCGCTGGATCGCCAGCATGGTCGCGGAGGCACACCGAATCATGATGCGGGGCGGGGTCTTCATGTACCCGCGCGACACCAAGGATCCAGCCAAAGCGGGCCGCTTGCGCCTGATGTACGAGGCCAATCCCATCGGCTTCCTGATGGAGCAGGCGGGTGGGCGGGCCAGCACCGGCGAGTTTCCCATTCTGGGTATACAGCCCCGCGAACTGCACCAGCGCATCGGCCTGGTGTTCGGTTCCAAGGCAGAGGTCGAGCGCATCGAGGAATACCACCGCAACCCCGCGTCTGTGAAGGACAGCAGTCCCCTGTTTGCGGCCAGAAGCTTGTTTTTGAGCGACGCGCCCTGAGCCCGTATCCGAAGCCGCCAGTACGCACCCGATCGACCCGCCACCGCCAGGAGCCCGCAGTCATGTCTGAACGCCACCCCATCATCGCCATCACCGGCTCGTCCGGGGCTGGCACGACCACCGTTTCTCGCACGTTCGAGAACATCTTCCGCCGCGAAGGCGTCAAGTCTGCCATCGTCGAGGGCGACAGCTTCCACCGGTACGACCGCAATGAAATGAAGCAGCGCCTGATCCAGGCGGAACAAGAAGGTAACAACCATTTCAGCCACTTTGGCTCGGACAACAACCTGTTTGGCGAGATTGAAGACCTGTTTCGCGCCTATTCGCACAAAGGCACGGGTCGCGCCCGCAAATACCTGCACAACGCCGAGGAAGCGGAGCCCTATCAGCAGGCGCCCGGAACGTTCACACCCTGGGAGGATTTGCCCGAAGGCACCGACATCCTTTTTTACGAAGGTCTGCACGGCGCCGTCGTCACGCCCGAGCACAACATCGCCCAGTACCCTGATCTGCGCGTCGGGGTGGTGCCGGTCATCAACCTGGAGTGGATCCAGAAACTCTGGCGCGATAAGCACAAGCGCGGCTACAGCACCGAGGCGGTGACCGACACTATTTTGCGCCGCATGCCCGACTACGTGAACTACATCGTTCCGCAGTTCGCGCATACGCATGTGAACTTTCAGCGGGTGCCCATGGTCGACACGTCCAACCCATTCATCGCGCGCGATATCCCGACGGCTGACGAAAGCATGGTCGTGATCCGTTTTGCCAATCCCAAGGGCATCGATTTCCAGTACCTGCTCAATATGATCCACGGCTCTTGGATGAGCCGGGCCAACACCATCGTCGTGCCCGGTGGCAAGATGGATATCGCCATGCAGCTGATCTTCACGCCTTTCGTCTGGCGCATGATGGAGCGGCGCAAGCGTGCGCTGGGAGGCTGAGCATGGCGCAACCGTCCGCACCGTTGCGCTTGGTCCTCTTCGATTTGGACGGTACGCTGGTTGACACGGCCCCTGAAATTGCCGACGCCGTCAACGACACACTAGCCCAATGTGGCTTACCGCTGGTGCGCCAGCAGCAGGTGAATGACTGGATCGGGCACGGTACCCGGACCCTTTTGATTGAGGCGCTGGCCAGCGCGCAGGGCCGCGCGGTTGAAGCGGTGCGCACCGACCCTGATCTGCCGCGCATGGCTGGTATTTTTGACGGCCACTACCAGCAGCGCTGCGGAACCCGCAGCCAACCGTTTCACCATGTCATTGAGGCGCTGGATGGCCTGCGCGAACGGGGCGTTCATCTGGCGGTCGTGACCAACAAGGAAGGCCGCTACACCGATACGGTGTTGCGGGCGCACGGCTTGCACACGCGATTTGATGCCGTCATCAGCGGCGACACACTGCCCACCAAAAAGCCCGATCCGGCCGGTGTGGCCCAGTGTCTGGCGCAGTTCAATGTTCCGGCTGCACAGGCGCTTTTCGTCGGCGACTCCTCCATTGATGCGGCCACGGCGCGCCACGCCGGTGTGGCCGTCTGGTTGCTGCCCTACGGATACAACATGGGCCAAGCCGTTGAGTCCTGCCGGCCGGACCGTGTGATTCCGGATATGCGGGCCGTGCTCGCCCTGCGCTAGCGGCCTCTGCCGGGGGGGCCTGCGGGCGGCGGCTTAAACTCGGTCGCACGTTCAATCACCTGTTGCCGGACTTCGCCATGCGCCCCTTTATCGACTCCGTTCGCACCTATCTTCTGGGGCTGCAGTCCCGCCTCACTACGGCCATTGCTGACATGGATGGAGGGACCTTTGTTGTCGATGTGTGGTCCAAGGGTGAGGGTGAAAAGCTCCAGGGCGACGGCATCACCCAAATTCTGGAGGGCGGGCCCGTCTTTGAGCGGGCAGGCTGCGGGTTTTCGCATGTGCGCGGCCCGCAGTTGCCGCCTTCGGCCACGCAGCACCGCCCTGAATTGGTGGGCGCGCCCTTCGAGGCGCTGGGCGTTTCGCTGGTGTTTCACCCCCGTAACCCCTACGCGCCCACGGTGCACATGAACGTACGCATGATCGCCGCGCAGCCCGCCCAAGGCCCCTTGGTGGCCTGGTTTGGTGGCGGGATGGATCTCACGCCTTACTATGGTTTTGACGAGGATGCCGTGCACTTTCACCAGACTTGCCATGCGGCACTTGCGCCTTTTGGGGCAGAGCTGTATCCCCGCTTCAAGACCTGGTGCGACAGCTATTTTTGTAACAAGCACCGCAACGAGCAGCGTGGCGTAGGGGGCATCTTTTTCGACGACTTTGCCGATCTGGGCATCGAGCGCAGCTTCGCCATGCTGCAAAGCGTGGGCGACTCCTTGCTGAAGGCCTACATGCCCATCGTCGAGCGCCGCCACACGATGGCCTACGGCGAGCGGGAGCGGGCGCACCAGTTGTACCGACGCGGGCGTTATGTGGAGTTCAATTTGGTGTGGGACCGCGGAACCCACTTCGGCCTGCAGTCGGGCGGACGCACCGAATCCATCCTCTTGTCCATGCCGCCCTTGGTGTCATGGGCTTACCGCCACGAAGCTGCGTCGGGCACGCCCGAGCGGGCGCTGACCGACTATTTTTTAGTTCCGCGCGACTGGCTGGCGCAGCGCGCGTGAGTGGCTGTGCACCGCATCGATCAGGACGCTGACGTGCTCTGGATCGGTGTGCTGGCTGATGCCGTGGCCCAGATTAAAGATGTGCGTGGGGCCGGTGGTGGACGCATCGGTGTGCGGTGTGCCGAACGCGTCCAGCACCTTGCGGGCCTCGCTGGCCACCGCCGCCGGTGTACCGAACAGCGCATTCGGATCCAGGTTGCCCTGCAGCGCCTTGCCCGGACCGCCCACTGCACCACCCACCTGGGCGCGGGCTTTGGCCAGATTCACGGTCCAGTCCACGCCCAGCACCTCGCAGTCCAGCGCTGCCATATCGTCCAGCCATAAGCCGCCGCCTTTGGTGAACACCAGGCGCGGCACCGGTTGCCCATCAGCGCCAGTGCGCTTGAGCTGGCGCAGTACCCGTGCCGTGTAATCCAGGCTGAAGGTCTGGAATGCGCCGTCAGCCAGTACACCGCCCCAGCTGTCAAACACCATCACCGCTTGCGCGCCGGCGTCGATCTGGCAGTTCAGGTAGGCCGCCACGGCATCGGCGTTGATGGTCAGCACCCGGTGCATCAGGTCCGGGCGGCTGTACATCAGGGTTTTGACCTGGCGATAGTCGTCCGAGCCTGCGCCCTCGACCATGTAGCAGGCCAGCGTCCAGGGGCTGCCCGAAAAACCAATCAGCGGCACCCGCCCATTTAACGCTTTGCGGATGGAGGTGACGGCATCGAACACATAGCGCAGCGTGTTCATGTCCGGCACGGCCAGCTCGGCCACGGCCGCCTCGTCGCGCACGTTCTTGGCAAATCGCGGGCCTTCGCCCATGGCGAAGCTCAGGCCCAGGCCCATGGCGTCGGGCACGGTGAGGATGTCGCTGAACAGGATGGCTGCATCCAGCGCGTAGCGCTCCAGGGGCTGCAGCGTGACTTCGGTAGCGAAGTCGACATTGGTGGCCAGGCCCATAAAACTGCCCGCCTTGGCCCGCGTGGCGCAGTACTCGGGCAGGTAGCGGCCGGCCTGGCGCATCAGCCAGACCGGGGTGTGGTCGGTGGCCTGGCGCATGCAGGCACGCAAAAAGCTGTCGTTGCGGGTGGGGGCGAAGTGGCTGTTTGGCATGGGGCAATGCTAATGAGTAAGGGGGGCAGGCGGATCGGGGTAATTCACGCTTGACAAGAAAAATTTATTGTGTAAATTAATTGACGGTGACATATGTAAATGTAAATTGACACACCCGAAAGCGAATCTGCCATGAGTCTACTTGAGCGCGCCGAGAAGTCCCTCTCATACCACTTTGACCAGCTGGTCAGTCCGCAGACACCGCCGCGCCTGGCTGCGGCCATGCGGCATGCGGTTTTTTCCAGCGGCGCGCGGGTGCGCCCGCAGCTCTGTACCGCCGTGGCCCTGGCCTGTGGCGACGATGCGCCCGGTTTGAGCGACGCCATGGGCAGCGCCATCGAACTGATGCATTGCGCCTCACTGGTGCACGACGATATGCCCGCTTTTGACAACGCCGACACCCGCCGGGGGCAGCCCACCGTGCACAAGGCCTTTGGTGAACCGCTTGCACTGCTCACCGGTGACGCGCTGATCGTGCTGGCCTACCAGGTGCTGGCCCATGCCGGCGCCGCGCAGCCACAGCGCCTGGCTGCGCTGATCCGCAACCTGAGCGCCGGGGTGGGTGTGCCATCGGGCATCGTCGCGGGGCAGGCCTGGGAATGCGAGGTGCGGGCTGATTTGAGCGAATACCAGCGTGCCAAGACCGGAGCCCTGTTTGTTGCAGCCACCTGCGGCGGTGCCATGGCCGCCGGAGCCGACCCGCAGCCCTGGATGGCGCTGGGCAACTACCTCGGGGAGGCCTACCAGGTCGCCGACGACATCCGCGACGTGATGGGCCACGCCCAGGCATTGGGCAAGCCGGTTGGTCAGGACGCCTTGCATGGCCGCCCCAGCGTGGCCCAAAGCCTGGGTCTGGCCGGGGCGGTGGTCTATTTCCAGGGTTTGATGGACAAGGCGGTCGACGGTATTCCCGCCTGCGGTGCCCGGGATCTGCTGTCTCAGGTGGTGCGGCGCGAGTCCGAGCGCCTGGTGCCCACCAGCATGTGCGAGGCCGTCGGCCAGCCCTATCCCCACTTGCGAGCGGCGAATGCGCTTGTGAGCCGCTCAGCACAGCCGTCCGGCAATGCAGTCGCTTGATGTCGCACCGGTAAGCGCCCAAGGCCCAACCCGGCCGGGCTGGTGGGACGCCCTGCGCGAGCCGATTCAACGGCGCCTGGATGGCTGGTTCAGCGACCCGGCGCTGTACCGCTGGGCAATTGCCAACCCCTTGACGCGCTGGGTGACGCGCCGCCGTACGGCCAAGCTGTTTGAGCTGATGGCCGGCTTCGTGCACTCCCAGGTCTTGCTCAGTTGCGTGCGTCTGGGCCTTTTTGCGCGGCTCAAGGAGCAGCCGCTCACGCTGGATGCGCTGGCCCGCCACACGCAGATTGAGCCGCCCGCGATGCAGCGCCTGCTGCTCTCGGCGGTGGCGCTGGGCTTGCTGGAGCACCGCTCCATGGGGCGCTTTGGCCTGGGGCCACTGGGCGCACCGCTGGCGCGCCAGGACGGTATTGCGGCCATGATCGAGCACAACAACCTGCTGTACCAGGATCTCTTGCAGCCGGTGGAATTTTTACGCGATGCCTGGGGCGGCAGCATGGCCGGGTACTGGCCTTATGCGCACGGCAAGATGCCCGGGGTTCCCGGTGCAGCGCAGCCTGCGGGTTCCGGCCTGGAGCCGGTCGCCCGGTACTCCGAGCTGATGGCGTCGTCCCAAAATTTTGTGTTGCAGGAAATCCTGAGCAGCTATGCGCTTGCCGGTCACCGCCGCCTGATGGACGTGGGCGGCGGCAAGGGCCGATTCATCAGCGCGGTGGCGCGGCAATACCCCGCCCTGGAACTGACGCTGTTTGACTTGCCTCCCGTGCTGGAAGTGGCGCGCAGTGCCTTGCACACCGCCGGCCTGGACGGGCGGGTGAGGCTGCACCCGGGGAGTTTTCTCACCGATGCGCTGCCCGGCGGGGCCGATGTCATCACGCTCATCCGCGTTGCCCATGACCACTGCGACGCGTCCGTGCGCGACATCTTGCGCAACATTTACCAGGCGCTGCCCAAGGGCGGTACGCTGCTTGTGGCCGAGCCTATGGCGCAGTCAGCAGGCGAGCGTCCGCAGCCCAGCGACGCCTATTTTCACTATTACTTGCTGGCCATGGGGGCAGGGCGGCTGCGCAGCCACGAGGAGCTGGCGGCGCTGATGCGCGACAGCGGATTTGCTGCCGTAACGCTGCTGGATAACGCCATGCCCATCCATGCCCGCATCCTTGTGGGTACAAAAATCTAGGTATTTTCCCTAATCAAGGCAAGAAACTGTAAATATTTATTGACATATATCAATGTCAACCGACACAATGAAACTGTTCCAAGTGCCGTCTTCCCAATGGAGTGCCAACGCATGACAACCCCCGCCGGTGATAACAGCCAGCCCATCAAATTCATCGAGGTCTTGCGCCGCGAAGCGGCCGACGAGCCCGCGCCCGTGCACACAGGCCCTGTGACCAAAGAGACACAAATCATTGCCATCTACGGCAAGGGCGGCATCGGTAAAAGCTTCACGCTGGCCAACCTCAGCTACATGATGGCCCAGCAGGGCAAAAAAGTGCTTTTGATCGGTTGCGACCCCAAGAGCGACACCACCAGCCTGCTCTTCGGTGGCAAAGCCTGCCCGACGATTATTGAGACCTCTTCCCGCCTCAAGCTGGCGGGTCAGGCCGTGAGCATTGGCGACGTCTGCTTCAAGCGCGATGGCGTCTTTGCCATGGAGTTGGGTGGCCCTGAGGTGGGTCGCGGCTGCGGTGGACGGGGCATCATCCACGGCTTTGAAACCCTGGAAAAACTCGGCTTCCACGACTGGGGTTTTGACTTCGTCTTGCTCGATTTTTTGGGCGACGTGGTCTGCGGCGGCTTTGGCTTGCCGATTGCGCGCGATATGTGCCAAAAAGTGATCGTCGTAGCCAGCAATGACTTGCAGTCCCTGTATGTGGCCAACAACGTGTGCTCGGCGGTCGAGTACTTCCGCAAGCTTGGTGGCAATGTGGGCGTGGCCGGGATGGTCATCAACAAAGACGATGGGACCGGCGAGGCGAAGGCCTTTGCCGGCAACGCAGGCATTCCGGTTCTGGCCGCCATTCCGGCCGATGAAGATATCCGCCGCAAGAGTGCCAGCTACGAAATCATCGGCCGCCCCGGCGGCCAGTGGGCTCCCTTATTTGAGGAGCTCGCACTCAACGTGGCAGAAGCTCCGCCCGTGCGGCCCAAGCCGCAGACGCAGGACCAGTTGCTCGGCCTGTTCAGCGCCGACACCGTGGGCCGCAATGTGGTCCTGCAGCCGGCAACCACCTTCGACATGATGGGCCGCCATGAATTGGTCAAGCCCACGCTGGAAGTGGTCTACGACGAAGCCTGAGCCTGAAAAAGCCATGACCGACTCCAAGACCATTCCCATCCATATGGCACCAGCCCAAGGCGCGGTGACCACCGCGCTCGAGGGCGATGGCATGGGCTGCCACGGCGGGGGCGAAACCCTGCTGGCCGCAGCCAAGTCCGCAGGCAAATCCGAGGTGCTGCAACAGTACGCCAAGGATTACCCCCGCAACGAGAACACGGGTCCGCATGACCAGCCACAAAGCATGTGCCCGGCCTTCGGTTCGCTGCGCGTGGGACTGCGCATGCGCCGCACGCAAACTATTCTGTCGGGTTCGGCATGCTGCGTGTACGGGCTGACTTTCACATCGCATTTTTACGGCGCGCGCCGCAGCGTGGGCTATGTACCTTTCAACTCCGAGACCCTGGTCACCGGCAAGCTATTTGAAGACATTCGCGAGGCGGTGTACGCCCAGGCCGACCCCGCGCAACTCGACGCCATCGTGATCATCAACCTCTGCGTGCCCACTGCCAGCGGCGTGCCCCTGCAGTTGCTGCCCAAAGAGATCAACGGGGTGCGCATCATCGGTATTGACGTGCCCGGCTTTGGTGTGCCCACGCATGCCGAGGCCAAGGACGTGCTGTCCGGCGCAATGCTCAAGTACGCCCGCGGAGAAATTTTGAACGGCCCGGTGCAGGCGCCGCGTGGCGGCCGTCTGGACAAGCCCGCTGTGGCCCTGCTGGGTGAGATGTTCCCGGCCGATCCGGTCATCATCGGCCAGATGCTGGCACCCATGGACCTGGTTGCTGGACCGGTGGTTCCCACCCGCGAGTGGCGCGAGTTGTATGCCGCGCTGGACTGTGTGAGCGTGGCCGCCATCCATCCCTTCTACACCGCAGCAGTGCGCGAGTTCCAGGCGGCTGGCCGCCCCGTGATCGGCTCTGCACCCGTGGGCGTAGAAGGCACGAACGACTGGCTGCAAGCCATTGGTGAGGCCAGCGGCGTGCCCCAGGCCAAGATCGACGCCGCGCGCAACCAGACCTTGGCACCCATGCGCGGCATGCTGGCTTCTAAGCCGATCAAGGGCCGCATCACCCTGAGTGGCTACGAGGGCTCCGAGTTGCTGGTGGGGCGTCTGCTGGTCGAGTGCGGCGCGGATCTGCGCTATGTGGGCTCCGCCTGCCCCGCCACACCCTGGAACCAGCACGACGCCGACTGGCTGCGCTCCAAAGGTGTGCAGGTGCAGTTCCGCGCGTCGTTGGAGCAAGACCTGGCTGCCATGCACGAGTACACGCCGCAGCTAGCTATCGGCACCACGCCCGTGGTGCAGAAAGCCAAAGAGCTGTCTATCCCCTCGCTCTACTACACCAACCTGATTTCTGCGCGGCCCCTGATGGGCATTGCCGGCGCGGGCTCGCTGGTGCAGGTGGTGCAGGCTGCCATCGGCAACCAGAGCCGCTTTGACCAGATGAAGAACTTTTTCGGTGATGTGGGCATGTCGCACAACGCCGGTGTCTGGGAAGGGGTTCCGGTGGACCGGCCGGAGTTCAAGAAAGAGACCAAGCGCCAGATGGAAAAGTTGATGAAAAAGCGCAAAGCTGAGGAGATGGGCTGATGCTGGTTCTCGACCACGATCGCGCAGGGGGCTATTGGGGTGCCGTGTATGTGTTCACGGCCATCAAAGGCTTGCAAGTCGTTATTGACGGCCCGGTAGGTTGCGAAAACCTGCCGGTTACCTCGGTGCTGCATTACACCGACGCACTGCCGCCGCATGAGTTGCCAATTGTGGTGACAGGCCTTGCGGAAGAGCAGCTTGGACGCGAAGGAACCGAAGGTGCGATGAAGCGCGCGCACGCCACGCTGGATCCGGATTTGCCTTCGGTGGTGGTGACGGGCTCGATCGCCGAGATGATTGGCGGTGGTGTCACGCCCGAGGGCATGAATATCCAGCGCTTTCTGCCGCGCACCATCGACGAAGACCAATGGCAATGCGCCAACCGCGCCATGTACTGGCTGTGGAGCGAATACGGCATGAAAAAAGTGCCGGCGCGCAAGCCCTACGCGGATCGCCCGGTGGGTGAAAAGCCCCGCGTCAACATCATCGGACCCTGCTACGGCACCTTCAACTCACCCAGCGACTTGGCCGAAATCCGCCGCCTGGTGCAAGGCATCGGCGCTGAGATCAATATGGTCTTTCCCTTGACCAGCCACCTGGCCGATGTATCCCGTCTGGTGGAGGCCGATGTGAACATTTGCATGTACCGCGAGTTCGGCCGCATGCTGTGTGAAGCGCTGGAGCGTCCCTACCTGCAAGCCCCCATTGGCCTGCACAGCACCACCCAGTTTTTGCGCAAGCTTGGCGAATTGCTCAATCTGGACCCCGAGCCATTTATCGAGCGCGAACGCCACACCACGCTCAAGCCTTTGTGGGATCTGTGGCGCTCAGTGACCCAGGACTTTTTCTCCACCGCCAGCTTTGCCGTGGTGGCTGGTGAAACCTATGCACGCGGCCTGAAGCACTTTCTTGAAGTCGAAATGGGCCTGCCCTGCAAGTTCAGCGTGTCCCGCACGGCGGGCACCAAAACCGATAACGCCAAAGTGCGTGAGATGTGCCGCACCCAAACGCCGCTCATCATGTTCGGCAGCTTTAACGAGCGCATGTACCTGGCCGAGAACGGCAGCACCGGCCCGATGCGCACGACCTTCATCGCAGCCTCCTTCCCTGGCGCAGTCATCCGCCGCCACACCGGCACGCCGTTCATGGGTTACAGCGGCGCGACCTATGTGGTGCAAGAGGTGTGTAACGCGCTGTTTGATGCCTTGTTCCACATCCTGCCCCTGGGCACCGAAATGGACAAAGTCGAAGCCACCCACGCGCGCGGCGTCGTCACCCCGAACGCCACCTGGCAGGACGCGGCCCAGACCGTGATGCGCGAAATGATTCAGAACCAGCCGGTGCTGGTGCAAATCTCGGCGGCCAAGCGCCTGCGCGACCAGTCGGAACGGATAGCGCGCGAAGCGGGCCAAGACACGGTGTCACAAGACCATGTGCACGCCGCCGGGCGCGAATTAGGAATGGCGGTTGCGGTATGAGTACCGCAGCTGTTGAGCAAGGAATGTCGTGGCAGTCTGCTGCGGATACCCAGGTTGCGCGGGTTGTGCGCAGCAATGGTCGTAAGGCCTTTTTTAGGAGAGTTCGCATGTCAAATCATGGAAAGTCCATTTCCGGTCTGACGGACGAAGAAGCGCAGGAATTCCATACCTACTACATGCAAGGTCTGGTGGGCTTCACGGCGGTTGCTGTGGTAGCCCATGTCCTTGTGTGGGCTTGGCGTCCCTGGTTCTGAAACGGTTCTATTCAACAACGTAGAGGGGAATAAGCAATGGCCCATACCCATCAATCAGCCGACGTCTTTATAAAAGCCGATGCGAGCAGCGCCTTCTGGGGCATGTTCTCACTGGCATTTGTGATTTTGTTTGTGTTCGCCTTGGCATCTTCGGTGCTCGGCGTGCAGTGGCGGTCCATCCTGCCGGGGGCAGAGAACGCCAAGGGCGTGGTTGGCGGTGTCAAGGCTGCCGTTTACACCTTCATGTCTTACATTTTTTAGGAGAAACGCTATGTGGAGAATTTGGCGTTTGTACGACCCGCTTCGCGCGATGGTTGTGCAAGGTATTTTCTTGTTCGCACTGGCAGCAATGATTCACCTCATTTTGCTCAGCACCAACAAGTTCAATTGGCTCGACGGTGCAAAGAAGGCCCCGACGACGGCTGCCCAAAACGCGCCGCTGCCTTCAGCAGTGCCTGCGAAAAGCTAAAGCCAGCTGGTATGGGGGTGAGCCGCTTCGCAACGGCCTGGCAGCTCACCACCCATCCTTATTGAAAACAGTAGGAAAAAACGTTCCATCAAAGAGGCTTCACTATGGCCATGCTCAGTTTTGAAAAAAAATACCGCGTTCGCGGCGGAACCCTGATCGGGGGAGACCTGTTTGATTTTTGGGTCGGTCCTTTTTACGTAGGCTTTTTTGGTGTGACAACCGTCTTCTTTTCCATTCTCGGAACCACCATGATTTTGTGGGGTGCCTCACAGGGGCCGACCTGGAATCTGTGGCAAATCAGCATTGCCCCGCCCGATCTGTCCTATGGCCTTCGAATGGCACCTCTGATGGAGGGCGGCTTGTGGCAGATCATCACGGTTTGCGCCCTCGGTGCTTTTGGCTCCTGGGCCATGCGCGAGGTTGAGATTTGCCGCAAGCTGGGTATGGGATACCACGTGCCCGCAGCCTTCAGCGTGGCCATATTTGCGTATTTCACTTTGGAGGTCATCCGCCCTGTGCTGATGGGTGGCTGGGGTCACGCTTTCCCCTACGGCATATTCAGTCATCTTGACTGGGTGTCCAACGTGGGCTACCAGTACCTGCACTTCCACTACAACCCGGCGCACATGCTTGCGGTGAGCTTCTTCTTCGCTACAACCTTTGCCCTGTCCTTGCATGGTGGCCTGATTCTCTCGTCCACCAATCCGGCGCCCGGCCACACGGTCCGTACGCCGGAGCATGAGGACACCTTCTTCCGCGACACCATCGGCTATTCCATCGGTACGCTGGGCATCCACCGGCTCGGTCTATTTCTTGCCATGGCAGCGGTGCTGTTCAGTGCGCTGTGCATTGTCATCAGCGGACCCTTCTGGAGCCGAGGTTGGCCGGAGTGGTGGAACTGGTGGCTCAACATGCCGATCTGGAGCTAATCAAGGGGACACGATATGGCGCAATACCAAAATCTTTTCACCACGGTCCAAGCTGTTGGGCCGACACACCACGGCGTTGAGCTGGGCCATGGCAACAGCCCGCGCACCGGCGAGCCGCTCATCGTCTACTGGGCGGGCGTGCTTGGCAACGCGCAAATCGGACCGATTTACCTTGGTGGTCTGGGTGTGGCTTCGCTCATCCTGGGTACCCTGGCTTTCAACATCATCGGCTTCAACATGCTGGCGTCCGTCAATTGGGACCCTATCCAGTTTGTACGCCAACTGTTCTGGCTGGCGCTGGAGCCGCCGGCACCGGCCTACGGCCTGAGCATCCCGCCCATGAACCAGGGCGGCTGGTGGTTGGTCACGGGGGCATTCCTGACTGCGTCGCTGTTCTTGTGGTGGGCCCGTACCTACCGGCGTGCCCGCGAGTTAGGGATGGGAACCCACGTGCCATGGGCGTTTGCGGCAGCCATATGGCTGTATTTGGTGCTGGGCTTTTTCCGTCCGATTCTGATGGGCTCTTGGTCGGAGGCCGTGCCCTTTGGCATCTTCCCGCATCTGGACTGGACCGCGGCGTTCTCGCTGCGCTACGGCAACCTTTTCTACAACCCCTTCCACGCGCTGTCGATTGTTTTCCTGTACGGCTCGGTGCTGCTATTCGCCATGCACGGTGCGACCATTCTTGCGGTCAGCCGCTTTGGTGGTGAGCGTGAAATCGAGCAAATCGCTGACCGGGGCACGGCCTCCGAGCGCGCCGCCTTGTTCTGGCGTTGGACCATGGGCTTTAACGCCACCATGGAATCCATTCACCGCTGGGCCTGGTGGTTTGCCGTCCTGTGCCCGCTGGTGGGCGGCATCGGCATTCTGTTGACCGGCACGGTGGTCGACAACTGGTACCTCTGGGCAGTCAAGCATGGTGTGGCACCCAGCTACCCGGCTGTCTTTCCGGCGGTGGTGGACCCCGCAACCCTGAGCGCTGTCAAACCATGAACTACTCCAACTTCCTCCTTCGCGTCGCGCTCGTCGGTGCAGCCGTGGTCTTGACCGCCTGCGAGCGGCCATCGCCCACCAGCGTGCAACACGGTTTCCGTGGCACCGGCATGGTCCAGGTCTACAACGACCGTATCCTGGACGCGCGCACCATGGCCAACGAGCTTCCGGTGTCCCTGCCAGCGGCTTCTGCCGATGGTCCAAGCGCCGGCAAGTCCTACCAGAATGTTCAGGTGCTGGGCAATCTGAGCGTGGCCCAGTTCAATCGGCTGATGGTCTCCATCACCAGTTGGGTGGCGCCCGAGCAAGGCTGTACCTACTGCCATAACCCGGCTAACTTCGCTTCAGATGACAAGTACACCAAGGTGGTGGCGCGGCGCATGGTGCAGATGACCCAGCACGTCAATGCCGACTGGAAGCCCCACGTCGCCGAGACGGGCGTCACCTGCTACACCTGCCACCGCGGTAAACCGGTGCCCGAGCAAATCTGGTTCAAAGAGGAACCGCAGGATCTGCACGCCGACTTCATTGGCGACCGCGCGGGTCAAAACATCGCTGCTGCCAGCGTCGGCTCTGCCTCACTGCCCAGTGATCCGTTTACGCCCTACCTGCTGGGCAAGCTCGACATCCGTGTGAATGGCACCAAGGCCTTGCCCGGCGATAACCGCCACTCCATCAAGCAAGCCGAATGGACCTACAGCCTCATGACCCACATGTCGCAGAGTCTGGGCGTGAACTGCACCTATTGCCACAACACGCAGTCCTTCTCCAGTTGGAACAACAATCCGCCTCAGCGTGCCACCGCCTGGTACGGCATCCGCATGGCGCGTGATCTGAACCTGGACTACCTGGAGCCGCTGACCGCCACCTTCCCTGTGGAGCGTTTGGGTGCAACGGGTGATGTGGCCAAGGTCAATTGCGCCACCTGCCACCAGGGTGCGTACAAGCCGCTCAACGGCCAGTCCATGCTCAAGGATTTCCCTGAGCTGGCCAAGCCCGCCGAACCGGCCCCCGCCAAGCTTGTCGAAGACCAGCCCAGCGCCAAAAAGAAAGGCTGAGATTTCTCAGCCCGGAGTAAGCCTGTGCCTACTCCACAGTCCTCCTCCATGCCGGTGGGTGCAACCGTTCTGGTTGCCATGGTGGACCTCCTCAAGGAGCACCGCCTGTGGGGTTGGCTGCGCATCGCGCAAGGCGCAAACAGCCTTGGCGCGGTACCCGGTTTACGCTTTGCCAAAGTCATGGGCAGCGGCCATGCGGGCGGTTTCAGCTTACGCCCCAGCGCCAGCCATCAAGGGCTGGTCTGTGTATTCGACTCCCTCGCCGACGCGCAGGCTTTTTGCGATGGATCCGTGTTTGCGCAATACCGCAGCAGGGCACGTGAGTTATGTTTCGGCTTGTTTGGCATCCAGTCCAGCCGGGGTGCTTGGGACGGCGTGAGCTGGACTCCACCGGCGGCTGCGGTCGAGGGCGAGCAGGCCCCAGACGACGGCTTGGTTGCCGCCATCACCCGCGCCAGCATCCTCCCAACCAAAGCACCGGCTTTCTGGCGCATGGCACCTGCTGCCCAGGCCCAACTGCCGCAAGCCGAGGGCTGCCTGGTTGCCATGGGCCTTGGCGAGGCACCCTTGCTGCGCCAATGCACCTTCAGCATCTGGCGCAATACCGATGCCATGGACGCCTATGCGCGCAGCGGTGCCCACAGCAAGGCCATTGCGGCAACCTACCGCAACGGTTTTTTCTCCGAGTCCATGTTCGTCCGCATGCGGGTGCTGTTTTTTGAAGGCATCTGGGAGGGCAAAGCGCTGGACTTCGGCTTGGACAGCCAGGTCCACTTGGCGGCGGCGTAAATGGCTGCGCAGCGCGTGGTGGTGGTCGGAGCGGGTATCGCCGGCCTGGTCAGCGCCTTGCGCCTGGCGCACGCAGGTATGGAGGTCCATGTCGTCGAGGCTGCGCCACAAGCCGGAGGCAAGATCCGGCAATTGAAGGCCGGGGGCGCGCCCATCGACAGCGGCCCTACCGTTTTCACCATGCGCTGGATCTTCGATCAGATCTACCAGGCGGTCGGAACCCGGTTGGAAGCGCAATTGCAAATCGATCCCTTGCCGGTCATCGCCCGCCACGCCTGGAGCGATGGTTCGGTGTTGGATTTGTTCGCTGACCAGGAGCGTTCGGTTACGGCCGTGCGCGAATTTGCGGGGCCGGCCGAGGCCGACCGCTTTGTGCAGTTTTGCGCCACCGCGCGCCGGGTCTATGACGAGCTCGAAGGCCCGTTCATCCGCTCGCCCTCACCCAGCGCGGCGCAGATGATGGGCCGCCTGGGCGCGCGGGGCCTTGGCGTGCTCATGGGTTTGGGTCCCACGCGCAGCCTCTGGGACAGTTTGGGGCGGCATTTCCACGACCCGCGCATGCGCCAGCTATTCGCCCGCTACGCCACCTACTGCGGCTCCTCACCATGGGAGGCACCGGCCACGCTGATGCTGATCGCGCAGGTCGAGATGGACGGTGTCTGGGCTATCCGTGGTGGCATGTACGCGCTCGTCCAAAATTTACAAACCTTGGCCCAGGCGCGCGGCGTGCAGTTCCACTTTAACGCGCCTTGTCAGCGTATCGAAGTGCAGGGCGGTGCCGTGCACGCCGTGTACTGCGGCAATGATCTGCGGCTGGAAACCGATGCCGTGGTGTTCAACGGCGATGTGGCGGCATTGCGCACGGGCCTTCTGGGCGGCGGCGTGCGCGACGCGGTGGCTGGCCCGGCGCGCACCCGCTCGCTGTCCGCACTGACCTGGTCGGCCTGTGTCCCCACCAGCGGTTTTGCCCTTGACCGGCACAATGTGTTTTTCCAGTCCGACTACCGCGCGGAGTTCGACGACATCTTCAGAGCCCGCACGCTGCCCCAGCGCCCCACGGTCTACATCTGTGCGCAGGACCGGGGGCTGGGCCGTGTTCCCGAGGGTCCCGAACGCCTGCTGTGCCTGGTCAATGCGCCGGCCGTGGGCGATACCGATTTGCTTCATGCGGAAGACCTGCAGCTATGCCAAACCCGAACCCAAGACCTTTTGCAGCAATGTGGCCTCACTCTGGACCTTGCGCAACCGCCGGTGCTGCGTACCAGCCCGGTGGAGTTCAACCAGCTTTTCCCGGCCACGGGCGGGGCGCTGTATGGCCAGGCGACGCACGGCTGGGCCTCGGCCTTCCAGCGTTCCAACTCGGCCAGCCGGATAGCGGGCTTGTATCTGGCGGGGGGCAGCGTGCACCCGGGGCCGGGGGTTCCCATGGCGGCCATGTCGGGTCAGCTGGCGGCCGAAGCGCTGATGGCGCACCGCAATTCGACCAAGCGATTCCACCCGGTGGCTACCTCTGGTGGTATGTCGACGCCCTGAGCGACGACGGGGCCTATGGCCTCTCCATCATCGCGTTTGTCGGCAGCGTGTTTTCACCCTATTACGCATGGGCGCGGCGCGCCAGTGGCATCGCCGACCCCGAGAACTTCTGCACCCTGAACGTCGCCCTGTACCGCACCCATGCGCCACCCTTGTCAGGCCGCTGGACCATGACCGAGCGCGGCGCGCGCCATTGCCACCGCGAGACGCGCCGCTACACCATAGGCCCCAGCCAGCTGCTTTGGGACGGGCAGGCCTTGCATATCAACATCGACGAAGTCACCGTGCCGATTCCGCGCCGCGTGCAGGGCAGCGTGCGCATCGAACCGCAGGGCTTGTTCAACTTCAGCACGCCGCTGGACGCCATGGGCCGCCACCGCTGGGGCCCTCTGGCGCCGCGGGCACGGGTGGAGGTCCATTTGCAACATCCGGCGCAGCGCTGGTCTGGCAGCGGCTACCTCGATTCCAATGAGGGAGATGAGCCCATAGACCGCCCGTTTCGTGAGTGGGACTGGTCGCGTACCCAGCTCTCCGACGGGAGCGTGGCTGTGCTCTACGACGTGCAACACAAGTCCGGCCCCGATACCCTGCTGGCGCTGCGTTTCTGCCCCGACGGCCGGGTAGAGCACTTCGACGCACCGCCGCGCCAGATCCTGCCGCTCACCGTTTGGCGCGTGGGTCGCCGCATGCGCAGCGAAGGGCCGGTCCACGTCAGCGAACAGCTCGAAGACACGCCTTTTTACCAACGCGCAGTGCTGCGCAGCACATTGCTCGGTGAGCCGGTCACCAGCTTCCATGAATCGCTGGATTGCACCCGACTGGTCTCGCCGGTGGTGCAGGCGATGCTGCCTTGGCGGATGCCGCGCAGGGGGTGATTTGGGAGTTTTGGCTCACGAATACTTTGTCAAAGGTGATGCGACGAACGCAGTCGAAGAGCACATTCGTTTCATGTAACAACTCCTTAGAAGGTTGCATGTAACTTCTTTATGGGGAACAAATCATGGGTACTTCTCTGTCGGAACGGGTTCAAAAGCACCGTGATCGGCTGCGCGCTGCCGGCATGCGCTTGGTGCAGATTTGGGTCCCCGACACCCGGCGTGAGACATTCGCAATGGAATGTCAGCGGCAGTCACGTTTGCTGAAGAACGATGCCCATGAAGCACAGTCCCTGGATTGGTGGGTGATGCCGCTGACATCCGAGGGTGGAAATGAGGCGCGGGGATCTGGTAACCATCGCGCTGCAGGGTGACTATGGCAAACCCAGACCCGCGCTCATCGTTCAGTCAGATCTCTTCAATGAACATCCCTCGGTCACGACTCTGCCGGTCACCAGCGAGCTGCGTGAAACACCGCTATTTCGGATTCGCTTGGAGCC
Organism: Comamonas sp. lk; assembly: GCA_945860595.1. GTDB lineage: Bacteria > Pseudomonadota > Gammaproteobacteria > Burkholderiales > Burkholderiaceae_C > Allorhodoferax. The sequence goes on from CAMAQV010000002.1 coordinate 45,390, forward strand.
AACTCCAGCCAATGGACTGCAAAAGGTTTCAGACGTGATGGTGGACAAGGCGCAGTCTGTTCCGCGGGATCGGATCGGGGATGTGTTTGGCCACTTGGGCGTAGAGCCTTCCCACGCTTCTCCGCACAGCCCTCGCTCCAACCCTAACCCGCCCCGTAATGCATGGTCTGCCGAACCATGCTCTGCTGCCGCCGTTCGGTGCCCAGGCGCTCGAATAAATTGATCATCCACAAAATCCGCTCGGTGACGCTGCGGTTGGGGAAGCCTTGGGGGAGCGCATGGCTGGGGGCCGCTGCGTGTTGGCAGGCTTCGACCAGAAAGCGGATGCCTTCCAGCGGTGGCGGGTTGGTGGTGCAGGGCTTGTCCCACACGGCTTGCAACTGCGCCTGCCCGATCAAGGCCATCTTGCGGGTGGAGCTAACCACGGTACGTTGGTCCACAGAGTTGAGACCGCTGCGTACGAGCTGGTGGCCGATCTCGGCATAAATCAGGCGGGCAGCCTGGATGGCGGCGCGGCAGTCGCGCGGCAGGTCGGCGATGCCCTGGCTGGATTGCTGGTACAGCGCGTCGGCGTGTTCCAGCATGTGGGCAACCACGCGGCGGATAGCGGGGTGCTCGCTTGGGTCTTGCAGCCATGTCAGTGGATCAAGGCCCTCGGCGCGCACCCAGTCCAGCGGCAGGTAGATGCGGCCGTTGCGGGCGTCTTCACCGACGTCGCGGGCGATGTTGGTGAGCTGCATCGCCACGCCCAACTCACAGGCCCGCGCCAACGTGCTGCTGGTGCGCGCGCCCATGATCCAGGCCATCATCGCGCCCACCGTGCCGGCTACGCGCGCGCAGTAGCCGTGCAGCGCTTCCATGCTGTCGTAGCGGGTGCCTTCGGCGTCCCAGCCAAACCCGTCGAGCAATCCGTCGAGCAGCGCGCGCGGCAGTTTGTGTTGGTGCACCACCAGGGCCAGCGCGTGGTCCTCCAGGTGGTTTTCCGGGTTGCCTTGGTAAATGCAGTCCAGCCGCAGGCGCAACTGGCGCAGGCCGTCTGCGGGGTCATCGCCCTCGTCGACCACATCGTCGGCTACGCGGCAAAAGGCGTACAGGGCAATGGACGCCGAACGCACCCGCGGTGGCAGCAGTTTGCTGGCGGCGAAAAAGCTCTTGGAGCCGCCGCGCATCAGCGCCACGCAGGCGTCCAGGTCGTATTGCGGGCCCAGGTTACCCAAAGCGCTGTCGCTGTCGTTCAGCTCTAGCGCGGAGTCATCGTGGAAGGACATGCGGTACCACCGTTTCAAGTGCTTTGGCTGACATGAGAACCCCGGGAACGCCTGCACCGGGGTGCGTTGCCGCGCCCACCATGTACAGACCGTCCACGTCTTCGCTGCGGTTGTGCGGGCGGAACCAGGCGCTTTGCAGCAGCAGCGGCTCCAGGCCAAAGCCCGCGCCTTTGAAGGACCACAAGCGGTCGTGGAAATCCTGCGGCGTGGTGACCTTGGAGGTCACGATATGGCTGCGCAGGCCTGGCAGTACGCTGGCTTCCAGCAGCGCGGCAATCGCCTGGCGGTAGGGTTCGGCCTGCAAGGCCCAGTCGGTTCCACTGTCCAGATGCGGCACGGGTGCCAGCACATAAAACGTGTCGCAACCGGCGGGCGCCAACGAGGGGTCGGTGGCGGTGGGGCGGTGCAGGTAGAGGCTGAAGTCATCGGCCAGCTTGTGGCGCTTGAAGATGTCGGTGAGCAATTCTTTGTAGCGCGGCCCCAGCACCATCATGTGGTGGGGCACGTCGTGGTATTGGCGCGAGGTGCCGAAGTACCAGACAAACAAGCCCATGGAATAGCGGCCATTGTCAATCTTGCGGTCGGTCCAAACCTTGCGGTGTTGGGGTTCGATCAGGTGCTTGTAGGTCCAGGCTGAATCGGCATTGGAGACGACGATATCGGCTGCCATGAACTCGCCGTTGGCCAGTTCTACGCCCGTGGCACGTTTGCCTTCGACGCGGATTTTGACGACCGGCGTGTTGCAGCGCACCGGTACCCCGCGCTCGGCCAGCAACTTGACCATGCCACGCACGATGGCCCCGGTTCCGCCCATGGCCGAGTGCACGCCCCAGGTTCGCTCCAGCGAATTGATGAGCGCGTACGCGCAGGTGACCGAGAAAGGGTTGCCGCCGATGAGCAGCGGGTGAAAACTCATCACCGTGCGCAGTTTCTCATTCTGGAAATGCTTGGCGACCAGGCTGTAAATGCTGCGCCAGGCGCCCATGCGCGCAAAGGCGGGGATGGCGCGGATCAGATCGCCCAGGCTGTCAAAAGCCACCGAGCCCAGGCCTTCAAAGCCCAGTTTCTTGCAGCGTTCAGCGTCTTCCACAAAGCGCAGGTAGCCAGCCACATCACCCGGCTCGAAGCGGGCAACTTCCTCCAGCATAGTTTCAGCATTGCCGCTGTAGTCAAAGTGGGTGCCATCGTGGAAGCGGATGCGGTAGAAAGGGTCCATGGGCCGCAGGTCGACGTCGTCGCTGAAGGTGCGGCCGCACAAGGCCCACAGCTCTTCCAGCAAAAAAGGCGCGGTAATGATGGTCGGGCCGGCATCGAAGGTGAAACCGTCCTGGTAGTGGACATACGCGCGTCCGCCGGGCGCGTCGAGCTTTTCGAGTACCTGCACCGCGTAGCCGCGCACGCTCAGGCGAATGGCTGCGGCAAGTCCGCCAAAACCGCTGCCGATGACGACCGCTAAGGGCTGACCGGGGAGCCGCAACGGGGCGTCGATACCCAGGTCTGCTGGTGTTAAAAATTCTGGTGGTGTTGGCGCGTTCATTTGGTCTCCAGTGGCGCTGCGGCCGTGAACACGGATGCGTGCTGGCGCTCAAGCGCCCAAGCCCATACCCGCTCCAAAGGAACCGGCAGGATCATCAGCGCGTGTTCCACGATCGCCAAGCCCAGCAGCGAGGCCAGCAAGACCCAGCCGGTGGTAATCGATTGCGATGGCGACTGTGCTTGCACCAGCATCCAGACCCACATGCAGCAGGCGAGGCCGGTGCTGAACGCAAACCACAGACCGACTGGTTTTTCAACAAAGTAGCTGGCCAGGTATTTCAAATGCGGGGGTAGGTAGTCAGCCCCGGTACGCGGCACGCCGAAATACAGATTGAATTTGGCACTGACCCGCATACACCACAGTAGCGCAAAGGTGCACACCGCCAGATGGTTGGGCTGGCCGGATTGCATGGCCAGCAGAAAACCAAAATTGGCAATCAGCGCAAGCTCGTGGTGCAAGATGACGGCAATCGCTTGGCGCAGACGTACCCAGCCGCGGGCATCTGGATCTTGTGGGACCCGGCGCGGCCCGGTGACCGAGCCCGTCAAAAATGCCAACTCATGCCAGCCCCACATCACGATCACGCTGCCAAAGCCGATGAAGGTATTGCTCACCGAGTGCGACGCCATGCTCACCTGTACGCCCCACAGACTCAGGAACAGCAGCACGGTCCAGCCGCCCAAGCTCCAACGGAAGCTGTGCGCGGGCAGGCGGTTGAGCAGCAAAATGATGCCCGTACCGAACCACCAGCACACCAGCGCAAACAGCACCGCGACGGCGGTGTCCGTCATGCCCAGTTGCAGCGCATTGCCTACCATGCAGGCACCATGCGTACAGTCTGCGGCAGCTCGCTCGATTGCACGGGCATCAGGTACAGACGGCCAAAGGTCAGCGCAGCGCGCAGCGCGCACACTCCTTGGGTTAGCTTGCCGATGACGCCGCCGCGGGCTTTGGCACGCTCATTGGCCTGCGAGATGGCAAACAGCTTCTCCAGGCCGGCGCGGAAATCAGGATGATCGGTGTCCAGCGAAATAGGGAACACCTGGCGCGAGATTTCGGTGGTGATACGGAACACGGTGTAGTCGTACTCGTCCGAGTCCAGGCCCATGGCGTGGTGCAGCATGGGGCGGGTGTGGTCGCGCACATACATGGTGGCGTAGACCGCCAAAATGAAGAATCGGATCCACAGCTTGTTGACACCACGCAGCAAGTGCGGGTTGGCGCGCATGATGAGCGCAAACGATTCGCCGTGGCGGAACTCGTCGTTGCACCACAACTCGAACCAGCGGAAGATGGGGTGAAAGCGCTTGTCCGGGTGCTTTTCCAGTTGGCGGAAGATGGTGATGTAGCGGGCGTAGCCGATTTTTTCAGAGAGGTAGGTTGCGTAAAAAATGTACTTGGGCTTGAAGAAGGTATAGGCCTTGGTGCGCTTGAGGTCGCCCATGTCGATGCCCAAACCGAAGTCCCGCAAAGACTGGTTGATAAAGCCCGCATGGCGTGACTCATCGCGCGCCATATAGGTCATCAGCTGCTTGATGTCGGGGTTTTCGACGTTCTTGCGGATCTCGTTGTACAGGATGCAGCCCGAGAACTCCGAGGTCAGCGAACTGATCAAAAAGTCCAGAAATTCCTGGCGCATTTCCGGCGACAGCTTGGGCATGAGCTCGGCCACTTCGCCGGCGAATTTTTCGTCACGCTGGAAGTGGTCGTGGTTATTGTCACCCTCGTACTCGCGCATCATGGCGTCCCATTCGCCGCGCACGGACGACACGTCCAGGCGGTCCATGGCATCAAAGTCGGTGGTGTAGAAGCGCGGGCTGAGCATCGTGCTTTCCACGGCTTTCTGGTTGGCATCGCTGGACGTGGCGATGGGCTTGGCTGCGGCTACGGTGGTGCTCATGGTGCTGCGCTTTCGTGGGTAGTCAAAAGGTCTTTATTTGCCCATAAAGGGTGCGAACGATCCAATATTAGTCGGGCCGAATGCGCCTAAATCCAGGTGTTCTCCCGTGCTGCGGTCACTGATCACCAGGCGTCCGTCATCAAAGCGGGTGAGATCAAAGGTGCCGTCCGGGCCCAGGCCGCGCAGCTTGCGGCTGCGGTTGAGTGCGCGCAGGATGCCGCGGATAAAACCTTGTTCGCCCTGGACCCGCGCCACCTGCTCGCCGGTCTTGGCGTCGGTGATCAGAATGTCACCACCCGGCATGTCGCGAAACAGCAGGCTGCGGCTGACCTGTACATCGGTTGGCGCGGCGTCGCGCTCGCTGTGCAAGCTCATCCAACTCACCACAGCCAGGATCAGCGCCAGCGCCAAAAGCCCCCAGGTAATCGGCAACTGGGTGGGGATAGAGCGCATGGGCATGCTGGACGCAGCGGTATTCATGGTGGTGTTCCGGGTTTCAGGCCATCAGGCCGTGGTTGGGTGCCATGGCCGGTGCAGGGGCCGCTTCACCGGCCAGCATGCGCTCGCTGGGATTTTCCAGACGCCAGGCCTGAAGCAGCAGGTTACTGACGGCCTCGGCACCCGGGATGCTGCGCAGTGTGGGTTGAGGCGCTTTGAAGTGCCAGGGGCGGGCGTGGGGCCACAGGTGCAGGTAGGCGATGTGGCTGTCCGGCTTGATCTGGACCGCCAGGTCACCGGTTCCGCGCGCCAGCGGCTTGAGCGAGGCGCCGGTGATTTGCCGGTAGGGCAGGTTGAGGGTCAGCCCCAACACCACACCGATGCGCATCACCACGCGCCGGTTGGTGAGGGTGTAGAGCGTGGTGCTCGACACGAGGTAGGTGAATCCGCCCAGCAAGGCCCAGGCAAGCGTGGCGCAGGCACCACTGATGCCCAGGTACTTGGCCATCTCCAGCGCGCTGCTCCCCTGGTCCCACAGGTGTGCGAATTGCAGCAACCACATCACCACCAAGTACATGGCCACCGTACGCAGTCCGAAGGTGGACACACCCAGGCTGCGCCATTCGGGCGCGCCTTGCCAAAGGATGTACTCACCGGGCGGGAGCTTCTCGGGCAAGCCCGGCGCGGTCTCGAATTCGTGCTCGTGCTGGCGGCTCATACCAAGGGTTCCTGGCGGTCCGGATCGGCGTACAGCAGGCCGGCGCCGTAGTACGCCATGATTTTTTCTTCTTCGAGAAAGGTCACTTTCTCGGGCGAGCGGGTCTTGGGCACGTTGCCGAACTGGTGCGCATACAGGGCATGTACGTGGACACCATCGGCGCGGATCACCGCAAAATTCATGGGCAGTAACACCGCTTGACTGCTGCCCTGGGCTTGCAGCTCGATGTAGCGGAACAGCATCTCGGCGCGGTCGACCCACATGTCCACAACCGTGCCGGCCTGCTCGCCCGCTGCGTCAAAGACTGGCAGGCCGCGTGGGTCGGTATCGCGGGAGGAAACGCCGTGGTCGGAGGCGATGCGCAGCGGAACGATTTTGATTTCGCCGTGGTGCGTCATGTCGGGCACATCGGCGCGCGCAGCCCAAGCACCGGGACCGACACCCGCCAGCAGCGGGTCACCCACGGGCTCTAGTGGCGCGCCGTTAAAACGGTGGGCCGGCACGGCGCTGTAGTCGCCATCGGGGCGGTTCACATCGGGCGACAGGAAAACCTGCCCATCGTGCATTTCAAAGCGCTTGGGTTCGGGCACCGGCGGCCAGCCATCCTGCTTGGGGCCGGGGTCGCGACCTGCATCCATGGGATAGCCCTCGCGGTGGTTTTCGCGCACGAGGTAGTACACGAGGCCGGCAAAAAATCCCCAAAAAATGTAGAGCACCACTTGCGCTACATCGACATATTGGGTGATAGCACCCGTTTCGGTAAAAGTAGTTCCCATGTTCTCGCTCCTTCAGACAGAAACAAAACGACCCTGCTGCATCCCACTGGCGCGGCGTACGCGACCGACCAGGGGTCCCAAAGCCACCAGCGTGGCAAAGACCAAATAAATTTCGCAATGAAAAACAAAGCTGTAGCCCGTGGCCACGTTGTCCATGACTTCTCCCATAGCGCCCTGCGCCGTCCAATGGCCGACGGCATCGCGCAGCAGCGCGGCCAGAATGGCGGCGACGCCACCGGCGGTGGCATGCACCGCACCCCATGCGCCCAGGCCCAGGCCGACAAATTCTTTGTCCTGGTAGGACATGGCTGTCACCAGGGTTCCCACCGAAAACAGCCCGGTACCAAAGCCCAGCAGGCAAGCGCCGCTTTGGAACATAAGCACGGAATGAAGCGGCACCGAAAAAATCAGAAAAACAAAAGCAGGCAGTGCCAGCAACAGGCCGCAACCGGCCAGGCGGCAGGCATGCACGCCCCGGCGCAGCCACATGGCGGCCAGCGCAAAGGCCACAAATGCACCACCGGCGGACAAGGCGTTGAGCGAGCTGGTTTGGCCCACGCTCATGCCCAGTACCTGACCGCCAAAGGGCTCAATCAGGATGTCTTGCATGGACAGTGCGCACGTACCCAGCCCCACGGTCCACAAAAAGCGCACCATCTGCGGCTGCGCCAACAGGCGTTTGAGGCTGCGTGAAAAACCGCCCGCGGCGCGCGGCTCGCGGCGTTCCTGCCGGGCCTCTTGCTTCCACAGCGAGACCAGGTTGAAAACGACGACCACGACGGCGCTGCCCTGAATGACCTGGACCAGCACTTTGGGCGAGAAATCTTGGAGCAAGAAGCCATAGAGCAGGCTGCTGGCCACCATGCCTAGCAGCAACATGCTGTGCAGCAGGGCCACGACACTGGGGCGCTTCTCTTCAGTGGCCAGGTCCGTGGCCAGCGCCATCCCGGCGGTCTGGGTGACTTGCAACCCTAAGCCGACGAGCATGAAGGTGAGCGTCATGCCCAGACGCCCGATCCACAGCGTGTTGGGCATGGGGTCTGAGAGCAGCAGCAGGGCAAAAGGCATGATGGCCAGGCCGCCGAATAGCAACAGGGTACCCATCCACAAATACGGCAAGCGTTTGAGGCCGAGCACCGACGGGTGCGTGTCGCTGCGGTAGCCCACTACCGTGCGCAGGGGTGCCAGGATCAGCGGCGCGCCGACTGCGAAAGCCACCCACCAGGCCGGGATACCCAGTTCCAGAATCATGACCCGGTTGAGTGTGCCCACCAGCAGCGTGGTCACCATCCCGATCGCTGCCTGAAACAGCGACAGGCGCAGTAGCCTCCCTATGGGCAGCTCGGGCGAGGCCGCATCGGCAAAGGGCATGAAGCGCATGCCGTAGGCCATGACCCACTGAGGCGGACGCAGCACGGTCTGCACGCGACGCACCAGCATGTCGGAGAGGGCGTGCAAGAGTTTCATGCGCGCGTCCACTCCCAGGCGTGCGAAGTGTAGAAGCCGCTGCTGATGCGCTGCGAACGCCCTGCTTGCCAGCCGGTGGTGGCCAGCGTGCTGCGAAAGCCCCATTTCAAATCCCACATGAGCACCGGTTGCAGGGATGGTGAGCGATCGCTGCGCGGAAACAAGCGCCCCAGGCTGTGCAGCAGGCCGAGCCAGGGTGTGTGCGGCGCGAAGGTGAATGTGATGCTGCTGCGGGTGCGCAGGCTCAGGCGGTTCACGGCTTTGACGATGTCCGGGGTGTCGTAATGGATCAGCGAATCCATGCACACCACGTGGTCAAAGCTACCCAGATCATCGGCCAGCATGTCGCCGGCACTGAATTCAATGCGGCCGCCGCGCGCGCCCAGCGTGGGGTCCTGGTGCAATTCTTTGATGTGGCGCTGCTGCGCCAGATCCACCAGTGTGGGCGACAGGTCGATGGCGACCACATGCGCGCCGCGCCGCATCGCCTCGGATGCCAGGGCACCTGTTCCGCAACCGGCGTCGAGCAGGCGCAAACCTTCCATGTTCTCAGGCAACCAGGACAGCAGCGTGCCGCGCATGCGCTCGCGCCCGGCGCGCACCGTGGCGCGGATGCGTCCCACCGGCGCCTTAGAGGTCAGAACCTCCCAGGCCTTGGCGGCTGTGCGGTCGAAATAGTGTTCTATTTCGCCGCGGCGCGCGATGTAGCTGCTGTGGTCCATCAATCAAATCCGAGAAGGTCAAAAATATCGCGGTCTTTCATGGGGACGCACGGCAGCGGATCGCTGCCTTCCCACAAGGCGGCCGCCAGCCGCAGGTATTCGTTTTGCACCGCGACGACTGCGGGCGTGGGATCGAGCTCAAACAAGGTGCACTTCTTTAAGCGGCTCTTGCGGATCTCGTCGAGCATGGGGAAATGCGCCATGGTTTTGAGGCCGGTGGCAGCATTGAATTTATCGACCTGATCGGTTTCGTCGCTGCGGTTGACGATGACACCACCCAAGCGCACGTTGTAATTTTTCGACTTGGCGCCAATGGCCTGCACGATGCGGTTCATCGCGAAGATCGAGTCGAAGTCATTGGCAGTGATGATCAGCGCGCGGTCGGCGTGCTGCAAGGGTGCGGCAAATCCGCCGCAGACCACATCGCCCAGCACATCAAAAATCACCACGTCAGTGTCTTCCAGCAGATGGTGCTCTTTGAGCAGCTTGACGGTCTGGCCGACCACGTAGCCGCCGCAGCCGGTGCCGGCAGGCGGGCCGCCGGCTTCGACGCACATCACGCCGTTGTAGCCGGGGAAAACAAAGTCTTCAAGTCGCAGCTCTTCGGCATGGAAATCCACTGTTTCCAGCGCGTCGATCACCGTGGGATTGAGCTTCTTGGTCAGGGTGAAGGTGGAATCGTGCTTGGGGTCGCAGCCGATTTGCAGCACGCGCTTCCCCAGCTTGCTGAAGGCCGCCGACAGATTCGACGAGGTGGTGCTCTTGCCGATTCCGCCTTTGCCGTAAATGGCAAAGACTTTGGCGGTGCCAATCTTTACGCTGGGGTCCATCTGGACCTGCACGCTGCCTTCGCCATCACCACGCGGCTTGCCCCCGCGGGTAATTTGGGACGGGGCTATCAGGGTCGTTTCCATCATGCGGCTACTCCGGTTTTAACGCCTTCAAGGCGATCTTCTAGCTCTTCGCCTGCTTGCTTCAACGCGTCTAGCGTGGCAGCGTCGGGCTGCCAGTAGTTGCGCTCGGAAGCTTCGATCAGGCGGTTGGCCATCCGCAATGAAGCGGTTGGATTGAGGGCGGCCAGGCGCTCGCGCATGGCCGGGTCGAGGACAAAAGCCTCGGTCATTTGTTTGTAAACCCAGGGCTGCACCTGGCCGGTGGTAGCTGACCAGCCCATGGTGTTGGTGACATGGACCTCGATCTGGCGCACACCTTCATAGCCGTGTTCGAGCATGCCTTCCAGCCATTTGGGGTTGAGCATGCGGGTGCGGGTCTCCAGCGCAACCTGCTCTTGCAGCGAGCGCACCGTGCCCGCACTCTTGGTCTGGTCGCCGATATAAACCGGTGGCGTCTTGCCGCCCTGGGCGCAGCGCACGGCCTGGGTGATGCCGCCCAGCGTGTCGAAGTAGTTGTCCACCGTGGTGACACCGAGTTCCAGCGAATCCAGGTTTTGGTAGGTCAGCTGCACATCGGCCAGCGCGGTTTGCAGCAACGCGGTTTGCTGCTGGGCCACGCCGTTGCGTCCGAATGCAAAGCCCTTGCGCCGGGTATAGGTTTCGGTGATCTCGCTCTCGTTATCCCAGCGGCTGCTCTCAATCAGGTTGTTGACGTTGGCGCCGTATGCGCCTTCGGCGTTGCCATAAACGCGCAATGCGGCGGTCTCCAAGGTGCAGCCGTGCTCTTGCTGGTAGGCCAGCGAGTGCTTGCGGATCCAGTTCATCTCCAGAGGTTCATCCGCGCAGGCTGCCATATAGGCCGCGTCGGCCAGCAGTTTGATTTGCAGCGGCAGCAGGTCGCGGAAGATGCCCGAGAGCGTGACGATCACATCGATGCGCGGGCGGCCCAGTTCTTCCAGCGGAATCAGTGTCGCACCGGTAATGCGGCCGTAGCTGTCAAAGCGCGGGCGTGCGCCCATGAGTGCGAGCACCTGGCAGATCGGGGAACCTTCGTTTTTCAGGTTGTCCGAGCCCCACAGCACCATGGCAATCGACTCGGGCAGCGGGTTGCCGTCGGCCACGTAGCGGTCGATCAGGCGCTGGGCCTGGCGGGTGCCGTCAATCAGCGCGTAGGCACTGGGAATTTTGAACGGGTCAAAGCCGTGCACATTGCGCCCGGTGGGCAGCACGTCGCGGGTCTGCAAGATGTCGCCGCCAGGTGCGGGCGCGATGAAGCGACCCTCCAGGGCACGCAAGAGGCCCGTGACTTCGTGGTCGGTCGCCATCTTGAAGTTGCTGTCCACCAGGTCAGCAATCATGGCCAGCGTGGTCTCGTCGCGCGGCAATTTGCCAGTGGCGATCACCGATGCAACATCGTCGCCGGCCACGATGGAGGCCAGTGCGGCATCGCCGAGCTGGGTAGCAAAGCCGGCGCTGGCCATGGCTTTGAGCATCTCGCTGCGGGTGGGTCCGTCGGGTGCGCGTCCGGTCACATGCAAGCCGCTGGGGATGAGGGTGTATTCCATCTCCAGCAGATCGTCGGAGAGCTTTTGCATGCGCAACTCCAGCGCGGCATCCACGTTCCAGCTGCTTTGGGTATCGCGCAAGTCCAGCGCCTCAGCCTGGGCTTGGATCTGGGCAATCAGCTCCAAAGTTTCGGGCGACAGCGTGTCGGTTCCCGCCTTTTCGGCAGCGCTCAAAGGCGGCAGGCTGTTCCAGCGGTCCAGCGAGACTTTTAGGTCGCTCAGGCCTTTGTAGAGCCCGGCATTGGTCACCGGCGGCGTGAGGTAACTCACCAGCGTTGCACCGGAGCGGCGCTTGGCGATGGCGCCTTCGGCCGGGTTGTTGCAGGCGTAGAGGTAGACATTGGGCAGATCGTCAATCAGGCGGTCCGGCCAGCAGGAACCGGACATGCCGCTTTGCTTGCCGGGCATGAATTCGAGTGCGCCGTGGGTGCCGAAATGCAGCACCGCGTGGGCCGCGAAGTCTTCGCGGATGTAGCGATAAAAAGCCGAGAAGGCGTGGGTCGGTGAAAGGCCTTTTTCGAACAGCAGGCGCATCGGGTCGCCCTCATAGCCGAATGAGGGCTGAACACTGATCAGCACATTACCGAACTGACGGCCCAGCACCATCAAGCCGTCGCCAGTGCTCAGTTGACGTCCGGGCGCCGGGCCCCATTGCGCTTCGATGTCTTGGAGCCAGCGCTCGCGGCGCACATGGTCAGCCGCGGGGATGACGGTGTGGACATTGGCATCGGCGCCATAGCGGGCGGCATTGCCCTTGAGCACGCTGTCACGCAAGACGTCCACACTTTCGGGCATGTCCACGCTATAGCCCTGCTCTTGCATGGCGGCCATGGTGTGGAAGAGGGACTCAAAAACCGACAGGTAGGCTGCCGAGCCCACATTACCGGCATTGGGTGGGAAGTTGAAGATAACGATGGCCACTTTGCGTTGGGCGCGCTCGCTGCGGCGCAAGGCCACCAGCTTGGCCACGCGGGCGGCCAGCATCCAGGCGCGCTCGGGGCAGGTGTGCATGTCTTGGGCGCGGTCGCTGGCCTTGAAGGTGCAGCGCTGGTCACAGCCGGTGCAGGTCACGCCCGGCGCACCGGGACGGCCGCCAAAAACCATGGGATTGGTCGAGCCGTCCAGCTCGGGGATAGAGACCATGATGGTGCTCTCCACCGGCATCAGGCCGCGGTCGGAGCCGCCCCATTGGTCCAGGGTCTGAAACTCCACCGGGTGCGCTGCGACATAGGGCACGTCGAGTTTCGCCAGCGCCTCATGCGCGGCTTTGGCATCGTTGTAGGCCGGGCCACCGACCAGCGAGAAGCCGGTGAGCGAGACCACTGCATCCACACAGGGTTTGCCGTTCTCGTAGAAAAACTGTTCCATCGCCGGGCGGCAGTCCAGGCCTGACGCAAAGGCGGGAATCACCCGCATGCCCTTTGCTTCCAGGGCCGAGATCACGCCGTCGTAATGACCGGCATTGTTGGATAGCAGGTAAGAGCGCAAAACCAGAATGCCCACGGTTCCCAATGGAGCCGCACCCCCGGTCGACGGTAATGGCAGCTCCTGAATTCGCTCAGAGAAGCGGCCGGCCATACGGGGGTGGTACACGCCGACGTCCGGGTAATCCACGGGCGCTTGCACCACCACGCGCTCGCGCAGAGCCTTGCGCGGACCGGCAGCACCACGGGCCACGGCGTGGCGCAGCATGTTCAATACGTTCTCGTCCGATCCGCCCAGCCAGTACTGCAGGGTCAGGAAGTAGGCGCGTACATCCTGTGCGGTCCCGGGTACAAAGCGCAGCAGCTGCGGCAGGCGGCGCAGCATCTTCATCTGCGCCGCACCGGCGGGCGCGGCCTTTTCTTTGGAGTTGCCGCCACGCAGTTTCTTGAGCAAGGCCATGGGACCGCTGGCGGGCTTGCTCATGTCGAAGTTGCCCAGGCGTGTGAGCCGCACCACTTCCGACGCCGAGGCCATGCAAATCATGGCGTCGCATTCCATGCGGCGCGCTTGCAACACATCGAGTACCGGTAAAAAATGGTCTTCCAGGAACAACATGCCGGCGATCACAATGTCGGCGCTGGCCAGGTCCCTGCGGCAGCGCGCCAGTGCGGCTGCGTTGGTCGCGTATTCGGACGCGGCGTGCAAGGAGATGGTGAGTTGCGGCAGCTCGCGCGACAAGCGCAAGCGGGCGCGCTCGACGCTGCTGGCCAGGTGCGTGTCCATGGTCACGATGACCAAATTCAGCGCCACCGCGCTGCGTGGGTCAGCGGCTGTAGTGGGCTTTTGCATCGTAAAGCGTCTCCACGGTGATGTTCTGAATACCCATTTCGGACGCGAAGCGTTCGGTGTTGCGGCGGGCTTTTCCGCGCACAAAGAAAGGAATTTTTCCGAGTTCTTTTTCGGCATCGGTGGACCACATGCCGATGCCCGGTTTGGTGTCAACAGCGGGTGCTGCGGTCGCTGCAGGTGCCACGGCCGGCGAATGTGCTGTCGGGGGGGCGGTATCCCCGTGCGCTGTCACCTCGGCAAGCGCTTCCTGCGCGGGTTGCGCGGCCGCTGCTTTGCCGCCCAGGTGTGAGGAGCCTGCTGCGTCATGAAATTCAAAGTCTTCGCGGAACATGCCCAGCAGGTGCTCCTCCAAACCCATCATCAGCGGATGGACCCAGGTGTCAAACAGCACATTGGCACCTTCAAAACCCATTTGCGGCGCGTACCGCGCGGGGAAATCCTGCACATGCACGGGGGCCGAAATCACCGCGCAGGGGATCGCGTGGCGCTTGGCGATATGGCGCTCCATTTGCGTGCCCAGAATCAACTCGGGTTGCAGCTGGGTGATTTGCGCTTCCACCGCCAGGTAGTCGTCGCTGATCAAAGCCTCGACGCCATACAGCTTGGCGGCGTCGCGCACTTCGCGGGCGAATTCGCGGCTGTAGGTGCCCATGCCGACGACCTCGAAGCCCATTTCGTCCTGCGCAAAACGCGCGGCAGCGATCACATGGGTGGCGTCGCCGAATACATACACGCGCTTAGCCGTGAGGTAGGTCGAATCGACCGAGCGGGCATACCAGACGGCGTGTGCATCGGCCTCGATGTCGGCGGGTACCGAAATGCCGGCCAGCGCTGCGACTTCTTGCACAAACTCGCGGGTGGCGCTCATGCCAATGGGCACGGTTTTGGTAAAGGGCTGACCGAACTGACGCTGCAACCACTGCGCGGTGGTCTGGGCGATCTCCGGGTAGAGCAGGACATTGAAGTCGGCGTCTGGAAGGCTTTGCAAATCGGCCGCGCTGGCGCTTAAGGGGGCTACGACGGCAACATCTACGCCCAATCGGGTCAGCAGTTGGCGGATTTCCTTGACGTCATCGCGGTGGCGAAAGCCCAGGGCACTGGGGCCCAGGATATTGCAGCGTGGGCGACGAGTGCCGTCCATCGGGCTTGCCGCATCCGACTTCTTTGCCAGGCGACGCACCAGGTGGTAGAAGGTCTCGGAAGCGCCCCAGTTTTCCTTGCGTTGGTAGGCCGGCAACTCCAGTGCCACCACCGGAATGGGCAGGTTCAGCGCCAGCGCCAGGCCACCCGGGTCGTCTTGAATGAGCTCCGCAGTGCAGGAGGCACCTACCAGCATGGCCTTGGGCGCAAAACGGTCGTAAGCGTCTTTCACAGCGGTTTTGAACAACTCTGCCGTGTCGCCGCCGAGGTCACGCGCCTGGAAGGTGGTGTAGGTCACCGGCGGGCGGCGGGGCAGGCGCTCGATCATGGTGAAGAGCAGGTCGGCGTAGGTGTCACCCTGCGGCGCGTGCATCACATAGTGCACATCGGTCATGGCGGTGGCCACGCGCATGGCACCGATGTGCGGCGGGCCTTCGTATGTCCAGAGTGTGAGTTGCATGGTGTGCGTGTCCTTAGGCGACCAGCTTGAGCTTGCGTGCCAAGGGGCGGCTGAACAGGTTGGCCAGATCGCCCGCCTGCTCGTAGCCCTGGATGGGCGTGAAAACCAATTCAATTGCCCACTTGGTGCTCATGCCTTCGGCTTCCAGCGGGTTGGCCAATCCCAGGCCGCAGACCACCAGATCGGGCTGGTCCTGACGGCAGCGATCGAGTTGTTTTTCCACGTCCTGGCCTTCGCTCAGGCGGGTGTTGGCGGGCAGCAGCGCCAGCTCGGGCTCCATCTGCTGGCGGTGCAGGTACGGGGTACCGACTTCGCACAGGTCCATGCCGAGTTCACGCTGAACAAAACGCGCCAGCGGGATTTCCAGCTGCGAGTCGGGGAAGAAAAAGATGCGCTTTCCGGTCAGCGCGGTGCGGTGCCGACCCAGTGACTGTTCGGCGCGGGCGCGCGGTGCAGCGGTGACCTGCTCAAAGCGCGCCTGCGGGATTCCGAAAGCCTGCGCAGCCGCCTGCAGCCACAGCGTGGTGCCTTCGCTGCCCAAGGGGAAGGGAGCGCCCAGCCGGCGTGCGCCCATGGCGTCCAAGCCGCGTGCGGTATCGGCCAGAAAGGGTTGCGCCAGCAGGTAGACGGTGTCGGGCCCGACCTGCGGCATCGCCCGGCTCTTACGCGGTGGGAAAAATGCCACCTGCGCAATACCCATGTCGTTCAAGAGCTTGCGCATCTGGTCTTCGACCACGTCGGCCAGCGTGCCCACAATCAGCAACTGCGCAGGCGCAGCACCTGGCGCGGGGGCTTGTGAGCGCGGCAGCACCGGCAGCAAAGAGGCCAGGCAGGCGTCTTCGCCTTGGGTGAAAGTGGTTTCAATGCCGCTGCCGGAATAGTTGAGCACCCGCACATCGGGTAGGTACTGCCTGCTCAGGCGCTCGGCGGCGCGCGAGAGGTCGAGCTTGATGACCTCGGAGGGGCAGGAACCGACCAGGAACAGCAGCTTGATATCGGGGCGGCGCGCCAGCAGCTGCTGCACCACGCGGTCTAGTTCTTCGTTGGCGTCGGCCAAACCGGCGAGATCACGCTCGTCGATGATGGCCGTGCCGAAGCGGGGCTCGGCAAAAATCATCACGCCGGCTGCTGACTGGATCAGGTGCGCGCAGGTGCGCGAGCCGACCACCAGAAAAAATGCGTCCTGGATCTTGCGGTGCAGCCAGATGATCCCGGTGAGGCCGCAAAACACCTCGCGCTGGCCGCGCTCCACCAGAACCGGGGCGGTCTGGCAACCTGTGGCTGCCGCCGTTTGGATAGGGATGACAGTGCTCATCAGGCAGGTCCCATTTCGCCGGTCAGCGGCATTTCCCTGCTTCCCTCAGCAGCCTGCAGGCGGGCGCGGCGCAATTTGAGGATGTACTGGGCCGCGTTGATCACGTAGGTGAAGTAGGCGGCCAGCGCCAGCGCCAGCTGCTCGGTGGGCGTGAAACCGCCGTGCCACCACATGGCGACGTAGGCGGTGTGCAAAATCATCACCACCATGCTGACCATGTCTTCCCAGTAAAAGGCCTCGGCAAACAGGTAGACGTCATAGACGACTTTTTCCCAAATGCAGCCGGTGACCATGATGATGTAGAGCACGATGGTCTTGATGACCACCGAAATCAGGGCGGTTTGCTCGGCCTCGCCGGTCCAGAAGAAACGCAGAACCAAGCCCAGACTGACGAGGAACACCAGAAACTGGACCGGGGCCAGGATGCCTTGAACCAGGGTCCACACGCTGGAGTCGCGCTTGACGCGTTGCTCGGGCGTGTACAGGGGCTTGGTCACTTCGGGCTTCCTTTTTCGGGTTGACGGGGTGCCGCATGGGTCTGGCTTGCGGCTCAATGTAGAACCATTATGAACTAGTGTCAACCTAAATTGACGTATTTTTTTTAATACAAAACTAGGGTTTTCCATGATTACAAGATGGGCAAGCAACACCACACTTTTGTATCCGAAACCATGCAATCAAAGGAGTTGCGCATGCTCGACGCAGCGGTCAAACGACTTCCCCGCTTTCTCCTGGATATCGCGCCTATCCAGCGCCTCATCAATGGCCCGAGCCGCCTGCGTTTGGTGGCCAAGCCGGAGGCGCCCGAACAGTTGGCACATGCGCGCGCGCTGCTGGCTCTGGGCACCAGCCAGTGGTCTGAGTTGGCGCATGCAGCCACAGATAGCCAGGACGCGACCCTGAACCTGCTGCGCGCCTGGCGCGACCAGGGTCGCAGCTGGCCCGACATTTACCTGCGCGGGATCAGCCCCACGGCCCAGCTGATGGGTGACTGGTGGGGCGCGGATCGCATGGACTTTGCCAGTATGTCGATGGCCATGGTGCGCCTTCAGACGGCGATGTATGCGCTGAGCCCGGAATTCATGGCGGGCTCCCGCCCGGTTCAGGGTGCGCCCAGACGGCTTTTGTTGGCCAATGCCGCCTCGCAGCACAGCTTGGGCAGCTTGATGGTTGCTGAGTTTTTCCGGCTGGCGGGCTGGCGGGTCAAGGCGGTGCACGCGCCCAGCGCGCAGGAGCTGTCACTAGCGCTGCAGTCCGACTGGTTTGACGTGCTGGGCGTGGGTATTTCCATGGAACAACAGGTGCCGCAGGTCCAGCAAGCCTTGTCCGGGGCCCGCCAGCGCAGCGCCAACCCGGGCATCAAAATCATGTTGGGTGGGTTCTTGATTCAGCAACGCCCCGATTTGGTGCACGTTTTGGGCGCCGATTTTTCCGCCGATGCGGCGGATGAAGCCGTGCAGTCAGCCGAACGCTGGCTTGCCATGAATTGACCTCTGGGCGCTATGGCCTCCGTCAATCTGTCAACATTTTGTTTTTTAGCAGTGTATTTTTTAGTTGACACTACGTTTACAATAAACCTAACAATACAACCAGTTGGTCAGCAGTGTCCAGCCCCGCTTTCTTGATCACTTACATGAAACTGCCCCCGATCGACGCTCACACGCTCGCATCCCTGATCGGAGTGACTTCGGACTTGGCTCTGGTCATCGACAAAGACGGCGTGGTGCAAGACGTCTCGGTGAAAAAAGATGATTTGGCCAGCCTGGCCTGCCACAACTGGGTCGGGCAGGCATGGATTGACACGGTCGCGGTGGACAGCCGCGGCAAAGTGCAGGACATGTTGGCTTCCGCCTCGGATGGTGCCGATTTGCGTTGGCGCCATGTGAATCACCCCTCGCCTAAGGGCGTCGATGTCCCCGTGCAATACGCATTGGTCAAGTTTGAATCGGACGGGCGGTTTTTGGCGCTGGGACGCGACATGGAGGCCTTGGCGGCACTGCAGCGCCGCCTGGTGGAAACCCAGCAGGCCATGGAGCGCGATTACCAGCGCCTGCGGCACATCGAAACCCGTTACCGCATTCTGTTTGACACCTCGATTGAGGCGGTCATGCTGGTGGAGTCGAACACGCTGCGCGTCACCGAAGTCAACCTCAGCGCCCAGGCGCTGCTCAAAGATGCCACCAAGCGTCTGGTCGGCCGCGAGGTCATGGAAGCCTTTGAGCCCTCGAGCCGCGAAGACATCCAGGCCCTGATGCGTATGGCCTACGCCACCGGCCGGGTCGAAATGCGTAAGGCGCGTTTCAGTGGCGCAGTGGCCGAGTGCACCGTCACGGCCACAGTGTTCCGCCAGGAAAGCGGGGCCCAATTCTTAGTGCGCCTCTTACCACAGGAGTCTGCCAACGAGCAGGGCGGACAAGGGGTTGCGGCTTTGTTGTCCCAGGCCATGGAGCGTGCGCCGGACGGATTTGTGCTGACCGACCGCAGCGGCTCTATCAAGGCGGTCAATGCCGAGTTCATGTCCATCGTTGGCGCGACCGCCAGTTCGCAGTTGAACGGCCAGGCGCTGGAGCAGTGGTTTGTGCGCGGCGGCATTGACTGGGGCGTGCTCAATACCAATTTGCGCCAGCAAACGTCGGTGAAAGACTTTGCTACCAACTTGCTGGGCTTCACCGGTACGGCCGTGGCAGTGGAAATTGCCGCCCTCACCCTGCAATCGACGGAGAGCGAAGTTTTTTACGCTTTTTATGTGCGCGACGTGACCCGGCGTCAATTGCCAGAAGTACGGGAAAGCTCGGGCATGTCGGATTCGGTGGCCCAGCTTGCCCGCCTGGTGGGTCGGCTTCCCATGAAAGACATCGTGGGCGAGACGGTGGACATGATTGAGCGCATGTGTATCAAGTCGGCCCTGGACCTGACCCACAACAACCGCGCCTCTGCGGCTGAAATGCTGGGTTTGTCGCGCCAGAGTCTGTACGTCAAGCTGCGCCGCCATGGCATGGTGTCGGAAGGCGAAGCCGAGTAGGCCCCGGCCGGAAAAGTCCGGGAAAATCGCTGGCGGCTGTAAAAAACCCGCAAATAAGTGTCAATCCCTATTGACATTCCAAAGTGTCATGCAAAACTGCTTGCATGGATTACCCCAAATTGTCCACTGTCGCGGAGTTGCTCAAGCCGATCACCTGGTTCCCTCCGGTATGGGCATTCGCCTGCGGAGCGGTGTCCTCCGGGCGGTCGCTGAGCGACAACTGGACGCTGGTACTCGCCGGTTTGATTTTGACTGGGCCGCTGGTCTGCGCCAGCAGCCAGGCGGTGAATGATTGGTTTGACCGGCACGTAGACGCCATCAACGAGCCGCAGCGTCCCATTCCCTCGGGGCGTATGCCGGGGCGTTGGGGTCTGTACATCGCGGTGCTATGGACCGTGCTGTCGCTCTTGTGGGCGCAGGCTTTGGGGCCTTGGGGCTTGTACGCCTGCGGTCTGGCCTTGCTCTTGTCCTGGGCCTACAGCGCGCCACCTTTGCGCTTGAAAAACGACGGTTGGCTGGGTAACGCGGCCTGCGCCTTGAGCTACGAGGGCCTGGCCTGGATCACCGGCGCGGCTGTCATGGTGGGCGGCATGATGCCCGCCTCGCCGATTGTGGTGCTGGCCTTGCTGTACAGCCTGGGTGCCCACGGCATCATGACGCTCAATGATTTCAAAGCGGTGCAAGGCGATTCGCAAATGGGTGTGCGGTCGCTGCCAGTGCAACTGGGCGTGGTCGGCGCTGCCAAGGCCGCATGCCTGGTCATGCTGGTGCCGCAAGTGTGGGTGGCCTTGTTGCTGTTGCACTGGGGCGCGCCTTCGCATGCGCTCGCAGTGCTGCTGCTGATGCTGGCGCAGCTGCCTTTGATGCTTCGATTTATCCAATCTCCGGTTGAAAAAGCGCTGTCGGTCAGTGCTTTTGGTGTCCCGCTCTTCGTGGCCGGGATGATGGTCAGCGCCTGGGCCTTGCGCCTGGGCTATGGGATGCCACAAGGGCTTGCAGCATGAACCGCGCGCCAGCCCTGCGCCGCCCTTTTTGTGTTCTTTGTGCCTGTATTCACCCCCCTCACCTTTGGCAAGGAGCCACACTATGCAAACCCAAGAATATGATGTCGTAGTCGTCGGCGGCGGACCCGCTGGCGCAACCGCTGCCGATGACCTGGCGCAAGAAGGCCGCACCGTGTTGCTGCTGGACCGCCAGGGCCGCACGAAACCCTGCGGCGGCGCGATCCCGCCGCGCCTGATCAAAGACTTCCAGATCCCTGACCACCTGCTGGTGGCCAAGGCGCGTTGCGCGCGCATGATTTCGCCCAAGGACAAAAAAGTCGATATCCCGATTGAAAACGGCTTTGTCGGCATGGTCAACCGCGACGAGTTTGACGAATGGCTGCGCGCGCGGGCGCAGGCCAATGGCGCGCAGCGCGTGCGGGCTGTGTTTGACAAGATCACCGAAGACGCCGACGGCGTGGCCCGTGTGCACTACACGCCCGCCGGTAAAAACGAAGACCATGCACCGGTCAGCGTGCGTGCCCGCTATGTGATTGGTGCGGACGGTGCCAAGTCCGAGGTGGCGCGCCAGACCATCGAGGGCTACGAGAAAACCAAGTACGTGTTCGCGTACCACGAGATCGTCAAGGCTCCGCAAGGCGACGCCAGCCACGACCCGAACCGCTGCGACGTCTACTACAACGGTTTGCTCTCGCCTGATTTTTACGGCTGGGTTTTCCCCCACGGCGACACCATGAGCATCGGCACCGGCAGCGCCGACAAGGGCTATTCCCTGCGTTCCGCCGTGGGCCGCCTGCGTGAATTGGGTGGTCTGGCGCACCTCGAGACCCTGCGCCGCGAGGGTGCGCCGATCCCGCTCAAGCCGCTGCCGCGCTGGGAAAACGGCCGTAATGTGGTGCTTGCAGGTGACGCCGCTGGTGTGGTGGCCCCGGCATCGGGTGAAGGCATTTACTACGCCATGTTCGGTGGCCGTGTTGCCGCGCACGCGGTGAACCAGGCCATCATCCACAACAACCCGGCCATGTTGAAACAAGCCCGTAAGCAGTTCATGCGCTTGCATGGCAAAGTCTTTTGGGTGCTGGGTATATTGCAGTACTTCTGGTACCAGAATGACAAGCGGCGCGAGCGCTTCGTCAAAATCTGCGAAGACAAAGATGTGCAGCAACTGACCTTCGAGTCCTACATGAACAAAGAGCTGGTGCGCAAGAAACCCATGGCCCACGTGCGCATCTTCTTCAAAGACCTGGCGCATCTGTTCGGGATGGCCCGGGCTTGATTTTTAAGGGGCCACGCCCGCCGCTGTGGCCCGGCCTGCCGCTGGCGTTCGCGCTCAGTTTGGGCGTCGCTGCGGTGGGCGGTTCGCTGACCGATATAGGGCCCTGGTACCTGGCCTTGCGCCAACCCGACTGGAAGCCGCCGGATATCGCCTTTGGCCCGATTTGGACCACGATTTTCACGCTCTGCGCAGTCAGCGGCTGGCTCGCCTGGTATGCCGCAGTGAGCCGCTCGGAGCGCCGCGCCATAGTCAGCGTCTTTGCCTGTAATGCCGTGTGCAACGTGCTGTGGAGTTACCTGTATTTCACCGTGCAGCGGCCCGACTGGGCTTTGCTGGAATGGATGGCTTTATGGCTGTCGGTGCTGGCCGTGGTGCGGGTCTTGCGCCGTATCGAGCCGGCGGCGGGCTGGATGAATCTGCCCTACCTCGTGTGGGTCAGCGCGGCCGGTCTTTTGAATCTGACCACGGTGCAGCTCAACGGCCCGTTTGGCTGAGCGATTCGAGCGCCCAGCTGCGGATGTAGTCGGCTACCAAAGCGGGTGCTTCTTCGTGCGCCAGATGGCCCAACTCGGGCACGGTGATGCCGCGCGCGTGCGCCAGCACCGCGTAGGTGCGCCCGGACCAGCTGGTCGGAACGGTGGTGTCGCGACCGCCCAGATGCAGAAAAACCGGGCCGCGCAGCTCCGGCATACGCCGCCCCAGCGCGCCCATGTCCCATGCCGCCATCATGGCCAACACACCGCGTACATGCGCCGGTTGTCGAATCAGTCGCGCGTAATAGTCCACGCCCTGCGCGTTGAGCCGCGAACCGGTTTCGTCCACCAGCTTTTTGACCACCCCCGGGCGCTTTCCGTGGCGTGCAATCCACAGCGCAGACAGTGGATTGAGGGCCAGCACCTTGGCCGCTGCCGGGAACATCCAGCTGGCCATGCCGGGTATGGGCAGCCAGGCCGGATTCAGCCCGATCAGCGTGGGGCTGCGCGCTACCGTGTGGTTGTGGCGGTCCAGCACCCATTGCGCGGCCACCGCGCCCCCTGCGGAGTGGCCGACGACCACCTGGGGCTGCAGCCCCAGTGCGCGCAGCAAATCGTCCAAGGCGTCCGCCATCTCGCGCAGGCCTGGCCGCCAGCTGGGGGCGATGTGGCTGAGCGCGTGGCCTGGCAGGTCCGGGCAGACCACGGTGAAATCCGCGCTCAGTGTGGGCAACAAATCCCGCCAGGTATGGGTGGACGCGCCCGCACCGTGCAGCAGCAGCAGCACCGGCCCGCTGCCCGCAATCTGCACATGCCAGCGCACGCCCGGCGTTTGCACAAAGCGGCTGCAGTCCATATGCGGCCAGTCCGGGCCCAGATCAGCAGCTTGCAGCGGCGGGTACAGCCCATCTAGCACCGTAGTTCAGCTCCGCAGGGTTTGCATGGCGGCAGCCATGCGTTGCGCCTGCACATAGGGCATAGGAAGGTACTGCGCGCCCATGGTGCGCGCCAGCGCCTGGGCCAGTGGTTCGGGTTTGGGCGCGGTATCAATCCACAGCGCCGCCCAGGGGCTCAGGGCCCAGCGTTGTGCCAGGGCCAGGGCGTCGGCACCGGCCTGTGCGCGTCCACCCAGACCGGCCAAATCGATGTTGGCGCGCCCATCGCTGAGGACCACCAGGCTGGGCGTCATGCCCGCACGCTGCACCTGCATGGCCTGCTCAAGACCGCGCTGCAGCGCCAGGGCCAGCGGTGTGCCGCCGCCGCCGGGTAAGCCCGCCAGTGCACGCTTGGCTCGCACCAGCGAGCGCGTGGGCGGCAGCAAAACCTCGGCCTTGGCGCCGCGAAAAGCCAGCACGCAGACACTGTCGCGCCGCGCGTAGGATTGTTGCAGGAGGATTTCCACCGCGCCCTTGGCCTCGGCCAGCCGCTCCAGCGCCGCCGAGCCCGAGGCGTCGATGGCGAATATCAGGCAGGAGGGGCTGCGCTGTTCAAAGCGTTGGATATGGAAGTCCTCGGGCCACAGGCTGATGCGATTGCGCGCAACGGCGGGGGAGCTAGCCGGCGTGCGGCGCAGTTTTTGTTTGGGCGCTGCCGCGCGCAGCGTGGCCAGCAGGTGCAGGCGCGCCCCGGCGTGGGGTTTGCCCGCGCGCGGGCTCAAGGGGCGGCCGCGCATCTTGTGTTTTTGTGCCTGTCCGCTGCTGCCGCTTTGGGCCGCGCGCACGCCTTTCAATGCGTTCTGGCGCTGCAGCAGCATGCGGTCCAGCAGGTGCGGCGGCAGGGCGGCTACGGCGGCGGCAATCAGCATCTCGGCGAGTTCCTGGTCGGACGGCATCTCAGGCTGCTCGGACTCGCCCTGTTCATCGGGTGGCGGTGGCGCAGGGGTGTCATCGTCCTGCGGCTCCTCCTGCGCAGGTGGCTCCTGGGGTGGTGGCGGTTCACTGTCGGTTGATTCGGGCGGCGGTTCCTGGGGTGCTGGTACGACGGTTGCGCGCGGGGCCAGCACCCAGCGTGCGGCCAACGCCAGGTCTTCCTGCGCCACGGCCTCGCGCTGGTTCAGCGCCGCATGTACGCGTGCCACCTGTACTGCCAGCAAAGGCGCGCGCAAACTGTCAATGCCCAGTGCCAGCGCGGCCTGGCACAGCGCGCCCACGTCCTGGTCCTGGACGCCGACTTTTTTCAGGTCGGATTGGGTGCGGGCCAGCTCCTCGGGGCTGAGCAGTTCCAGGGTGTTTAGGCTATCGAAGCGGCTGACTGTGTCCAGGCTGATCCAGACCCCCAGGCGCTCGGAAAGGGCCGGGGCCAGGCCTGGCTCGTCTTCGCCTGATTCGTCCAATGCCACGATGCCAAAGCGGCAGTCCTGCTCGCCCTGCCTGTGGCGGATGCGGCCACGCTCCAGCGTGTAGAGCATTTGCGCCGCTGTGCCCACGCTCAGGCGTTCGGCCATGGCCAGCGCGACGATGCCGCCGTGGGCCGTGGCCAGCACGCCGTCTTGCCACTGGAGTGCGCCAGTTTGCAGCGTATGGGTGAGATCGGTGCCGCCCAGCAGGCGTTCGGAGTCGATGTGGTGGGGTACTTTGACCAGTGGGCGTGGTCCTAAAGCGCGGGCCAATTGCGCCAGCCAGGCTTCGCGCACCGGCCCATGCCCGGCGCGCAGCCAGACGCCGCCAAAACCGACCGGATCCACCTGTAGCGCCAGCAGCAGCAGCTGTGCGTCGCTCCAAATGGCCGATGGCGGCGCGTCCTGCTGCGCGTCACCGGCTGCGGGCGGGGTGAGAGTGCCGAGGTCCTGTGTCATGCGCACCAGATGCCGGGTATGCCGGAAACAGGCCGGATTCAGCCCTGCGCGGCCGCCGGGTGCGCCCCAGCGGCTCGCACGGCTTGGGCCGCATCGCTGCCCAGCACCTCGTCCATGGCACGTTGCACCCGCACGCTGGAGCCGGTGTCGTCCAGCGGGTTGCGCCGCAGGCGGTGGCGCAGCACCATGGGCGCGATTTCGCGCAGATGCGCCAGCGTCACTTTTTTCGCGCCACGCAAGGCGGCCATGGCGCGGGTGGTGCGCAAGAGCGTGAGCTCAGCGCGCAGTCCGTCGGTGCCCAGTTTCTGGCAGAGCGCGGCGCACAGGTGCAGCAAGTCGTCGCCCACTTCCAGGCGGTTCAGCGCGCTGCGGGCTTTGAGAATGTTTTTGCGCAGTTTCTGGTTCTCGGCCTCCCACTCGGCGCGAAAACCGGCCGGGTCGCGTTCGAATGCATCGCGGCGCTTGATCACCTGCACGCGCAGGGCCAGGTCTTGCGGTGTGCGGACTTCCACGGACAGGCCAAAACGGTCCAGCAACTGCGGGCGCAACTCGCCCTCTTCGGGGTTGCCGCTGCCCACCAGCACAAAGCGGGCGGGGTGGCGCACGCTCAGGCCCTCGCGCTCGACCAGGTTCTCACCGGAGGCGGCTACGTCAATCAGCAGGTCGACCAGATGGTCCTCCAGCAGATTGACCTCGTCGATGTACAAAAAGCCCCGGTTCGCCTGCGCCAGCAGGCCGGGCGCAAATTCCTTGACGCCCTGCGTCAGCGCTTTTTCCAGGTCGAGTGCGCCGACCACGCGGTCTTCGGTTGCGCCCAAAGGCAGATCGACCACCGGCACCGGGCGCTCCAGGGTTGGGAGTTTTTTGCCCGATGCCGCGCGCGCCGCCTGGCATTGCGCGCAGGGATTTTTGGCCAAGGGGTCGCAGCCATAGGGGCAGCCTTGCACGACTTGGATGGGCGGCAGCAAATCGGCCAGGGCCCGCACCGCAGTGGATTTGCCGGTACCCCGGTCTCCGAGCACCAGCACGCCGCCAATGCTGGGGTCGACGGCCACCACCTGGATCGCCAACGTCATTTCTTCCTGGCCAACAATGGCCGCAAAAGGGAAAGTCAATGCCATGCGGGTTCTCTCGTTTTCTCGGTTGAGGGCATCGGTGCAGTCGGTTCAGGCCGCCATGCCGGGAAGCGGAGCCACGCCAATCAGCCAGACGTGCACCACCAGAATAAAAGCCGCCCAGGCCACCGTGCCGGCTAGCACCGTGCCGATCGTGGCTGCGCCGGATACGGGCGGCGTCTCGGGTATGTCGCCGGCTTCAAGGGCTGCACGGTCGCGCTGGCGGGCGGCGCGAAAATTCAGCACCGCCCAGACCAGGAAGCCGCCAAACAGCAGCACATCGTGCAGCCTGCCGTTGGCCAGGATATGGGCCAGCGCCCAGACTTTGACGCCTAGCACCATGGGGTGGTGCAGGCGGGCTTTGATGGCGTTGCGCGGAATCTCGGCGGCCGCGAGCAGGACCATGGACACCCACATCAGCGCCACCGTGGCATGCGCCATACCGTGCGGCGGCGTCCAGAGCTGCACCGGCTCCAGCCGGGCCTGCCCGTAGCCCACGATGAGCAGATAAAAACCCACGAGTGAAGCGATGGAATACACGCCCTTGAAACCCAAGGGACCCAAGCGCAGCAGCAGGGCACCGCGCAGGCCCTCACCCCAGACACGCAACGCGTGGACACCCAGAAAAATCACCAAACCCGCTATTAGCATGTCCATATCAGCTCCCCGATTGGTGGCGGCAGCGTGGACATCACGGCCGCCAGGCCAGCACCATTTTCAGGCAGTTCGGGTCGGTGAAGGCCGTGGTGTATGCGGCCTGGGCGTTTTCGGGGGTTTCGGTGTGGGTGATCAGCCCTTCCAGGTCGAGTTTCCCCTTCTGCACCAGTTCGGTGACCGCCAGCAGGTCGCCCGGCGACCACTGCGCCGCGATGCGGATGCGCGCTTCCCGCATAAAGGCCGGGGCGTAGGCAAAGCGCAGGTCTTCCTTGTAAAAGCCGGCCAGCACCACCTCGCCGCCCGCGCCGGGCTGCAAACGCCCGATCAGGGTGTTGAGCAGGCTGGCGTCGCCGCTGACGTCGTAGACGCCACGGTAGTTTTTGCGGCTGTCCTCGTCGGGGTGCACCACCGGGTAACCGTGCGTGCCGGCGCGCCGCGCCGCCTGCGTTTCCCAGACCGTGGGCGGCGGCAAATCCAGCGCCAGGTTCAGGCGCGCCAGTAAACGCCCCATAACGCCGTGGCCGATGATCAGGTCGGGTACGCCCAGGGGCAGGTCGTGGCGCCCGCCCGACATGGCGTGGTAGGCGGTGGCCGCCAATGCCAGCAGCACGCCGCGCGCGCCGATGCCGGCGGGCAGGCGCACCGCGCGGCTGTCCGCCAGGACCAGACGCTCGGCCGAGCCGCCAAATACATTGGCTGCCTCTTTGAAGCTGTAGGACCCGGGAACAAAAACAGTCTCACCAATGTCCAGCTTGGCCTCTGCGCCCCGGCGCACCACCGTCCCCACCGACTCATAGCCCGGCACCAGCGGGTAGGACAGGCCGGGGAAGGGCGGCATGGTGCCGTCCCAGAGCAGGCGTTCGGTGCCGGTGCTAATGCCGCTGAAGGCCACCTCCACCTCCACGTCGGCAGGCCCCATCTCGGCGAGTTGCAGGCTTTGCACCGCCAGCACCTGGGGGCTGACGAAGACGATGGCGCGGGCGTGTTGCGGGGCGACGGGTTGCATGGAGCGGGCCTTCGGTTGCGGGTGACACGGGTGCCGACGCTGACAAGCCGGACGGCCCAGCGAAATATTTTTCGCTTAAATCCCACTTTTCGGGAAAAACCGCCTTGACTATCGTCAGATTCTTGTTACAGTAATTTACATCAAAAGTGTCAAGTAGGGTTGACAACATGGAAAATTTATTGACATCGATTCAGGGGCCTGCCGATCTTCGCCGCCTGCCGCGCTGGAAGCTGCCCGCATTGGCTGACGAATTGCGGGCCTTTTTGCTCGACAGCGTGTCCCAGACCGGGGGGCATCTCAGCTCCAATCTGGGCACCGTCGAGCTGACCGTGGCCTTGCACTACGTCTACAACACGCCGGACGACCGGCTGGTTTGGGATGTGGGCCACCAGACCTATCCGCACAAAATACTCACCGGGCGGCGCGAGCGCATGGCCACTTTGCGCCAGCAGGGCGGTTTGAGCGGCTTTCCGCGCCGCAGCGAGAGCGAGTTCGACACCTTTGGGACGGCGCATTCTTCCACCAGCATCTCCGCCGCCTTGGGTATGGCGCTGGGTGCGCAGCACCAGGGCTCAGACCGCCACGCGGTGGCCATCATCGGAGATGGCGCAATGACTGCCGGCATGGCCTACGAGGCCATGAACAACGCCGGCATCAGCAAGGCGCGCATGCTGGTGGTGCTCAATGACAACGACATGTCTATCAGCCCGCCCGTGGGTGCGCTCAACCGCTATTTGGGCAAGTTGCTCAGCGGCTCCTTCTATTCAGCCGTGCGCGAGACCGGCAAGGTGGTTTTGCAGGTGGCGCCACCCCTGCGCGAACTGGCCCGGCAGATTGAGGCCCAGGCGCGCCGCGCTGCGGGCTTCCCGACTATTTTTGAGGAACTGGGCTTCAACTATGTGGGTCCGGTCGATGGCCACGATATGGACGCGCTGGTCAACGCCTTGCACAAAGTACGCAACGCCAGCGGCCCGCAGTTCTTGCATGTGATCACCCAAAAAGGGCATGGCTACGCGCTGGCAGAGGCCGACCCCGTGGCTTACCACGGACCGGGCAAGTTTGATCCGGCAGTCGGTTTGAAACCCGCTACCGCCCCACAAAAGCCGACCTTCACCCATGTCTTTGGGCAGTGGCTGTGCGATATGGCGGCTTGCGACCCCAAGCTGGTGGCCATCACCCCGGCGATGCGCGAGGGATCGGGCATGGTCGAATTTGACCGCCGCTTCCCCGACCGGTTTTACGACGTCGGTATTGCCGAACAGCACGCGCTGACCTTTGCCGCCGGGCTGGCCTGCGAAGGCATGCGCCCCGTGGTGGCGATTTATTCCACCTTTTTGCAGCGCGCGTATGACCAGCTGATCCATGACGTGGCTTTGCAAAAGCTGCCCATGGTGCTGGCCCTGGACCGCGCTGGCATCGTCGGTGCCGACGGGGCCACGCACGCCGGCGTTTTTGACATTCCCTTTCTGCGCTGCGTGCCCGATGTCAGCATCGCCTGCCCGGCCGACGAGAACGAGTGCCGCCAGCTGCTCAGCACCGCCTACCAGCAAGACCACACGGTGGCGGTGCGCTACCCGCGCGGTGCGGGGGTCGGCGTGGCGGTGCAAACCGATTTGTCGCCCCTGCCTTTCGGTCAGGCTGAGCAGCGGCGCAGCGGAAAAACCATCGCCATCTTGGCCTTTGGCACCCTGCTGTACCCAGCGCTGGCAGCCGGTGAGGCGCTGGATGCCAGCGTGGTCAATCTGCGCTGGGCCAAGCCCCTGGATACCGGCATGCTGGCGCGTATGGCCGCTGAGCACACGGTCCTGGTCACGGTTGAAGAAGGCGCGCTGATGGGCGGAGCGGGATCGGCGGTGCTGGAATACCTGGCCGATGCCGGTCTGGCAATTCCAGTGCTGCGCCTGGGCATCAGCGACGCATTCACTGAGCATGGCGAACCGGCCAAGCTACTGGCGCAAATGGGTTTGGATGCGGCCGGTATCGAGACCTCCATCCGCGCCCGGTTTGCCGATGTGCTGGAGCGTGCCCGCCACCCGGCGGTTTATGACGTCAGCAAACGGCGGGCGGCCTGAATATGGCGGTTTGGGCCATCGGGCTGAACCACCACACCGCGCCGGTGGATGTGCGCGGGCGCTTCGCGTTCGCGCTGGACCAGATCGGCCATCAGCTAGACCAATTGCGCAGCGCAGTTAGCCCGCACCTGGAGGCAGCCATTCTCTCCACCTGTAACCGCACCGAGATGTATTGCTCGGGCGGCACCGAGCACATGCCGCAGACCCTGGACTGGCTGGCCCAAGCGGGTGGTGTGCAAGCCCAGGAACTGCGCGGATACAGCTACAGCCACCAAGACGAGCATGCCGCGCGCCACGCTTTCCGGGTGGCCAGCGGGCTGAATTCCATGGTGCTGGGGGAGCCGCAAATTCTGGGGCAGATGAAAGACGCCGTGCGGGCAGCCTCAGACGCCGGCGCTTTAGGCACCACGCTCAACCAGCTCTTCCAGCGTTCTTTTTCGGTCGCCAAGGAGGTGCGCAGCGCCACCGACATCGGCGCCCATTCCATCAGCATGGCTGCCGCAGCGGTGCGCCTGGCCGGACAATTGTTTGAAAACCTGGACCGCACCCGGATTTTGTTTGTCGGTGCAGGTGAGATGATCGAGCTATG
The DNA here is from genome assembly GCA_945860595.1 of Comamonas sp. lk. Lineage (GTDB taxonomy): Bacteria > Pseudomonadota > Gammaproteobacteria > Burkholderiales > Burkholderiaceae_C > Allorhodoferax. The sequence continues at coordinate 75,871 of CAMAQV010000002.1, forward strand.
CGCCACCCACTTCGCCGCCAAGAAGCCGCTCGCCATGGTGATCTCCAACCGCACCCGTACGCGCGGCGAACAGTTGGCCGCGCAGCACGGCGCGCAGGTGATGGGCCTGGCCGAGCTGCCCGACCGCTTGCACGAGTTCGACATTGTGGTGAGTTGCACTGCCAGCACCCTGCCCATCATCGGTTTGGGCGCGGTGGAACGGGCGCTGAAAAAGCGCAAACGCCGGCCCATGTTTCTGGTCGACTTGGCAGTGCCGCGCGATATCGAGATGGAGGTCAAGTCGCTCAACGACGCCTACCTGTACACAGTGGACGACCTGGCCCACGTTGTCAAATCCGGGCAAGAGTTGCGCCACGCGGCGGTTGCCCAGGCGGAGTCCATCATCGACGGCGGTGTCAAGGCCTTTGCCCATTGGATGGAGCAGCGCCACACCGTGCCCTTGATCAAACAGGTGCAAGAGCAGACCGACCAATGGCGGCGTGCCGAACTGGCGCGCGCTCTGAAGCTGCTCGAGCGGGGCGAGGATGCTGCCACGGTACTGGAGACCATGTCGCGTGGTTTGACCCAAAAAATGCTGCATGGTGCACTGCACGAGTTACGCAGCGCCGAGACCGAGGCCCGTACCCAGGCCTGCGGCAGCGTTCAGCGCTTTTTTCTGGGCCGGCGGCGCTAGTCGTACGGCTGGGTACCCCATGCTGAGTGTGCAGCAGCTGGCCTGCGAGCGTGGTCGTACGCGGCTTTTTTCCGATCTGACTTTCGAGGTCCAATCCGGTCAGTGCCTGCACGTACACGGGGCTAACGGTGCGGGCAAGACGTCCTTGCTGCGCATCGTCTGCGGGCTGGCCGAGGCGGTACAGGGCCAGGTGTGCTGGCGTGGCGAGAACACGCGGCAGGATCCGGGTTCTTTCCGTGCCGAACTGGTCTATCTGGGCCATGCGCCAGGCCTGAAAGACGAGCTCACTGCGGCTGAAAATCTCCACTTCCAAAGCCAGATCGACGGCTGTGCGTTGAGCCCGCAGCAGATAGCGGCGGCCTTGCAGCGCGTCGGCTTGGGCCGGCAGCAGCACCTGCCGCTGCGCCGCTTCTCGCAGGGCCAGAAGCGCCGGGCGGCGCTGGCGCGGCTGGTCGCCCGTCCGGCGCGCCTGTGGGTGCTGGACGAGCCGCTGGCCGCGCTGGATCACGCTGCCCAGCAATTGGTGTCGCAGCTTGTGGCTGCGCACCTACAGGCCGGTGGGCTGGCGCTGGTGACCAGCCACCAGCCTTTGAGGGTGGAGTCGATGGATCTGAGGTTGGGCGTATGAGCGCGGACCTGCGTGCCTGCGCCGCGCTGCTGCTTCGCGATCTGCGCAGTGCCGCCCGCCGCCCCGGCGATGTGGCCACGCCGCTGTTTTTTTTCGTGGTCGTTTCGGCCTTGTTCCCACTGGCCATCGGGCCGGAGTTGGGCACCTTGCGCCTGATCGGCCCCGGCATTGTCTGGGTGGGCGCGCTGCTGAGCAGCATTTTGGCCATGCACCGGCTCTTCGCAGCCGATCTGGCCGATGGCAGCCTGGAGCAATTGGCCCTGTCGCCCACCCCCCTTGGCTTACTGGTGGCCGCAAAGGTGCTGGCGCATTGGCTGCTAACGGGCGCGCCGCTGGTCCTGGTCGCCCCTTTGATTGCGGTGCAGTTTGACCTCACTCTGAACTCCACATTGGTGCTGGTGTTGGCATTGTTGCTGGGTACGCCGGTGCTGTCCTTGATCGGCGCCGTCGGCGCGGCCTTGACCCTGGGCCTGCGCGGCGCGGAGCTCTTGTTGTGTCTGCTGGTTTTGCCCCTATATATTCCAGTGTTGGTCTTTGGTGCCGGAGCGGTGCAGGCGCATCTGGGGGGCTTGGGTGCCCAGGCGCATGTGTCGGTACTCTTAGCTATCTTGACCGTAGCTGCGTTTCTGTGCCCCTGGGCGGGTTCGGCTGCCCTGCGCATTGCCCTGGAATAACGGAGTTTGTATGTTTTGGTTGCAGTATGCCGCGCCCCAACGCCTGTACGGGCTGGCCGGGCGCATCTACCCGCTGGCTTTCGCGCTGGCCGTCGCGCTCACGGCTGTGGGTTTGTACCTCGGCTTCTGGGTTGCGCCGGCTGACTTCCAGCAGGGCCAGGCCTACCGGATTATTTTTGTGCACGTCCCCGCGTCTTGGATGTCGATGGTGATTTACGTGGCCATGGCGTTTTGGGCCTGGCTGGGGCTGGGCTTCAAGACCCGGGTCTCGGGCATGATGACCCAGGCCCTGGCACCAACCGGGGCCTTGTTTTGCTTTCTCTCCCTGTGGACTGGTGCGCTGTGGGGCAAGCCCATGTGGGGTGCCTGGTGGGTCTGGGATGCGCGGCTGACATCCGAGCTGATTTTGCTGTTCCTGTATCTGGGCTATATCGCCCTGACCCGCGCCATTGACGACCCGCGCCGCGCCGACCGCGCCGGTGCGGTGGTTGCTTTGGTGGGAGTGGTCAACGTTCCGATCATTTATTTCTCAGTCAAATGGTGGAACACGCTGCACCAGGGCGCCTCGGTTTCGCTCACCAAATCGCCCAGCATGGCGGCGGTCATGTTGTGGGCCATGCTGGTAATGACCTTGGCCTTTTGGGCTTATGCCGTGGGCATGGCGTTTTACCGGGTGCGCCAAACGATACTGGAGCGTGAGCAGGATGCTGCGTGGGTCGGTGAACTCAAGGAAATTGCGCCATGAGCTGGAACAGCTGGGAAGAGTTTTGGGATATGGGCGGTTATGCCGTTTTTGTTTGGGGAAGCTACGGTGTGGTCTTCGTAGGAGTGGCTGTGGAGCTGTGGCTGGCGCTGCGCCAACGCAGCATGGTGCTGCTGGCGCTGCGCCGCAGCCGCGAAGAAGCATACGCAGGAGATGCACCATGAAGCCGCGTCACCAGCGCCTGGCCCTGATCGGCGGCGGGCTGCTGTGTCTGTGCGTGGCAGCCGCTTTTGTGCTCAACGCTTTCAACAGCAATTTGGTGTTCTTTTTCAGTCCGACGCAAATCGAGGCGGGCGAGGCACCCAAGTCGGCGGTGTTCCGCGTTGGCGGCCTGGTCAAGGACGGCTCGCTGCAACGCGCCGGGATGGATGTGCGCTTTGTCGTCACCGACACCATGCACGAGGTGGAAGTGGTGTACGTGGGCATGCTGCCCGATTTATTCAAAGAGGGTCGCGGGGTTGTGGCCCAGGGCAAGCTCGACGTCCAGGGCCGCTTCAGCGCCAGCGAGGTGCTGGCCAAGCACGATGAAAACTATATGCCGCCTGAGGCTGCGGAAGCTTTGACGCAGGCCGGTATGCGCCGCGCAGCGGAGTCGGCCAAACCCTGAGACCCCGGAGGGGCCGCTCAGGCCAGTTGTTCTTTGATGTTTTCGTCGATGAACGCGGCCATTTGCGATTTACTCAAAGCCCCGACTTTGGTGGCAGCGAGCTTGCCGTCTTTGAACAGCATCAGGGTAGGAATGCCGCGGATACCGAATTTGCCGGGGATTTCGCGGTTTTCATCCACATTCATCTTGGCAATTTGCAGCTTGCCACTGTAGGCGGTGGCCATCTCGTCAAGAATTGGGGCAATCATCTTGCAGGGGCCGCACCATTCAGCCCAATAATCGACCAGCACGGGCTGTGCGGACTGCAGCACATCGGCCTCGAAAGACGCATCGGAAATATGTTTGATCAAATCGCTGGACATCTGGGGTTCCTCAGTGGGATGGCAGGGGCTTGTGGCCCGGTGATACATCGCGAAGATTGTGACAGAAAGCCGCTTACCCGCGGCACCGTTACCGCTTGTATATGGCTATGGCTGCGATGAATACAAGTGCGGCCCACGCCGGCAGGCGCTGGCTGGACCAGGCGCACGACCATCCCGCCACCCGCCTTTGGAGCTGGCCCGGCAGCGGCGTGCTGGCGCGTGTGGCAGAGGCGATGCAGGCGCGTGGAGCGCACCCCGCCCGCACGCTGGTGCTGCTGCCCTACGCGCAGCTACTCGGTCAGACGCGCCAACTCTGGGCGCAGCAGTTTCCGCATGGGTTTGCGCCCCGCTTTGAGACCACCGGCACCTGGCGGGATGCCCTGGGCCTTTTTTCCCCTAGCGTGCACGACCTGCGCTTTGACGCCGGGCTGGACGGCCTGAGCGCCCGCGCCCTGCTGCGCCAAGCCGGTCTGACAGAGCAGGCGCAGCAGCTGGCACCGGCGCTGCTGGAAACCGCCACCACGTTGGCGGCGCTGGCGGCGGCGCGACCCCCGGCGCAGCGGCAGGCCTGGGCCGATGCCGCCCGCACCACATTGGCCGCGGGCATGGATCCGCAGCGCCTGGCCTGGGAGCTGCACATCGCCCAGGTGGCTTTGGCCTGGGTGGGTACCTGCGCCTACGCCAGCGATGTGCTGTTCGACCCAGTACGGCTGCAGGAATGGGATTGCGTGATCGCGGTGCAGGGCCTGGGTCCGGAGCCGCTGGTACAGGCTCTTGCCCTTCTGTGGGGTACGCGCTGGGTCAACTTGCCTCTGGTCGGTACCGCTGCCGATGCAGTAAGCGCGCCGGTCGGTACATGCACCGTGCAGGTCTGCAGCGACTTCCACGACGAGGCCGAACGCGGTGCCGCCTGTGTGCTGGGCCAGATTGCCGCCGGACAGACGCCGCTGGCACTGGTGTCTTCGGACCGCGCGCTGACCCGCCGGGTGCGCGCCTTGCTGCACTACCGGGGCGTCCAGATGCGCGATGAGACCGGCTGGAAGCTCTCGACCAGCCAGGCGGGCGCGGCCGTGATGGCGCTGGTCAAAGCCAGCGCCTGGAGTGCCGGCAGCGACACGGTGCTGGCCTGGCTCAAGCTGGCACCCCATTTCGCGCCCTCGGTGCCGGCGCTGGAGGCAGGCCTGCGTGCGGACCAGACCCGGATCTGGCGTGATGCCGCGCGCGGCCCGGCGCTGGGCAAGCGGCCCGAGTTGCTGGCGCTGTTGCAGCGCATCAACCGGGTGCGCGAAGGCTTGCAGGGCCGCGCCCGGTTCAGCCAGTGGTTGGCTGTTTTGCATACCGCCCTACGAGACAGTGGCATGTGGGAGGGCCTGCAGGCCGACAATGCCGGCTTGCTGGTCTTGCAGGCCTTATGGCTGAAACCCGCGCCGGGGCAGACCGATGCGCTGCACGGCCTAGCCGACGCCCCATGGTCACACATGCCCCTTGACCTGGCGGACTTCAGTACCTGGGTGCAGGCCAGCCTGGAAGGCCGCAATTTTTCGCCTCCCTACCCTGAGCAGGAGGAGGTGGTGATACTGCCCCTGAACCAGACGCTGGGCCGCCCCTTTGCGGCGGTGGTGTTGCTGGGCTGTGACGCGGACAACCTGAAGCTTGTGCCCGATGCGGGGGGCATCCTCACGCCGCGCCAGCGCGCTGTGCTGGATCTGCCCCTGCGCGACGATGTGGAGCACGCCACGCGCACCGCCTGGGCCCATCTGTTGGCCCAACCCGGCTGCGCCGTGTTCTGGCGCACGAGCAGTGCCTCCGGCGAGGCGCAGCAGCCCAGCCCGCTGGTGCAATTGCTGCAGCTGGACGGTGGCGCGGGTGTATCCGCCGGGGTGGACGCCCGAACGACGCAGACGATTGCGCCGCACCCAGTCGCGCGGCCCCGGCCCAGCGCGCCGGACTTGTCCCTTGCTCGCCTGAGCCAAGGCGCGTACGAAGACCTGCGTAATTGCCCCTACCGTTTTTTTGCTGTGCGGCAATTGGGCTTGGCCGCCCGTGAAGAGCTGGACGTCGATCCGGGTAAGCGGGAGTTCGGCCTGTGGTTGCACGAGGTCTTGAGCCGCTTCCACGCCGGGCAGAGCGCTGACCTGCTGCCGCTGCCGCAGCGCGGTGCCCGCTTGGACGCACTTGCGCAGACGGTGGCGTTGGAGCATGGCTTGGACGAGGCCGAATTTTTACCCTTTCGTGCCTGCTGGCCGCAGCTGCGCGAGGCCTATCTGGCGTGGCTGCACACCCACGAAGTTAGCGCCCGATTTGAGCTCGCCGAAGCGGACTGCGAGCAGCCGCTTGGGGCGCTGGTGATGCAGGGCCGTCTGGACCGAATCGACCGCTTGCCCGACGGCACAGCCTTGGTGCTGGATTACAAAACCGAAGCCCTGGAAAAAACCAAAAGCCGGGTGAAAAACCCGCTTGAAGACACGCAAATGGCTTTTTACGCCGCCTTGCTGGGCACGCAGCCGGTTCATGGCCTGTACCTCAATCTGTCCGATCGCGGGGAGGTGGCGCCGGTCGCATCCAAAGATCTTGCCTTGGCCCGCGATGCGCTGCTGCAGGGCATTCAGACGGACATGGCGCGCATTGCCGCTGGGGCCGAATTACCCGCATTAGGCGAGGGCGCTGCCTGTGATTACTGCGCCGCGCGCGGCCTGTGCCGTAAAGATTTTTGGGCTTCGGTATGAGCGGAGCAGACGTGCAGGCGGCGTATGAATGCAATGGCCAGCGGGTGGCTCGGGAGCAGTTTTATGCGCTCGCCTGCGACCCACGCCGCAACGTGGTGGTCGAGGCTTGCGCCGGAGCGGGCAAGACATGGATGCTGGTCTCGCGCATGCTGCGCGCCCTGCTCGATGGGGCTCAGCCGCATGAGATTTTGGCGATCACCTTCACCAAAAAAGCGGCTGGTGAGATGCGGGCGCGCTTGCTGCAATGGGTCGAGGCGTTCAGCCGGGCGGATGACGCGCAGTTGCGCCGGGAGTTGGCAGCGCGTGGTATGGGAGCGCACGCGCGACCCGAGGATCTGGCGCGCTTGCGCGGATTGCACCGGCAACTGCTTTCAGCCAGTCGCCCGGTGCAGGTGCGCACGTTTCATAGCTGGTTTGCCAGCATCGCGGCCAGCGCACCGCTGGGCGAGCTGGCGGCCCTGGGTTTGCCGACCCAGTACGAACTGCTGGAAGACGACAAACCGGCCATCGCGCAGGTCTGGCGGCGCTTTCAGGTGCGCGTGGCGGCTGATCCGGCCGCCCGTGCGGACTACGTCGCCCTGCTGCAGACCCATGGCCGCAGCAACACGCGAAAAGCCTTGGAGGGCGCGCTGGCTAAGCGGGTGGAATTGGCGCTGGCGGATGCAGCGGGGGTTCTGGCCGGGTCGGTGGCGATGGTGGGCGCACAGTTCCCGGATTTTGACGGCCTGGATGCGCCTGCGCAGCGGGTGCACCATGCGGATGCACAGGATCTGTTGTGGGCAGCGGCGAGGGCACTTGGCGCGGCGACGCAAAATACTTTTGTTCAAGCCGCAGGCAAGCTGGAAAAAGCCCTCAGCAGCGGCGATGCCGAGGGTTTGTTTGCCGCGCTGCTGACGGCTGCGGGTGAAGCCCGCAAATTCAATGACACCCTGCCCGGCATCGACTATGTGCGCCGGGCGCAAGACCTTTTACTGCGCGTGCGCGCGGCCCAGCAGCAGCAGGAGGCCTGGGCGCACCAACAGCGCATGACGCGCCTGAGCCGGGGCCTGCTGCAGGACTACGCCGCGCTCAAGCGCGAGCGCGGCTGGGTCGATATGAACGACCTGGAGCAGCTCGCCCTGCATCTGATGTCCGACCCCGTGCTCAGCGGCTGGGTGCAGGAGAGGCTCGATGCCCGGGTGACCCATGTGCTGATCGACGAATTCCAGGACACCAGCCCCTTGCAATGGCAGGCGCTCAAGAGCTGGCTGGGGGCCTACAGCGGTGCCGGTTATGCGCCGGGGATCTTCATTGTGGGTGACCCCAAGCAAAGCATTTACCGATTCCGCCGAGCCGAGCCGCAGGTTTTCAAGGCCGCTATGGACTATGTGCGCCAAGGGCTGGATGGCACCCTGTTGCGCTGCGACCATACCCGGCGCAACGCGCCCGCAGTGCTCGCGTGCGTTAACCACACTTTTTCTGCGGCGCAGGACGTGGGGCAGTTCCAGGGCTTTCGGCCCCACACCACCGAGTCGCAGGCCAGCGGACGGGTGCTGGCCCTGCCGCCCATTGCGCGCGAGGCAGCTGCCCCTGCTGCGCAGGTCGCTCCGCACTGGCGGGACTCGCTCAGCGCCCCGCGCTACGAAGCAGACGAAAACCGCAAGGCGCTGGAGTGCGCCCAGGTGGCGCATTGGATCGCGGCCGCCGTGCACGACCCAGCGCGCGGCATCGCCGCGCAGGACATCATGGTCCTGTCTCGCAAGCGGGAGCGGCTGGGCCTCATGCAGCAGGCCTTGGCCGCGCTGGGTGTGCCTGCCGAGCAGGTGGAAAAGCGTGAACTCGCCGAGGTGCCCGAAGTGCAGGACCTGCTGTCGCTGGTGGATGCACTGGTCTCGCCCGGCCACGATTTGTCACTGGCGCAGGCGCTTAAATCGCCGGTCTTCGGCGTGGACGACGCGGCGCTTGCAGCGCTCGCCTTGCATGTGCGCGGCCTGCGTGCGGCGGCCAGTGCGCAGGGGCTGGCGGCGCCCGGTTGGCTGGAGGCTTTGCAAAGCCTCGGGCCGCAGCCCCCCCCGGACCTGCAGCTTTTTGTTCCCATTGCGGCGCAGCTCAGCCGCTGCCAGACGCTCTTGCGCACGTTGCCGCCGCACGACGCCCTCAGCCAGATTTTTGAAGAGTGCGACGTCCTGGCCCAGTACGCTCGGTGTGTGCCGCCTGGACGCTGCGCCGGAGTCCTGGCGCATCTGCGCGCGCTGCTGCTGGCGGCTTTGCAGGTGGATGCCGGACGCTTTGTGCATGCGTATGCGCTGGTGCGGGCGTTGCGTGCGGGTGGCTTCCCCGCCCCTCTGGTGGCGGTGCAGGGAGCCGTGCGTCTGCTGACGGTTCATGGTGCCAAGGGCTTGGAAGCGCCCGTGGTGGTTCTGCTCGATACCGACAGCGAGGCCCAGCGCGCCGATAGCATGTGCACGCTGGTGCAATGGCCGGGCGAGGCGGCGCACCCGACGCGCTTTGTGTTTTTGGCCAGCGCTACCCGGCCTCCTGCCTGCGCAGCGCTGGCCTTGGCCGAGGACCGCTTGGCGCAGGCGCGCGAGGAGCTCAACGCGCTGTACGTGGCGCTGACCCGTGCCGAGTTCACCTTGCTGATCTCTAGCGTGGTGCCCCGTAACGCCAATCCCTTGAGTTGGTGGACGCTGCTGCGAGCCCAGGACGCGGTGGAGTCGCCGCGGGGCTTGCTACAGGCCGACGAACCGAGGGAATTACCCGCCTGTGCAGCCTTGCGCGACAGCGCTGCGGCCGTGGTGCACTTGCCGGTTTTGCCCCACTTGGATCGGGTGCTGAGCCCGCAGCAAAGTGCAGTGGGGAACGCCGCACCGCCCACTCTCGCGTCGCTGACCGGCCAGGCCATGCACCGCTTGCTTGAACGGCTGCCGGTTCAGCACGCGGCGCTTGCCGCGCCGTGGACGGCCGCGGATCTGGCCGCTGTGACAGTGGAATTTGCGCTGGACGCCGTGCAATGCGAAGCCGCACACGCCATGGCTCTGGGTATTCTGCGCGGGACCGCTGCCTGGTGTTTTGACCCCGGCGCGCTCAGCTGGGCTGCTAACGAAGTCAGCATCCAGGTCAGCGGGCGCAGCCTGCGCATAGACCGCTTGGTTCAGCGTCGCGACAACGCACAATGGTGGGTGTTGGACTACAAATCCGCCCCAGTGCCCGGGCAGGACGCCACACTACTGTCCCAACTCCGCAGCTACCGCGATGCGGTGGCCCGCGCCTACCCGCAAGCCACCGTGCGCGCGGCTTTTCTCACCCCACAGGGCGCATGCATTGAACTCCTCACCGACTCCTCCGATTCCGCTGACTCCCCCGACTGATGCTTCCGCTTTCGATGCGCCGGCATGGGACATTCCCGCGCTTGTGATCGGTGCGGGCCCTGCTGGCCTGATGGCGGCCGAGGTCTTGCAGGCCCAGGGTCATCTGGTGCACGTGTGTGACGCCATGCCATCGGTGGGGCGCAAATTTTTGCTGGCGGGTAAGGGGGGACTCAATATCAGCCACGCGGAACCTGCGACGATCTTTGCCAGCCGCTATGGTGCGCGCAGCGGGGTGATCGCGCCGATGCTGGAGGACTTCAACGCCGAGGCGCTGCGCAAATGGGTGCAAGACCTGGGGCTGGACACTTTTGTCGGCAGCTCCGGGCGCATCTTTCCAACCGATATGAAGTCCGCCCCTTTGCTACGCGCGTGGCTGCACCGCCTGCGGCACCCGGCCACAGGGCACCCCGTTGTGCTGCACATGCGCCACCGCTGGACCGGGTGGGACGCTGCGCAGCGCTGGATTTTTTCGACGCCGGGTGGCCCGGTGTCCGTGCAGGCCCGTGCCGTGGTGCTGGCTTTGGGTGGTGCTAGCTGGGCCCGGCTGGGCTCGGATGGTGCCTGGGTGTCCCAGTTACAGGGCGGGGGTGTTGATGTCGCGCCTCTGTTGCCTTCCAATTGCGGATTCGACGTAGTGGGTGGCTGGAGCCCCTTTTTTGCCCAGCACTTTGCCGGACAGCCCCTGAAAACCGTGGCCCTTGAACTGCCCGCTGCGCCGGGTGTCACTCCGGATGGCGCGCCCTGGCGGCGCAAGGGTGAGATGGTGGCCACAGCCACCGGCGTGGAGGGCAGTCTGGTCTACGCCGCTAGCGCATTGCTGCGTGATGCGCTGAGGCGCGATGGGCATGCCGGTTTCCTGCTGGATTTGCTGCCTGACCTCTCTGCGCAAAGGGTGCGCGCCGAAATCAGCCACCCGCGCGGTGGGCGTTCGCTTGCAAGCCATCTGAAGAGCCGCTTGCGCTTGGATGGAATCAAGAGCGCCTTGTTGCATGAGGTGGTGCCCAAGTCGGTTTTTAACGATGCTGCCGCGCTGGCAGCAGCCATCAAGGCTTTGCCCATTCGTCTGGCGGGCGCGCGCCCGCTGGATGAGGCGATCAGTAGCGCGGGCGGAGTGCGCTTTGAGGCGCTAAGCCCGCAACTGATGACCCGCTTGCCGGGCGTTTTTTGTGCCGGTGAAATGCTGGACTGGGAGGCACCGACCGGCGGCTATTTGCTGCATGCCTGCCTGGCCACGGGGCGACAGGCGGGGCAGGGGGCCAGCAGCTTTTTGACCCGTGCAACGCCGCAGTAATGGGGGCACACCCTTAAAGCCGGATGACAAAAAGGGAAAAATAAACGTCATTTTTTATTGACACTTATGAATGTCACAAATAGACTACACTGCAAGCAGACAAAATTTGCGGCCATAGGGGCCGTAAACCCACCGTGCGGGTAGAGCACGGATGTGTAGGTCTATTGAGGAGTCAAAACTATGTCAGATAGCGTAGGGCCATCCGGCCTGACCGACGCCCAATCGGAAGAAATACACCGGCACCTGATTCAAGGCACGCAAATCTTCGGAATGATTGCTGCCTTGGCCCATTTGCTGGCGTACATCTATTCCCCTTGGCTCAAGTAAAAGGAGAGCACCATGATTTATGGAAAACTTTGGACTGTGGTTAAACCTACGGTTGGGATTCCCATCTTCATCGCTGCTGTTGCCATTGCATCGTTCTCGGTGCACTTGGCACTCACGCTGAATACCACGTGGGTAAAGGCCTTTCTCAATGGCAAGGCAGCAACGGCGGCAGTTGTTGTTCAAATGCCGATTGATTCGGCCTGATAGACGTCAACTTCGGTTTATGTCTTACGTCGTGGACCGGGAACCTGTTCCCGGTCCATTTTTCGTATGACTAGCTTCACGCACGACGCGCCCGAGACGCCGCAACAGCCCTGGTGGGTGCGCTTGCTGCCCTTTTCGGATGTGGCGTCCAAAGATTTGCCATTGGGCCGCCTGATGCGGCTGGCCCTGTTCCAGGTTTCGGTCGGTATGGCTTTGGTGCTGCTGATTGGCACCCTCAACCGCGTGATGATTGTCGAGTTGAAGGTGCCGGCATCCCTGGTGGCGGTCATGGTCGCTATGCCGCTCATTTTTGCCCCTTTTCGCGCGGTGATCGGATACCGCTCCGACAAGCATGTGTCGGCCATCGGCTGGCGGCGGGTTCCTTATATTTGGATGGGCAGCCTGATTCAGTTCGGTGGGTTGGCCGTTATGCCTTTCGCTTTGTTGGTGTTGGCGGGTGCCGGCCAGTCGGCGAGCGTTCCGGGCTGGGTCGGACAAGTGGCCGTCGCGCTGGCCTTTTTGTTGGTTGGTGCCGGTTTGCACACCACCCAGACCGTGGGTCTGGCGCTGGCCACCGACCTGGCTCCGGTCGAAGACCAGCCCAAAGTGGTGGGTCTGATGTACGTGATGCTGCTCGCCGGTATGGTCTTCAGTGCCCTGCTGTTTGGCTACCTGTTGCGCGACTTCAGCCCGGGCGCACTGATTCGGGTGATCCAAGGCGCTGCGGTGTTCACCATGGTGCTCAATGGCATTGCGGTATGGAAGCAGGAAACCATTGCCGCGCCCCGCGCGGCCGCAGTACAGACCGATCAGGATTTCGTGCAGGCCTGGAGCCGTTTCACGAAGGGCGAGAGCGCCAAGCGGCGTCTGATCGCAGTGGGCCTGGGGACCATGGCGTTTACCATGGAAGATGTGCTGCTGGAGCCGTTCGGGGGCGAGATCCTGAATTTGACAGTGGGCGTCACCACCGCATTAACCGCCACGCTGGCCCTGGGTGGCTTGGCTGGGTTCGCATGGGCGTCGCGCGTGCTCAGCCAGGGCTTTGATCCATTTCGCATGGCGATGTGGGGAACCTTTGTCGGTGTACCGGCTTTCTTGTTGGTCATCGGTTCGGGGCTTACCGGTACCGTGTGGATGTTTGTTTTTGGGACCCTGCTGATCGGTTTCGGCGCCGGCATTTTTGGCCACGGCACCTTGACGGCAACCATGAATCTCGCCCCCAAAGACCAAGCCGGTCTGGCCCTGGGCGCGTGGGGCGCCGTGCAGGCCACCGCTGCGGGCGTCGCGGTAGCCTGGGGCGGTATCATGCGCGATCTTGTGGCCCATGTGACCAACTCAGCTACCGGGTACCTGTCGGTGTACGTGCTGGAAGTCGTTCTGCTGCTGATCACGATGGTGGCTATGGTTCCCCTGTTACGTTCCCGCCCCGCAGCCAACCCTGCCTTTTTTCAAGGAGAGTCCTCATGAAAGTTCACCATATTCTGTTGATCTTGTGGTTTCTGGCCCTGTTTTTCATGTTGGCTAACTGGTTCAACAAACCGAAGAAGTAAATCCACTGCGGGCTGCATGCGCCCTGTTTCCGCTCAACGCTTCGCTGAACGCGAAGACACGGCGATGCCGCCCACAATCAGCGCAAAAGCCGCCATGTGGTACCACTGCGGCCATTCGCCCAACGCCAGTGCCGACAACAGGGCGGCAAACAGCGGCGTGAGGTTGGCGAAAAAACCGGCGATGTTTGGTCCTGCCGCCTGTACGCCCAGGCCCCAGCAACGGTAGGCTAGCAAGGCGGGAAATACGGCGACGTACACCAGCGCCGCCAGAAGCGGCAAGCCCCAGTCCACATGGGCCTGTTGCGTCAGCCACTCGGTCGCCGTGAAGCTACCTGACCAGAACAAGCCAAAGACGATTTGTGCCAACAAGAATGCTGCCCAATCCCCCCGTACCGTGGCTGGGTCTTTCGTCACACTGAGCAACCAGCTGTAGGCGGCCCAGCAGGCGGTAGCCAGCAACACGAAAATATCACCCAAAACCAGTTCCACCTGGAGCAAGGCGGGGACGTCGCCCCTGCACAACACCAGCAGCACTCCCACGACGGACAGTACCGCGCCGATTAGTTGTGGTTTGCGCAGGCTTTGCCCGAAAAAAAGAACGCCGATGGCGAGCATGAACACCGGCGTGCTCGATGCGACCAGGGTCACGTTGATCGGACTGGAGGTTTGCAAAGCCAGGTATTGAAAGCTGTTGTAGCACCCCACTCCCAGCAGCCCCAACAGCGCGTAGCGGCGCCAGTGTGACCACAAGGCGCTATCAGAGCGCAGTACCCAGCGCGCCAGCGGCAACAACAACAACCCGGCCAGCACCCAGCGTAAAAAATTCAGAGTCATGGGTGAAATCAGCGTGTAGACCATGCGCCCGACCAGGGCATTACCGGCCCAAAAAAGCGGTGGCAGACACAACAGAAGAGCAGCCCGGGGTGTCAATCGACCGATGGGGGAAGACATAGCGCGGGGTTCCGGGTTGCAGTGGGGATTCGCCCACCGGTGCGGCGGCTGAAAAAAGGTGACGAGCCTTGACCCCGGCACTGGCTCTGCAGTTAGGGCTGCTTGGTTCCCCACCTGACCCGGTTGGCCGCTTCACCATGCGGGAAGGCCCGTCGAGGGAGATTGTATGCCCCGACTGGCGCGGGTGCGGCTCTTAGAATCCCGCCATGTCCTACCTTGTGCTCGCCCGCAAATACCGTCCGCGCAATTTTGCGGAAATGGTGGGGCAGGGCCATGTGGTGCAGGCGCTGTCCAACGCGCTGGGGTCGGGGCGTTTGCACCACGCCTATTTGTTCACCGGAACGCGCGGCGTAGGCAAAACCACCGTGGCGCGGATACTGGCCAAATCGCTCAACTGTGTGGGTTCCGACGGGCAGGGCGGCATTACCGCCACGCCTTGCGGGGTGTGCCAGGCCTGTGTCGATATCGATAGCGGGCGCTTTGTGGACTACACCGAACTCGACGCGGCATCCAACCGCAGCGTTGACGAAATACAGGCCCTGCTGGAGCAGGCGGTGTACAAACCGGTGCAGGGGCGCTTCAAGGTCTTCATGATCGACGAGGTGCACATGCTGACCGGGCACGCTTTCAACGCCATGCTCAAAACGCTGGAGGAGCCGCCGGAGTACCTCAAGTTTGTGCTGGCCACCACCGACCCGCAAAAAGTGCCGGTCACCGTGCTTTCGCGCTGTCTGCAGTTCAGCCTGCGACCCATGGCGCCCGAGACGGTGCGCGAACATCTGGAGCACGTTTTGGCGGCGGAGCAGATTGCCTTCGATGCAGGTGCCCTGCGGCTGTTGGCGCGTGCAGCGCGCGGCTCCATGCGTGACGCCCTGAGCCTGACCGATCAGGCGATTGCTTTTGGCGCTGGCCGGCTGGATGAGGCCATGGTGCGCCAGATGCTGGGCAGCGTGGACCAGTCTTATGTGTTCCAGCTCATCGACGCTTTGGCGCAGGGCGATGGTGCGGCGGTTTGCGCGCTGTGCGAAGTGCTGCGCACCCACGGCTTGAGCGCTGCATCTGCGCTAGAAGACATGGCCGCAGTGTTGCAGCGTATGGCGGTGTGGCAGGTCGCTGCCGCTGGCGTAGATGAGGACAGCGACCCCGACGCCGCACGTATTGCGCAACTAGCCGCACTGCTACCACCTGATGAAACCCAGTTGCTCTACAGCCTGTGTCTGCACGGTCGCGCTGATCTCGGCCTGGCCCCCGACGAATATGCCGCCCTGACCATGGTTTTGCTGCGCTTGCTGGCCTTCAAGCCGGCGGTTGTCGCTGTGCATGGTTGGCAGGCCACGCAGGAAAAAAAAAGTCTGAATAGTCCGCACGCACCACCGGGAAAGCGTGTGCCCGTGCGCGACAGTGCGCGACTGCAACCTGAAGCGCCGGGTGCCGCTGACCCGGATTCCGGTGATGCGGTGTGGCAGGAAATCGACTTGGAACGTGACAAACAAGGCCAGCCACTAGAAGCAGTCTGGGCCGGAGACATGGCCGCAGAGCACGTTTCTGCGGGTGACGTACAGGCGTTGGAGGGCGCGCTGCGGCTTCCAGCTGTGCCGACCCTGCCGACCCGGCTGGTAGGTATCCCGGTGCGCAGTGCCACGACGGCCGAGCCCGAACCCGTGGCCACTGCGGGACTGCAACCGACGCCGGAGGGCGATTTCTGGCACGGCGTGGTGCAAGCCCTGGTCGACAGCGCAGCCGTGAATGCCATGGCGCGCGAATTGGCTTTGCAGTCGCAATTGCTGGCGCGCGATGAGGGGCTGTGGTTGTTGCGGGTGGAGCGCGAATCACTCAACCAGACCAGTAGCCGCGAGCGTTTGGCCCAAGCCCTGCAGGCTGCGGGTTATGCCGTCGAACTGGCGGTGGAAATCGGCCGCGTCAGTGACTGTCCGGCGCGCCGCAACAGCGCGGCCAGCCAGGGCCGCATGGATGCCGCCCGACAGCTCATCGAGGCTGACCCTTTTGTGCAGCGCATGGTGCGCGAGTTTGGGGCGAAAATCGTCCCAGGCTCGATCCAGCCGCTGTAACCTGCCGGACGCATCCCCGTTTTATTGACCCTTAAGGAATTTCCCCATGTTCAACAAAGGACAACTTGCCGGCCTGATGAAGCAGGCGCAGGCCATGCAGGACAACATGAAGCGCGCGCAGGAAGAACTCGGCAGCATCGAGGTCAGCGGCGAGGCGGGCTCCGGCCTGGTCAAAGTCACCATGACCTGCAAGCACGAGGTCCGGCGCGTGCAGATCGACCCCAGTCTGCTGGTCGATGACAAAGACATGCTCGAAGACCTGGTAGCCGCCGCCTTTAACGCGGCGGCGCGTGCTGTGGAGGAGACCAGCAACGCCAAGATGGGCAAGGTCACCGCCGGTATGCCCAGCCTGCCCGGCGGCATGAAGCTGCCGTTCTAAGGTGGAGCCACACGCGGCTGGTAGCGACGGCGCGGCGCTGGAGGGTTTGATCGCCGCCTTGCGCCGCCTGCCGGGGGTGGGGCAGAAGTCGGCACAGCGTATGGCGTTTCACCTGCTACAACACGACCGCGCTGCAGCGCAGCAACTGGGGCGCGCCTTGCTGCATGCGGCGGAGCATGTGCAGCATTGTCAGCGTTGCAATACATTTTCCCAATCCAGCCTGTGTACGGTGTGCGCCAACCCGCAGCGCGACGCCAGCCTTTTGTGCGTGGTGGAAACCCCGGCCGATCAGGCCGCACTGGAGCGCACCAAGGCGTACCAGGGCCTTTACTTTGTGCTCATGGGTAAGCTCAGCCCGCTGGACGGCATCGGCCCCAAAGACATCGGTATTGAGGCCTTGTTTGCACGTGCCTGCGACGGGGTGGTGCGTGAAGTCATTCTGGCTACCAATTTCACCGCTGAGGGAGAGGCCACCGCCCACGTCATCAGCGAAGGCTTGAAAGCCCGCGGCTTGCGCCCGACCCGCCTGGCGCGCGGCGTGCCAGTGGGCAGTGAATTGGAATATGTGGATCTCGGTACCATCGCGCACGCGCTGGTCGATCGCCGTTAGCGCGTATTCAGGAGGAGCCCCCATGCCCCATTTTTCTCTGGCTTACTGGTGCGTTTTGGCCGCAGCAGTCTTGCCCATTGTTTGCGCCGGTATCGCCAAGTCCGGTCGCTTTGTGCCCCTGAGCGAGGGCGGCTACGACAACCGCAACCCCCGCGACTGGCTGGCCCGTCAAAGTGCCTGGCGTGCCCGCGCTAACGCCGCGCAAGCCAACAGCTTTGAGGCCTTGCCGTTTTTTATCGGGGCCGTGCTCATCGCCCATCAACTCAGCGCGGATGCGGACTGGCTGGACCTGCTCGCGGCCTTGTTTATCACGCTGCGGATTGTGTACACCGGCCTGTATGTCGGTGGCATGGCCCATGCGCGCAGTCTGGTGTGGACCGGCGCCTTTTTAACCAATGTGGCGATTCTTTTCCTGGGCTACCGCTGAGGCGGCGCATCGGATCAGCCGGATTTTTTATCGCGTGTGACGGTCGCCGTCTTTTTGACCCGGCCGCCTTTTTTCTCGGCTTTGGCAGGCAAGAATACGATGATTTTTTGACCAGCCTTAAAACTTGCAGACGCGCTGACCTGATTCCATAGCGCGACATTGCCGGGTGTGGTTTTGTAGCGACTGGCGATACTGGCTACCGTATCTTTTTTACCGGCTTTAACCACCGTGCGCTTGAGCACGATTTCAGGGGCTAGCGACAGCTGGCCGTTGTCAGCCACTTTCCCTGTGACATCCTGTTCCAGCTTAGCTCCGCGTGGCACCAACAGCGACGAACCGGCGCCGATGAGCATGCGCGCCGGAATGCCGTTAATTTCACGCAGCTGCTGCTCGCCCATCCCTGCCCGTTTGGCCGCTGCCGCCACGGTCATGGTTTGGGGTACCACCCATACCGTCCAACTCGCCAGCCGGGCACCGGCGAAGCCGTTCAGATTGTTCTGAAACACCTCCGCGTTGTCCCAGGGCAGCAGGATGTAGGGCTTGCCCGCAGCCAGAATGACCGGCTTGCTGGCTGAAGGATTCAGCGCCTTGAAATCATCCAGAGGGATCTGCGCCAGCTTGGCGGCCAGCGTGACGTCGATGTCGCGACTGATCGGCACACTGGTGAAATACGGGTGGTTGCCGATTGCCGGCAATTGTGAATTGAAGGTCTGCGGCTGCGCCACGATGTTCTTGATGGCCTGCAACTTAGGCACATAGAGCCGGGTTTCCGCTGGCATGGGGAGGTCCAGATAGCTGGTGCCCAGCCCGCGCTGCTGGTTGCGGGCGATGGCGCGTCCCACATTGCCTTCACCCCAGTTGTAGGCGGCGAGCGCCAGATGCCAGTCGCCAAACATGCCGTAGAGCCTTTGAAGGTAGTCCAACGCTGCGCGGGTGCTGGCTAATACGTCGCGGCGGTCGTCGCGGAAGACGTTTTGTTTGAGCTCGAAAGACTTGCCGGTGGCCGGCATGAACTGCCACATGCCCGCGGCCTTGGCGGTAGATACCGCTTGGGGATTGAACGCACTTTCCACAAAGGGCAGCAGTGCCAGCTCGGTAGGCATGCCGCGCAGTTCCAGTTCTTCGACGATGTGGAACAGGTATTTTCGCGAGCGTTCGGTCATGCGGTAGAGGTAGTCAGGACGGCTGGCGTACCAGACTTCGCGCTCGCGCACCTGGGCGGTGTCCAGATCCGGTATGGCGAACCCGGTGCGGATGCGGTCCCAGATTTCGGATGGCGCCTCCAGTGTCGCCACCCGTCGACTCGTGCCCTCCAGGTTGGTGGGCGGGGGCAGTGCATCGGGCTCGCTTTGCGCCAACGCTGTGCCACCCGCCAGCATCAGCAGCGTCAGTCCGACAAGCCGGTTGGCCATGAAATGTTTCATCACAAAAAAATGCATAGAGTGTCTGGGTGTGCCGTAACCGAAGCGCCAGCGCAGCAAGCGCCGAAAGTGCACTGACTTGACTTCGCTGGCAGGTGAATAGAATGCCCCGAAAGATTGGGATGGCCGGGTTCCCAAACGGGCAAGTAAATAGGTTTCATGGACGAACAAATTATAGGTTTGCAGGAATGGCTGGCCACGCCTGTGGGCCGCTACCTGCTGGACTGGGAGCAGCACCACATGGATGCAGCGGTGGCCGACGCATTCGGTTTCCACGCTTTGCAGCTTGGAGTCCCCGTATTAGACGCCTTGCGCAGCAACCGCATGCCGCACCGCTGGCGTGCCGATCAGCAACCCGACGCCGTCGCACCGCTGCGTTGCGCCCTGCTCACTGACTTTGCCGCCTTACCTTTTCCCGCCGCCAGTCTGGACCTCCTGGTCTTGCCCCACACCCTGGAGAGCAGCATCGATCCCCATGCGACCTTGCGCGAGGTGGAGCGCGTGCTGGTGCCGGAAGGGCGCGTGGTGATTTGCGGCCTCAACCCGGTCAGCTTGTGGACATTGCGCCAGGGTCTGGGCATGCTGCTGCGGCGTGTGGGCTTGCGCGGACAGTGGGGCCCGCTGTATTTGCCGCGGGCAGAAGAAGTCATCGGGCACTGGCGTTTGCGTGACTGGTTGCGGCTGCTCAGTTTTGACACTGAGCGCGTGCAATTTGGCTGTTATGTGCCGCCTGTGCGCAGCGCGAAATGGCTGGGTCGCTGGGGCTTTATGGAGCGCTGGGGTGCGCGCTGGTGGCCGGTTCTGGGCGCGTGCTACCTGGTGGTCGGCGTCAAGCGGGTGCGCGGCATGCGCGTGCTGACACCCGCGTGGAAGCCCGCACCAAAACGCTCTACGCAGGCCGCCCCCGTCGCCAGCCATTTGGAAACCGGAAAACACGGAATGCCCCATGAATGAAGTCGTGATGTACACAGACGGAGCCTGCAAAGGCAATCCGGGACCTGGTGGCTGGGGTGTCTTGCTCTGCGCCGCCGATGGCACCCGCAAGGAGTTGTGTGGCGGCGAGCTGGGCACCACCAACAACCGGATGGAGATGATGGCGGTTATTCAGGCGTTGGCGGCGCTCAAACGTCCCTGCGCTGTCACAGTGCATCTGGACAGCCAGTACGTGCTCAAGGGTATTACCGAGTGGCTGCCCGGATGGAAAGCCAAGGGCTGGAGGACGGCTTCGAAACAGCCGGTCAAGAACGTGGACCTATGGCAACGACTTGACGAACTCGTGGCCACCGGCGGACACCGCATCGATTGGCGCTGGGTCAAAGGCCATGCGGGCGATCCGGGCAACGAGCGCGCCGACGCGCTGGCCAACCAAGGCGTCAAGCTGGCCATGGACGTGGCCTGAGCCGGCGCTACATCACCCCGTCAAACAGCATCACGCTGACGGTATCCCCGACCTGGATATTGCCCTGGTCGTGGGCCAGTACCAGCAGGCCATTGGCCTGCACCATGGAGCGCAGAACCCCTGAGCCCTGCTGCCCCGTGGTCCGCACCGTCAGCGCCCCGGCGCTGTCGCTGCTGACGATGGCGCGCTGGTATTCGGTACGTCCGGGTTTTTTGCGGATGGCCTCGCTGCTGCGGGCTTGCAGCAACGGTGGCTCGTTGGCATCGGCTCCCATCATCTGCCACAGCGCCGGACGGACAAAGGCCAAAAAGGTCACCATGACCGCCACCGGGTTGCCGGGCAGGCCGAACAGCGGCTTGTGCCCGATGCGCCCGACCGCCATCGGACGGCCCGGGCGCATGGCGATGCGCCAGAACACCACGCCACCGCCGCTGCCGTCGGGCGCGCTGCACGCTAGTTTGCGCATCATGGCCTTGGTGTGATCGGCCTCGCCCACGCTGACTCCGCCGCTGGTGATGGTGGCATCGGCCTCGCGCGCAGCGCGGCTGAATGCGGCTTCAAGTGCTGCGGGTTGGTCGGGCACGACGCCCAGATCCAGCACATCAATACCCATGCGCTGCAACATCCCGAATACCGTGTAGCGGTTGCTGTCAAAGACCGCCCCTTCGCGCGGAGCCTCACCCAGGCTCAGAATTTCATCGCCAGTGCTGAAATACGCAACCCGCAGGCGCGCAAAAACCCGGACCTCTGCCAGCCCCAGGCTGGCAATCAGGCCCAGCGCTGCAGGCGTGATGCGGGCGCCGCGGGTGAGCGCTGCACTGCCCCGGCGCAGATCCTCGCCTGCGAACCGCCGGTTGTCGCCGCAGCCCACCACCCCCGGCGCAAGAGTGACCGCACCGTCTCCCGCAGTCACCAGCTCCTGGGGAACCACGGTATCCAGTCCGGCGGGCATCACCGCGCCGGTCATGATCTTGACGCACTGCCCCGCGCCAACCGTCCCGCCATACGCCGCGCCGGCGCGCGCCGTTCCCACCACCCGCAGCGACAGGGGTGCGTTCGCGCGCAATTGGCGGCCATCAAAGGCATAGCCGTCCATCGCCGAGTTGTCGTGATCGGGGACGTTGATGGGGCAGATCACATCGTCGGCCAGCACCCGGCCCAGCGCCTGCAACAGAGGGATGGTTTCGGTACGGGTCGGCGTGGGCACCAGCTGGGTCAAAAACGCGTTCACTGTGTGGGCGGGCAGGGCCTGCGGGTCGTAGCCCTCTAACGCGGCGGCAATGTATTCCAGGCTTTTCATGAGTGGCTGGTAGCCGGGTCTTCCAGCATGTGCAAGTCGGCCAGGGTATTGGCGTTGAAAAATGCGCGCGGGTCATCGTGCGCAAGATTGAATGCCACCTCCACCTGCCGCTGCACCTGCGTCCACGCGTCAATTTTGCGTCCACCTTCGTGCAGGAACTGCGTCAAACTGGCATAGAGACTGGTTTTCAGTAGGCAAAACACGGGTTGCCTGCGCACGCTGCGGTCCTGCGGTCCGTCCGGGGCGCAGGCCATGGCGACGTTGGCCTGGTTCGCTGCAAGCGCCTGCGCCAGTCGCGCCAGCAGATCCAGCGGAAACTGGGGTGAGTCGCAGGGCACGGTCAGCAGGTAGTCATGCGTGGCGGCGCAATGTTCCAAGGCGGTATGGAAACCGGCCAGCGGTCCGGCAAAACCACCCACAGTGTCAGTCCACACCGGGAAGCCCCAGTTGGCGTAGACCGACTGGCTGCGGTTGGCGTTGATGGCCAGGGTGCGGGGCACGCCCAGTGTCTGCTGTTGCAGGCGTTGCAATGCGTGGCGGGCCAAGGGTTGGCCACGCAAGACTTGCAGGCCTTTGTCCACCCCGCCCATGCGCCGGCCCTCGCCCCCGGCCAGCACCACAGCACATACCTGGTCGGCGCGGATGGCCGGGCCAGCGGCTATGGCGGACGTCGGGGACATGCCGGGTCAGCCTCCGATGTAGCTCATTTCCACCCTTTGCGCGCTGGTGCCCGCGCCTTGGTCGGGCGGCAAGGCCGCGCGCAGTGCGGAGTAGCGGTCCTCGCGGCCTCGCCAAATATGGGCAATTGCGCTGGCCAGGTCAGCGTCATCGGCACCGGCGCGCACCAGACTGCGCAGGTCATAGCCCTGGCTGGCAAACAGGCACAGGTAGAGCTGGCCTTCGGTCGACAGGCGCGCGCGGCTGCAGTCGCCGCAAAAAGCCTGCGTGACGCTGCTGATCACGCCGATTTCGCCTAAGCGTGGGTCGTGCTGCCCGTTCGCGCCCGCATAGCCCCAGCGCTGCGCGGTCTCACCCGCTTGCGCGGCCTGTAGCGCCACCAGCGGCATGGCAGCCTGGATACGCGCGACCACGGCGCTGGAGGGCAAGACATCGTCCATGCGCCAGCCGTTGGTGGCGCCCACATCCATGTATTCGATGAAGCGCAGCACCACGCCGCTTCCCTGAAAATGCCGTGCCATGGGCAGGATCTCGTGGTCATTGGTGCCGCGCTTGACCACCATGTTCACCTTGATGGGCCCCAAGCCTGCGGCCTGGGCGGCCGCAATGCCCTGCAATACGTCCGAGACCGGGAAATCGACGTCGTTCATGCGCTTGAACACTGCGTCGTCCAGGCCGTCCAGGCTGACGGTGACGCGCTGCAGGCCCGCAGCCCGCAGGCAGGCTGCCTTGCGCGCCAGCAGCGCACCATTGGTGGTCAGCGTCAGGTCCAGCGGTTTGCCCTGCGGGGTGCGCAAAGCAGCCAGTTGCGCAACCAGCACCTCCAGGTTTTTGCGCAGCAACGGTTCGCCACCGGTGAGCCGGATTTTTTCGACTCCGTGGGCAACGAATTGGGTCGCGATACGGCTGATTTCCTCAAAACTGAGCAAGTCCGACTGCGGCAGGTAGACATAATCCTTATCGAAAACTTCCTTGGGCATGCAATAGCTGCAGCGGAAATTGCAGCGGTCGGTCACGCTGATGCGCAGGTCATGCAATGGGCGGTGTAGGCGATCCTGAAGGTGTCCGCTGGCCAGCATGCGGGTGGCTGGTTCCAGCGCGGCTGCGGGTGTGGGCATGCGGCGCGTGCGCTGGTCCACCAGGTGGACAATGCGGGGTGTGGAATTTTCGGCCATGGGGCTTATTGTGAACCGTGTTCGTCGTCTGCGGTGCGCACGACGAACCGCTGAATAGAAGAGGGTGGCCTTGTTGCGGGAATGGGTAATTGCATGGTTGGCACTGGCGTGTGGCCTCAGCGGGCTGGTGGCATGGCGTGCCGTGCGGCGTGAGCGCATGCAGGCGGCGCGCCTGAACGCAGCCATCCAAAGCCTTGAGAACAATGATTTCTCCCAGATTGCGGTGCTGGCACGCGCCAATGGGCCCTTGGCACCGAGTTACCGCACGCTGAGCGCCATTGGCCAGCGCTTGCAGTGGGGCAAGGAGGAGCTTGAGGAGCTGGTTTCCGATGTGACCCGTGAGCTGCGTCTTCGCAAAGAAGAGGCGGAAAAAGCCACCCGGGCGAAGTCGAGTTTTATTGCGGCCGCCAGCCATGATCTGCGCCAGCCCATGCATGCCATGGGCTTATTCATTGCCCGCTTGGGGCAGTTACCTCTGGGCAGCGGTGCCGACGCTTTGGTTGACAACCTGGAGTTGGCGGTGCAGTCCATGCAGGATTTGCTGGATGGCTTGCTGAATCTGTCCCAACTCGAGGCCGGCGCGGTCAAGGCCGATTTCCAGGCGCACCCGGTAGAGCACACCTTCCAGGCAGTGCGTGCCGCGTTGTCTGCGCAAGCCCGTGCCCAGGGTTTGCGCTTGCGTGTGCGTCCTACGAATTTGTGGGCCCTGACCGACCCTGCCCTACTGCAGCGGGTGGTGATGAACCTGGGCCACAACGCCCTGCGCTACACCAACCAGGGTGCCGTGCTGATTGTTTGCCGCAAAGTGCACGACGGGACCGGCGTACGCATTGATGTGCTGGACAGTGGACGCGGCATCGATCCGGCCCACCACGTGCAAATTTTCCAGGAGTTTTACCGGGTCGATGGCGAGAGCTCGGATGTGTCCAAGGGCATGGGACTGGGGCTGAATATCGTGGCGCGCACCGCTGACGTCCTGGGTGCTGCCTTGTCTTTGCGCTCGGCACTGGGCTGCGGGGCCCGCTTTTCGGTGACGCTGCCGATTGCACAGACGCGTCGTACGCAGCCGCAGCCGGGTCGGCCAACTGAGCCGGCCTCCGCGGCTGCGCCTCTGGCGGATTTGGCAGGCCTGCGCGTGCTGTTGTTGGAGCCCGACGACAGCCTGCGCGCCGCCACGCGGGATTTGCTGGTTTCCTGGGGCTGCACCGTGATGGCGGAACCGGCCCTGGCACCGGCGCTTTTGCGCATGAAGGATGAAGATTTCGTCCCTGGCGTGGTGTTGTGTGACTTTTCCCTGGCTGGTCCGGTCGGTTTGGATGCGGCGAAACCGGGGACAGCGGTGGGGGCTGAGACCGGCGCGCTTGCCGCAGTCAGCCACCAGTGCGGCACCCGAGTTGCGGCCTGCTTGTTTGGCGGTCCTGGCGAAGCAGTGCTGCGCGCGCAATGGCAGGAGCAGGGGGTCGTCGTGCTGGACAAGCCGGTGCGCCCGGCCAAGTTGCGTGCCTGGTTGCGCCGCTTGCGCACGGGGGAAGCAGTGCGTCAGATACCCGGTCTGAATCCGTAGTTGACTCCGGCCAATACAGCCTGGGTGCGGTTCTGCACATCAAAGTGGCGCAGGATGGATGACACGTGCGACTTCACCGTTTCTTCGCCAATATCGAGCTTGTGCGCAATGTCACGGTTGCTCATGCCATCAATCATGCAGCGGAAAACCCGCTCTTGCGTGCGGGAGAGCGAGGCGCGTTTGGGCATGGTGCCGTCCACAATGAGCCCTTCGAGATCACGTAAATCCTTTGGCGTGTAGATGCCACCATCCAGCACGACCTTGATGGCTTTGAGCAGTGCAGCGCTGGAGTTGGACTTGCTGATGAACCCGGCGGCCCCGGCAGTCAGCACCTGCCGCATCAATTGGGCATTGGCCATGCCCGAGATCATCAGAACCGGTACCTCGGGTGCGCGCCGCCCAAGCTGCTGCAGCATTTCGAGCCCCGTCATATCGGGCAGATGGTAGTCCAGCAAAATCAGATCCAAATCGCGGTGGGATATCAAAACCAAAAAGGCTTGCTGCGCGTTATCGGCCTGGATGACGTCGATGCCATCGCCCAACATATGCAGAACGTGGCGCAAGCCTTCGCGCACCAGTTCGTGGTCATCGATCGCCAGAATTTTCATGCCTGCATGGTATCGGACAGCAAGGGTGCCGGGGCTGGTCAAAAAAAAGCCCGCCAGAGCGGGCTTTTTCAAGCTGGGAGCTGCTTATTTTCTGGCGATCAGACCCCGTGGATGGACATCATGACGGGCACGATCAACAGGGCCACGATATTGATAATTTTGATCAAGGGGTTGATCGCCGGGCCGGCGGTGTCCTTGTAGGGGTCGCCTACCGTGTCGCCGGTGACAGCCGCTTTGTGCGTCTCAGAGCCTTTGCCGCCGTGGTGGCCGTCTTCGATGTATTTCTTGGCGTTGTCCCACGCGCCGCCGCCGGTGCACATGGAAATGGCCACAAACAAGCCGGTCACGATAGTGCCCATCAACAGGCCACCCAAGGCAGCTGGCCCGAGCACCAGGCCGACCACGATGGGCGCGACTACTGGCAGCAGGCTGGGGACCATCATTTCCTTGATCGCTGCGGTGGTCAGCATGTCCACTGCGGTGTCGTACTCCGGCTTACCGGTGCCGTCCATGATGCCCTTGATGTCGCGGAACTGGCGCCGCACTTCCACCACCACGGCCCCGGCGGCGCGACCCACAGCTTCCATGGCCATGGCACCGAACAGGTAGGGAATCAGGCCGCCGATGAACAGGCCAATGATGACTTTGGGATCGCTCAGGTCGAACTTGACGTGTGCGCCCAGGCCTTCAAGCTTGTGGGTGTAGTCGGCAAACAAGACCAGCGCGGCCAAGCCGGCCGAGCCGATGGCGTAGCCCTTGGTCACCGCTTTGGTGGTATTGCCCACGGCGTCCAGCGGGTCGGTAATGTCGCGCACGCTGGCCGGGAGTTCGGCCATCTCGGCAATACCGCCGGCGTTGTCGGTGATGGGGCCGTAGGCGTCCAGGGCGACCACGATACCAGCCATGCTGAGCATAGAGGTGGCGGCAATGGCGATGCCGTACAAACCGCCTAGGGTGAAGGCACTGTAAATCGCAGCGCAGACAAACAGCACGGGCCAGGCAGTGGAGCGCATGGATACGCCCAGACCGGCAATGATGTTGGTGCCGTGCCCAGTGGTGGAGGCCTGGGCGATGTGCTGCACCGGCGCGTACTGCGTGCCGGTGTAGTACTCGGTGATCCAGACCAGCGCGCCGGTCAGGATCAGGCCGATGGCACATGCGCCGAACAGGCCGCTGGCGCTTAGCGAGCCACCGTCAGCCAGGGCCACCGGCGCAGGAAACATCGATTGGGTCACAAAGTAGAAGGCAATCAACGACAAGCCCCCGGCTACCGCCAGGCCTTTGTACAGCGCAGGCATGACGTTCTTCATGTCGGGCGAAGCTTGGACAAAGAAGCAGCCGATGATGGATGCCACGATGGACACGCCACCCAATGCCAGCGGATACAGCACGGCGTTGGGTCCGGCGGCACCGGCCAGCAGCGCGCCCAGCACCATGGTCGCAATTAGCGTGACGGCGTAGGTCTCAAACAGGTCGGCGGCCATACCGGCGCAGTCGCCGACGTTGTCGCCGACGTTGTCCGCAATCACCGCCGGGTTGCGGGGGTCGTCCTCAGGGATGCCGGCTTCAACCTTGCCCACCAGGTCTGCGCCCACGTCAGCGCCCTTGGTGAAGATACCGCCGCCCAGACGGGCAAAAATGGAGATCAGTGAGGAACCGAAGGCAAAACCCACCAGCGGGTTGAGCAAGCCGGCAAAAGCCTTGCCGTCCGCCGGAATGCCGCCGGAAGTGAGGTAGGCATAAAACCCGGTGACGCCCAGCAGGCCCAAGCCCACCACCAGCATGCCGGTGATTGCGCCGCCGCGAAACGCCACATCGAGCGCCGGACCGATGCCGCGCGTGGCGGCTTGCGCGGTGCGCACATTGGCGCGCACGGATACGTTCATGCCGATAAAACCGCAGGCACCGGAAAGTACGGCACCCAGAATAAAGCCCACGGCGCTGAGCTGGTCAAGGAAGACAGCGATAAGAATGGCCAGAACCACGCCCACCATGGCGATGGTTTTGTATTGGCGGGCCAAGTAGGCCGAGGCGCCGGTTTGGATGGCTGCTGCGATTTCCTGCATCCGGGCATTGCCCGCGTCCTGCGAAAGAATCCAGCTGCGGACCCATACGCCGTAGATGACGGCAATCAAACCGCATCCTATGGCCAACATGACCGCGTTATTAGCTGACATAAACACACTCCTGCAAATGTTGCGCGATGGTGGGGGCAACGCTTGCGAGACCCCCGCTTGCGTTGCTTCCTCGCGCGCACATGCAATGGTATGCAGGTAATGCCGATTGGCCAACCGCCGGACTGTAGCGCCATTCCACGACGCGAACCGCCGTGTGCAAGTGCGGAGTCAGTAAACTAGGGGTTAATCCTAGGTTGTTCTTGCAACCCGGGTTCTTGTCCCGACTACTTCCCCACTATTTATGGCACTCGACAAAGTCTCTCCCGGAAAACACGCGCCCCAGGCATTCAACGTGATCATCGAAATCCCAATGAACGCCGACCCGGTGAAATACGAAGTCGACAAGGAAACCGGCGCGATTTTTGTGGACCGCTTCATGAGCACGTCCATGCACTACCCGACGAACTATGGTTACGTGCCCAAAACCATTTCCGGCGATGGTGACCCGGTCGATGTGCTGGTGATCACCCCGGTTCCGCTGATTCCGGGTGTGGTGGTGACCTGCCGCGCCATCGGTATTTTGAAGATGGAAGACGAAGCGGGGCAGGACGGCAAGATTCTGGCGGTGCCGACCGACAAGATTTTGTCCATCTACACGCAGTGGCAAAAACCCGAAGACCTGAACCCGATGCGGCTCAAGACCATTGCCCATTTCTTTGAGCACTACAAAGACTTGGAGCCGAACAAGTGGGTCAAAATTTTGGGTTGGGAAGGCCCGGAGTCCGCGCACCAGGAAATCCTCGAAGGGATTGCCAACTACCAGAAATCCCAGGGCTGATCACAGGATACCGGGCGCGCGCTGGCCCGGTGCTCGTAAGGGGCTGCGCGCCTCTAGTTGTTCCAGATAGTTTTCCACCCCGGCTCCCTCGCGCTCCAAAAAGCGCGCCACCGCGTCAGCAAAGGCTGGGTGCGACAGCCAGTGCGCGCTGCTGGTTTTGATCGGTAGCAGCGCCCGCGCCATTTTGTGCTCGCCTTGGGCGCCCCCTTCAAAGCGCTGGTAAGCATTGGCGATGCACCACTCCAGCGGCTGGTAGTAGCAGGCCTCAAAGTGCAGGCAGTCGACCCGCTCCAGCGCGCCCCAATAACGCCCGTAGGCCACCCGTTGCAGATCGTTGGCGTCATTGAGCCCAATCAAACTGCAGGCAATCGGCTGCCCGCCGCGCAAACCCAGAAACAGCAGCCAGTTATCGGGCATGGTGTCTTGCATACGCTGGAAAAAGTCGCGGCTCAGGTAGGGTGCGTTGCCGTGTTCCAAGTAGGTGCGTTCATAGCAGCGATAGAAAAAATCCCAGTCACTGCCGCTCATCTGGCTGCCCTGTTTGTGGATGAATTCCACGCCCGCATCGCGGACTTTGCGCCGCTCCTGGCGGATTTTTTTGCGCTTGTCCTGCGCCATGCTTGCTAAAAACTGGTCGAAGCTCTCATAGGCGGGTGTCGCATTGGTCCAGTGGAACTGCACTGTATGGCGCAGCATCAGGCCAGCCTGGGCGCAACTGATAGTGTCCTCGTCGGTGCCAAAGAGCAGATGCAGGGATGACAGCTCCTTGGTTTCGCACCAGGCTACCACGGCGTCGACGAGCGCTGCCCGCGCGTGCGCATCCCGCGCCAGCAGGCGGGGCCCCGGCACGGGGGTGAAAGGTACTGCCACCGTGGCTTTGGGGTAGTACGCCAGGCCATGTTGCTGGTATGCATTGGCCCAGGCCCAGTCGAACACATATTCGCCGTACGAATGGCTTTTCACATAGAGCGCGCAGGCGGCAGCCAGCGTTTCGCCGTCCCAGAGCGTGATGAAAGACGGACTCCAGCCGGTGCGCGCGCAGGCGCTGTGGCTTTGGTGCAGTGCGTTCAGGTAGGCGTGGCGCATGAACGGGCTGCTGTGCGGCTGGCTGCGCAGCAGCCCGTCCCATAGGGCAGCGTCGATAGCGGAGGGGTTTTCGAAAACCCGAATGACATAATCCAAACGACCATCTACCGTGCGCATGTTGACCTCTTCCACCCCATGAATCTGAAAATCTGCATTGCCCAGCTCAACTTCGTGGTGGGTGATGTAAACGGCAACGCCCAGCGCATTGTCGCCGCAGCCACCGAGGCTTATGCGCAGGGTGCGCGCTTGGTCCTGACCCCCGAGTTGTCGATTTGCGGCTATGCCGCCGAAGATCTTTTTTTACGCCCGGCATTTGTGCAGGCCTGCGAAGACGCGGTGCAGCAGGTGGCCCAGTCGCTGGCCAACCTGAAAGGCCTGTGCGTGGTGGTGGGGCACCCGCGCGGCGATGACCTGCGCACGGCCTCGGTGCGCGTTCAGGAGCGCTTCAACTGTGCCACGGTGCTGCGCGAGGGGCGAACCATCGCCACCTATGCGAAGCAGGAATTGCCGAACTACCAGGTTTTTGATGAGCGCCGCTATTTCGCTCCCGGGAATACGCCGTGTGTGTTTGAGGCCGGATCGGGCGACTCTGCTGTGCGCGTGGGTTTGCTCATTTGTGAAGACGCCTGGTTCGAAGGACCGGCGCAGGCGGCGCAGGCGGGCGGGGCGCAGATGCTGGCCGTCATCAACGCCTCGCCCTTCCACATCGGCAAGGGCTATGCGCGCGAGGCGGTGATGGCCGAACGTGCCCGCGCCTGCGGTCTTCCTCTGGTGTACGCGCACCTGGTGGGCGGGCAAGATGAGCTGATTTTTGAGGGACACTCTTTCGCCCTGGCAGCCGATGGCGCGCTGTCGGCGCGGGCCCCCAGCTTTAGCGAGTCGCTGTTCATGGTTGAAACGCATGCAGCAGGTGATCGCCTGACATTGTCGGGGGCGGTCGAGCCTGCGCGCGCCGCGCAGCGGGATCTGTGGGACGCGCTGGTGCTGGGTGTGCGCGATTACGTAGAAAAAAACGGTTTCCCCGGCGTGTTGCTGGGGCTGTCGGGCGGTATCGATTCAGCGCTGGTGTTGGCTATTGCCGTAGACGCGCTGGGCGCGCAGCGGGTGCGCGCGGTGATGATGCCCTCGCCCTACACCGCCGATATCAGCTGGATTGATGCCCGGGAGATGGCGCGACGCATGGGCGTGCGCTACGACGAGATCTCGATCGAGCCGGAATTTGCAGCTTTCAAGGCCTCGCTGGGCCCGCTGTTTGAAGGCCGCGCGGAAGACACGACAGAAGAAAATATCCAGGCGCGTATCCGCGGCACCATGCTGATGGGGCTGAGCAACAAGCTCGGAGCGATGGTGCTGACCACCGGCAATAAGTCGGAAATGGCAACCGGTTACTGCACTTTGTATGGCGACATGGCCGGAGGGTTTGCCGTGATCAAGGACCTTTTGAAAACCCAGGTATTTGCGTTGGCACGCTGGCGCAACCTGCATGACCCGTATGGCAGCGGTGCAGAACCGATTCCCGAGCGCATCATCTCCCGCCCGCCCAGCGCCGAGTTGCGCGCCAACCAGACTGACCAGGACAGCCTGCCGCCTTATGAAGTTCTGGACGCCATCATCACCCATTACATGGAGAACGACGGCAGCCCCGAGGCCGCTATAGCCGCCGGTTTCCCCAGCGCCGACGTGCAGCGGGTAACGCAATTGATCCGGGTGAATGAGTACAAGCGCCGCCAGTCGCCACCGGGTATCCGGCTCACCCACCGCAGCTTCGGCAAGGATTGGCGCTATCCTATTACCAACCGATTCCGTGGCTGATGCCGCGTGGTCCCGAGCGAGTCCACCTTCCGGAGACAACGATGAAACAAATTACCGCCGTGATCAAGCCTTTCAAACTCGAAGAAGTGCGCGAGGCGCTGGGTGAGTGCGGCGTGACCGGGCTGACCGTGACGGAGGTCAAAGGCTTTGGCCGACAAAAAGGGCATACGGAGTTGTACAGGGGTGCCGAATACGTGGTCGATTTTTTGCCCAAGGTGAAAATCGAGGTGGTCGTCAAAACCGAGGACGTAGACCGCTGTGTCGACGCCATCGTCAACGCCGCGCGTACCGGCAAGATCGGTGACGGCAAGATTTTTGTCACCAGTGTGGAGCGGGTGGTGCGCATCCGCACCGGTGAGCAGGACGAAACAGCCGTTTGATCCGGCCCTAGCCGGCGGGCCGGTAATCCACCAGCCGTGTGCCGGCCAGTTCATCGTGCCAGAACTGTTTTTGCGGGTGCCAGTAGCTAAGAGCCGCCCACACTGTCACCCAGGCAAGGAATACAGCACCAGCACCTGCCGTTCCCATGGAGCCTAGGTAGGCAAAAAGCAAAGGTGGGACGCACCAGACCCACGCCAGCAAGTAGCGCCGCAAGGCGCGTTGCTGTGTGATGGCTTGGCCGTGTCGATCGACCACCCGGATGCGCCAGGTTTTCATGGCCAGTGTCTGCCCATGGGACCAGAACCAGACGAAGTACAACGCGAGCACGCAAAACAAAAAAGCCTGCAAGGCCAGCCGGTTGTTCATTGCATGGCGGGTCTGCGTCAGCGTGCCAAACAGGTAGCCGGAAATAAACACGACGCCGAATAACAGCATGCCTTCGTACAGCCAGCTTCCCATTCGTGAGAAGAGTTTTGGTGCCAACAGATCGGCTGGCGCAGCCTCGCTTGCAGGGGGCACCGGCGGCTGCCTAGCTGATTCAGGCTCCGCCATGGGATGCCGGTTTTGCCAGCGTGGCTGGCCGCAGCGGCAGCAAAGTCTTGCGATCGATGGGCTGCGCTGCGTTGGCCGTTGCCCGCTCGGCTTCGGTGCTGTGGCGGGTGACCGCAATGGTGGCCAGCTTTTCTTTGGGGATCGGTTTAGGGGCAATTGCGGCCCCCGCAGGAGCGGTCAGGGTGCGATCGGCTAGTGCTTTGCGATCGGCTTCGCTCAAGGATTGGTAGGCCTCCCAGTTGCTCGCAAGCTGCTGTGGATTTAAATTTTTACTCTGGGCGAAGTTCAACCGGGCAAGCTGCCGCTCTTTGGTGCTTAGCAGTGCCCACTCCTGCATGCGTGCGCTGAGTTTGGATTGGTCCGCCGGGCTGAGTTGGGCGTAGTTTTTGACGATGGAGCGCCATTTTCTTCGGCGGGTCGTGGACATGTCATCCCATACCGCGGACAGCGGCTGCAAAAACTGCCTTTCGTTTTCCGCTAAATCCGCCCACTTGGGTGCAGTAATCGGCGGCAGAACAGGAGATGCCGCTGCGGCCGCTGCAGCCGAGTCAGGCATTGACTCAGTCGCGACGGCCGAGCCAATCCTGCCAAGCAGACTCATCGCCACAAGGGCCATCCACAGCAGTTGCGGGTAGCAAGCGGAGCGCTCGGGTTGTGCGTGGCGCGCTCGGAAGTGCATGTCCTTGGCTCTTCAGTCTCTGACAGTGGAACGCAGAAATTGAACAAATCCCGGGTCGGTGTAGGCCAGCGGTGGCAGCTCAGCGGTCAGCAACTCCACGTCCACATCGGCGAGCTCATCTGCTCGGTATTGGTCTTGTACATAGTCGATACAGAATAGACCAGCAAGCAGCAAAAGCATCGGCAAAAGGGTGGAAAACTTACCCCAAGCACCGGTTCGGCCACCAAGGGACAGAACGGACGCGTGCCCCTGGCTTGCGACGGCCAGACCCGGCTGCGCTGCAAGGTGGGCTATGGCGCGCTCCCGTGCGACCCGAAGGCGTTCCGCAACGTTGTGGTTGACGCCACGCGCACCGGCGTCCAGTCGACCACTCACACGCCGCGCAAAGCGATCGGCCTGCGCTTGCGGCACGGTAGTGGACGTGGATACTGGCTGGAAGGTCATGGTGATATTCCCCTTATTTTCAACGCTTTCGACAAAGCTGCAACTGCTCTGAAGCAATGCGTTTTGACGCTACCTTGTGAGCAGCCCATGATGGAGGCCGTCTCGGCGACGTCCATCTCCTCCCAGTAACGCAAAAGGAAGGCTTCCCGTTGACGTAGCGGCAAATTTTGCAACTCTTGTTCTATTTCGCGCAATATCTGGGCGCGCTGAGCTTGATTTTCGGTGCTTTCTTGCGCAATTTGCCCATCGCTTGCCAGCATGTGACCCAGTGCGTCGAGGTCAGTGTCGCCCTGCGGATCGTCAAAATCATCCAGATTGGCGAAGTGCGCACGGTGGGTTTGCTGCCGACGAAACCAGTCGATGGTGGAGTTGGAGAGAATGCGCTGAAACAGCATCGGCAGCTCTTCAGCTGACTTATGGCTGTAGTGTTCCACCAGTTTCATCATGCTGTCCTGAACGATATCCAAGGCCGAATCTTCATTGCGCACGTGGTACAGGCTGCGCTTGAATGCCCGCTTTTCAACGCTTTTGAGGAAGTCCGATATTTCTGCGGGTGTTGCCAAACCTGAGCTACCTTTAGGCTGCGTGCGAGATGCTGACTTGTGTCCAACTGAACACATTGTGCGCGGGAAATCATGGCGTCGGATTTTGCGGACTCAGCCCAGCGCACTGTCAAATTCTGACGCGGGTCCGGGAGGTGCCATAATCGCAGGCTGCATTTAACAAAGCAAACGGGTTCTGGTCCGGCGCATTATTCCCTGCGCCTATGGCCTTGGCCTCAAGTTTCGACCCCTGTTCACGAGATGGCGGGAAGAAGCACCCAAGGTTTTTCGTTAGAGAAATTCGCAAAGGTTCATCATGGAAATATCGCAAAAAGAAATCGCCGCTACCGCTGGTGCGGCATCCAACCAGGCACCCGAAGAGCTACGCGGTGCCGAAATCCTGATCAGGGCCTTGCAGGCCGAGAATGTGCAATACGTCTGGGGCTATCCCGGCGGAGCGGTTTTGCACATTTACGACGCTTTTTTCAAACAGCAGTCGATTCAACACATTCTGGTCCGCCACGAGCAGGCGGCCGTTCACGCGGCAGACGGGTACGCCCGCGCCACTGGCGATGTCGGCGTCGCGCTCGTCACCTCCGGCCCTGGTGTGACCAACGCAGTGACCGGTATCGCAACCGCCTATATGGACAGCATCCCCATGGTGATCATCACCGGGCAGGTGCCGACCCACGCGATTGGGTTGGATGCATTCCAGGAATGTGACACTGTGGGCATCACGCGCCCGATCGTGAAGCACAATTTTTTGGTTAAAGACGCGCGCGACATGGCGCTTACTTTGAAGAAGGCTTTTCATATCGCCCGCAGCGGCCGTCCGGGCCCTGTGGTTGTGGATATTCCCAAAGATGTGTCCTTCAAGAAGGTGCCTTACACAGGCTACCCTGAGGCGGTCACCATGCGGTCCTACAACCCGATGCGCAAGGGCCACGGCGGGCAGATTCGCAAGGCTTTGCAGCTGCTTTTAACCGCCAAGCGTCCATACATCTATACCGGTGGCGGTGTGCTGATGAGCAATGCCAGCGCCGAGCTGCGTATGCTGGTCGATATGCTGGGCTATCCCTGCACCAATACCCTGATGGGTCTGGGTGCGTATCCTGCCAGCGACCCCAAGTTTCTGGGCATGCTGGGCATGCATGGAACAGTAGAGGCCAACAACGCGATGCAAAACTGCGACGTGCTGCTGGCCGTCGGCGCGCGCTTTGACGACCGCGTGATCGGCAACCCCAAGCACTTTGCGCAAAACGAACGCAAGATCATCCACATCGACATTGATCCGTCCAGCATCTCCAAGCGCGTCAAGGTGGATATTCCCATCGTCGGCGATGTCAAAGAGGTGCTGACCGAGATGATCGCGATGATCAAGGAGACCAGCACCCGCGCGGACCCGTCGGCACTGGGCGGCTGGTGGGAGACCATCGAAGGCTGGCGCAAACGCGATTGCCTGAAATACAAGCCCGGCAGCGGCGAGATCATCAAGCCGCAATACGTGGTCGAAACGCTGTGGAATATGACCAAGGACGTGGAGACTTACATCACGTCCGACGTGGGCCAGCACCAGATGTGGGCGGCGCAGTATTACCGCTTTGATGAACCGCGGCGCTGGATTAACTCTGGCGGCCTGGGCACCATGGGTG
The DNA here is from genome assembly GCA_945860595.1 of Comamonas sp. lk. GTDB lineage: Bacteria > Pseudomonadota > Gammaproteobacteria > Burkholderiales > Burkholderiaceae_C > Allorhodoferax. The sequence continues at coordinate 111,710 of CAMAQV010000002.1, forward strand.
TGGGCATTCCGTATGCCATGGGCATCAAACTGGCCAAACCCGACGCCGAGGTGTTTTGCATCACCGGCGAAGGATCCGTGCAAATGTGTATCCAAGAGCTGTCCACCTGCTTGCAATACAACACGCCGATCAAAATCGTCTCACTCAACAACCGTTATCTGGGCATGGTGCGCCAGTGGCAGGAAGTCGAGTACGAGGGCCGCTACAGCCACAGCTACATGGATGCATTGCCGGATTTTGTGAAGCTGGCGCAGGCCTATGGCCATGTGGGTATGCTGATTGAGCGTACCGAAGATGTGGAGCCTGCTTTGCGGGAAGCCCGCAAGCTCAAGGACCGCACGGTGTTCATGGATTTCCGCACCGACCCCACCGAGAACGTATTCCCCATGGTCCAGGCCGGCAAGGGCATCACCGAGATGCTGCTGGGTTCTGAAGACTTGTAGCCCCAGTTTTTTTATTCACCAGACAGACGAATCTATTGCCCGTCAAGCCGCGCGGTTACCGCCGTGCGGGGAGGGCGGCGAAAAGAGGAATCGAGACCTATGAAACACATCATTGCAGTACTTTTGGAAAACGAGCCCGGGGCCCTCTCGCGTGTCGTTGGTTTGTTCTCCGCCCGCGGATACAACATCGAGTCGCTCACGGTCGCACCCACGGAAGACCCGAGCCTGTCGCGCATGACCATCGAAACCACGGGTTCTGACGACGTGATCGAACAAATAACCAAGCATTTGAACCGCCTGATTGAGGTGATCAAGGTGGTTGATCTGACGGAGGGCTCGTACATTGAGCGCGAGTTGATGATGGTCAAAGTGCGCGCGGTGGGCAAGGAGCGCGAAGAAATGAAGCGCATGGTGGACATCTTCCGCGGGCGCATCATCGACGTGACCGATAAGAGCTACACCGTTGAATTGACGGGTGACCAGTCCAAGAACGATGCGTTTCTGGAGGCTATTGAGCGCTCGGCTATTTTGGAAACGGTACGTACCGGCTCCAGCGGCATAGGCCGGGGCGAGCGAATTTTGCGAGTGTGATGGTTTGTGTAATGAGGCGCTTGCCGCCCTTTTTATTTCGGAGAAAAAGATGAAAGTGTTTTACGACAAAGATTGCGACCTGAGCCTGATCAAGGGTAAAACCGTGGCGATCATTGGATACGGAAGCCAGGGCCATGCGCACGCGCAAAACCTGAATGACAGCGGCGTCAAAGTGGTGGTCGGTTTGCGCAAAGGCGGCGCATCCTGGTCCAAGGTCGAGAAGGCTGGCTTGAAGGTGGCTGAAGTCGCTGACGCCGTGAAGTCTGCCGACGTGGTCATGATTTTGTTGCCCGACGAGCAGATTGGAACCGTCTACACCCACGATGTGGAGCCCCACATCAAGCAGGGCGCATCGCTGGTGTTTGCCCATGGATTCAACGTCCATTACGGTTTGGTATCCCCGCGCGCGGATCTGGACGTCTGGATGGTCGCGCCCAAAGCGCCAGGCCACACGGTGCGCGGTACCTATGTGCAAGGCGGCGGAGTCCCCCACCTGATTGCCATCCACCAGGACAAATCCGGTCGCACCCGCGACCTGGCATTGAGCTATGCCATGGCCAACGGCGGTGGCAAAGCCGGCATCATTGAGACCAACTTCCGCGAAGAAACCGAGACCGATTTGTTTGGCGAGCAGGCTGTTTTGTGCGGCGGCACGGTGGAGTTGATCAAAGCAGGTTTTGAGACGCTGGTGGAAGCCGGTTACGCGCCGGAGATGGCCTACTTCGAGTGCCTGCACGAGCTCAAGCTGATCGTGGACATGATTTATGAAGGCGGCATCGCCAACATGAACTACTCCATCTCCAACAACGCGGAATACGGCGAGTACGTCACCGGCCCGCGCATTGTGACCAGTGCCACCAAAGACGCTATGCGCCAGTGCCTGAAGGACATCCAGACCGGCGAATACGCCAAGAGCTTCATCCTGGAAAACAAGGCCGGTGCACCGACCTTGTTGAGCCGCCGTCGCCTGACCGCAGAGCACCAGATCGAGACCGTGGGCGAGACCCTGCGGGCCATGATGCCTTGGATCAAGAAAAACAAGCTGGTGGACCAAACCCGCAATTGATAGACTGCGACTGGGGAGGCAGGGGCCACATGGGTGGCCCTTGCTGTTTGTAGACCAGGCCAGCGGCCCTCAAGGAGTAGAAGATGCATGATGGAATGGACGCCCTGGCAGGCGATGACGATGCGGTCGCCGTGAAGCGGCCCCGCAAAGGGATATATGTCCTGCCCAACCTCTTCACGCTCGCTGCCTTGTTCGGTGGTTTTTACGGCATGGTGATGGCGGTGAATGGACAATTCATGCAGGCCGCCATTGGAATTTTTTGCGCCATGGTGCTCGACAGCCTGGATGGCCGGGTGGCCCGCATGACCAATACCCAAAGTGCGTTTGGCGAGCAGATGGACTCGCTATCGGACATGGTGTCCTTTGGCGCTGCCCCCGCGCTCATCGCCTATGTATGGACCTTGCAAAACCTGGGCCGCTGGGGCTGGTTTGCCGCATTCGTGTACTGCTCGTGCGCGGCGCTGCGTCTGGCGCGCTTTAACGTCAATACGCATGTCGTTGACAAGCGCTTTTTCCAGGGGCTTCCATCGCCTGCAGCGGCTGCGCTGCTTGCGGGATTCATCTGGTGGTGCACGGATTCGCACATCGTCCCGTCCAGCGTAGCCTGGCCCATGTTCTGCTGGGCCTTGTACGCGGGCCTGAGCATGGTCAGCAACATACCTTTTTACAGCTTCAAGGATTTCACCTTGCGCAAAAGCGTGCCTTTTGCGGTCATCGTCCTGATCGCGCTGATGATTGCCGTGGTCAATCTGGATCCACCCACTGCCATGTTCGGAATATTTGTGGTGTACGGAGTAAGCGGCTACGTGGTGTACGCCACGCGCAAATTCACAGGTGGGCACGCCAGTATGGTGAGCACATCCACCGACGAGCCCGATGAGCGTGGGCTCCACAAGTAAGGTTAAACACTGTTTTTCTAGCCAGTGTTGCGACATCACAGCAGAGTCAATTCTTTAAGTTTGTCCGCCAAGTGCTTGAAATAGTTCAACATAAACTGAAAATGAGGTCATAATTCTTGCGGTGGGCTGCCCGTTCCCCGTTGGAATTCCCCGTTTTGGATGAAGCCGTTGAAAAATATAGTTAGAAAACTTGCGTTTTTAGTTGCAACCGCTCTGGTGGCTTCGGCTGCCTGTGCTGCTGCGGGACCGGTCGTGTCACTGGGCAGCGGCAGTTCGGTTGTGAAGAAAAAGTGGGCGAAACCCGCGCGTGGAGCGATTACCCGGAAAAGTCGCGCCTCAACCGCAAAAAAGCGTGTGGTGCGTGCCGAGCCCCCCGCACGGCCCTCGGTCGGTCAGCTTGCCGGACTGCACGACGACCGCGACGCGCTGAATCTGAAGTCCAGCGCCGTTCTGGTGATGGACCAGGACACCAAAGAAATCCTATTCCGTAAAAATGACCAGGTGGTGCTGCCGATCGCTTCATTGACCAAGCTGATGACCGGTGTGTTGATCAGCGAAGCCCAGCTTTCCTTGGATGAGCCCATTGTCATTAGCCAGGATGACGTCGACACCGAAAAGGGCAGCCACTCCCGCCTGGGTGTGGGCACGGAGCTTAGCCGTGGCGAGTTGTTGCATCTGGCTTTGATGTCCAGTGAAAACCGTGCCGCCCATGCGCTGGGCCGCACCTATCCGGGGGGCCTGGCGCGCTTCGTCGGTTTGATGAACCAGAAAGCGGCCTCGCTGGGCATGCGCGACACCTCCTATGTCGAGCCGACCGGTTTGTCCAGCAACAACCGCTCCAGCGCTAAAGACCTGGCCACCTTGGTTAACTACGCCTACGGCGATCCGACTCTGCGCGAACTGTCAACCTCCCCCGGTTACCAGGTGTGGGTCGGCAGCAAGGTGCTGCAGTACAAGAACACCAACCGGTTGGTGAAAAATCCCGACTGGGATATTGGCCTGCAAAAGACCGGCTACATCAGCGAGGCAGGTCAGTGTCTGGTGATGCAAACCAAAATCGCCGGGCGCAAGCTGATCATGGTGTTCCTGGATTCGGCCGGCAAACTGAGCCGTATTGCTGATGCCGAGCGCATGCGGCGATGGCTGGAGGGCTCACTGACCGTGCCGTCCAAAACCGGCCCAGTGGCCACTGCCTGGCCGGCGCGCGACCAGGGGCTGCCCCGCATCAACTAGGCCTGTCACCGCCTGTGCTTGGCGAACGCTTCAGGGGTTCATGCCATACCGGTATGGCCCAAGCTGTGTGAAATGGACTCTGCGGTGGCGCGCAGAACAGTGAGCCAGCGGTCGTCCATGCGCCCGGACGGTGCTGAAATCGACAAGCCCGCCACCAAGTGGGATTGGTCATCGTAGACCCCGACCGCCAGGCAGCGCACACCCAACTCCAGCTCTTCATTGTCGGTGGCGAATCCGTGTTGTTGAACCACGCTCAGCGCACGCTCTAGCGCTGCAGGCTCACGGATGCTGTTGACCGTGTGCCCCGGAAGTCCGGTTCGCAGGGCGTAATTACGCACCTGTTGCACCCCATCATGGGCCAGAAACAGCTTGCCCACCGAGGTCAGGTGCAAGGGTGCCCGTCCCCCGATGGCGCGCACCACCTGCATACCCGATCGTTCGCTGTAGGCGCGCTCGATATAGATGATCTCGTCACCCTGGCGCACGCTCAGGTTCACCGGTTGTTCAATGACATCGTGCAGAGCGCGCATAGGCCCCAGCGCGGCATCGCGCACATTCAGCCGCCCCTTAACGACATTGCCCAGTTCCAGCAGGCGCATACCCAAACGGTAGGTGCCCGGCTGGGCGCGGTCGACGTAGCGACCGATGACCAGGTCATTCAGGATACGGTGCGTGGTGGAGGGATGCAGTCCCGCCGCTGCGCTGATGTCCTTGAGCGACATGGACGACTCGGTCGACGCGAGGATATCTATCAGGTCAAAAACCCGCTCAATCACCTGTACCGAGGGGACCGTGGGCCCCGGCAGGGTGCGGGTGTTCATGCGGTATTGGCCAAGCTGGCACGCGCTGCATCGGCGCCTGTAAATGGTCGCCAGTGGCCCTCAAGAAGCAACTCAAATGGGCCGAAGCGAACCTTGTAGTCCATTTTGCTGCTTTGTGCGATCCAATAGCCCAAGTAGACGTGGCGTAGTTGTAACTCACGCGCCTGCTCGATCAGCCATAGCACGCCATACGTGCCGTAGCTGGCTTTGTCGGCGGGGTCGTAAAAGGTGTAGACCGCCGACAAGCCGTCGTCCAGTACGTCCACGATAGAGACCATTTTGAGCACGCCACTGCTGCCTTCCGGTGCGGGTTCCCGGAACTCGATGAGCCGCGAATTCACGCGGCTTTGCAGCAAAAACTGGATGTACTGCGCGCGACTGTCCTCATCCATGCCCCCGCCGCTGTGGCGGCTGCGCTGGTAGCGCAGGTAGAGGGCGTAGTGCTCTTCGGAATAACCCAGCTGGACGGCCCGTGCCTGCAGGCTGGCATGCTGGCGGACGGCGCGTTGCTGGCTGCGGTCAGGTTGGAAAGTCGCAGCGGCGACCCGCATGGCCGTGCAGGCTTTGCAGTGATCGCAATACGGGCGGTAGGTGAACATGCCGCTGCGCCGGAAGCCCTTGGCCACCAGTTCTGAATAGGTGCTGTTGTTGATCAGGTGGCTGGGGGTCGCCACCTGCGAGCGGGCCTGCCGATCTACCAGATAGCTGCAGTCGTAATGCGCAGTTGCATAAAACTGCAGCGTTTGCAGCGGAAGGTCTTTCAGGTCAGTCATGGCGTGCGCTGGGCAAAATGTGCTGCCAGTATAGGGCGCTGAATTCCCACTGCAGGGGCGGCTGCAGCGTGGCGGTGCGCAGATGGCGCAGAAACTCGACCCGGCTGATGGGTGCCGCCCCGAGGCTGGCCATATGCCCGGTTTGCTGCTGGCAATCCACCAAAACCACCTCCTGTGCCCGGCACAGCGCCACCAGGGCTGCCAGGGCGACTTTGGAGCCGTTGGTCTGGTTGGTGAACATGGATTCTCCGAATACCGCCCGACCGAGTGCGACGCAATACAGACCGGCAACCAGTGTGCCGTCGATCCAGACCTCGACACTGTGCGCAAGACCCGCGCGGTGCAATTCGGCATAGGCTTCGACCATGGCGGGGACAATCCAGGTGCCGGGCTGGCCCTTGCGTGCCGTCTGTGCGCAGCGGCGGATCACCGCCTCAAACGCCGTGTCAATGCGCACGGCGCAATCCGGATTTGCCACAAATTTACGCAGATGCTGTTGCAGCGAGCGGTGCAAGCGGAATTCTGCCGTGCGAAGCACCGTGCGGGGGGCCGGGCTCCACCACAAAATCGGCTGGTCGTCGTTGAACCAGGGAAAAATGCCGTGCGTGTAGGCGCGCTGCAAGCTCTCCACGTCGAGCGCGCCGCCTGCCGCCACGAGGCCGGGTGCTGGCGCATCCGGGCCCCAGGCCGCATCGGGAAATGCATCGCCAGGTTGTAGCCAGGGCAAATGGGGTTCGGACATGGGGGACGGTTCACGTTGGCGCCGGTCGCAGCGGCAGCGGCAACCGACGTGCGCATGGTACTGCCGTCATCGCTGCGGCCCGCAAAAAGGGTGCCGGTTAGAATTAGCGGGTCGGGGCGTAGCGCAGCCTGGTAGCGCATCTGGTTTGGGACCAGAGGGTCGTGAGTTCGAATCCCACCGCCCCGACCATCTTTCTACAATGCCAAAGCCGTGTCTTTGGCATTTTTGTTCCTCCCTACACCCCGCAACTGCCCGTAGCTCAGTTGGATAGAGCAACAGCCTTCTAAGCTGTAGGTCACAGGTTCGATTCCTGTCGGGCAGGCCAGTGTTCTACCCGTGCGGATCCGGTTGTGCGCTGACGACCGGCATACCCAGTCCCAGCCAGCGCAGCGCGCTGCCGCCTAGCGCGGCGGTATTTCCGGTGCTCAGCAGGCGGGTCGTGCCCGCGATGCCCTGCGGTAGCAGCAGCCCGGCCTGTTCCAGGACCCGCCTGGTTTGCTGGCTGACTGGCGGCCCTGCTTCCAGCAGCGTGGTGTGTGGGCCCACCAGGTTTTGCAGCAGGTCGCCGACCAGGGGATAGTGTGTACAGCCCAGAACCAGTTGGTCGATCTGACCGTCCATGGCACCAAACCCGCCCATAGCCTGCACATAGCGCGCGCACAGTAACTCCGCCGTGCCGGCCTCACCGCTCTCAATCGCGCCGGCAAGACCATCACAGGCTTGCAAGACAAAGCGTGCTTGTCCTTGCAGCTTGTCCAGCAGGGTCTTGAATTTGGCGCTTTGCAGTGTGCTGCGGGTCGCCATGACGCCCACCACCTTGGTTCGGCTGGCAGCGGCTGCGGGTTTGAGCGCAGGCTCCACGCCGACGATGGGAAGCGAAGGCCAGCGTTCGCGCAGCGTGTGGATCGCCGCAGCCGTGGCGGTATTGCAGGCTACCACCAGGGTTTTGACGCCGTGCTGCGCGACCAGGTAGTCCGCCACGCGCAGGGCGCGGGCGTTCACGTAGTCGTCCGTGCGCTCGCCATAGGGTGCGTGGGCGGCGTCGGAGAGGTAGACGAAGTCTTCCTGCGGGAGTTCCGCGCGCAGGGCGCGCAGCACGCTCAAACCGCCTACGCCGCTGTCAAACACCCCGATGGGGGCAGCAGCGTGCGCGCAGCGGCTCACCCGGGTGGCCCTCAGGCGGTCGTCAGCGGGATGGATTTGAATTCGCCGCTGGCGATGCGCTCTTTCCAGATCGCCGGGCCGGTGATGTGGGCGCTGGTGCCGCCGGCGTCGACCGCCACGGTCACCGGCATGTCGACCACATCAAACTCATAAATCGCTTCCATTCCAAGGTCGGCAAAGCCCACGACCCGGGCCTGCTTGATCGCCTTGCTCACCAGGTAGGCGGCACCGCCCACGGCCATCAGGTACGCGCTATGGTGCTTCTTGATGGCCTCTATGGCCACCGGCCCGCGCTCGGCTTTGCCCACCATCGCAATCAGCCCGGTCTGCGCCAGCATCATTTCCGTAAAGCCGTCCATGCGGGTGGCGGTGGTCGGGCCGGCCGGGCCGACAGCCTCGCCTGCAATGGGGTCGACCGGGCCCACGTAGTAAATCACCCGGTTGCTGAAGTCCACGGGCAGGGGCTCGCCTTTGGCCAGCAGGGTTTGTATGCGTTTGTGCGCGGCGTCGCGCCCGGTCAGCATCTTGCCGTTGAGCAACAGGGTTTGGCCGGGCTTCCAACTGGCAACTGCAGCAGGGGTCAGGGTGTTGAGGTCCACGCGCTGGCTCTTCTGGGTGTCGGGCGTCCAATTGACGGCCGGCCAGAGGTCCAGCGAGGGCGGATCCAGGTAGACCGGGCCGCTGCCGTCCATCACAAAATGGGCATGGCGGGTGGCAGCGCAGTTCGGAATCATAGCCACGGGTTTGCTCGCAGCATGGGTAGGGTACAGCTTGATTTTGATGTCCAGTACCGTGGTCAGCCCGCCCAGGCCTTGGGCACCAATACCCAGTGCGTTGACTTTGTCATACAACTCCAGCCGCAGGTTCTCCACCGGGGTGAGCACTGCGCCGCTGCTGGATTTGGTCTGCAGTTCATACATGTCCAGGTCGTCCATCAGACTTTCCTTGGCCATCAGCGCCGCTTTCTCCGCCGTGCCGCCAATGCCAATGCCCAGCATGCCCGGCGGGCACCAGCCTGCGCCCATGGTGGGCACGGTTTTGAGCACCCAGTCGACCACCGAGTCACCCGGGTTGAGCATGACCAGCTTGCTCTTGTTTTCGCTGCCGCCGCCTTTGGCCGCGACGGTGACTTCCAGTTTGTCGCCTGGAACCAGCTCGGTGAAGATCACCGCAGGCGTGTTGTCCTGGGTGTTTTTCCGCAGGAATTCCGGATCAGCCACCACGCTGGCGCGCAAGGTGTTACCGGGGTGCTGGTAGGCACGGCGCACGCCTTCGTTGATGGCATCGTCCAGACTACCGGTGAAGCCTTCCCAGCGCACATCCATGCCGACTTTCAGAAAGACGTTGACGATGCCGGTGTCCTGGCACATGGGGCGGTGACCTGTCGCGCTCATCTTGCTGTTGGTCAGAATCTGGGCGATAGCATCTTTGGCGGCGGGGCTTTGCTCGCGGGCGTAGGCCCGCGCCAGATGGGCGATGTAGTCGGCGGGGTGGTAGTAGCTGATGTACTGCAGCGCAGCGGAAACGGACTCGATCAGGTCGTTTTGGCGTATGGTGGTGCTCATGGGTGTAAATTTGCGCCAGTTGCGCGGTGAAACAGGTGCGGTGAGTGTAGCCAGGGCCTGCCGGACGGCCCTGCCGCGTCGCGTCAGTGGCTTGTAAGTGCAGACCACGAATATCCGCGCCATAAATCTATTCGAGGAGAGACATTGGTGAGCACGTCAACATCTGCGATTGAATCGGTCCTGGTCGAAAACCGGGTTTTCCACCCCCGTCCCGAAACGGTGGCTGCCGCGCGCATCTCCGGCATGGACAGCTACCTTGCCATGTGCGCCCACGCCGAGGCCGATCTGGAGGGCTTTTGGGCCACGCTGGCCCGCGACAACCTGGTCTGGAACAAGCCCTTCACCCGCACGCTGGATGAATCCAACGCGCCCTTTTACCGCTGGTTTGACGACGGCCAGCTCAATGCCAGCGCCAACTGCCTGGACCGGCACATGGGCACGCCCACCGAGAACAAGACTGCCATCATTTTTGAAGCCGACGACGGCGCGGTCAGCCGGGTTACTTATAAAGAACTGCTGGCCCGCGTCAGCCAGTTTGCCAACGCGCTCACAGCCTGTGGCATTCAGCGCGGCGACCGCGTCCTGATTTACATGCCGATGACGGTAGAAGGCGTGATCGCCATGCAGGCCTGTGCCCGCATCGGAGCAACCCACAGCGTGGTGTTCGGCGGCTTTTCCGCCAAGGCCTTGAATGAACGCATCATCGATGCCGGTGCGGTCGCAGTGATTACCGCCAACTACCAGATGCGTGGCGGCAAGGAGTTGCCCCTCAAAGCCATTGTCGACGAAGGCCTGGCGATGGGCGGTTGCGAGACTATCAAAAATGTGTTGGTCTACGAGCGCACGGCCACCGCCTGCAATATGGTTGTTGGACGCGACAAAACCTTTGCCCAGGCCTTGGCCGGTCAGAGCACCGACTGCCCCCCGGTGGCCGTGGACGCTGAGCATCCCCTGTTCATTCTCTACACCTCTGGTTCGACCGGCAAGCCCAAGGGCGTGCAGCACTCCACCGCCGGTTATCTGCTGTGGGCCAAGCTGACCATGGATTGGACCTTTGACCTGCAGCCCAGTGATATTTTCTGGTGCACCGCCGACATCGGCTGGATCACCGGCCACACCTATGTGGCCTATGGGCCGCTGGCGGCTGGTGCCACGCAAATCATTTTTGAAGGCGTGCCGACTTTTCCGAATGCCGGGCGCTTCTGGCAAATGATCGAGCGCCACAAGTGCTCCATTTTTTACACCGCGCCAACCGCCATCCGTTCGCTGATCAAGGCGGCCGAGTCCGATGCCGCAGTGCACCCCGCGCGCTCGGACCTGAGCAGCTTGCGCATCCTCGGTTCGGTGGGCGAGCCCATCAACCCGGAAGCCTGGATGTGGTACCACAAGCATGTGGGCGGCGAGCGCTGTCCCATCGTTGACACCTTCTGGCAGACGGAGACCGGTGGCCACATGATCACGCCGCTGCCGGGTGCCACGCCGTTGGTTCCGGGCAGTTGCACGCTGCCGCTGCCGGGCATCATGGCCGCCATCGTCGATGAGGTAGGTAACCCCATTCCCAACGGAACCGGCGGCATTCTGGTGGTCAAGCGCCCCTGGCCCTCCATGATCCGCACGATTTGGAACGACCCCGAGCGCTTCAAGAAGAGCTACTTCCCAGAGGAAATGGGCGGAACGCTGTACCTGGCCGGCGACGGCGCAGTTCGCAGCGCCGACCGGGGTTACTTCCGCATTACCGGGCGCATCGACGATGTGCTCAATGTGTCCGGCCACCGCATGGGCACCATGGAGATCGAGTCCGCCCTGGTGTCCAAAACGGACCTGGTGGCCGAGGCTGCCGTGGTGGGCCGCCCGGACGCCATGACGGGCGAGGCGATTTGTGCTTTTGTGGTGCTCAAGCGCCCACGCCCCAACGGTGATGAGGCAAAAGCCATTGCCAAAGAACTGCGAGACTGGGTTGCCAAAGAAATCGGCCCAATCGCCAAGCCCAAAGACATCCGCTTTGGCGAGAACCTGCCCAAGACCCGCAGCGGCAAGATCATGCGACGCCTGCTGCGCTCCCTGGCCAAGGGCGAGGCGATCACGCAAGACACCTCGACGCTGGAAAACCCGGCGATCCTGGACCAGTTGGGCCAGGCCTACTGATGCCCCTTGGGTTTCCCGCCCCGCATAGTGCAGCGATAAGCGGGTGCTCTTGGGCCTGTAGCGGTCTATTTGAGCGCGAGTATCCAGTCCACCTTCAATAGTCGTCCAGCACCGCGCCTTTGCTGGCGGTGGAGGCATTGAAGGCGAACTTGGCTTGCACGCCGCGCATGTAGCGGGGTGCGGGCGCTTTCCAGGCGGCGCGGCGGCGGGCGATTTCAGCGTCCGGCACATTCAATTGCAGTAGTAACGCGTGCGCGTCGATGGTGATGGAGTCACCTTCGTGGATCATGGCGATCGTGCCGCCTACCGCCGCTTCGGGCGCAACGTGTCCCACCACCATGCCCCAGGTGCCGCCGGAGAAGCGGCCGTCGGTAATCAGGCCCACGCTCTCGCCCAGGCCGGCACCGATGAGCGCACCGGTGGGTGCCAGCATTTCGGGCATTCCGGGGCCGCCTTTGGGGCCAAGGTAGCGCAGCACCATCACGTCGCCGGCGACGATCTGCCCCGCCAAAATGGCTTTCAAGGCGGATTGCTCGTCGTCAAACACCCGTGCCGGGCCGGTCATCACCGGTTTTTTCAGCCCGGTGATCTTGGCTACACATCCTTCTGGCGAGAGGTTGCCTTTGAGAATGGCCAGGTGGCCCTGGGCGTACATCGGGTTGTTGATGGGGCGGATCACGTCCTGGTCCGCGCGGGGTGCGTCCGGAATGTCCTTGAGCACCTCGGCAATCGTCTGGCCGGTAATCGTCAGGCAGTCGCCGTGCAGCAGACCGGCCGCCAGCAGAGTTTTCATGACCTGGGGAATGCCACCGGCGCGGTGCAAGTCCACCGCCAGGTATTTGCCGCTGGGCTTGAGGTCACACAGCACCGGCGTCTTGACGCGCACGCGCTCGAAGTCCTCAATCGTCCACTCCACGCCGGCGGCATGCGCAATCGCCAGAAAGTGCAGCACCGCGTTGGTCGAACCGCCGGTGGCCATGATGACGGCGACCGCGTTCTCGATGGACTTGCGCGTCACGATGTCACGCGGCTTGATATCTTTTTTGATCGCCTCGATCAGGACCTGGGCCGATGCTTTGGCTGAATTCAGCTTCTCGTCATGGGGATTGGCCATGGTGCTGGAATAGATCAGTGAGATGCCCAAGGCCTCAAAGGCGCTGGACATGGTGTTGGCCGTGTACATGCCGCCGCAGGAACCGGGACCCGGAATGGCGCGTTGCTCGATTTCGTGCAGATCGAAGTCGCTCATATTGCCCGCCGCGTTCTGGCCCACGGCCTCGAACACGCTGACGATATTGAGATCCTGTCCCTTGTAGCTGCCCGGCAGAATCGTGCCGCCGTACACGTAGATAGCCGGCACATTGGCCCGCAACATGCCCATGAGGCCTCCGGGCATATTTTTGTCGCAGCCGCCAATGACCACCACGCCGTCCATCCACTGGCCTTGCACACACGTCTCGATGCAGTCGGAAATCACCTCGCGGCTGACCAGGCTGTACTTCATGCCCTCAGTTCCCATGGCCATGCCGTCCGAGATGGTGGGGGTGCCAAACACCTGGGCGTTGCCGCCCGCCTCTTCGATGCCCGCGATTGCCGCGTCTGCTAATTTTTGCAGGCCGCTGTTGCACGGCGTAATCGTGCTGTGCCCGTTGGCCACGCCCACCATGGGCTTTTTGAAGTCGGACTCTTCATAGCCCATGGCGTAGTACATGGACCGGTTGGGCGCGCGCGATTTGCCCTCCGTGATATTGGCGCTGCGGCGGTTGATGGGCAAGAGGGGGCGTGCGGTGTCGGTCATGGTGCTGCGGCAGTGCCGGGTTGGGATGCGAAGGGTAAGCCGACATTTTACGAGCGCGGGCACAATAGCCCCATGCTGCTGCACCCGCAAATTGACCCTATTGCCTTGCAGATCGGCCCTCTGGCGGTGCATTGGTATGGCTTGACCTACCTGGCCGCGTTCGGGCTGTTCATGGCGCTGGGTCGGCTGCGCCTGCGGCACCCGCCCTATGTGCACATGCCACCAGATCGTGCATGGACAGAGGGCGACGTGGAAGATTTTTTGTTCTGGGGCGTGCTCGGCGTGGTGCTGGGTGGGCGCATCGGCTACTGTCTTTTTTACCAGCCTGCGTATTACGCCCTCAACCCCCTGGAGATATTGGCGGTTTGGAAGGGTGGCATGGCTTTTCACGGCGGC
>CAMAQV010000003.1 GCA_945860595.1 Comamonas sp. lk
AGGCCTTCTAGGTGCTGGCGCTCCTCGTCCAGAAACAACTCGATCACCTTGGACGAGGCGACGATGCGGAACTCACGCGGGTTGAACTGCCGCGCCTCGCGCAGGATTTCCCGAAAAATATCGTAGGCCACGGTGCGCACGGTTTTGACTGTGCCCTTGCCCTGGCATTCAGCGCAAGGCTCGCACAGCATGTGTGCCAGCGAGTCGCGGGTGCGCTTGCGCGTCATCTCCACCAAACCCAGCTGCGAAAAACCGCCCAGCGTGGTCTTGACCCGGTCCCGCTGCAGTTGCTGGCGCAGTGCGTCCAGCACCTGCTGCCGGTGGTCTTCGCGCACCATGTCGATAAAGTCAGCGATCACAATGCCACCCAGATTGCGCAGCCGCAGTTGGCGCGCAATCGCGTGGGCCGCTTCCAGATTGGTCTTGAAAATCGTGTCGTCAAAATTGCGGGCACCCACAAAACCACCGGTGTTCACGTCAATCGTCGTTAAAGCCTCGGTTTGATCAATGACCAAATAGCCGCCGGACTTCAAATCCACCCGCCGCGCCAACGCGCGGGCGATGTCTTCGTCAATGCCGAACAAATCAAATATCGGCCGCTCGCCTTTGTAGCGCTGCAACTTGGCGGCGGCAGCGGGCATGAACTCCAGTCCAAAGGCTTTGAGCGCCTCACATTGTTCGCCGGAATCAACGCGAATCGCCTGCGTACCCTCACCCACCAGGTCGCGCAGCACCCGCTGCATCAGGTTCAGGTCCTGGTGCAGCAGGCTGGGCGGTGGCAAGCGCAGGCTGGCCGCTTTGGTGCGCGCCCAGGCTTTGCGCAGGTAGTGGATGTCATCGGCGAGCTCCGCGTCGCTGGCATCCTCCGCGTTGGTGCGCAAAATAAAACCGCCGCCCTCGCTTGCGGCCAGTGCCTGCACGCGCGCGCGCAGTTGCTCACGCTGCTCGGGCGGGATTTTTTGCGACACGCCGATGTGGTCGTCCTGTGGCAGAAAGACCAGCATCCGCCCGGCCAGGCTGATTTGCGTAGACAGACGCGCGCCCTTGCTGCCCATGGGGTCCTTGACCACCTGCACCACCAGGCTCTGGCCCTCAAAGACCTGGCGCTCAATCGGAATCTGGCCCTGCGCGCTGCGCGCTGCGCTAATGGTCTCGCCCTCGGCCGGCGGATGCCAGACGTCGGCCACGTGCAAAAACGCCGCCTTGTCCAGCCCGATATCAATGAAAGCAGACTGCATGCCGGGCAACACGCGCTGCACCTTGCCCAGATACACATTGCCCACCAGGCCACGCTCCAAGGTGCGCTCCACATGCAGTTCCTGCAAGGCACCGTTCTCCACCACGGCAACGCGTGTCTCCTGCGGGGACCAGTTGATCAAAATGTCTTGGAGCATGGGATTCAGGCAAACTGCCGCAGCGCGTGCGCGGTCTCGAAAAGCGGTAGCCCCATGATGCCAGAGTAGCTGCCGCTGATGCGGGCAATATGCGCCGCTGCCAGGCCTTGTACCGCATAGGCGCCGGCCTTGCCCATGGGCTCGCCGCTGGCAACATAAGTTTCAATATCGTGCGCGTCCATGACGGCAAACCGCACCTGTGACACCGACAGGGCCTGCACCACGCGCGTGCCCTGCCCCAACGCCACGGCGGTCAGCACCCGGTGGCTGCGCCCGGAAAGTCGCGCCAGCATGCGCACGGCGTCCTCTGCATCCCGCGGTTTGCCCAGAATCGAGCGGCCCAGCGCCACCGTGGTGTCGGCGCACAGCACGGGCGCATCCGGCAGGCCGCGCGCGATCCGGCGCCGCAATGCCGCCTCCAGCTTCAAACGGGTGACGCGTTGCACATAGTCCGCAGGGGCTTCACCCGGCAGCACCACTTCCAAGGCCTCGGCGTCTTCGTCGGCGCTTGGCAGCAACAGCGTGTGGCGCACGCCCAACTGCTCCAGCAGCTGGCTGCGGCGCGGGCTTTGCGAGGCCAGGTAGACCATAGGCGGGCCCGTGTAGCCCATGTGGCTGGCGGAGCTCATTCGCGGTGGTAAGGGTGTTTGGCGTTGATGGACCAGGCCCGGTACAGCTGCTCTATCAGCAACACGCGGGCAAAGGCGTGCGGCAGCGTCAGGTCGGACAGGCGGATGCGCTCGTGCGCCGCCTGGCGCAGGGCCGGATCCAGCCCGTCGGGGCCGCCAATCAGCAGCGCCACATCGCCCTGCTCCTGCCAGAGGCTCAGACGCCGCGCCAGCGCAGGGGTGTTGAGCGCCTCGCCGCGCTCGTCCAGCGCCACGGTGCGCGCGCCTTTGGGAATCGCAGCCTCGATGCGGGCGCGCTCGGCGGCGTACAAAGTCTCCAGGGTCTTGGAGCCGCGCGGCTCGGTCTTAACAGCCTTGAGCTCGACGCGGATCTCCGGCGGGAAGCGCTTGGCGTAATCGTCCCAGGCGGTTTGCGCCCAGTCCGGCACCCTCAGTCCCACCGCCACGATGCGCAGCAGCACAGCGCCTTAGGCCTTGCGCGGCGCAGTTTTGGCAGCCGCCGGTTTGCGCACGGGTGCCTTGACTGTCAATGACTTGCGGGCGGCCACGGGCTTGGCCGCTGTCGGCTTGGCAGCTGCGGCCCGCGCGGGCGCTGCCTTGGTTTGGGGCTTGGGCACCGCTTTGCGCGCCACCTTCTTGGCAGGCGCGTTGACCACCACGGTTGGCACCTTGGCAAGGGGCGCTGCACTGGACTTGGCAGCGGATGCCTTTTTGGCTGGAGCCTTGGCAGCAGGTGCCTTTTTGGCAGCCGCTTTTTTCAATGCGGCCTTGGACGGGAAGGCCTCTGCCACACCCGCTTTGGCGGCGCTGGAGCGGCGCAGCGATGGCGTCGGCAGCGCCTTGGCGCCCGTCTTGGACGTGGGTGCGGCATCCACCACCTCAGCCTTCACCAGGCCGGGCTTCTCCGCGCCGAGTTTGAGGCGCACCGGCTTTTCACCCCACAGCTCCTCCAGCCGGTAATAGCTGCGGAACACCGGTTGCATCACATGCACGACCACCTGCCCGCAATCCACAATGATCCACTCGCCATTGCCCTCGCCTTCGATGCGCGGCTTGGGGAATCCGGCCTTGCGCACCGCATCCACCACGCTCGATGCCAGCGCCTTGGTTTGGCGATTCGAGGTACCGGAAGCCACCACCACCCGTTCGAACAAGGACGACAAGGCCTCGGTGTCAAAGACCTGGATGTCCTGCGCCTTCACATCCTCCAGGCCATCGACGACTGCGCGTTGCAGCTTTTGCACGTCTTTTTTACCGCTGGTACCGCTCGCAACGCGGCTGGAAACAGGGGGAGTAGTTTTCTTGGTGGTCATCAATCAGGGTTCTCGGTAGACAGGGTCGGGGCGTATAACGGGTGCTGGGCAATATAACGCGCCACCGCAGGCGCGAGCATGGTGCCGGCATCGCCTCCGCCAGCCAGGGCATCCCGGATGGCGGTAGAGCTGCATGGAACGGCGGGCATCGGAATGGGAAGCAATGGCGCGCCTAAAAACGACACCTGCGCAGGCTCTGGCAACGCCGCCGCGTCCAAACGACCCGCCACACACAAGGTGGCCAGCTGGGGCAGCGCCTCTGCGCGGCTCCAACTGCCCAGGCGCTGGGCCTGGTCCTGACCCATCAACAGAAAAAAGGCGGCGCCCGGATAGGCCGCGTGCAAGGCGTGCAAGGTGTCCACGGTGTAACTCGGGCCGCTGCGCGTCATCTCGCAATCATCGATCCGCGCCTGTGGGATATCGCCGAATGCCAGTGCGCACAGGGCCAGGCGGTGCTGCGCAGCGCTTAAGGGGCGGCTTTTATGCCACGCACTGCCGGTTGGCACGAGCAGCAGCAGGTCCAGCGACAAATGCTGAATCGCAGCCAGCGCCAGCGCCCGGTGCCCGCGGTGCGGGGGATCAAACGCGCCACCGAACACGCCGATACGCCGTGGCGGCACCGGCTGTGTGCTCATGCGCGGGCGGCCATCAGGCTTTGATGGCGCGGTGGCCGATGTCGTGGCGCATCTGCGCGCCCTCAAAACCAATGCCCGATGCGACTCTGTACGCGCGTTGCTGCGCCACCTTGACGCTGTCGGCCAGCGCTGTCACGCACAGCACGCGCCCGCCGCTGCTGCGCAGCACACCGTCCTGCAGCGCGGTGCCGGCATGAAACACCACCGCACCCTCTGTTTCAGGTGGCAGGCCATGGATGGCGTCGCCGGTGCGAACCTTCTCCGGATAACCGTGCGCCGCCATCACCACACCTAAGGCGGTACGCCGGTCCCATTGCAAAGTGAGCTCCGGATCCAGGCCACCAACATCACTGGCAGCGTACAAGACATCAAACAAATCAGACTTGAGGCGCATCATGATGGGCTGCGTCTCTGGGTCACCCATGCGGCAGTTGAACTCCAGGGTCTTGACGCCGCCCTGCGCGTCAATCATCAAACCAGCGTACAAAAACCCTGAAAACGGAATGCCGTCCTGCTCCATGCCGCGGATAGTGGGCAGGATCACCTCGCGCATGGCACGGGCGTGGACGGCTGGGGTGACCACCGGCGCGGGCGAATACGCACCCATACCGCCTGTGTTGGGGCCCTGGTCGCCGTCGCGCAGCCGTTTGTGGTCCTGGCTGGTCGCCAGCGGCACGGCGTGCTTGCCGTCGCAGATGACGATGAAGCTGGCCTCCTCACCTACCAAAAATTCTTCGATGACCACGCGGGCCTGGCACTGGCCTGCCCCAGAAGCCGGGCTGCTGCTGCCCAGCATGAAATCAATTGCCGCATGGGCCTGCGCCAGGGTCTCGGCCACCACCACGCCCTTGCCAGCGGCCAGGCCATCGGCCTTGACCACGATCGGCGCGCCCTGCGCGTCTACATACGCATGCGCTGCTGCGGGGTCGTTGAATGTGGCAAACGCAGCGGTCGGAATCGCGTGGCGCTGCATAAAAGCTTTGGAAAACGCTTTGGAGCTCTCCAGCTGCGCCGCAGCCTGCGTGGGCCCAAAAATGCGCAAACCCGCAGCCCGGAAGCGGTCGACCACACCGGCTGCCAGCGGCACCTCGGGGCCGACCACCGTCAGGCCGATTTTTTCGTGCAAGGCCCAGGCGCAGAGTTCGCCGATATCGGTGATAGGCAGGTTGTGCAGGCGCTTGTCAGACGCCGTGCCGCCGTTGCCGGGGGCCACAAACACCGTTTGTACTTTGGGCGACTGCACCAGCTTCCAGGCCAGCGCATGTTCACGGCCGCCGCCGCCAATCACCAAAACTTTCATAGGGCAGCGTTGTGGAAGATCTCTTGCGTGTCGTCCAGGTCTTCCAGCACATCCAGCAGCTTCTGCATGCGCGCGGCGTCATCGCCTTCAAGCTCCACCGTGTTCTGGGCGCGCATGGTGATGACAGCTTCCTCGGCAACCAATCCGGCAGCCTGCAAGGCGTTTTTGACCGCCTCGAAATCGGCTGCGCCGGTCAGCACCTCGATCACACCGTCATCGTGGGTGATTACGTCGTCAGCACCCGCCTCTAGAGCGACCTCCATGACCCGCTCCTCGCTGGTTCCGGGGGCAAAAATCATTTGCCCGCAATGTTGAAACTGGAAGGCCACCGAGCCCTCCGCACCCATATTGCCGCCGTGCTTGCTCAAAGCGTGGCGCACTTCGGCCACGGTGCGCACCCGGTTGTCGGTCATGGTGTCGATGATGATGGCCGCGCCGCCGATGCCATAGCCCTCGTAGCGGATTTCCTCGTAGCTCACGCCCTCTTGGTTGCCGGTGGCTTTGTCGATGTTGTACTTGATGCGGTCGGCCGGCATATTCGCCGCCTTGGCCCGCTCTACGGCCAAGCGCAGACGCGGGTTCATGCCCAGATCGCCACCGGCTGCGCGGGCCGCTACCGTGATCTCGCGGATGATGCGCGTCCAGACCTTGCCCCGCTTCTCGTCCTGACGACCTTTGCGGTGCTGAATATTGGCCCATTTGCTATGTCCTGCCACGCGACTGTCCTTTTGTAAAAATCCGCAAAGCGGCCCGGGCATTGTACTTTTCACTACCTGCGCCGCGCACCGCGCACCCCTTCCAAACCGCCTACGCTGCGCAAGACCTGTCCCAGGCGCGCGGCATTGGGCACTTCCACCGTGAAAGTCATCCAGGCAACGGACTTGATGGTTTGCGTCTGCACCCCGATCACATTCATTTTTTCTTTGGTGAAAACCTCGGATATGTCGCGCAACAGGCCCTGGCGGTCCACCGCTTCCACCGAAATATCCACCGGATAGACCGGGCCGCCCTGCCCGGCTGTGCCGTCTTTGGCTTTGGGTCCGGGTGCGGCGCCCCATTGCACTTCAATCACCCGGTCGCCGCTGCGCCCCACCATATTGCGCAGGTTGGAGCAGTCGGCGCGGTGCACGCTGACGCCCTTGCCCCGGGTCACAAAGCCGCTGATCGCATCCGGCGGGGCCGGTTTGCAGCATTTGGCAAGCTGGGTCAGCAGCGAATCCACACCCACCACCAGCACCCCGCCTTTACCCGCCGCGTTGCTGCGCGGTTTGCGCAAGAGCACGGTGTCGTCCGGCGCCTGCACGGACTCGGGCGGGCGCAGCACGATCTCGATATTGCGCAGCGAAAACTCGTCCTTGCCCACTACCTCAAACAAGTCGTCGGCGCTGGTAAAGCCCAGCTGCGCGGCCAAGTCCTCCAGGCGCAGCGCGGTTTTGCCTTCGCGCTGCAGCAGTTTTTCCACCGCCTCGCGGCCTTTGGCCACGGTCTCGGTCAAAGCCTGCGCGTTGAACCAGGCCCGCACCTTGGCGCGGGCACGCTGGCTGTTCAAAAAACCCAAGTCGGGGTTGAGCCAGTCGCGCGAGGGCCCGCCTTCTTTGGCGGTGATGATGTCCACCGTCTGGCCATTGCGCAGCGGGGTACTGAGAGGCACCAAATGCCCGTCCACCCGGGCGCCCCGGCAGCGGTGGCCCACGGTGGTGTGCACGCTGTACGCAAAATCCACCGCCGTCGCGCCCTGGACCAGCTCAATCACAGCCGCATCGGGTGTGAGTACGTAAATCCGGTCGTCGAGCGCAGGTGCTTGGGGTGAGCCACTTGCCGCCCCGACCTCGCCACCGGCAATATCGCGCTCCCAGGCCAGCAGCTGGCGCAACACCGCAATCTTGGCCTCGTACGGGCTGCTGGCACTGACGCCCGCATAGCCTTTGACGCCAGCCTCTTTGTAGGCCCAGTGTGCGGCCACGCCGTGTTCAGCGTGCTGGTGCATGGCCTCGGTGCGGATCTGCACCTCGATCGGCCCGCCCGCCGCGTCGCGCACCACGGTGTGCAGCGACTGGTAGCCATTGGACTTCGGCTTGGCGATGTAGTCGTCAAACTCCTCGGTAATCGGACTGAAGCGCGTATGCACCCAACTCAGTGCGGTGTAGCAGGCCGCCACATCGGCGACGATGATGCGCAGCGCCCGGATGTCATAGACCCGCTCAAATCGCAGGCCCTTACCACGCATTTTTTTGACGATGCTGTAGATGTTCTTGGGCCGTCCTTGCACCTGTGCATGAATGCCCTGCCCTGCCAGTTCAGCAGCCAGCTCGGTGCGCAGTTTTTCCACCGCCGCCTCGCGTTCGGCGCGCTTCTCGTCCAGCTGCTTGGCCACGTCGTGGTAGGTCTGCGGCTCCAGAAAACGGAAAGCCAAATCCTCCAAGGTCCATTTCACCTGCCAGATGCCCAGCCGGTTGGCCAGCGGGGCGAATACGTTCAAGGATTCCTGCGCCAGACCGGGCGGCACCGGCAGCTTGGTCGCCGCAAAGTGGCGCAGGGTCTGCAAACGCGATGCCAGGCGCAGCATCACCACCCGCAGGTCGCGCGAAAAAGCCAACAGCATCTTGCGCACGCTCTCGGTCTGCGCGGCCTGGGTTTGGGCTTGCGGCGCGAGGCTGGCGGCGTTCTGCGCGATGCGCGCCATGCGCTGTAGGCGGACCAGCTTGGTGGTCTCCAGCGCCAGCGCGGCCAGGCCTTCGCCAAAGCCCTTGGCAATCGCCTCGTGCGGCTTGTTCAGGTGGTCGCAGGTATAGACCAGGTAGGCCGCCGCCTGCATGGTGGGCGAGGCCCCCATGCCGGCCAGGATGGCAGCAACCCCGTCAGCGTGGGCCAGCACGTCTTCACCGGTGTCCAACAGGGCACCGGCCAGCAAGGGTTCAGCGAACGCCCGGGCCCGGGCCAGCGCGCCGTCCACCTCCGACTGGGCAGCAGCCAGCGCCGCAATCAGCGTGGCAGCAGCCTCGTCAGCGGGGGCGACAGCCTGGGATTGCACGCGGTCTCAGGCAAACAAAAAGTCCGCCACCACGTCGATTTGCTCTGGCGCAATCAGTGTGGGCGCGTGGCCCACACCGGCAAAGGTGTGCATCCGCGCGCGTGGGCCGCGCTGGCCCATCTCGGCCGCGGTGGCCGCGCTAAGCAGATCCGACTCAGCCCCACGCAGTAACAGAGTCGGTGTCTCGATCTGGTCGTACACAGCCCAGGCCATGGCCTGGCCTTTTTCAGCCAGCTCGTCGGTCACCATGCGAAACGGCAGCGCAATCGCCGGGTCATAGTGCAGCATCCAACCCGGCCCTTCGCTTGCCGGTTTGAGCATGGGGCGGCACAAATCCAGCCACTGCTGCGGCGTGTGCGGCCCGAAGCTGCTCGATACCACCCACAGTGCCGCCGCCGCTTGCTCGGGCGTTTCAAAGCGAAGGGGCTGGCCCAGGTAGGTGCCAATGCGGCGCAAGGCGGCGATCTCAATCGTCGGACCCACATCGTTGATCACCAAGCGGCGCACCTGCGCGCCCACCGACGCTGCCGTGGTGCACACGCCCATGCCAATCAACCCGCCCATGCTGGTGCCTACCCAATCGAGCTGCGTCATGTGCAGCTGCGCCAGCATCGCCAGCATGGCCGCCGTATACAGCGGCACCTGGTAGTGCTGGGGATCGGCCAGCCAGTCGCTATGGCCGCGCCCGGCGACATCGGGGCAGAGCACGCGCAGCGGATGCGGCGCGCGCGCCACCAGGGCCTGCGCCAGCACGTCAAAGTCGCGGCCCTGGCGGGTCAGGCCGTGGGCGCAGACCACGGTATGCACGGCATCGGGCGCGCCCCATTCCCAGTAGGCCATGCGGTGGCCGCTGCCCGGCTGTGCGCCGACCGCGTCGCCCATGGGGCACTGAACGAAGTGCAAGCGGGGCTCAGCCATGGGCTTGCCCGGCTTTCCGCAGGCTGCGCGCGTGGAAGATAAACCCCAGGCTGTTGAGCAGCAATTGCGCCGCCAGAATCGCCGTGACCCCCGCCGGGTCGTAGGCCGGGGCCACCTCCACCAGATCGATGCCGATGATGTTGCCCCCGCCGCGCTGCACCAGCGCCTCGATGATTTCCAGCACCTCGTAGTACAAAAATCCGCCATGGCTGGGGGTGCCGGTACCCGGCGCAATCGAGGGATCAAAGCCGTCTATATCAATCGTCAGGTAGTAATTGGGCGCCACCGGAATCGCATCCAGCACGCCCTGCACACCCATTTTGCGGATCTGCCGCACGGAATAAATCTGCGAACCGGCGGCGCGTGCGGCGTCGTAGTCGTCACGGTTGCTGGAGGACACGTTGCGTATGCCCAGCTGCGTCATGCCGGTGATGTGGCGCATCTCGGAGGCGCGGCGCAGCGGATTGCCGTGGCCGTAGCGCACACCATGGCGCTCGTCCACAAAGTCCAGGTGCGCGTCAAAGTGCACGATGTGGATGAGCCCCTGCCCGTCAAAGGCCTTGATCACCGGCGCGTGCACCGAATGGTCGCCACCCAGCACCAGCGGCATGGCCCCGGCGGCCAGGATTTTGCGGATGGCGTATTCGGTGTTGGCGTGGCTTTTGGCCATGTCGGTGTGCACGATGTCAGCGTCACCCACATCCACGATGCGGGCTTGCTCGCGGGTCAGGTACATCACGTCGTCTTCATGGTCATAGGCGCCGCCATGGCCGAAAGAAAACAAGGTCGACGCCTCGCGGATCGCGCGCGGGCCGAAGCGTGCGCCCGGCCGCCATTGGGTGCCCATGTCATTGGGCACACCGATGACTGCGACATCGGCATCGATGGCGTTCCAATCCAGGCAGACCGGTGATTTGGCAAAAGTGCAATGGCCCACAAAGGGCAGGTCCAGGCGACCGGTTTGGTAGGCGTTGGTAGTCATGGCTTGGCGGCGGGCGGCCGTGGATCAAAAAAAGAAAAGGTGATTGGGTTTATACCCGCTGCCCGAGCCGTTCGGACGCAGGCTTCAATCGCCGAGTTGCAGCAGTTGCGCGGCCACCGCCACGGCAATGACTTCGGGCGCTTTGCCGACAATACCGGGCACCCCAATCGGGCTGGTGACATGGGCCAACTCGGCATCGCTGAAGCCGCGCGCCTGCAAACGTGCGCGAAAGGTCGCCCACTTGGTCTTGCTACCGATCAGGCCAATGAAGCGCAGATCGGCCTGCACGCGCTGGCGCAGCAGGCAGGCTGCCACGATGTCCAGGTCTTCGGCGTGGCTGAAACTCATGATCAGGATTCGGGCCTGTGCTGGCAGCTGCGCGACAGCGGACTGCACGGGATCGGACTGCTCGCACACTGCATTGGGCGGCAGATCGCCTGGGAAAATCGCCTCGCGGCTGTCAATCCACTGCACGGAAAAGGGCAATTCGCCCAGCACACGCACCAGCGCATGGCCCACGTGCCCGCCGCCAAACAGCGCGACCACCGGGCCGCTCTGGCGCAAGCGGGATTGCAAAGCTGCGCTGTCAGCTGCGTGGATGACTTCCAGGTGTAGATGCACCACGCCGCCGCAGCACTGTCCCAGGCTGGGGCCCAAGGCAAAGCGCAGGGTTTGCGGCAGTGCATCGGCACCGGCCAACATGGCGCGGGCCGCCTCTATCGCGTCCTGCTCCAGGCGGCCGCCACCCACGGTATTGATGACGTGATCCGCAAAAACCGCCATCCAAGCACCCACATCACGCGGCACCGAACCCTGGGCCTGGACCACGGTGACCAGCACACCAAGCTGCTGCTGCAGTCGCTCTTGCAAAGCGGCAAGGTGGCGCGACACGGCGGCTGTGCTCAACCCAGCAGGTCGAGCAGGGTGCGCGCCACCACCTGGGTCGCACGGCGCAGGTCGTTCAAGGCGAGCCGCTCATCGGCGCGCTTGGCATGCGACTCCAGCACCGTGCGCGGCCCGGCACCGTAGAGAACGCATGGAATACTGGCCTCACCAAAAATCCGGGCATCGGTGTACAAGGGCGAACCCAAGGCGGGGACGGGTTCACCGAGGACCGCGCTGGCATGGAATTGCAAGGTGTCCACAAGCACCTGGTTGCCCGGCAGCGGCTTGAGGGCCTTGGCCAGCAGCATGCGCCGGATATCCACAGTGACGCCCGGCGTTTGCGCCGCAGCCTGCGTAATGACGCGGCGGATGTCGGCCTCCACAGCTGCCGGATCTTCTTCTGGAATCATGCGCCGGTCAAGCTTGAAGCCGACCCGCCCGGGAACCACGTTGGTGTTGGTGCCGCCTTCGATCAGGCCCACATTCAGATAAGGGTGCGAGATACCTTCAACCTGGGAGCTGATCTGCCGGTACAGGCTATTTTGGGCATACAGGGCGCTCAGAATTTTTGTGGCACCTTGCAGCGCGTCCACCCCAGACTCCGGGATAGCAGCATGCGCCATTTGGCCGTGCACGGTCACTTCCATTTGCAGGCAACCGTTGTGCGCCGTGATGACCTGGTAAGAAAAACCGGCGGCAATCAGCAAATCGGGTCGGGTCAGCTGCTGGGCCAGCAGCCAGGCCGGACCGACCTCGCCGCCAAACTCTTCGTCATAGGTGAACAACAAATCCACCCCGCCCTTGAGCGGATAGCCCAGCGCCTCGATGGCGCGCACCGCAAAAGCGTAGGTGGCGAAATCGCATTTGCTGACCGCCGATGCGCGGCCATAGACGTATCCATCCACCACGGCTGCGCCGTAAGGATCCTGCGTCCAGCCCTCTCCGGGCGGCACCACGTCGCCATGGGCGTTCAGGGCAATCGTGGGGCCCTCGCCATAGCGCCGGTGCACCACCAAATTGGTCACGCTCTGCAGCCCAGCCGCCTGCACCACATCGGCGGGGACCGGGTGGCGCTCGGTGTGCAAACCCATTGCGTCCAGCAAATCGGCGGCGCGCTCGGCGTGGGGCGCGTTATTGCCCGGCGGGGTATCGGTGGGAACCTGGATCAGGTTTTGCAGAAAAAGCAGCTCTTCGTCAAAGTGCGCGTCGATCCAGGTGTCCAGACGGATGTGGTCTAAAGGGGATGTGGGCATGGTGTGGGTGCGGGTGTAGATGCGGCAAAACGCTCAGGGCTGGGCGCGCGCGAGCTGGCCCAGCAGGTGCCCAAACGCCTCAACCGCCAGCTGCATGTCATCGCAGGTGGTGGACTCCAGCGGGTTGTGGCTGATGCCGGCGTTCTCGCCGCGCACAAACAACATGGCCTGGGGCATCACCGTGTGCAGCTTCATGGCGTCATGGCCCGCGCCGCTGGGCATGCAGTGCACCGGCAGCCCAAGGGCCTGCACCGCTGTCTCCCAGCGCGCCTGCCAGACCGGGTCGCTGGGCGCGGCGCTGGCGCGCACGGTTTGCGTCAGCGTGTAATTCACACCACGCCGCGCAGACAGCACCTGCAGTTCAGCCAGCACGTCGCGCTCCAGGGCGTCGCGCTGCGCATCGGATGGCGCACGCAAGTCCAGTGAAAAACTGCAGCGACCCGGCACCACGTTGATGGAGCCGCCGGGCACATGCAGTATCCCCACCGTGCCCACGGAATCGCCGTCAGATGCGGCGCGGCGCTCTACAAACAGCATCAGCTCGGCCACCGCCGCAGCCGCGTCGCGCCGCTGGGTCATGGAGGTGGTGCCCGCATGGCTGGCCATGCCGACCATCTCGCCGGTGTAGCGCACGCTGGCGTTGATGGAGCTGACAACGCCCAGTGGCAGGTTGCGCGCGTTGAGCTCAGGGCCTTGCTCGATATGGACTTCCACAAAGCCCAGGTAGCGGGCCGGGTCGCGCCTGATCGACGGAATCTGCGCCGGGTCCAGACCGGCATGCAGCATGGCCGCGCGCATGGTCACACCATCCGCGTCGGGCTGGTCCAGCCAGGCCGGGTCGAAATCACCGGTCAACGCACCCGCGCCCAAAAACGTGGCCCGGTAGCGCTGGCCTTCCTCTTCAGCAAAGGCCACGACCTCCAGACCGAAGGGCAAGCGCTGTTGCGCCTGGTGCAAGGCCTGTACGCAGGCCAGCGGCACATAAATGCCCAGCCGTCCGTCGTACTTGCCGCCGTTGCGCACCGTGTCGTAATGGCTGCCGGTGAGCAGCGCAGGCGCATCGGCACGCGTGCCTTCATAACGCCCGACCACATTACCCACCGCGTCCATGTGCACGCTGTCGCAGCCCACCACGCGCATGTCCTGCGCGATGCGTGCTGCACAGGCCAGGTGCGCATCGGTTAAGTAGGTCACAGTCAGCTCGCCGCGCTCGGCGAACCCGGGGTCGCTGAACGCGGCCAGGCTTTCCTGCCAATCCCATACCCGCTGGCCGCGCACAGGCGGTTTCGCGCATTTGTCGCTCAGTCGGATTTCGGCGATGCGGTGCACATTGCGCAGCGCCTCCTGCAATTCAAAGTCCGGGTGCCCGGCCAGGCGGCGCTCCAGCGTGGCAATGATCTGCGGCTTGAACAAACCGGTGCCGCGCGGCCCGCGTACCGCCACGATGAAGGGAAAGCCGAACTTCTCGCGGTAGGCAGTATTGAGCGCCTGGATGTGCGCCAGCTCCTGCGGCGTGCAGGCGGTGAGGCCGGCAGTTTTTTGTTCATGGGTGGATTCCTGCGTCAGTGCACCTGCTTCCATGGCCTTACCGGCCAATTCCGGGTGGGCGCGCAGCAGGGACAGGCGCGCCTCCAGCGGCGCGTGGGTGACCGTCTGCGCCAGCGCGTACTGCAGCTGCGCCATGCTGGCAAAAGGCCGCTGCGCCAAAGCACCTTCCGCGACCCAGGGCGAATGCTCGTAGACGCCGTCGAGCAGGCGGGCGGCCGCATCCAGCGGCAAGGTGTTGAGCGATTCCAGCGTCAGTGCCATGGCCTGTCTCACACCGGCGCAGGATGGGTAGCCGCCCAATGCCGCGCAATATCCAGCCGCCGCGCCACCCAGACCTTGTCATAGCGCGCGATGTGGTCCAAGAAGCGCTGCAAGGCGGCGATGCGCCCGGGCCGACCGAGCAGACGGCAGTGCATGCCGATGCTCATCATGGCCGGTTGGTTCTGCCCATTGGGATCGCCCTGCGCATACAAGGTGTCAAAGGTGTCTTTGAGGTACTGGAAAAACGGGTCCGCATGCGAATAGCCCTGGGGCAGCGCAAAGCGCATGTCATTGCAGTCCAGCGTGTAGGGCACGATCAGCTGCTGCGCCAGCGTGCCGTCGGTCTTGCGCACCTGCATCCAAAACGGCAGGTCATCGCCGTAGTAATCCGAGTCATAGGCAAAGCCGCCGTAGTCGGCGACCAGGCGGCGGGTGTTGGGGCTGTCCCGCCCGGTATACCAGCCCAAAGCGCGCTGCCCGGTGAGCTGTTCAATGGCCTGCATACCCAGGCGCATGTGCTCGCGCTCCGTGGCCTCGTCGATGTTTTGGTAGTGGATCCAGCGCCAGCCGTGGCAGGCGATCTCGTGGCCCAGTTCCACGAATGCGGCGGTGACCTCCGGACAGCGTTGCAAGGCCATGCCCACGCCAAACACGGTGAGGGGCAGCTGGCGGATTTCAAACTCGCGCAGGATGCGCCACACACCCACCCGCGCGCCGTATTCGTAAATGCCTTCCATGCTGATGTGCCGCTCCGGGTAGCTGGCCGGGTTGAACATCTCGGACAAAAACTGCTCCGAGCCCGCATCGCCGTGCAACACGCTGTTCTCGCCGCCCTCCTCGTAATTCAGCACAAATTGCACCGCAACCCGCGCCCCGCCCGGCCACTGGGCGTGTGGCGTGGCGCGGCCATAGCCGTGGAGGTCGCGGGGATAGCTGGCGCTGCTGTCGTAGTGTCCGGGGGCTGGCATGGTGGGCATGGGTCCTGGCAAAGGCGGGAAGTCGGTGGGGAACATTGTCACCGAGACCGCAGCTTAACCCTGCGCCACAGGCCCGCAAGGCAGGCCGCGCCTCAGGCCGCGCCCCACTGCGCGGCGAAGGCCGTCTTCAGGTCGGCGATGGCGCGTGCATCGAGCCGGTTGCCATACTGCGACACCACACGGGCTGCAGCATGGTTACCCAGCCAGGCCGCTTGCTGCAGCGTATGTCCGTGCGTGACCGCGTACAAAAATGCACCGGCAAACATATCGCCCGCGCCATTGCTGTCCACCGCGTGGATGGAAGGCGCGGCCACCGCGTGGGGCGTGCCGCGGTCGATGATGACGCTGCCCAGAGGGCCGCGCGTCAGGCAGACCACGGTGGCCAACGGGGCCAGGGCGAGCACCAGCGCGTCAAAGTCTTCCAGGTCCAGCCAGACCCGGGCTTCTTCTTCGTTGCAGAACAGGTAGTCCAGCCCGTCGCCGACCATGGCCTCCAGGCCGGGACGGCAAAAGCGGATCATGCTCATGTCGCTGAGCGTGAGCGCCAGCGCCGCGCCATGCTGGCGAGCCAACGCACGGCCTTGCAAAGCGGCGTCCAGCCCCGTGGGCGAGGCCGCCAGATAACCTTCCATGTAATACATCTCGCTGCGGCCCAAAGCGTCGGCATGCAAGGCGCTGGCGTCCAGATCTGCGGTCGCTCCCAGGTGGGTGTTCATGCTGCGCTCGGAGTCGGGCGTGACCATCACGATGCAGGTGCCGGTTACGGCCTTCCCGGGATCGGCCAATGCGCCCATGTGCACATTGCTGTCAACGCCATGGGAGGCCAAGTCGGCGGCGTAAAAGCGGCCCAGTTCGTCGTCGGCCACACGACAGGAATAAAACGCCGCACCACCAAACTGCGCAAAGGCCACCACCGTATTTCCCGCCGAGCCGCCGCCTGTCTGCTTGCCGTGTCTGTGCCCGGCCAGCGCCAGCAATTCGGCGCGCCGCGGCGCGTCGATCAAGGTCATATGGCGCTTGGCTACACCGGCTTGTTCAAGCAAGGCGTCGGTGACTTCAAATTCGGAGTCAACCAGCGCGTTACCGATGGCGTAGAGGTGGTAGTTTTTCATGGGGGTCCAACGATCGGGAGGCTTTAGTTATAGGTCCGCTGCATCCAGCGGCGCTTATTGTTCGACGAATGCGCGCTCGACGACGAAGTCGCCCGGCTTGGTGGTATTGCCTTCCATGAAGCCGCGCGACTCCAGCAGCTCTTTGAGTTGGCGCAGCATGGCCGGGCTACCGCACAACATGGCGCGGTCATGGGCCGGGTCGAACCGGGGCAGACCCAGGTCGGCTTGCATCTTGCCGCTCTCAATCAGATCCGGAATACGGCCCTGGGTGCGGAACGGTTCGCGCGTGACCGTGGGGTAGTAGAGCATCTGGGCGCTGACCATCTCGCCCAGAAATTCATGCGCAGGAAGCTCCTGGCTGAGGTAATCGTGGTAAGCCAGTTCGGCCACCTGGCGCACCCCATGCACCAGAATGACTTTTTCAAAGCGCTCGTAGGTTGCAGGGTCGCGCACGATGCTCAAAAAGGGCGCGACACCGGTGCCGGTGCCAAACAGATACAGGTTTTTGCCGGGCAGCAGGTAGTCGATCAGCAGGGTGCCCGTGGGCTTTTTGCCAACCACGATCGTGTCGCCGACCTGGATGTGCTGCAAGCGTGAGGTCAGTGGCCCGTCCTGTACCTTGATGCTCAAAAACTCCAGATGGTCTTCGTAGTTGGCGCTGACGATGCTGTAGGCGCGCAACAGCGGTTTGCCGCCCTCCAGGCGCAGGCCGATCATGGTGAAGTGGCCGTTGGAAAAGCGCAGGGTCTCGTCGCGGGTGGTCTTGAAGCTGAACAAGCGGTCGGTCCAGTGGTGCACGCTCAGCACCGTTTCTTCCAAAAATGCGCTCATGGGGCTTTTTTCTTCGGGTAATTGTGGGTAGTGAGAGGGGCTTTCGCAGCACTATGGGCTGCTCGGGCAAACGGCGGAGTGTAAAACCTCGCCCCGTTCGGGCAGATCGCGGGCCGCTTCTGCCATGATCATGGCATGGACGCACCCCCGCTACACGTCATTTGCTTATGCGCCGCCTGGTGCGGTACCTGCCGCGACTACGCGGCGGTGATGGACACGCTGCGCGCCGAATTCCCTGCCCTGCGTTTCAGATGGGTGGACGTGGAAGACCAGGCAGATTTGGTGGATCCGGTGGACATCAATGACTTCCCCACCCTGCTCATCACCCGCGACAGCCAGCCCGTTTTTTTCGGCATCCTGCGGCCCCAGGCCGACGCGCTACGGCGCCTGATTCAAAGCCAGTTAGACGATATGCCCGCGCCCTTAACCGACGCCGACGCGCTGGGTCTGGCGCAGCGGCTGCAGAACCTGTAGCCCCCCGCCGCCCACCCCGCCTTTACAGTTTGGCCGCCACCCAGGCGCGCGCACTGGCGATGGCCGCGTCCAGCTTGGATGGTTCGGAGCCACCGGCCATGGCCATATCGGGCTTGCCACCGCCCTTGCCGCCCACTTGCGCGGCCAGAAAGTTCACCAGTTCACCGGCTTTGACCTTGGCAATCAGTTCCGCGCCGACCCCGGCCACCAGCTGGACTTTGTCGCCCTCGACCGCGCCAAGCACGATGATGGCGCGCGGCAGTTTGTCGCGCAGTTTTTGCAGCGTGCTGCGCAGGGCCGCCGCGTCGGCCCCCTCCATGCGCGCAGCCAAAAAGGGCACGCCCGAGAGGTCTTGTACCTGGCTGATCAAAGCCTCGCCCTGGTAGGCAGCCAGCTTGGCTTTGAGCGCGGCAATTTCTTTGTCTTGCGCCTTGGCGTGGTCCACGGTGCTGCTGATGCGCGCACGCAATTCGGCCACCGGGGTTTTGAGCGCAGCAGCGGCCTGCGCTACCATGTCATCCAGGTCTTGCAAATAGGCCAGCGCGCCGCTGCCGGTCACTGCCTCGATGCGCCGCACGCCCGAGGCGATGCCGCCCTCGGAGACGATTTTGAACACGCCGATATCGCCGGTGCGCCCCACGTGCGTGCCGCCGCACAGTTCACGGGTCGTGCCGATGTCCAGCACGCGCACGATCTCGCCGTACTTCTCGCCAAACAGCATTTGCGCGCCGGTTTTTTTGGCGGATTCGATGTCCATCAACTGCGCCTGCGTGGCGCTATTGGCCAGAATTTGGGCGTTCACCTTGTCTTCAATCGCGCGGATTTGCGCGTCGGTCACCGGGGCGTTGTGGGCGAAGTCAAAGCGCGTGCGCTCGGCATTCACCAAGCTGCCTTTTTGCTGCACATGCTCACCCAGCACTTCGCGCAACGCTTCGTGCATCAGGTGGGTCGCGCTGTGGTTGCGCATGGCAGCGGCACGCACCGCCGCGTTCACCTGCGCCTGCACCGTATCGCCCACCTTGAGGCTGCCGTGCGCCACGCTGCCGTGGTGGCCGAACACATCGGATTTGATTTTTTGCGTATCGGCCACGGCAAACACCGAGGTGCCGCTGCTCAGCGTCCCCTCGTCGCCCACCTGCCCGCCGCTCTCGGCGTAAAACGGCGTCACGTCCAGCACGACCGCGCCGCCTTGACCAGCCTGCAGTGCTTGCACCGGCGCGCCGTCCAGGTACAAGGCCTCGACCACAGCGGTTTGTGTGAGGTGGTCGTAGCCGACGAAAACATTGCCCGCGCCGCTGTAGTCCAGCGCGCGGTCCTGCTTGAATTTGCCTGCGGCACGGGCCTGGGATTTTTGGCGCTCCATGGCGGCGTCAAAGCCTGCCGCATCCACATCGACATGGCGCTCACGGCACACGTCGTTGGTCAAATCCAGCGGGAAGCCATAGGTGTCGTGCAGCTTGAAAGCGACTTCGCCGGGCAGCACGTTCACGCCACCGGCCAAAGCCGTATCCAGAATCTGCATCCCGGTTTCCAGCGTTTCATAGAAACGTTCTTCCTCCAGCCGCAGCGCCTCGGTAATGCGCTTTTCTTCCGACTTGATTTTGGGATACGCATCGCCCATCAACTGCACCAGATCGGCAACCAGTTTGTGGAAGAAGGGCGTCTTCTGGCCCAGCTTGTAGCCGTGGCGGATGGCGCGGCGCACGATGCGGCGTTGCACATAGCCGCGGCCTTCGTTGCTGGGCAGCACGCCGTCGCTCACCAAAAATGCGGTGGCGCGGATGTGGTCGGCAATCACCCTAAGCGAGTTGTTTTTCAGGTCGGCGCAGCCGGTTTCGCGCGCGGCGGCTTGTATCAGCTGGTCAAAGATGTCGATTTCGTAATTGCTGTGCACATGCTGCAAGATGGCCGCCAGGCGCTCCAGGCCCATGCCGGTGTCCACGCAGGGCGCGGGCAGCTTGACCAGGCTGCCGTCGGTCTGCATGTCGAACTGCATGAACACGTGGTTCCAGATCTCAATAAAGCGGTCGCCGTCTTCCTCGGGGCTGCCCGGGGGGCCGCCGGGAATGTGCGGGCCGTGGTCGTAAAAAATCTCGGAGCAGGGGCCGCAGGGGCCGGTATCGGCCATCATCCAAAAATTGTCAGACGCGTATTTTTTACCCTTGTTGTCGCCGATGCGCACGATGCGGTCGGCGGGCAGACCGATTTCTTTGTGCCAGATATCAAAAGCCTCGTCGTCGTCGATATAGACCGTCACCAGCAGGCGTTCGGGTGGCAGTTTGTAGACCTGGGTCAGCAACTCCCAGCCCCAGTGCAGGGACTCGCGCTTGAAGTAGTCGCCAAAACTCCAGTTGCCCAGCATCTCGAAAAAGGTGTGGTGGCGCGCGGTGTAGCCCACGTTCTCCAAATCGTTGTGCTTGCCACCGGCGCGCAGGCAGGCCTGAACGGATGCGGCGCGCACGTACGAGCGCTTGTCCGCACCCAAAAACACGTCTTTGAACTGCACCATGCCGGAGTTGGTGAACATCAGCGTCGGGTCGTTGCCGGGAACGAGCGGGCTGCTGGCAACCACGGTATGGCCCTTGGAGGCGAAAAAGTCGAGAAAAGTCTTGCGGATATCGGCAACGCTGACGGTGCTCGGCAGGGACTGGGTCATGGCGGCGGCTCGTGGAAACAGGATTTGGAACAGGACTTTGGAACGCGGGCAGATGCTGCGACCGTAAAAGCATGCGATTATCGCCGCCGCATCGCATGACAGGGCAATAATTGCCTAGGCATGAATTAGACTTGCTGCCCATGTCTGCCACCCCGCCACTGAACAACTTCTACCAGGCCGACAACTACCGGCCCGAGGACAGCATCGGGCTCATGATGCGGCACATCCTCAACAGCCTGGCGCAGGGCGTGGAGCTGCAGCTGGCCAACGCGGCGCTGACCCATGCCCAGTGGATGCCCGTCTTGAAGCTGCACCTGGGTCACGCCAACACGGTGGCCGAACTGGCCCGCGAATGCCACCTGGACGCCGGAGCCATGACCCGCATGCTAGACCGGTTGGAGGCCAAAGGCCTGTGCACCCGCAGCCGCTCAGAGACCGACCGGCGGGTAGTGAACATTGCCCTCACACCCGCAGGTAGCCAGGCTGCCACCGAAATACCAGCAGTGCTCTGCCAGGTGCTCAATGCCCACCTAGCCGGTCTGAGCGGCGAGGAATTTGCCACCCTGAAATCCCTGCTGCAGCGCGTTTTGGCCAATACCAAAAATGGTGCCGCCGCACCCGAGGGCTGCGAACCGGTGCCCGCTGCTTCTGTTCTTTCCCCTTTCTCTGGAGCCACCGATGCAGGCTAGTTTTCTCCGCCCGGCCAGCGTATCTTTGCTCGTAGCCAGTGTGCTTCTGGGCGGTTGCGCGGACTTTTCAGGCATTGCGCCGCAAGCGCAGATGCGCTCAGCCACGGGAACGGGCTTGAAAGACCCACCGCCGCTCACCCCCGCCGATTTGAGCGCCATCAGCGCGCCCAACCCCTGGTGGGAACAATTTGGCGATCCGAAGCTGAACGCGCTGGTCGAACAGGCGCTGCAAACCCACCCCACGCTGCGTGTAGCGCAGGCCCGCACCGAGCGCGCCCGCGCTGCCATTGCCGGTGTGGACGCGGCCCGCCAGGTGCAGGTGGTCGGTGGCGCCGACGCCAGCCGCCAGCGCTTCAGCGCGCGCGGTTTTTATCCGCCACCGATTGGTGGTTCGGAATACGAAATCGCCACGGTGCAGGCCACTGCCAGCTACGAATTCGACTGGTTCGGTAAGAATCGCGCGGCACTTAACGCAGCGGTGGGCCAGACCGCCGCCGCACAGGCCGATGCCCAGGCGGCGCGCCTGCTACTGGCCACGCAGGTCACGCGGCATTACATCGCCCTGCTGCGCTTGCAAGCGCAGCGCACGCTGCTGCAGCAGACGGCGGCGCAACGCCAACGCATCGGTGAGATCAGTGCCTTGCGCTTTCGGGCCGGGCTGGAGAGTGAGCTGGAGCCCCTGCTCAACAATCCCAGCGTGCCCGAAGTGCTGCGGCAGATTGCCGAGCTGGACGAGCAATTCGCACTCATCGAAAACGCGCTGGCCGCGCTGACCGGGCGGCCGGTGTTCGGTGCGGGCGTGCAGGCCACGCCCTTGGGCCGCTTGCAGGATCTGCGCAGCACTCCCCTGCCCGAGGCGCTGTTGCTGGACTTGCTGGGTCGCCGCCCCGACATCGCCGCCGCGCGCTGGCGTATCGAGGCCAGCCTGCACGAGGTCGAGCTGGCCAAAAAGCAGTTCTATCCCAACATCAATCTGGCCGCCGCGTTCGGGCTGAACAGCGTGGGTCTGAGCAATATCGGGGCCAGCAACACCGACCAGTGGAGCGTGGGCCCGGCGATTCGGCTGCCACTGTTTGATGGCGGGCGCCTGCGCGCCAACCTGCGCGGCAAGGCCACGGAGGTCGATGCGGCCATCGAGGCCTACAACGTGCTGGTGCTCGACGTCGCACACGAGGCGGCAGACCAGTGGGTCAGCGCCGCCGCCATCCAACAGCAACAGCTTCAACAGGCCACACACCAGGCCAATGCGCTGGCGCTGTACCGCATTGCGCAGCAGCGTTTTGTCGCCGGGCTTACGCACCAGACCACGGTGCTGCAGGCCGAGGGCCTGCTGCTGGTGCACCAGCGCATGGCAGTTGACTTGGCCGCCCGCGCACTGGACACCCAGGCTCTTTTGATGCGCGCCGTGGGCGGCAGCGTCGCAGCCACCCCAAACACCGCCCCGAACTGAACGCAGAACCGGGTGATGCCACTTTTTTTGACACCGAATTGATCCGCCACAACCATGCACAACGAAGCCAAAGCCTCTGACCCTCCAACCGACACGCGCGCCGAGACCGCAGCGTCTGCCAACCCGCACTTGTGTGCGCCAGCGGCGCCAGCCACCCCCCACCAGCCCGCCGCGCCGACCCTGCCCGCGGGCTCAGCACCCGCACCGGATCGATCCAGCGGCCGTGCCAAAGCGCTCACGCTGGTGGGTATCGTCGTGCTGCTGGGTTTGTCCTACGGCGGCTACACCTGGTACGAGGGCCGCATGGAGGAAAGCACCGACAACGCCTATGTGCAAGGCAATGTGGTGCAAATCACCCCGCAAATCGGTGGCACTGTCAGCGCCATCTTCGCCGACGACACCGAGTTTGTGAAAAGCGGGCAGGCTCTGGTGCAGCTCGACACCGCCGACGCACAGGTGGCCGTGCAAATGGCGCAGGCCCAGCTGGCGCAAGCGGTGCGCCAGGTGCGCAGCCTGTACGCCAACAACACCACACTCGAGGCGCAAATCACGCTGCGTGAAACCGACATCGCCAAAGCGCAGACCGAGTTAAACCGCGCCGGTGACGATCTGGCGCGCCGCCAATCGCTGAGCGGCAGCGGCGCGGTCTCGCGCGAAGAAGTTGCCCATGCCCAGGCCGTAGTCACGCAGGCACAAACCGCACTCAACGCGGCCCGCAACGGTGTTGCCAGTGCGCGCGATCAGCTCCAGAGCGGACGCACCCAAACCGACGGCACCAGCCTGGAAAACCACCCCAGCGTGATGGCTGCCAGTGCCAAGCTGCGTGAAGCCTATCTGGCGCTGCACCGTGCTGCCATCAACGCGCCGGTCGATGGCCAGGTGGCCAAACGCACAGCGCAACTTGGACAACGGATTGCGGCAGGCACGCCGCTGATGTCGGTGATTGCGCTCAAAGCCCTGTGGGTGGACGCCAACTTCAAGGAAGTGCAGCTGCGCAATATCCGCATCGGCCAACCAGTCACGCTTACCGCCGACCTCTATGGCAAGCGGGTGGTCTACCGCGGCACCGTGGCCGGCATGAGCGCGGGCACGGGTGCGGCCTTCTCGCTGCTGCCTGCGCAAAACGCCACCGGCAACTGGATCAAGGTGGTGCAGCGGGTGCCGGTGCGCATCCGGCTGGACCCGCAAGAAATCACGGCCAATCCGCTGCGTGTGGGCTTGTCCATGGAAGCCACCGTCAACGTCAGTGACCAGAGCGGCAAAACACTGGCCGAGTCCGCGCCCTTGGGCACGCCCGCTGCGGAAGGGGCCCAAAGCCCGGTGCAAACCGATGCCTATGCCGCCATGGACGCACAAGCCACCGAAGAAATCCAACGCATCGTGCGCGCCAACGCAGGCGGCATGGCCAAACCGGCCGGTAAATGAGCGGCGCACCCGCTGCCTTCAAGCCGCACCCGCCGCTGGAGGGCGCGGCGCGCATGTGGGGCACGGTGGCCCTCTCAGCCGCCACCTTCATGAACGTGCTGGACTCCTCGATTGCCAACGTCTCGCTCCCGGCGATTGCGGGCGACCTGGGCGTGAGCCCCAACCAGGGCACCTGGGTAGTCACCAGCTTTGGCGTGGCCAATGCCATTGCGGTTCCGCTGACCGGCTGGCTGTCGCAGCGATTCGGCCAGGTGCGTTTGTTCACGCTGAGCGTGCTGCTGTTCACGCTGGCGTCTTGGCTGTGCGGGTTGGCCCCGAATATGGCTACGCTGATTGCGATGCGCGCGCTGCAAGGCTTTGTGGCGGGGCCCATGATGCCGCTGGCGCAAACGCTCTTGCTCTCCAGCTACCCGCCGGCAATGGCCGGTATGGCGATGGCGCTGTGGGCCATGACCACGCTGGTCGCGCCCGTCATGGGGCCGCTGCTCGGCGGCTGGATTACCGACCACACGCACTGGGGTTGGATTTTTTATATCAACATCCCCGTGGGCATCCTGGCGGCCTTTGTGACCTGGTCGATTTACCAGAAGCGCGAAACGCAGCGGGCCAAACTGCCCATCGACACCGTGGGCCTGACGCTGCTGGTGCTGGCGGTGGGATGCCTGCAAATCATGCTGGACCGGGGCAAGGAACTCGATTGGTTCCACTCGGGCGAAATCATCACGCTGGGTATTGTGGCGGCGGTCAGTGGCGCATTTTTCATTGCCTGGGAACTCACAGACAAACATCCGGTGGTGGACTTGCGGCTCTTGAAACGGCGCAATTTTCTGGTCGGCTCCATGTGCCTTTCGGTGGCGTATTCGCTGTTCATCGGCAACCTGGTGCTGCTGCCGCTGTGGTTGCAGCAGTTCATGGGCTACACCTCCACGCAGGCAGGCGAAATGTTGGCTCCGGTGGGCTTGTTTGCCATCCTGCTCTCGCCCATCGTGGGCAAAAACGTACAAAAAACCGACCCACGCATGCTGGCCACATTCGCCTTCATCATGTTTGCGGTGGTGCTGCTGATGCGCTCGCACTTCAACACCCAGGCCGACTTTGTGACCATCATGCTGCCCACTTTTATACAGGGCATTGCCGTGGCGTTTTTCTTTATTCCACTGACCAGTATCACCCTGGGCGGTTTGCCACCGCAGCAGATTGCCTCGGCTTCCGGCTTGTCCAACTTCACGCGGATTGTGGGTGGCGCATTCGGCACGTCCATCACCATTACGCTGTGGCAAGACCGGGCTGCGGTGCACCACGCGGAACTCACCGAACTGGTGAACAGGGGTAGCCAAGCCTCCCTGGGCGCGCTGGGTAATTTGGAGGCGATGGGCATGGGAACCGAGCAAAGCCTGGCCACGATCAACCGCCTGATTGACCAGCAGGCCTTCATGCTGGCCTCCAACGATATTTTTGGCGGATCGGCCCTGATTTTTATGCTGCTGATTCCCACCATCTGGTTTGCCGAACGCTGGCGACCACCAGTTACAGCGGCCAGCGCATCCAAGGCCACGCCAACTGCGGACGCCGCCGCAGCGCACTAGCGGCTGGCCTGCAAAACCGCAGATACGCCCTAGGTCGTGAGAGCCGGGAATACGCCGGTGTACACCTGCCAGGTAAAGGCCAGCACGGCAGCCGCGAGCACCAGACCCAGCAGCGTGAATGCACCGGGAATGCCTTCACCGCTGCGGGCGCGCTTGCAGCCATTGACCATGGCGCGCACCAGGTTCTCGCGGTGCAGCACACCGGTGACGACGACGGCGGCGACGTGCAGGCCCACCAGCACGATGATCCCGTTGCCCACCAGCTCGTGCACACCACTCCATAGGTCGGCGCTGTCGTCCTGGTAACTCACATAGCCTGTGGCAACCGCCAGGGCCACCACCGCCAATAAAGCCAGTACCGCCCAGCCGCCCGCCGGGTTGTGACCCAAATAGTGGGTTTGCGTCTGTCCGGCGCGCCGGGCCTGGGGAAGGTAGCCGCGCAAATAGCCGACTGCCGCAAACGGGCTTCTAACAAAGTCAGAAAAGCGCGCGTAGCGGCTGCCCACAAAGCCCCAGACCAGCCGCCAGGCCACCAGCAGCCCCGCGCTGTAACCCAGCGCAAAGTGCACCATGCGGCTGCGTTCGCTCTCGGCAGTCAACCAGGCACCCAGCACGCAAGCGGCCAGAAGCCAATGGAAAACCCGGGTGGGCAGGTCCCAGATCAGTTGCATCACTGGCGCTTCGCCTGCCAGCTCATTGGGCGCGCTCATTTGGGAATCCGCACGCCGTCTTCACCGAAATCGCCGCGCGCCGCGCCGCTGTGGCAGGCGGTGCAATTGGCCGCGCTCTTGATACTGGCGCGTTTCCACACCGATGCGGATACCTCGTCATGCTTGCGGATAAACCAGTCGCTGCGGGTGATGCGGAACTCCGGGCTGGCCGCTGCTTGGCGCGCGCTGGTGGCCGCGTTGGCGAGCAGCCACGCGCTGATTTCGCTCTGCGTTTTGCTGTCCAGCGAAGCGTCTACGCCGTAGTGCTTGTCCAGCCCAGCCATGATGCCGCGCCAGTTGGCCTTTCCGGTCAGAAACGGGGCGAATGCCACATGGCAACTGCTGCACTCGGCGGTGAAGGCGGCGGGCGCACCTTTGATGGAGGGCACCACCTCGGCGCGCGCCAGCACAACCAGAGCGGGCAGCACACACACCAGAAAAGTCAGCGCAGCGCGACGCGGGAAACCGGAGTTCGTCATAGATTCCTTAGGGGTGTTTATTTCAGACTGATCAGCCAGGCCAACACGTC
Source organism: Comamonas sp. lk (assembly GCA_945860595.1). GTDB lineage: Bacteria > Pseudomonadota > Gammaproteobacteria > Burkholderiales > Burkholderiaceae_C > Allorhodoferax. The sequence continues at coordinate 26,589 of CAMAQV010000003.1, forward strand.
CGCTTTCTCACGGGCTGTGCATTCGCGCGCAAGCACGTCTTTGCAGTTGCGGCGGAACCACTTATCGACCTTGGCCGGGTCGGTAAACCGCTGGGCATTGAAGGCCGGGGCCATGGGTTCAATGATTTTGTGGGTGACAGCGTGTTCGGCTTTGCCCGTAGGGACCGCACCGTGGCAGGCGGCGCATTTCCATTCGTTGCCGTGGGTCTGATTGAAAAATTCCTGTCCACGGGCCGCATTACCGGGGCCTTCACCGGCGCTGCGGGCCTCGGCGTTAAATCTGTCTAGAAATGAAGTGGGGCTATCTGCCAGCGCAGTCCCAAAGGCGAGGCTGAGCGCCACCGCACCGGCAAGCGCGGAAAAACGAAACCATTGCATGCATCACTCCCAAACAGGTCCACCGTACAGATGCGGACCAGTCTATTGCGTTTGCACTACAGCACCCTGACAAAGATCAAGAAAAGGCCGCCTGATAGCGGTTTTAGACCTCATTTACTGGGTGTTTACTGCCGGTTTACGCCAGGTTCACTCCAGTTTTGGATTGCAAAAATGCACGCGTGACGCCCGGTGCCATCTCGATCACCTTCAAACCATCCGGCGTCACGTCGATGACGGCCAGGTCGGTGATGATGCGATCCACCACACCCACGCCGGTCAAAGGCAGGGTGCACGTGGGGAGGATCTTCATATCCTCAGTACCGTCTTTCTTTTTGGCTACATGCTCCATCAGCACGATCACCCGTTTTACGCCAGCCACCAGGTCCATCGCGCCGCCCATGCCTTTGACCATCTTGCCTGGAATCATCCAGTTGGCCAGGTCGCCGTGTTCACTGACCTGCATCGCACCCAGAATGCTCAGGTTGATCTTGCCGCCACGGATCATGGCAAAGCTTTCGTGGCTGCCAAAAATACTGGAGCCAGCAATCGTGGTCACGGTCTGCTTGCCCGCGTTGATCAGGTCGGCGTCCACCGTGTCTTCGGTAGGAAAAGGCCCAATACCCAGCATGCCGTTTTCACTTTGCAGCCAGACTTCTTTATCGGCCGGAACATGGTTGGCCACCAGCGTGGGAATGCCGATGCCAAGGTTGACATAAAAGCCGTCTTCCAGCTCCTGCGCCGCACGGGCGGCCATTTGGTCTTGGGTCCAGCTCATGCTCAGGCTCCTGCTTTTTCAGAAATTGTTCTTTTCTCGATGCGTTTTTCCGGCGTGGCGTTGAGCACTAGGCGGTGCACGTAAATCCCGGGTAAGTGGACCTGATCCGGCTCCAGCGCGCCCGTCTCCACAATCTCTTCGACTTCCACCACCGTGATCTTGCCGGCCATGGCCGCAGCCGGATTGAAGTTGCGCGCGGTCAGGCGGAACTGCAAATTACCCGACTTGTCCGCACGGTGCGCCTTTACCAGTGCCACATCCGGCATCAGCGCACGCTCCATCACATAGGTTTCGCCATCGAAGTCGCGCAGCTCCTTGCCCTCTGCGACGATGGTGCCCACACCGGTTTTGGTGAAAAAAGCCGGAATACCCGCACCGCCTGCGCGCAGCTTTTCAGCCAGAGTGCCCTGGGGCGTGAACTCCAGGGCCAGCTCGCCTGCCAGGTACTGGCGCTCGAACTCCTTGTTTTCACCCACGTAGCTGGAAATCATTTTTTTGATCTGCCGCGTCTGCAGCAGCTTTCCCAGGCCAAAATCATCGACGCCCGCATTGTTAGAAATCGCGGTCAGCTCCTTGACACCGCTGTCGCGCAGCGCATCGATCAAGGCCTCGGGAATACCGCACAAACCGAAGCCGCCGACGGCGATCAGCTGTCCGTCGCGGACGATGCCGTCAAGCGCTGCGGCGGCGCTGGGATAAATCTTGTTCACGCTGGGTTCTCCGGTATTTCACGTTGCCAAACCAAAAATGCTGCTCTCATTCTACGGTGACCCCCTGTTCAGGGAAGCGCGTGGACACGCAGCCACAATCGGCTATCCGCCAGACCGAGTCGCCATGACACCACGCCCCACACCGCAAGAAGCAAGCCACCGCAGCGCCGAACGCATGACCGCGCTGGAAATCAAAGCCAGCTTCACTGAAGACCTGCTCGACAAGCTCGACCAAGCGGTCATCCGCCAACAAGCCCAGATTGACGCGCTGATCCGGGAGCTTCTGCACCTGCGCCAGCAACTCGGCAACCCAGAACAGGTGGCGCGCGGCAACCTGCGGGACGACTTGCCGCCCCACTATTGAGCCCACTGCGTTGTCTGAGCGATGTGCCACCCCATAATCCTGCGATGACACTGCTGCCGGATATTTTTATGCCCCGCTACGCCCTGCCCGACCTGAACGCCCTGCCCCAGGACATTCGCGAGAAGATCCTGGAAGTGCAAGAGAAATCGGGCTTTGTGCCCCATGTCTTTTTGATGCTGGCGCGCCGCCCGGCCGAATGGCGGGCGTTTTTTGCATACCACGACGCCCTGATGCTGCGCGCCGAATCCAGCCTGACCAAGGGCGAGCGCGAGATGATCATCACCGCCACCAGCGCGGCCAACCAGTGCCTGTACTGCGTGGTGGCGCACGGCGCGATTTTGCGGATTTACGAGAAGAAGCCGCTGGTGGCTGACCAGGTCGCGGTCAACTACCGCAAGGCCGATATCAGCCCGCGCCAACGTGCCATGCTGGACTTTGCGATGAAAGTCTGTCTGCACAGCCACAGCGTCGAAGAGGCCGATTTCGCTGCCCTGCACGCCCACGGTTTTGACGATGAAGACATCTGGGACATTGCCGGGATCACCGCGTTTTTCGGCCTTTCGAACCGGGTCGCCAATGTCAGCAGCATGATGCCCAACCCCGAGTTTTATCTGCTAGGCCGGGTGCCCAAATCCAAGTAGACCCTGCAAAGCCGGTCTGTATGTTTATACCAACCGCACACGCCGGACGCTGCCGCAGAGCACTTGTCTTCAGCACACTGGCTAGCGTGCTCCTGGCCTGTGCCAGCGTTTGCGCACAAATCAGCCTGCCCACGCAGCCCGAGCTGCCCAGCGCGCGGGCACCCAAAGCCGCTTTCCAGTCCAGCAACTTTGCTGTTGCATCCGCCAACCCGCTGGCCACGCAGGCGGGCTACGACATCCTGCGTGCAGGCGGCAGCGCGGTGGACGCGGCGATTGCGGTCCAAATGGTGCTGGGCGTGGTCGAGCCGCAAAGCAGCGGCATTGGCGGCGGCGCTTTTCTGCTGCACTTTGACGGCAAAAAAACCCAGGCTTTTGACGGACGCGAGGCTGCGCCTGCAGCCGCCAAGCCCAGCCTGTTTTTGGATGCCAAAGGTGTGCCCATGCCCTTCGCACAGGCCATGGTGGGTGGGCGCGCGGTGGGGATTCCCGGCGTGGTGCGCATGCTGTCGCTGGCACACCAGCAGCACGGGCGTCTGGGCTGGGCCAAGCTGTTTGCACCGGCCATCCGCATCGCTACCGAGGGCTTTCCGATCAGCGAACGCATGGCTACCCTGCTCGCGACGGATAAGTGGCTGCGCCTGGATCCGGCGGCCTCGACCTACTTTTACAACAGCCAGGGCCAACCCTGGCCACAAGGCCACGTGCTGACCAACCCCGAACTTGCTGCCGTGCTGACCCGCATCGCCAGCGAAGGGAGTAACGCGCTGATGCTGGGCGAGCTGCCCCAGCGCATGTCTGAGCTGGTGCGCAAACACCCCAGCAACCCGGGCACGCTGGCCCCGCTGGACATGTCCAACTACCGCGCCTATGTCCGCGAACCCCTGTGTTTTGACTACCCCGTTCCCGCGCAGCAGCAGGAATACCGCATCTGCGGAATGCCACCGCCGAGTTCCGGGCAACTGGCCATCGGCCAGATTCTGGGGACGCTGCGCGCGCTGGGCGAGCTGCCCCCTGCCCTGCAAGACGGCCAGCCCACGGCCGAATGGCTGCACGCCTACACCGAAGCCGCCCGCCTGGCCTTGGCCGACCGCCAACTCTTTGTCGGCGACCCGCTCTCGGTGATGCCTCCGGGCGGCAGCTGGTCGCGCCTGCTGGAGCCCGCTTATCTGGCCAAGCGCGCGCGCTTGATCAATACCAAAGGCCCGCGCATGCCCCTGGCCCCGGCAGGCGATCCCACCGGCAGCATCAAACCCGTGGCCTATGCGCCCATGCCCGCGCAAACCGAGCACGGCACCTCGCACATCTCGGTGGTAGACGCCTACGGCAATGCCGTGGCCATGACCAGCAGCATCGAGGCCGCCTGGGGTTCGCACATCATGGTCAACCGGGGCGTAGGCCTGACGGGGGGGTTTTTGCTCAACAACCAGCTCACCGATTTCAGCTTCAGCCCTACCGGCGCAGACGGCAAGCCGGTGGCCAACCGGGTGGAGGCATCCAAGCGCCCGCGCTCGTCCATGTCGCCCACGCTGGTATTCGACAAAGCCACGGGCAAACTGGTGCTCAGCGGCGGCAGCCCCGGTGGCGCACTCATCATCCATTTCACCGCCAAGCTGCTTCTGGGCACGCTGGACTGGGGCCTGCGCCCGCAAGAAGCCATCGACCTGCCCAACTTCAGCCCCATGGACGAGGTGCTGCTGCTCGAATCCGGCGGCTTTCCCGCCAGCACCGCCTCAGCACTCGCCGCGCGCGGCCACACAGTCCACCAGGTGCCGCTGACCAGCGGCATCCAGGCTATCCAGCGCAAGGACGTGGGCTGGAGTGGGGGGGCTGATCCACGGCGTGAAGGGGTGGTGTTGGGGGATTGAATGGGGTTCTGGGTGCACAACACCCGCTTCCTACAATCCCGGCATGTCCATCCCTACCGCCTTTATCCAGGAGCTCGTCGCGCGGGCCGATGTGGTGGACGTTGTGGGGCGGCATGTGCAGCTCAAGAAGGGCGGGGCCAACTTCATGGGGCTGTGCCCCTTCCATGGAGAGAAGTCGCCCTCCTTCTCCGTGAGCCCGTCCAAGCAGTTCTACCACTGCTTTGGCTGCGGCAAGAACGGCAACGTGATCAGCTTTTTGATGGATTTCTCGGGCATGGGTTTTGTGGACGCGGTCAAGGAACTGGCGCAGCAGTACGGCATGCAGGTGCCCGAGGAAGACGCCTCACCCGAGGACCGGGCGCGGGCGGCGGCGCAGCGCGAGCGGCAACAGACGCTCAGTGATGTGCTGGAAAAAGCCAACGCCGCGTACCGCAAAGAACTCAAGACCGCGACCCGGGCAGTGGAGTACCTCAAAGGGCGTGGCGTATCCGGCCAGGTAGCCAAAGATTTTGGGCTGGGCTATGCGCCCGAGGGCTGGCGCTCGCTGGCCAGCGTATTCCCGCATTACGACGACCCACTCTTGGTGGAAAGCGGACTGGTGATTCTGGCTGCGCCCGAAGACGGCGGCGAGGAGAAGCGCTACGACCGCTTCCGCGACCGGGTGATGTTCCCGATTCGCAACGTCAAGGGCGAGTGCATAGGCTTTGGCGCGCGGGTGCTGGGCGATGAAAAGCCCAAGTATTTGAATTCGCCCGAGACACCGGTGTTCACCAAAGGACGCGAGCTGTACGGCCTGTTTGAGGCGCGCAGCCATGTGCGCGAGGCGGGCTACGCGCTGGTGACGGAGGGCTATATGGATGTGGTGGCGCTGGCGCAGCTGGGTTTTCCCAACGCAGTAGCCACGTTGGGCACGGCGTGTACGGCAGACCACGTGCAAAAGCTGTTCCGATTCACCGACGCGGTGGTGTTCAGCTTTGATGGGGACGCCGCGGGGCGGCGTGCGGCGCACAAGGCGCTAGAAGCCGCCCTGCCCTTTGCGACCGATGTGCGCAGCGTGAAGTTTTTGTTTCTGCCACCCGAGCACGACCCGGACAGCTATGTGCGTGCGCACGGCCGCGAGGCTTTTGCTGACAGGGTGAAGCAGGCCACGCCGCTAAGCAAGTTTGTGCTGGAGTCAGCGGCGCAGGACTGCGACCTGGACAACGCCGAAGGCCGCGCCCAGCTCGCCACCCGCGCAAAGGCGCTGTGGACGGAGCTTCCCGAGGGCGCGCTAAAGATGCAGATCTTTGCCGATATGGCGGCGCTGGTGCAGATCGGCCCGCGCGAACTGGCCGACCTGTGGGGCCACAAGACGCCGGAGCGGGTCCCGGCGCGGCGCAGCAACGCAGTGCCGCAGGGGGAGCCACGCTATGCAACTCTTGGCGATGCCCGCACGGTGCGGCCCCCGCGCCGGGGCCGCACCCAGCCGCTGAGCCGGGCCGACCATGCGCTGCGCATCGTGCTCATGTGCAGCGATCTATGGGAACGGCTCGCGCCCGAAGACCACAGCGCGCTGTGCCAGTTGTCCGGCGGGCACGGCGCGTGTTTCACCTGGCTGGAGGCGCAAATCCACGAACTTGGGCCCATGACCTGGAACGCGCTACGCGAGCGCATGTTGGAACAGGCGCCGGAACTGTTTGCCACCACCCAGATGGTGATGGCCGAGGCGCTGCCGCCCGCAGGCGACGGCAGCGAGGAGTTAAAGGAGTTGCGCCACCTGCTGAGTGACCTGGAAATCGACCGCATCAAGGCCCTGCAAAAAGGCATCAGCGCGGGTCACACACTGGACCCCGCCGCCTTGCAAACCTATAAGACGCTGGATCTGCGGCTCAAGGAACTCCAGCGCCTGCGCACTGAAGCTATACTCTGAGCCTCTTTTTCGGCAAGAGCGACAGCAGCACCTCCGGACCAGGCCCCGCGTGACACCGATCACACCGGCCGCACCACCGCAAGGACTGCACACCAAATGTTCGCCCACCCACTTGCCAGCAGACCTTTCCCGTACGTAGATCTTCGTTGCGCACACATGCGGCATCTCTGGTGCTTTGTGCGATTGTGTTGACCGATTGTTTTGAGTTTGAACCATGCCCACTGCAAAATCAGCCAAGCCTGCCGCCAAAAAAACCGCAGCGAAGCCCGCGCCCAAAGCCATAGCCAAAGTCGCGGCAAAAGCTGTGGCCAAGCCAGTGGCGAAACCGGCTGCCAAGCCCGTCATCAAGGCCGCCGTAAAAACTTCTCCGAAGCCGCAGGCCAAACCGGTCGCCAAAGCCAAGCTGGTAAAACTTACGACAAAACTTGCGCCAAAGCCGTCGGCCAAGGCGCCAGCGAAGCCGGTACCTAAAACAGTGGCCAAACCCGTCAGCAAAGCTCCACCCCCCAAGAAAGCGCCCCTGAAAGCAGCGGCTGCGACCAAGACCGCAGTGGCCCAAAAAGCAGTCGTTGCAAGCAAGGTGGCAGCCAAAGCCAAACCGCCGACTCCGGCAGCCAAGTCTGCCAAGGCACAACCCGCCCCCATTTCCAAGGCCGCCTCGAAAAGCGCGCCTGCACCCGCTACCAAGAAAGCTTCCTCAGTGCCCCTGACCCCCGCGAAAAAAACGCCAATACCCGCCGCTAAAGCCGCATCCAAACCTGCTGCCAAAGCCGTACCCGCCGCAACCAAACCAGCCGTCAAGCCCGCTGCTAAAGCAGCTCCTGTTGTAGCAAAGCCAGCAGCCAAAGCCACTGCCAAGGCTGTCCCCGCGAAAAACAAAACCGCAGCCAAAGGTAAAGAAAAAGCCAAGCCCGGCCTGGACCTCGATGAATTGATTGATATCGAGGACGAGCTCGAAGGCGAGCCGGTTGCGGTTGCGCCGGGCGAAAAGGTCAAGCCGCTGCGCATGAAAATCAGCAAAGCCAAGGAACGGGCTTTGATGAAAGAGTTCGGGCTCGATGAGACCATCCTCTCCGAAGAAGACCTGGCCAAGCGCCGCCAGCGCCTGAAGGCGCTGATCAAGCTGGGCAAGACGCGCGGCTACTTAACGCACGTCGAGATTTCCGACCACCTGCCCGACAAGTTGGTGGACGCCGAGACCATGGAAGCGGTCATCACCACCTTGAACGACTTGGGTGTGGCGGTGTACGAGACGACACCCGACGCAGAGGCTTTGATCATCACGGATAACGCACCCACAGGTGCGAGTGAAGAAGAGGCCGAAGAGGCCGCCGAAGCCGCGCTGTCCACCGTGGACAGCGAGTTTGGCCGCACCACCGATCCGGTGCGCATGTACATGCGCGAAATGGGTACGGTGGAGTTGCTAACCCGCGAAGGCGAGATCGAGATTGCCAAGCGCATTGAGGGCGGTTTGATGGCGATGATGGAAGCCATCTCGGCCTCACCCGCCACGATTGCCAAGATTCTGGAGTTGGGCGAAGAGATCCGCGACGGCAAGACGGTGATCAGCCAGATTGTCGATGGCTTCTCCAACCCCAACGAGGCCGACGACTATGTTGCCGAGGAGGACTTTGACGAGTTTGATGCAGCCGACGACGACGATGGCAAAGGCGGCTCCAAGGCGCTGACCAAAAAGCTGGAAGAACTCAAAGCCGAGGCGCTGCGCCGCTTCGATTTGCTGCGCACGCAGTTTGAAAAAATCCACAAGGTCTACGACAAGGAAGGCTACGGTACGCCGAACTTTGTCAAAGCGCAGCGGGCACTCAGCGAACACCTGATGACGATCCGCTTCACCGCCAAGGCGATTGAAAAGCTCTGCGACATGGTGCGCGGTCAGGTCGATGATGTGCGCAAGAAAGAGCGTGAGCTGCGCCGCATTTTGGTGGACAAGTGTGGCTACAGCCAGGAAAACTTCATCGCCGAATTCAGCGGCCGCGACAAAAACAACCAACCCGCGCCCAGCCAGTTGCTCAATCTGAAATGGATTGAGAAGCAAGCCGCTGCCGGTAAACCCTGGAGTGCCGTCATGGCGCGCAACATTCCGCCAGTGCAAGACATTCAACAAAATCTCACTGACCTGCAAACCCGGGTGGTGGTGCCGCTGGACTTGCTCAAAGACATCAACAAGCGCATGAACCAAGGCGAGGCGTCCAGCCGCGCCGCCAAGAAAGAGATGATCGAGGCCAACTTGCGTTTGGTGATCTCGATTGCCAAGAAGTACACCAACCGCGGCCTGCAGTTCCTGGACCTGATCCAGGAGGGCAATATTGGTTTAATGAAGGCGGTGGACAAGTTCGAATACCGCCGCGGTTACAAGTTCTCGACCTATGCGACCTGGTGGATCCGCCAAGCCATCACCCGCTCGATTGCCGACCAGGCGCGCACCATCCGCATCCCGGTGCACATGATCGAGACCATCAACAAGATGAACCGCATCAGCCGCCAGCATTTGCAGGAATTCGGCTATGAGCCCGACGCCAGCGTATTGGCCGAGCGCATGGAGATTCCGGAAGACAAGATCCGCAAAATCATGAAGATCGCCAAAGAACCGATCTCCATGGAAACCCCGATCGGCGACGATGACGACAGCCACCTGGGCGACTTCATTGAAGACGGTGCCAACACCGCGCCCATGGAAGCTGCTATGCAGGCTGGCCTGCGCGACGTGGTCAAAGACATTCTGGACAGCCTGACGCCGCGCGAAGCCAAGGTGCTGCGCATGCGCTTTGGCATCGAAATGGCCAGCGACCACACTCTGGAAGAAGTGGGCAAACAGTTTGACGTAACGCGCGAGCGCATACGCCAGATCGAAGCCAAGGCGCTGCGCAAGCTCAAGCACCCCAGCCGCAGCGACAAGCTGCGCAGCTTCACCGACACGCTGTAGAACCGTGAGCGAGCACGCCCAGCCTTTTGTGCTGGCCGGCGTGATGGGCTGGCCGGTGGCGCATTCGCGCTCGCCGCTGATCCACAGCCACTGGATCGCGCAGTATGGGCTGCGCGGTGCATATGCGCCGCTACCCGTGCGACCCGATACGCTGGAAGCGGCCTTGCGCGCGCTGCCCCTCCTGGGTTTTGCCGGATGCAACCTGACGATTCCGCACAAGGTTGCCGCAGTGGACATCGTCGATGAACTCGAGCCGCTGGCGCGGCGCATCGGCGCGGCCAACACCATCGTGGTGCGGGCCGATGGCACGCTGCTGGGACGCAACACCGACGCCTTCGGGTTTATCGCCAATCTGCGCGAGGCGCAGCCGCAATGGCGTGCCGACGCAGGGCCAGCTGTGATGCTGGGCGCGGGCGGCGCGGCGCGCGCGGTGCTGGCCGGGCTGCTGGACGCAGGCGCGACCGAAATACGAATCTGCAACCGCACGCTGGAGACCGCACAGCAACTCGCCCATGACTTTGCCAGTTGGGGCGCGGCACGGCTGCAAGCCGTGCCCTGGGGCGAGCGCCACAGCGCACTGGCCGGTGCAGCGCTGCTGGTCAACACCACCAGCCAGGGCATGCAAGGCCACGCGCCACTGGACATCCAGCTGGATGCGCTGCCCGCATCTGCGCTGGTCACCGACATCGTCTACACCCCGCTGCAAACCGCCTTGCTGCAAGCCGCCGGCGCGCGGGGTAACCCGACCGCCCAAGGCCTGGGCATGCTGATCCACCAGGCGCGCCCGGCCTTTGAAGCCTGGTTTGGCGTGCTGCCGCAGACCACGCCCGCACTCTGGGCGGCGGTGACCGCCACCTTGTAAGCGCACCGTACAAGCACCTTTTCCCGATTTTTTACTCCCAACCTTAAGGAAACCCCATGCACACATCCGCATCCGGCCTGCAATACGAAGATACCGTCCACGGCGAGGGCGAAGTCGCCAGCTCTGGCCACCAGGTTACGGTGCACTACACCGGCTGGCTCTACCAGGACGGTGAGCAAGGTGCCAAATTCGACTCCAGCAAAGACCGGGGTGACCCCTTTGCCTTCCGCCTGGGCGCGGGCCAGGTCATCCAGGGCTGGGACGAAGGCGTGGCCGGCATGAAGGTGGGCGGTGCCCGCACGCTCATCATCCCGGCGGGCCTGGGCTACGGCGCGCGTGGCGCGGGCGGCGTGATCCCGCCCAACGCAACCCTGAAATTTGACGTTGAACTGCTGGGCGTACGCTGAGCGAACCGTCGGCGGCCCCGTTTTTCCTAACTTTTGCCCAGCCCCGGCCTTGAAAACCGGGGCCAGTGCCTCCATCTCGACGTTTGATTTCTATCTGCACCGGACCCAACTATGAGTGATTCGCCCCAACCCAACCCGCCCCAGGACCCCCACGCAGAGGGTGCCGAACCTGCGTTTCTGGAAGACCCGCTGGCTGTCGCGCAAGCGCAGCTGGCAGTTTTGCAAGCCAAAAATGCCGATCTGGCCGACCAGTTTTTGCGCGCCAAAGCCGACGTCGAGAACGGTCGACGCCGGGCCGAGGACGAGATCAGCAAAGCGCGCAAGTTCGCAGTGGAGAGTTTTGCCGAGAGCCTGCTCCCTGTGGCCGACAGCCTGGAAGCCGGACTGGCCATCAAAGACGGTACGGTCGAGCAGATCCGCGAGGGGGCTCAGGCCACGCTGCGCCAATTGAACAGTGCGTTGGAGCGCAACAAGGTCATCGCCATCGACCCGGCACCAGGCGCCAAGTTCGACCCGCACCAGCACCAGGCCATCAGCGTGGTCCCTTCAGAACACGAGGCGAACGCAGTTGTCTCGGTGTTGCAAAAAGGCTATTTGATCTCCGACCGGGTGTTGCGCCCAGCCCTGGTCACCGTCGCTGCAGCCAAATAGACGGGCACGCGCCCCAACAGAACAAGCGCGCCGCCCCTTGAATTTGCCATCCGGCATCCCCAAGTGCGGTTCATCAGTCAGCGGCAGGTGCCGCTGAAACGCAAGACCAACCGAATTTATTTTTCAGCAGGAGTTCACCATGGGAAGAATTATTGGCATTGACCTGGGCACCACCAACAGTTGTGTGGCCATCATGGAAGGCAATGTGGCCAAGGTCATTGAAAACGCCGAGGGTGCGCGCACCACGCCATCCATCATCGCCTACCAGGAGGACGGCGAAGTCCTGGTCGGCGCATCGGCTAAGCGCCAGTCGGTAACCAACCCCAAGAACACGCTGTATGCGGTCAAGCGCCTGATCGGACGCAAATTCTCCGAGAAGGAAGTGCAAAAAGACATCGACCTGATGCCCTACAAAATCGCCGCTGCCGATAACGGAGACGCCTGGGTCGAAGTGCGCGGCAACCGCATGGCGCCGCAGCAGGTCAGCGCTGACATCCTGCGCAAAATGAAGAAAACCGCTGAGGATTACCTGGGCGAAGAAGTCACCGACGCGGTGATCACCGTGCCGGCCTACTTCAATGACGCGCAGCGCCAGGCCACCAAAGACGCGGGCCGCATCGCTGGCTTGGAGGTCAAGCGCATCATCAACGAGCCTACCGCTGCAGCCCTGGCCTTCGGCCTGGACAAAAACGAAAAAGGCGACCGCAAGATTGCGGTGTATGACCTGGGTGGCGGCACGTTTGACGTGTCCATCATCGAGATTGCCGATGTGGATGGCGAAAAGCAGTTTGAAGTGCTCTCCACCAACGGCGACACCTTTTTGGGTGGCGAAGACTTCGACCAGCGCATCATCGACTTCATCATCGCCGAGTTCAAGAAGGACCAAGGTGTGGACCTGAGCCGCGATGTACTGGCGCTGCAACGCCTCAAAGAGTCGGCTGAGAAAGCCAAGATTGAGCTCTCCAGCAGCTCGCAGACCGATGTCAACCTGCCCTACATCACGGCAGATGCGACTGGCCCGAAACACCTGAACATCAAGCTCACCCGCGCCAAGCTCGAGAGCCTGGTTGAAGAGTTGATCGAGCGCACGATTGCGCCTTGCCGCATGGCGATCAAAGACGCTGGCGTCAGCGTGGCAGACATCCATGACGTGATTTTGGTCGGCGGTATGACCCGCATGCCCAAGGTCCAGGAAAAGGTCAAAGAGCTGTTTGGCAAAGAGCCGCGCAAAGACGTCAACCCCGACGAAGCCGTGGCCGTGGGCGCGGCCATCCAAGGCCAGGTGCTCTCGGGCGACCGCAAGGACGTGCTGCTGCTGGACGTGACGCCTCTGTCTTTGGGAATTGAGACCCTGGGTGGTGTGATGACCAAAATGATCACCAAGAACACCACCATCCCGACCAAGTTCGCACAAACCTTCTCGACTGCGGATGACAACCAACCGGCTGTAACGATCAAGGTGTTCCAGGGCGAGCGCGAGATGGCATCGGCCAACAAATCGCTGGGCGAGTTCAACCTCGAGGGCATCCCGCCTTCGCCACGCGGCACGCCGCAAATTGAAGTGTCGTTTGACATCGACGCCAACGGCATTCTGCACGTCGGAGCGAAAGACAAGGGCACGGGCAAGGAAAACAAAATCACCATCAAGGCCAATTCGGGACTAACCGAAGCCGAGATCCAGCAAATGGTGAAAGACGCCGAGCTCAACGCCGCAGACGACAAGAAAAAGCTGGAGCTGATCCAGGCCCGTAACGAAGCCGATGCCAACATCCACAGCGTCAAGAAAAGCCTGACAGAGCACGGTGACAAACTCGACGCGGGTGAGAAAGAAAAAATCGAAGCCGCGATCAAGGAACTCGAAGGCGTGATCAAAGGCGACGACAAAGACAGCATCAGCAGCAAGAGCACCGCGCTCATGGAAGCCAGTCAGAAGCTGGGCGAAAAAGTCTATGCCGACATGCAAGCCAAGCAGGCGGCCGAAGCCGGTGGCAACGCAGGCGGTGCGGAGCAGGCGAAACCTGCGGACGACAATGTGGTCGACGCCGAGGTCAAAGAAGTGAAGAAGGGCTGACACCCAGCGCAGCCAGATCGCTGCGCCACGCGCCGCGTTGAACACTCCCGGGTGGTCAACGCGGCTTTTTCTGTTCTCAAGGGCACGTTGTACGTATGGCTAAACGCGATTTTTACGAGATCTTGGGTGTCCCCAAGAACGCTTCGGACGAGGACATCAAAAAATCTTACCGCAAGCTGGCGATGAAGTTCCACCCGGACCGCAACCAGGGTGAAGCCGCCAAAGAGGCCGAGGTCAAATTCAAAGAGGCCAAAGAGGCCTACGAGATGCTGTCCGACCCGCAAAAACGCGCCGCCTATGACCAGCACGGCCACGCTGGCGTAGACCCGAATATGCGCGGCCCTGGTGGCGAAGGGATGGGCGGTTTTGCCGAGGCCTTTGGCGATATTTTTGGCGAGATGTTCGGCCAGCAGCAGCGCGGTCGCGGTGGGCGCCAGGTGTTTCGCGGTGGTGACCTCAGCTACGGCATGGAAGTCACGTTGGAAGAAGCGGCCAAGGGCAAGGAAGCGCAAATCCGCATCCCCACCCACGAAAACTGCGAGGTCTGCTCCGGCACGGGTGCCAAACCCGGCACCCAGGCCAAGACCTGCGCGACCTGCGGCGGTGCCGGTGCGGTGCAAGTGCGCCAGGGCTTTTTCAGCGTGCAACAAACCTGCCCCACCTGCCGGGGTTTGGGCAAAACCATCACCGACCCGTGCATACCCTGCGCAGGTCAGGGCAAGATCAAAAAACAGAAAACCCTGGAAGTCAAAATTCCCGCCGGTATCGACGGTGGCATGCGCATCCGCAGCGCGGGCAATGGCGAACCCGGCACCAATGGCGGGCCACCGGGCGACTTGTACATCGAGATCCGCCAGAAAAAGCACGACATCTTTGAACGCGATGGCGACGACCTGCACTGCACGGTGCCCATCAACATCGTCACCGCCGCCCTGGGTGGCGAAATCGACGTGCCCACGCTGGATGGCAAAGCCGCCATCGACCTGCCCGAGGGCACGCAAAATGGCAAGCAGTTCCGTCTGCGCGGCAAGGGCATCAAAGGTGTGCGCGCCAGCTACCCCGGCGATTTGTACTGCCACATCACCGTAGAAACACCGGTCAAGCTCACCGAGCACCAGCGCAAGCTGCTCAAAGAGCTGGACGAGTCGTTCAAAAAGGGCGGCAACAAGCACTCCCCCACCGGCGACAGTTGGACTGACAAGCTCAAGGGCTTTTTCAGCTAAGGGCGCTGGATGTCGGGCAGCGGCTATCTGACGGCGGCCTTCTACCTGTTCGTAGAACTACCCGACTGCGCCGCGCTCCAATCAGCCCTGCTGGCGCGTTGCGAAAGCCTGCACATCAAGGGGCTGATCCTGCTCGCGCACGAGGGCATCAATGGCACGGTGGCCGGTGCGCCGCAAAACATCGCCGCACTGCTGGAATTTCTGCGCAGCGAACCGCGCCTGCACGCTCTGGAGCACAAAGAGTCCTGGTCGGAGAAGCCACCCTTTCGCCGCATGCGGGTGCGCCTCAAGCGCGAAATCGTCACGCTGGGTGTGCCGGGCATCAACCCGGCCAAGCAGGCGGGTACCTACGTCAAACCCCAGCACTGGAACGCGCTGATCAGCCGCCCCGACGTGGTGGTGGTCGATACCCGCAACACCTATGAAGTGGAACTGGGTACTTTCCAAGGTGCAAAAAACCCGCAGATCGCCAGCTTTGCCGAGCTGCCGCACTGGGTCGAACAGGCACCGTCCATGCAGCCCGAAAACGGAAAGCGCCCCGTAGTCGCCATGTTTTGCACCGGCGGCATACGCTGCGAAAAGTCCACCGCGCTGCTGCGCCAGCAAGGCTTTACCGAGGTCTACCACCTGCAAGGTGGCATCCTGAAATATCTGGAAATGGTGCCGCCCGAAGACAGCTTGTGGCAGGGCGAATGCTTTGTGTTCGACGAACGCGTATCCGTCGGCCACGGCCTGCAGGCCGGCCCCCACCAACTCTGCCGCTGCTGCCGCCAACCCCTGCCCGAAGGCGCGCGCGATGCACCCGAATTCGAGCTCGGCGTCAGCTGCCTGCGCTGCTACGCCAGCACCAGCCCCGCGCAAAAAGACGGCGCGCGCGAACGGCAGCGGCAGTGGGAGCGGGCTAAGGTGCGGGCGCGGGCGCAGCTTGCGCAGCTGGCGGATGAGGACGGTCCATAGAGGGCTGAATCAGTGCTCCGGCTTTGTATGTCAAGAGGGTGAGAAACTGCATACTCCGTTCATGCTGACATCTAAAGCGCACCAGTCGCCTTCCCCGCCCATCCTGTACTCTTTCCGCCGCTGCCCCTACGCCATGCGCGCGCGGCTGGCTTTGCAGGCGGCCGGGCAATTTGTTGAGCACCGCGAAGTTACGCTCAAAAACAAGCCTGCTGAGATGCTACGTGCGTCTCCCAAAGGCACGGTACCCGTGCTGGTGCTGGCAGACGGAACCGTGCTGAAGGAAAGCCTGGACATCATGCGCTGGGCCCTGGGGCACAATGACCCGCATAGTTGGTTGGCCCAAGATGAGGCAGGCCAAGGAGATGTACAGGTATTGATTGCGCAGAACGACGGCGAATTCAAATTCCACCTCGACCGCTACAAATACCCAAACCGTTACGGTCTGGCCGACGGCGTGGCGCACCGCGAACTGGCGCGCGGATTCTTAGACCTCTTGCAAGACACGCTGGCGCGGCACAGCTTTTTGAGCGGGGCGCGCTTCGGCCTTGCCGACGCAGCCATCGTGCCCTTCGTGCGCCAGTTCGCGCATACCGATCCCACGTGGTTTGCGGCCCAAGCATGGAACAACCTGGCGCAATGGCTACAAGACTTTGAAGCCTCAGCGGCATTTGCGCTGGTGATGGAAAAACACCCGGTGTGGCCGGGTGATGTGGGCGGAGAGGGTGAGCCGGGCTAAGACTGTACCGCCATTGCCTGGGTTGCCGCCCGGGCCAGAAAACCTGATCGGGTCATGTGGTGTGCTTCGGCCCAAGCGTCGATTTGGTGCACCAGGTTGGATGGCAGGCTCACATTCAAGCGCACCGGCCGCGTGTCAATGCGGCTCAAGTCCAACTCCACCAACATCCAGACGCCACCCACATAAGCCGGATCACCCACCAGCTGCTCCATCGGCGTGGGCGGAGGCACCGCATCAGGCTCGCCGCTGAAATGGGCCTCCACTGCCTCTTGCACCGCAGCAGGTAATTCGCTCCATGCATCGGCTGCAGAAAAGCAACCCGGAAAGTCGGGAAAGGTCACGCCATGCGCGTGCTCGGCATCGCCAGGGTGAACATAGATGGGGTACAACATGGAAGAACTCCTTAAATTAACGGGCCTCACAGGGCAGCTTGCTTGAGAATGCTGCGGGCTGTTGCCAGTGGCAGATCTTTTTTGGGGTGGGGCACCGTGACCTTGCCTGGCTTGCTAGGGTGTTTGAACTGGTGGTGCGAACCCACCACGTGCACCAGATACCAGCCATCGGTCCTGATTAGTTTGATGATGTCGGCGCTTTTCACGCCCTAATTCTACTTAAAAATACACAAAAATTTGTTGATAATTTTCCAGACTCAGGTCTGATGGGGAAAAACACCCGGTGTGGCCGGGTGATGTGGATAACGTCGCTTAGGCGATCCGCGCCTTGGCCGCCGCGTATTCGCGTTTCAGCCGCTCCACCAACGCGGCGGTGGTGTCAATCGATGTGACCGCGCCTATGCCCTGCCCGC
Source organism: Comamonas sp. lk (assembly GCA_945860595.1). GTDB lineage: Bacteria > Pseudomonadota > Gammaproteobacteria > Burkholderiales > Burkholderiaceae_C > Allorhodoferax. The sequence goes on from CAMAQV010000003.1 coordinate 43,887, forward strand.
AACCCCAGATGTCTTTCCAGGCTTTAGTTTTGTCGCCGCTGAAATCCATGGCGGCGGGGTTGCCATCGGCGAGTTGCGCTGGGTCCATACCGGCGTTGCGGATGCTGGGCGCCAGGTAGTTGCCGTGCACGCCGGTGAACAGGCTGCTGTAGACAATGTCGTCGGAGTTGCTGTCCACGATGCACTGCTTGTATTCCTGCGCCGCGCGCGCCTCGGTGGTGGCGATAAAGGCCGAGCCGATGTAGGCGAAGTCCGCGCCCATGGCCTGGGCAGCCAGCACCGCGCCGCCGGTGGCGATCGCACCGCTCAAAGCCAGCGGCCCGTCAAACCACTGGCGGATCTCTTGCACCAAAGCAAACGGGCTCTTAACGCCCGCGTGGCCACCCGCGCCAGCAGCAACCGCAATCAAACCGTCTGCGCCCTTCTCGACCGCTTTGTGGGCGAAGCGGTTGTTGATGACATCGTGCAAAACCAAGCCGCCGTAAGCGTGGGCCGCAGCGTTGATGTCTTCGCGCGCGCCCAGGCTGGTGATGATGAGGGGCACCTGGTATTTGACGCACATCGCCATGTCCTGCTCGAGCCGGTCATTGCTTTTGTGGACGATTTGGTTGATGGCAAAGGGCGCAGCCGGCGACTCGGGGTGGGCGCGGTTGTAATCGGCCAGGGTTTCAGTGATCTCGGCCAGCCAATCGTCGAGCTGCGATGCAGGGCGCGCATTGAGCGCAGGCATGGAACCCACCACCCCGGCTTTGCATTGGGCGATAACGAGCTGCGGCGTGCTGATGATGAACAGCGGCGCGGCGATGACCGGCAGGGGCAGGTGGCGCAGTACAGCAGGCAACACGGGCAAAAAATGGCAGTGCGGGCCGGGGCCGCAGCGGCCTAAAACGCGTCCAGCGCCAGCGCGGTCACGCTGTCTGCGCCTTCGACAATCGCCACGCGCAGGGTTTCGGTTTTGGGCAGGATGTGGTCAGCGTAAAAACGCACGGTGCCGATCTTGGCCTGCATGAAAGGTGCATCAGTGCCCTTGGCGAGCAGGTCTTGGGCCACCAGCAGGCTGCGCGCCATTTGCCAGCCGGCCATCACATTACCGGCCAGCATCAAATAGGGCACACTGCCGGCAAACACGGCGTTGGGCGCGCTCTTGGTGTTGGCCGCAACGAAATCAATCACCGCGACCAAAGCCGCACGGGCGCTGTCCAAGCGTGCGGCTACAGCCACCGCATTGGGCGTGCCACTCGCCCGCAAATCGGCCACGGTTTGGGCCACCTGGGCGGCAATGCCACGGGCCACCACGCCACTGTCACGCGCAGTTTTACGGCCCACCAAGTCGTTGGCCTGGATGGCGGTGGTGCCTTCGTAAATCGTAAGAATGCGCGCGTCGCGGTAGTACTGGGCGACGCCGGTTTCTTCGATAAAACCCATGCCGCCGTGGACCTGCACGGCCAGCGAGGTGACTTCCAGACTCATCTCCGTACTAAAGCCTTTGACCAGCGGAACCATGAATTCATAAAAGCTGGTGTGCAGCTTGCGGGTATCCGCATCAGGGTGGTGGTGCGCCATATCCGAGGCCGCCGCCGCCGCACTGGCCAGCGCCCGGCAGCCCTCGGTGTAGGCGCGCATGGTCATGAGCATGCGGCGCACGTCGGGGTGGTGGATGATGGGCGCGCTCGTGTTCATGGAGCCGTCAACCGGACGGCTCTGCACGCGATCGCGGGCAAAGGCAACCGCTTTTTGGTAGGCCCGGTCGGCGACCGCAATACCTTGGATACCCACGGCGTAGCGCGCGGCGTTCATCATGATGAACATGTATTCCAGGCCCCGGTTTTCCTCGCCCACCAGAAAGCCGACTGCGCCCGCGCCAGCCGCATCGGCCACGCTGCCCGGCAAGCCATCGCCGTACTGCAAAACCGCCGTGGGGCTGGCTTTGATGCCCAGCTTGTGTTCGATGCTGACGCACTGCACATCGTTGCGCGCGCCCAGACTGCCATCGGCCTGAACCAGGACTTTGGGCACCACAAACAGGCTGATGCCTTTGACGCCCTCGGGCGCGCCCTGCACCCGCGCGAGCACCAAATGGACGATGTTCTCGGCCATGTCGTGCTCACCCCAGGTGATGTAAATCTTGGTACCAAAAATTTTGTATGTACCGTCGGCCAGCGGCTCGGCGCGGGTGCGCACCAAGGAGAGGTCGCTACCAGCCTGCGGCTCGGTCAAATTCATGGTGCCGGTCCAGGTGCCGCTGACCAGTTTTTCGAGGTAGGTGGCTTTGAGCGCGTCGGAGCCTGCGGTCAGCAGCGCCTCAATCGCGCCGTCGCTGAGCAAGGGGCAGAGTGAAAAGCTCAGGCTGGCCGCGTTCAGCATCTCGTTACAGGCTGCGCCTATGGTCTTGGGCAGGCCTTGCCCGCCCCATTCGGCGTCGTGCTGCAAACCCTGCCAGCCGCCTTCCACAAACTGGAGAAAGGCCTGCTTGAAACCGGGCGCTGCGGTGACCACGCCGTCCTTGAGGGTGCTGGGGTGGACATCGCTGGGCCAGTTCAGCGGCGCCACCACGTCACGGGCGAATTTGGCGGACTCTTCAAGCACCGCCTGCGCCGTATCCAGCGTAGCGTCCGCGCACGCGGGCAAAGCGGCGATCTGGTCGATGCGGGCGATGTGTTCCAGGTTGAACAACATGTCTTTCACGGGCGCGTGGTAGCTCATAAATGTCCTGGTCTCCAAATATCGATGACAGGCAGGCTAAGTGCCTGCGAACCGCCCCTGATCCACCCGCCCGATACGGCTTACAGCGCCCGAACCATCTCCGGAATCGCCGTGAACAAATCTGCCTCCAGGCCGTAATCGGCGACGCTGAAGATCGGGGCTTCGATGTCCTTGTTGATGGCCACGATCACCTTACTATCTTTCATGCCAGCCAGATGCTGGATCGCGCCGCTGATGCCACAGGCGATGTAGAGCTGGGGCGCGACGATCTTGCCGGTTTGGCCGACCTGCCAGTCATTGGGTGCGTAACCGGCGTCTACCGCCGCGCGGCTGGCACCCATGGCCGCGCCGAGCTTGTCGGCCAGCGGGGTCATGACTTCCATGAATTTCTCGTTGCTGCCCAAAGCGCGGCCGCCGGAAACGATGATCTTGGCGGCAGTGAGTTCGGGACGGTCGTTACGGGCGATTTCGGAGCCCAGAAAATGCACATCAGCACTGGCGGCCTGCGCGGCCACGCTGTCCACCGCAGCGCTGCCGCCCGTGGCTGCAACCGGGTCAAAAGCCGTGGTGCGCACGGTCAGGACCTTGGTGGCGTCCAGGCTTTGCACGGTAGCAATCGCGTTGCCAGCGTAAATCGGGCGCTCGAAGGTGTCCGCAGCCAGCACTTTGGTGATGTCAGACACCTGGGCCACGTCCAGCTTGGCGGCCACGCGCGGGGCGATGTTTTTGCCATAGGCGGTGGCAGGAAACAGGATATGGCTGTAAGCCGAAGCAATGGCCAGAACCTGCGCTGCCACGTTTTCAGCCAGGCCGTGGCCCAGGCTGTCGTGGTCGGCGTGAATGACTTTGCCCACACCGACGATCTGTGCGCCAGCCGCAGCCGCCGCGCCCGCGTTGTGGCCAGCTACCAGCAGGTGAACCTCGCCACCGCAGGCCAAAGCCGCGCTGATGGTGTTGAGTGTGGAGGGTTTGATGCTGCTGTTGTCGTGTTCAGCGATGACGAGGGAGCTCATGGGGTGTCCTTAGCGGCGAATTAAATGACTTTGGCTTCGTTTTTCAGCTTGTCGATCAAAGCAGCCACATCGGCCACTTTGATACCGGCGCTGCGCGCAGGCGGCTCGACCACCTTGATCGTCTTGATGCGCGGCGTGGTGTCCACACCCAGGTCGGCCGGGCTCAGGGTATCGAGCTGCTTTTTCTTGGCCTTCATGATGTTGGGTAGGGTAACGTAGCGCGGCTCGTTCAGGCGCAGGTCGGTGGTGATGATGGCCGGCAGCGTCAGGTGCAGGGTCTCGGACCCACCGTCGACCTCGCGTGTGACCTTGACTTTGCCATCGGCCACTTCAAGCTTGCTGGCAAAAGTGGCTTGCGGACGGTCGGTCAGGGCGGCCAGCATTTGGCCGGTCTGGTTGCAGTCGTCGTCAATGGCCTGCTTGCCCAGAATCACCAGCCCGACCTGCTCTTTGTCCATCAGGGCTTTGATGATTTTGGCAACCGCCAGGGGCTGCAATTCGTCGTCGGTTTGAACCAGAAACGCCCGGTCAGCGCCGATGGCCATGGCCGTGCGCAAGGTCTCGGAGCAGGCTGCGGGGCCGCAGGAGACGGCGATGACTTCGGTAGCAACGCCCTTTTCTTTCAAGCGCATGGCTTCTTCGATGGCGATTTCGTCAAACGGGTTCATGCTCATCTTGACGTTGGCGATGTCAACCCCGCTGCCGTCACTCTTGACACGCACTTTGACGTTGTAGTCCACCACGCGCTTGACCGGTACCAAAATCTTCATGAAAACTCCAATAACTGTGGGTAATCTGCAGCCTGAAAAGAGAGATTTTCGGGCTCAACGTCAACCGCGCATTCTATGCGGGCGACCATTGTTTGCCCGCTGGCGAACCGGCTCAGCGCGGCACCAGGGAGACAGTGGCCGGGGCCGCGAGCGCTACCCCCTGCGCGCGCAAGCCCTGCAAAGCGGCCAGCAGGATGTCGGATTTGAGGTTTCCGTACCCCTGCTCGGGGTCCTCAATCCAGTAGTTGAGCGTGAATTCCATGCCACCCTGCCCGAGGTTGGCCAACAGCACAACGGGCGCCGGATCAAGCAGTACGCGGGGCTGGGCCGTCAGCGCTTGTTGCAGCACGTCCATCACCAGCGCAGGTGCAGCCGCGTGCTCCACCAGAATCGAGCAGCTTTGCAAGATACGCCGGTCGGCTAGGGACCAGTTTTCCACCCGCTGGCTCAGCAGCAACTCGTTGGGCACCAGTGACTCCTGCCCGCCTTGCGAACGGATCACGGTGAAGCGGGCGTTGATTTCGCGCACCTGGCCTTCGAAGCTATCCACCCGGACATGGTCACCGATACGGATGCTGCGCTCGGTCAGGATCACAAAGCCGCTGATGTAATTGGCCGCCAGCTTTTGCAGCCCCAGACCGATACCTACACCGATGGCGCCACCAAGAACCGATAAAGCGGTCAGGTCAATGCCGATGGCCGACAGCGCCAGCATCAGCCCCACGAATACCAGCAAGGCGCGGGTGGCGTTACTGGCAGCTTTGCGCAGGGACAACTCACCGCCGGTGGCCGAACGCAGCAGGCGGGACTCGATGCCAGACGACAGCCACAAGGTCAGCACCATCACCGCCACGGCGGTCAAGACGCCCTCAATCACCGTGCGCAGGGTCAGTGTGGAGCGGCCGACCTTCCAGCCTATGGCATCGAGTTCGTTCATCAGTGCCGGCAGCAGGCCGCTGATCCACAGCGCAAAACCCAGCCACACCAGCCAGGACACAGTGTGCTCCAGCGCCCGCGCCCAGGTGGATTGGGTGAAGGCAATTTGCAGCACTTTGACGGTCAGGCGAATCAGCGCCAGCGCCATAAAAATCGGTAGCACCACCTGGAACAGCGCCAGAGGAATCGCCCGCGCCAGCGCGATGCGGGCCAGCTCGGCCAAGCACAAGACCAGCACAGGAAACAGTGCTCCATCGATGTCATGCAAGCCGAACAAGACGGAGCGACTGGCGTCGAAGTCGGCACCGGCAAAACGTTTGCGCAAACCGTGCACAAGACTTTTGCTAGCAAACCAGCAGACCACCAACGCCAGCACCTCCCAGGCCACAGATATCTGCAAAAAAACGTTGACCCAGCTGCCCAGATCATCCAGGTGCAGCGGCGAGGGTGTGTCGATCCAGTTGGTCATAGCGGGCCAATCCTATTGCATACACTGGCCCTATGTATCGAGTCCCGTACGCACCGCGCAAAAACCCACCCGCAAACCCCCGGATTCACGGCCTCAGCCGGTTCCTCATCCAGGCCCAGTCCATGGTACTCAGCGCCCTGTTGATGCTGACCCTTATGTTGCCTTTGTCGGCGCAGGGAGTCCCGCTGGAAGACCATGGCAAGAAGAAACTAAACTCCGCTGAACTCAAACGCAAAGCCGCTCCCGCCAAAAGCAAGGCTGCTCGAGCCAAGCGCAAATCGGGTGCAGCCAAAGTCAAGACGTCCTTGATAAACACCAAAGGCTCCCAGGCGGCGCACTACAACAAGCGCCCGGCGGCGATGGAGGCCGCGAACACCATCGCGGCCGCGCAGCAACTGGACGCGGTCTGGGTCCGCAAGGTGATCGGACAGGCGCAGTACCTGCCAGCCGTGGTCCGCGCCGTCACGCCACCCGCCCAGCCTAGCAGCCGCAATTGGGCGACCTACCGAGAGCGGGTCTTGACCGTGCAGCGCATCGAGGCCGGGGCGGCCTTTTTGCATGAACACGCAGCAACGCTGGCCCGCGCCGAGCGACAGTACGGGGTGCCGCCTTCCATCGTGGCAGGCATTCTGGGTGTGGAGACGATTTACGGGCGCAATATGGGCCAGTTCCGGGTGCTCGACGCGCTGGCCACGCTGGCGTTCGACTTCCCCGACAGTCACCCGAAAAAAGCCCAACGCCAGGCCTATTTTCTGGGCGAATTGGAAGCCTTCTTTCACTTCTGCCACAGCAGCGGCTATGACCCGCTGACTGTGCGGGGCAGTTATGCAGGGGCCATGGGCATGGGGCAGTTCATGCCCTCAAGCTGGCTGCAGTACGCAGTGGACTTTGACGACTCGGGTCGCATCGACCTGTTCACCTCGGTGCCCGACGCCATCGGCTCGGTGGCCCACTACCTGTCGGTGCACCAGTGGCAACGCGGCATGCCCACGCATTACCTGTTGGCCGCAAACGCCTTGCCCGCCGATCTAGGCGCGCTGCTGGAGCCCGACATCGTTCCCAGTTTCACGGCGCAGCAACTCGAAGCGCGCGGTGTGGTGCTGGACGCCACGGCGCGCCGGCACACAGGGCTGCTGGCACTGGTCGCTCTGCCCATGGGCGAGTCCGCCGCCCCGCACTATGTACTGGGAACCGACAACTTTTTCACCATCACCCGCTACAACTGGAGCAGCCAGTACGCTCTGGCCGTGATCGAGTTAGCCCGCGCCATCGACGCTGCGGCGCAAAACCAACCCTGAAGCTCAGGGCGCTTGATGCTGCCAATAGCGGGCCTGCAATACGCGTTCACACAGCCAGGTATCGGGCTGCGCACTGCGCCAGTGCATCGCGCCGCAATGCGGACTGTCAAGCAATGCGATGCCGCGCGCGCGGTAACGCTCGACCACCGGCGCGGCAGGGTGGCCGTAGCGGTTACGGTAGCCGCTTTGCACCAGCGCCCAGCGAGGTGAAACCGCGTCGATAAACACCTCGGTGCTAGAGGTTGTGCTGCCATGGTGCGGCACCAGCAGCACGTCGGCGCGCAGTGCCTCGGGCTGCTCCAGCAAGGCTGCCTCTTGTGCGCGCTCAATGTCCCCGGTTAACAGCACACTGCTGCGCCCGTTGGAAATGCGCAGCACGCAGGACAAGGCGTTGGGCTTGGGCGCTTTATCTACCAGGCCGGGATAGTCCTGGGGGCGGGGATGCAAGACCATGAACTGCACGCCGTCCCATTCCCAGTGCTGCCCGGCTTCACAGCGCACCAGCGGGGCCAGTTGCGCCAGCGGGTCGGCCGGGTTGACCGAACTCAGAAGCCGCACCTGCGCTTGCGCGCGCACCACAGCGGCAGCCCCACCGGTGTGGTCGCTGTCGCGGTGGCTGAGCACCAGCCAGTCCAGCTGCACGCCCAGCGCCCGCAACAAAGGCAGCAGCACCCGGTTGCCCGCATCGCTGTCCAAGCCGTAACGCGGGCCACTGTCGTACAGCAGCGCGTGCTGGGCGGTTTGCACCAGCACCGCATTGCCCTGCCCGATGTCGGCTGCCAGCAGCGCAAATTCACCCGGTGGCGGGCGCGGCGGCTGCCAGAGCAGCAGGCAAGCGAGCAGCGGGATGCCAGCCAATCGCAAAAGCCAGCTCCACGGCAGTATCACGGCCACCCCACCGACCAGGCCCGCAAGCAGCAGCCACCAGGGCGCAATCGGCAAAGCCAGCGTGGCCGCGGGCCAGCTACCCAGACTGCGCGCGCCATCCAGAAACAGCTGCCCCGCCAACGCGGCCGCGTCCCACAGTGGCGGCACCACCACCCCGGCCATGGCCAGCGGCGTGAGCACCAGCGTCACCCAAGGAATCGCCAGCGCATTGGCCAGCAGCCCGACCAGCGACACCTGCCCGAAAAGAAACAGCGTCAGCGGTGCCAGCGCCATAGTGACCACCCACTGCGCATGCGCCTGCGCGCGGATTGCCCGCAGCGCCCTGTGCCACAGCGGAGCGTCCACTGAGCGCGCCGCAGCCTGGGCACCGTCGCTGGCAAACAGCACCGCCACCGCCCAGAAACTCAGCCAAAACCCCGCTTGCAGCAGACCCCAAGGGTCCAGCGCCACCACCGCCGCTGCTGCGAGGGCCCACACCATGGGCCAGGGCCAGCGCAGACCCAGCCAGCGCACCGCACCAAACAACAGCAACATGGCGCAGGTGCGCTGCGCCGGGATGCCCCAGCCCGAAAAAGCCGCATAGGCACAGGCCAGCACCACACCGCCCAGCCAGGCGGCCTGCGGCGCGGGCAGCCACAGGCACAGCCGCGCCGAACGCCGCCACAGCCAGCCCAGCACGGCAACAGCCCCCCAGGCAAACATGGTGATGTGCAGGCCAGAAATACTCACCAAATGCGCCAGGCCGGTGGCGCGGAAGACCTCCCAGTCACCGCGCTCAATGGCCGACTGGTCGCCCACCACCAGCGCCGCCAACAAACCGGCGACCGCAGGGCCATAGGCTGCATCGGCGCCCAGACGCGCATCGATGCGCTCACGCACCTGTTGGCGCAGACGGGCCAGCGCAAAGCCGGCACGCTCCTCGATCAACCGGGGCGGTACATCGCGCGCGGTGCTGCGCACATAGCCGGTGGCCTGCACGCCCTGCTCCCACAGCCAGAGCTCGTAATCAAAGCCATGGGGGTTGCGGCTGCCATGCGGCGCTTTCAGGCGCAGGCTGAAGGACCAGCGCTGCCCGGCGCGCAGACCGGCGGGCTGGGTCTGCAATTCCCAGCTGCCCTCTGTCGTGGGAGCCGGGCCGCTGTACCAAGCCACATCCAGCAGCGCGGGCAGCGCCAGCGGCTGCCCCTCCAAACTGGCGCTGTCCAGCGCCAGCCTGAAGCGCAATCCTGCCGCCGTGCGCCGGGGCAAGTCGCTGACGACGCCCACCACCTGCACATCACGCCCCTCCAGTGCTGCAGGCAAGGCGCTGCGGGCAAAGTAGCAGGCCCGCACACCGGTGCTAGCCCAAGCCAGCGCGCACAGCGCCAAGGCCAGGCACAACGCTTGGGCCAAAGTCCGCAAGCGCGGTGCGAACCACACAGCAGGCAGCGCCACCAGCGCCGCGGCTGCATACACCCACAGATCGGACAGAGCCGCCTGCTGCAATTGCAGCGCCACGCCCGCCACCCACGCGCCGCCCGCCACCAGCGCGTGGCGCAGCACCGTGTACACCGTTGCGCGCAAGCCTCCCATGGCGGCATGATAGAAGCCTGTCTGCGCCTGCCGGGCCCACAATCGGACCCGCGCTTGCACATTCCTTCCAGCGCCCCCAACAACCCACCAACTCCTCGCTATGAATATTTACGACACCCTCTCCAGCCTGAACATCACACTGCCCCCCGTGGCTACCCCGGCAGCCGCCTATGTGCCCTTTGTGCAAACCGGGCGCCTGGTTTTTCTCAGCGGCCATATCGCCAAAAAAGACGGCAAGCCCTGGGTCGGGCAATTGGGTAAAAACATGCAGACCGAAGAAGGTGCGGCAGCCGCGCGGGCGATTGCCATTGATTTGCTGGGCACTTTGCACGCTGCCGTGGGCGATCTGAACCGCGTCACGCGCATCGTCAAACTGATGTCACTGGTGAACTCCACTGCCGATTTCACCGAGCAGCACATCGTCACCAACGGCGCGAGCGCGCTGATCGGGGAGGTATTTGGCGAGCGCGGAGCGCACGCCCGCAGTGCGTTTGGCGTGGCGCAGATCCCTCTGGGGGCCTGCGTGGAGATTGAAATGATTGCGGAACTCGCCGACTAAAATCGCCCCCTTCGCCCTCCATCCGGGCCTTCTGAGGGCTTACTCCCCATGTCTGTGCGCCAGCTTTTCGTCACCACCGCGCTCCCGTACGCCAACGGCAATTTCCACATCGGCCACATCATGGAGTACATCCAGGCCGATATCTGGGTTCGCTTTCAGCGGATGCAGGGCCACCAGGTGAACTTTGTTTGCGCCGACGACACGCATGGCGCGCCCATCATGATTGCGTCCGAGAAGGCCGGCAAAACGCCGCAGCAATTTGTGGCCGACATCGCCGCCGGGCGCAAACCGTATCTGGACGGTTTTCACATCAGTTTTGACAACTGGCACAGCACCGACGCCCCCGAGAACCATGAACTCGCCCGTCAAATCTACCGCGACTTGCGCGACATCCCCGCCGATCAGGGCGGCTCGCTGATCGCGCGCAAAACGATTGAGCAGTTTTTTGATCCGGCGAAAAACATGTTTTTGCCGGACCGCTTCATCCAAGGCGAGTGCCCCAAGTGCCACGCCAAAGACCAGTATGGCGACAACTGCGAAGTCTGCGGCGCGGTGTATGCGCCCACCGATTTGATCGACCCGGTGTCCGTACTGTCTGGAGTGCGGCCTGAGCGCAAAAGTTCGGAGCACTTTTTCTTCCAGTTGTCTGACCCGCGCTGCGTGGAATATTTACAGAAATGGACCCAGGACGGTCGCTTGCAGCCCGAAGTGGCCAACAAGGTCAAAGAGTGGTTCAGCGTGCGCACCAACCCCGATGGCTCCACCAGCGAAGGCTTGGGCGACTGGGACATTTCACGCGACGCACCCTACTTCGGCATCGAGATTCCGGACGCGCCGGGCAAATATTTTTATGTCTGGCTGGACGCGCCCGTGGGCTACCTGGCCTCGCTGAAAAACCTGCTGAATAAGCGTGGCGAAGACTACGCCGCTTATATGGCCCAGCCCGGCTTAGAGCAGTACCACTTCATCGGCAAAGACATCGTGACCTTTCACACCCTGTTCTGGCCGGCCATGCTGCACTTCAGCGGCCGCAAAGCGCCTGACAAGGTTTTTGTGCATGGCTTCTTAACCGTGAACAACGGCGAGAAGATGAGCAAAAGCCGCGGTACCGGCCTGGACCCACTCAAGTACCTGAGCCTGGGCATGAACCCCGAATGGCTGCGCTACTACCTGGCGGCCAAGCTCTCGGCGCGCAATGAAGATATTGACTTCAACGCCGATGATTTCATGGCGCGGGTGAATAGCGACTTGATCGGCAAGTTTGTGAATATTGCGAGCCGGGCGGCGGGGTTTTTGACCAAGCGGTTTGAGGGCAAGCTGACAACCGACTTTGGCGTACAGGGCAGCGCGCTACTGAGCGCGCTACGCGAAGCTTCGGAAGGTATCGCTGCGCTGTATGAGGCCCGAGAGTTCGGCAAAGCGACCCGCGAAATCATGCTGATGGCCGACAAGGTCAATGCCTATGTGGACCAGAACAAGCCCTGGGATCTGGCCAAAAACCCGGCCAACAACGAGGCGCTGCACCAGGTCTGCTCTACGCTGGTGAACACCTTCGCGGTGCTGGCGCGCTACCTCGCTCCGGTGCTACCGTCGCTGGCACAGGCGGTCGAAAGCCTTACCGGTAGCGACATGAAACACTGGAACGCGGCCAACCTGGATGTCGCCAGCATCCAGCCCTACCAGCACCTCATGCAACGCGTCACCCCCGAACAGCTAGACGCTCTCTTCGAGCCGCCTGCGAAATTGGGGTCAGAGCCCGAGTTTTCCGCTGGAAAATCGGGATCTGACCCCAATTCCTCCCTCCCACCCGGCGGCGAAGACATCGCTCACACCATCTCCATCGACGACTTCGCCAAGATCGATTTGCGCATCGCCAAAATCGTGAACTGCGAAGGCGTGGAAGGCTCGATCAAGCTGCTGCGCCTGACCTTGGACGTGGGCGAAGGGCGCATGCGCAATGTGTTTTCCGGCATCGCCAGCATGTACAAGCCGGAAGACCTGATCGGCCAGCTCACTGTGATGGTCGCCAACCTCGCGCCGCGCAAGATGAAATTCGGCATCAGCGAGGGGATGGTGCTGGCGGCCAGCCACGCGGACGAGAAAGCCGAACCCGGCATTTACATCTTGAACCCCTGGCCTGGCGCACAGCCCGGCATGCGGATTCACTAACTTATGCAGAGCAACAACCCCGGCGCAGCCCTGCACTTTGACGTCTTGATTGTCGGCAGCGGGCTGGCGGGTCTCAGCGCCGCGTTGCTCCTGGCGCAACAGAACAAGCGGGTCGCCATCATCACCAAACGCGCGGTGCGCGAGGGCTCCAGCGGCTGGGCACAAGGCGGTATTGCTGCGGTGTGGGACAAAGCCGACAGCTTTGCCGCCCACGTGGACGACACGCTGATTGCAGGCGCTGGCCTGTGCGACATGGCGGCCACCCAGTTTGTGGTGGAGCAAGCACCCCAGGCGATTGCCTGGCTACAGGCGCTGGGGGTGCCGTTTAGCACCGAACACAACGGCGATTTGCACCTCACACGTGAAGGCGGCCACAGCGCGCGGCGCATCGTCCACGTGACCGACGCCACAGGCGCAGCGGTGCAAGCCACCCTGATCGAGCAGGTGCAACAATCATCCAACATCAGCCTGTTTGAAAACCACACCCTGGTCGACTTGGTTACCAGCGACAAGGTAGCGGGTGACAAGCGTGGGGACCGCCGCTGCGTAGGCCTTTATGCCCTGGACGACGTGACCGACGAGGTGCTGACCTTCTCCGCCCCCCACACGCTCTTGGCCACCGGCGGCGCAGGCAAGGTCTACCTCTACACCACCAACCCCGATACCGCCACCGGCGACGGCATTGCCGCGGCCTGGCGCGCGGGCTGCCGGGTGCAGAACATGGAGTTCATCCAGTTCCACCCCACCTGCCTGTACCACCCGCACGCCAAATCGTTTTTGATCAGCGAAGCGGTGCGCGGCGAGGGCGGGCGCCTGCTGCTGCCCGACGGCACACGTTTCATGCCCGCACACGACAAACGCGCCGAACTCGCCCCGCGCGATGTGGTGGCCCGCGCGATTGACTTTGAGATGAAAAAAGGCGGGCTGGACTGCGTGTATCTGGATATTTCTCACCAGCCGCTGGCCTTTATCCAAGAACACTTTCCCACCATTTACGCGCGCTGCCTAGAGCTGGGCATCGATATGAGCCGACAACCGATTCCGGTGGTTCCCGCTGCGCACTACACCTGCGGCGGCGTGCTCACCGACCTGCACGGCCAGACCAATGTGGCCGGTCTGTACGCGATTGGCGAGGCGGCTTGCACCGGCTTGCACGGAGCCAACCGCTTGGCCAGCAATTCGCTGGTGGAATGCATGGTCTTTGCCCGCGCCGCCAGCGAAGACATCGACCGCCAGCCCGCTCCCACCGCCCCGCTCCTGCCCGCCTGGGACGACAGCCGCGTGACGGACGCCGACGAATCCGTGGTGATCTCGCACAACTGGGACGAGCTGCGCCGCTTCATGTGGGACTACGTGGGCATTGTGCGCACCAACAAGCGCCTGGAGCGCGCGGCGCACCGCATCGCGCTGCTGCAAGACGAGATCCAGGAGTTCTACGCCAATTTCCATGTCACACGCGACCTGCTGGAGCTGCGCAATCTGGTGCAGGTGGCAGACCTGATTGTTCAAAGCGCCCGTTCCCGCCACGAGAGCCGGGGTCTGCATTTCAGCCGGGATTACCCGAAGATGCTCGCCAAGGCGGTGCCAACTACGCTGACCCCCGCGCAGCGAGTCTGAAGGCACCGCTGCGCGGGTGCGGCTGGGTCACCACAGCGCCTGCAGCGCCCCCTCCATCAAACGCAAACCGCGCGCGCCCACACTGCGGGCCTCGGCTTCGTCGTGTGTGACCCAGACTACGGCCATGCCGGTCTGGGCTATGCGCTGTTGAAATTCGGCGCGCAAGGTCTCGCGCAAGGCGGCGTCCAACGCCGAAAACGGCTCGTCCAGCAAAAGAATGCGGGGTGCGGTGATCAAGGCCCGCGCCAGAGCGACCCGCTGCTGCTCACCGCCAGAGAGTTGCCACACCTTGGCATCGGTGTGCGGCCCCAAGCCAAAGCGCTGCAACATGTCCACCGCCTGGGCACGCGAAACGGCGCGGCGCTGGCCCTGCTCCACCAAGCCGAAGGCCACGTTGTCCTGCACGCTCAGGTGCGGAAATAGCGCAAAGTCCTGGAACAGAAGACCGCACTGGCGGCGGTGCGGCGGCAAGGCGGAGATGTCTTTGCCATCCAGAAAAACCTGCCCCGCATCGGGCACTTCCAGCCCGGCGATGATTTTCAGCAGCGTGCTTTTGCCACTGCCCGATGGCCCCAGGACCGCCACGGTTTCACCGGCTGCCACCTGCACATCCAGGCCGCGCAAAAGAATGCGGGACACGCTGCGCAGAGGCTTCCAGGTTTTGCTGATCGCGCGCAACTCAAGCATGGACACCCTCCTCGCCAGGCGCTTCGCCCCAGGGCCATTCCAACAGCACAAACACCCCCAGCGCCAAAGCCATCAGCGCGCAGGCCAGCACCAGCGCCGCGTCATAGCGTGAGGCGCCGGGCTGGCTGAGTTGCTCGTACACCAGCGTGGTGAGCGTGGCCCACTCCGGGCGGCTCAAAAACAGGGTGACCGCGAACTCACCGACCGCAGTCGCCGCCGCAAACGCCATGCCCCGGCGCAGCGCCGGTTGCAGCAAAGGCCAGGTGACCCGCCAAAACGCGCGCCAGGGGCTGGCGCCCAGCGTGCGGGCGGCGGCCAGATAGTGCGCAGGCATGGCATCCAAGCCAGCGGCCAGGGACTTGGCCACAAAGGGATACGCCAGCAACGCGTAGGCTGCAACCAGCAGCGGCGCGCTGGCCGTCCAAGACGGGTACAGCACCAGGAGCCCAAAAGCCACCAGTACAGGAGACACCACAAAAGGTAGAAAAGCCAGCGCACGCAATAAGGCCCAACGCTGCGCAGCCAGCGCGTGGCACAGCCCCAGCAGCGTGGCCAAGACCAGCGCACAGGCTGAAAACCGCAGGGTGTTCCACAGCGCTTGCACGGCCTCGGGGGCCAGCAGAACGGCCCACGCGTGAGGCCCTGCGGCCACGGCGCGCCACAGAATTACCACCACGGGTGCGCCGCACAGCAGCGCCAGCACTGCGATGCAGCCCAGCACTGCAGCCCACTGGCCCGCGCTGCGCGGATGCCGACGCGGGATGCGGTCCGCGCGCACAGGCGCGGCCAGCCGCCGCTCCAGCGTGGAATACGCCAGGGCGCACACGCCGGTGGTCAGCAAGACCCAGGCGGCCAAGATCCCGGCCTGGGCCAGCTGCAGCTCGTGGGCGACCAGGGTGTAGATCTCCACCTCCGCCGTGGCGTAGTGCGGACCGCCCAGGAGCAGCGCCAGACCGAAGCCGGAAAAGCAATACAAAAAAACCAGGCACAAGGCCGACATCAGCCAGGGCAGGATGGCTGGCCACTCAATGCGCCAAAAGGCACGCCACGGTGTCGCGCCCAGCGTACGTGCTGCCGCTAAGCGCGAAGCGCTGACCTGCTCCAGTGCCTCGGTAGCGGCGCGCACCAGGATGCAGAGGTTGAAAAATACATTGCCGTAGAGCAGCAACCAGGGTGTTTGCTCCAGAGAAAGCGGCAGCAGCGCTTGCAGCACACCGCGCGGGCCCAGCAGCGCCAGCACACCCATGGCCGCAACCAGCGTGGGAACCACAAAAGGCAGCATCAAGGCCCGCAGCAGCAGCCCGCGGCCGGGAAACTCCAGCCGCGCCAGCACCCAGGCCACTGGCACGCCTAGCACGAGCACCAGCGCGCAGGTCAATCCAGCCTGCAAGCCTGACCACAGCATGCGCCAGCGCAGGTAGTCGTCCGTCCAGGGGCTGAACCAAGCGGCCCAGCCCGCGTCCGACCAAACCGCCTGCTCCAGCAAGCGCAGCGCCGGTGCCAGCAGCAGGAGCACCAGAAAGCCCAAGGGCACAGCGGCGAGCAGGAAACGACCCGCTCCCGGCAGCGCCGATGCGGCGGGTGAACCGGCTACACGCCAGCGCAGCGCGGTAGTGCGGGCAGCTTCACGCATGTCGCAGCGCAATAGGAGGGGTGGACTCAGCCATGGTCACAGATCCAGCGGTGTGGCGGCGTTTACTTGAGCACCACCTTGGTCCAGCGCGCCACCCAGGCTGCGCCTTTGTCAGCCAGATCTTTTTCGGCAGGCGCATCGGCCTGCGCGGGCTCGGGGGCAAACTTCATCACATCGGCGCGGGCCACGGCAGCGTCCACCGGGTACATCCACATCTCGGTCTGCATCTGCTTTTGCACTTCGGGCGAACGCATGAACTCGATCAGCTTAGCCGCCGCCACCTGCGCGCCGCCACCCTTGACCAGCGCAATGCCCTCGACCTGGCGATACACAGCGCCAGGTATGGCCAGACTGGCAGTGGGCGATTCGCTGATTTTTTCCTTGCTGTAAAAAACTTCGGCAGCCGGGCTGGTGGAGTAGCTCACAACCAGCGGGCGGGTGCCGCCTTCGGCACGGCTGAAGTCAGCGTAATAGGCCTCGCTCCAGCCTTTGGCGACTTTCATGCCGCCCTTGCGCATACGCGCCCACCAGTCAAAAGCTTTTTCCTCGCCCAGCGCGCCGATGGTCGCCAGCAAAAAGCCGTAACCCGTGCTGGACGTAGCCGGGTTTTGTACTACCAGCAAACGGGCGGTGGCGGGTTGTGCCAGATCTTCCAGCGTAGCGGGCAGGGCCCGCTTGTGCTTGGCAAACCAGGCCTTGTCGTAGTTGATGGTCACATAACCGTAGTCCACCGGCACCAGCGGCGCGGGCAAAGCGGCCAGGCTTTCGCGGCTGGCGGCGGGACCGGCGTAGGCATCCAGCACGTCCGCTGCGAGTGCCTTGGCGGCCAGTGCGTTGTCGATGCCGAAGACGACATCGGCCACAGGCGCTTTGCGCGTGAGGATCAGTTTGTTGAGCATCTCACCGGCGTCACCGGCTTTGCTGATGCGCAATTTCACGCCGGCCTCTTTCTCAAATTGGGCCAGCAAGGGCTTGGGCAAAGCGAAGGAGCTATGGGTCAGCACCCGCAGTTCAGGAGCCTTGTCCTGCGCGAACGCAGTGCCCGCACAAGCTGTACCCAGGGTGATCAAAAGCCATGCCGCGTGGCGGCGGGTGGAAGAAAAAATGCCGTGGTTCATGGTACGCCTCGTTTCATTACAAACATCCTGAACGGAGCTATGCAACGAAAAAAAGCCACAGAACACACGGCATTTTCCCCATCACACTTCCTACGCTGGTATGACCCAGATCAGGTTCATGGGGTATTTCTCAGTCCGGCTTGCGCCGGACACCCCCGGTGAGGCCGCGATGATAGCTGCATCGCTGACGAGAGCGGACTGACAGGTTATTCAGCTCCGTAGCGCGCATCCACCCAGCCCCGCAAGCTGTTGATGAACGCCAGCCCTTGGACATGCGCGAGGTCCTCCACCCGCAACAGGCCCTCGGTGATGCGGCCTTCCGCCAGGTAGCGCGCGCGGCCCACGCCGGCCAGCAGGCCGCAGGACGCGGGCGGCGTGGTCCAGATGCCGTCGCGCAGCACGGCGATGTTGCCGCGCGTGCATTCGGTGAGGTAGCCGTCTTCGTTCCACAAAATGGTGTCAAACACGGCAGGGTCGGCGGGCGTGAATGCGTCGTAGTGCGCGCGCCGGGTGGTTTTGAAGCGGGTGAATTCGCTATGGGCCTGCGCGAAAGCCCGGTCTGCCAGTTGCAAGTGCACCTGCGGCGGGTCGGCGGGCAGCGCAAAGGCTTCGCAGCGGGGCTGGCCGCGCGCGTCCAGCAAGAGGCGGACACGCCAGCTGCCCGTCAGGTGCTCATGCGCCAGGGCGTCTAAGGCGGCCTGCACCCGCGCCGCGTCCCAGGGTACACCAAAGTGCGCGGCGGCTAGCCGCATACGCTCCAGGTGCGCGTCGCGGTGCTGCGCGACGCCGTCCTGCAAGCGCAGGGTTTCCAGCAGCTCAAACGGGCTGCTGGCGCGCTGCACAAAAGCCTGCTTGTGCTGCCATTCCTGCCACTCGCCCTGCGGCTGCGCATCGAAGGTGATGCCGCTGCCGATACCGCAGCGGGCTTGCAAGCTGCCAGCCGCATCAGCCCGCAGCGTGACCGTGCGGATGGGCACATTGAAGGTGGCCGCGCCGCCGGGCCGCAACACACCTAAAGCGCCGCAGTACACGCCACGGGCTTGGGGTTCCAGCGCGTTGATCATGCGCATGGCCTGCACCTTGGGCGCGCCGGTCACCGAGCCGCAGGGGAACAGCGCGGCCAGCACCTCCCACAGCGTGGCCTCGGGGCGGGTGCGGGCCAGCACGTCGGTGGTCATCTGCCACACGCTGGGCAAGGCCTGGGTGTGGAACAGGCGCTGCACCTGCACGCTGTGCGGCAGCGCCACGCGCGACATGTCGTTGCGCAGCAAATCGACAATCATCACGTTCTCGGCACGTTCTTTGGGCGAGGCGCGCAAATCGGCGGCGCGCTGGGCATCGTCCTGCGGGGTGGTGCCGCGCGCGGCAGTGCCCTTCATGGGGCGGGCCAGCAGGCCGCCATCGCGCCAGTCAAAAAATAGCTCGGGTGAGACCGACAAAATCTGGCTGGACGCGCCGGTATCCAGATAGGCCGCGTAACCGCCGGGTTGGGCCCGCTGCAAAGCGGCGAAGAGCGGCGGGCCGCTGGCGCCAGCGCCCTCCCCCGGAACGCTGCCCAGCACACCGTGCATTTGCGCGGTGTAATTGACCTGGTACAGATCCCCCGCGCCGATGGCTTCGTGGATGCTTGCCAGCGCCGCATCAAAACGCTGGCGCTCCAGCGGCTCGCTCCAAGCGACCGTGACATCAGCAGCCATAGGCTCGGGCCAGGGCAAAGCCTGGTCGTAAACCGCAAACCAGGCCAGCGGCTGGTCGCTCCCGCTGTGCACGGTGAAGGCTGCATCGAAAGCCGGAGCAGACTCAAACGCCAGATAGCCCACGCACCAGTTACCCGCCATTGCCGCCGCGTGCGCGGCCTCGACCACGCCACGCACGTCATGCAAGTTATGCGCTACCAGCACCTGTAAGGGCTCGCCAAAAGCGTGGCGCGTGCGACCGCCGCCTAGCGCCGTGGTTTCAGCCGATTCGGTGGCGTACGGGTCCGCAAAGTCGACCAGCGCAGTGAGCGCGGGCCCTTGGGAAAAACCCATCAGGCGGCACCCAAATGGGGCACTAATGCGCCCACGGTCTGGCCGCTTTTGAGCGCAGCGGTAAAGGCCAGCATGCGGTCAATCGGCAGGCGCGCGCGCGTAATCAGCGCAGCATCCACCTCAATCGCGTTCGCACCGCTTTCCAACACGCGGGCCACATCGGCCAGGCCATTCATGGCCATCCAGGGGCATTGGGCGCAGCTTTTACAGGTAGCGCTGTTGCCGGCGGTAGGGGCTTCGATAAAGGTCTTGCCGGGGTTGAGTGTGCGCAGCTTGTGCAGCATGCCGCTGTCCGTGGCGACGATGAACAGCTTTGCGTCCATGGTCTGCGCGGCTTTCAAAATACCCGAGGTGGAGCCCACGGCGTCGGCCAGCGCCACCACATCGGCAGGCGACTCGGGGTGTACCAAGACTTTGGCGTCCGGGTGTTCGGCCTTGAGCGCTTGCAGCTCAAAGGCTTTGAACTCGTCGTGCACGATGCAGGCGCCCTGCCAGAACACCATGTCCGCGCCGGTCTCTCGCTGGATGTAGCTGCCCAGATGTTTGTCGGGTGCCCACAGAATTTTCTGACCCGCGTCCTTGAGCGCGCGCACGATGTCCAGCGCACAACTGGATGTCACCACCCAGTCGGCACGGGCTTTCACGGCGGCGCTGGTGTTGGCGTAGACCACCACGGTGCGGTCCGGATGGGCGTCGCAAAAGGCGCTGAACTCGGTGATGGGGCAACCCAGATCGAGTGAGCACGTGGCGTCCAGATCGGGCATGAGCACGCGTTTTTCGGGGCTCAGAATCTTGGCGGTCTCACCCATAAAGCGCACGCCGGAGACGACCAGAGTCTGCGCCGCATGGTCACGCCCGAAGCGGGCCATTTCCAACGAATCGCTCACTAACCCGCCAGTGGCCTCGGCCAGATCTTGCAAATCCGGGTGCACGTAATAGTGCGAGACCATGACCGCGTTTTTCTCTTTGAGGAGCCGGATAATTTTTTCTCTTAAACGCACCCGCTCGGATGGCGAGGGCTCCACCGGCACGCGGGCCCAGGCATGGCGGGTGCTGCAGGCGGGTTGTTCGTATTCGACGTCAATCACGGTCATGGCAATTGCTCCAGGCGCATAGAAAAATCGATGGCGCGCACATCCTTGGTCAGCGCACCGATCGAGATACGGTCGACTCCGGTTGCGGCAATGGCGCGTACTGTGTCTATGTTGACACCACCAGACACTTCCAAAATAGCGCGCCCGGCGTTGATGGCGACTGCCTCACGCAGGGTCGCCAGATCCATGTTGTCCAACAACACCATGCGCGCACCGGCCTGCAGCGCTTCGCGCAGCTGGGTCAGGGTTTCGACTTCGATTTCGATAAAGGTCGCGTGCGCTGCCTGGGCTTGGGCCAGCCGCAAGGCAGCCGACACGCCGCCCGCAGCGGCAATATGGTTTTCCTTGATCAAGACCGCATCAAATAGCCCGATGCGGTGGTTGGTGCCGCCTCCCGCATGCACCGCGTACTTTTGCGCCATGCGCAGACCGGGCAGGGTTTTGCGGGTGTCCACAATCTGCGCGCGGTTACCGGGCACCTCGGCCACGGCGGCGACAAATTGCGCCGTGCGGGTCGCCACAGCGCTGAGCAGTTGCAAGAAATTCAAGGCGGTGCGCTCGGCGCTCAGCAAAGCGCGGGCATGGGCCTGCACTTCCAGTACCACGGTGTCAGGCTGCGCCTGACCGCCCTCGGGCACATGCCAGCGCAGCTCGGCATCAGGGTCGAGTGCGGTAAAGGCCTCGGTCACCCAATCGCTGCCAGCGATCACGGCCGCCTCGCGTACCCGCACCCGGGCCAGCGCGCGGCGCGCTGGGTCGACCAACGCAGCCGTCAGATCACCTGCGCCCACGTCCTCTGAGAGAGCGCGCGCCACGTCCTGGTGTGCGAGTTCCTGCAACAGCGAGGGGGTAAATGCGAGCGAATCAGACATAAAAGGCGAACCAGATTGAGCGCGG
Source organism: Comamonas sp. lk (assembly GCA_945860595.1). Classification (GTDB taxonomy): domain Bacteria; phylum Pseudomonadota; class Gammaproteobacteria; order Burkholderiales; family Burkholderiaceae_C; genus Allorhodoferax. Next base: position 65,340 of record CAMAQV010000003.1, read on the forward strand.
CCAGCAACAGGCTGTAGGCGTAAAGTCGCTATTTTGGACGCAGGGGCGACCGGGCGAAAAAAAAAGCCGCCCGGAGGCGGCCTTTTAGAGAACAAGCCGCAGCTTATTTCGGTACTTTGCCGTCCACGCCTTTGACGTAGAACTTGACGCCGCTCAGGAATTTGTCGTCCGCGACTTCGTCTTTCTTGAGGATGGTCTTGCCGGTGTTGTCGACCAGCGGACCCTTCCAGATCGAGAAGCTACCGTCTTTCAAACCGGCCTTGATGGTTTCGATCTTGGCCTTGGTGTCTGCGGGCACGTCTTCTGCAATGGAGACCACGTCAATCGCGCCCTCTTTCACACCCCACCACACGCCGCCGGTGGTCCAGGTGCCTTCCAGGGCGTCTTTGGTGGCCTTGATGTAGTAAGGAGCCCAGTTGATGACGGCGGAGGCCAGGTGGGCCTTGGGACCGTAAGCGGTCATGTCCGAATCCCAACCAAAGGCGCGCTTGCCTTTTTCTTCCGCGGTCTTGAGCACGGCGGGCGAATCGGTGTTTTGCATCAGCACGTCCGCGCCAGCGTTGATCAGGCTGGTCGCAGCCTCGGTTTCTTTTGGTGGGTTGAACCACTCATTGACCCAGACGACTTTGGTCTTGATCTTGGGGTTGACCGATTGCGCGCCCATGGTGAAGCTGTTGATATTGCGGATCACCTCAGGAATTGGCACCGACGCAACCACGCCGATCACGTTGCTCTTGGTCATCGCGCCGGCAATCACGCCGTTCATGTACGCGCCTTCGTAGGTGCGGCTGTCATAGGTGCGCATGTTGTCGGCGGTTTTGTAGCCGGTGGCATGCTCAAACTTGACGTCTTTGAATTCAGGTGCCAGCTTCAGCATGGTTTCCATGTAGCCGAAGGTGGTTCCGAAAATCACCTTGTTGCCCTGGCTGGCCATGTCGCGGATTACGCGCTCGGCGTCAGCAGACTCGGGTACGTTCTCAACGAAAGTGGTGGCAATTTTGTCACCGAATTCTTTTTCCAAGGCCTTGCGGGCGTTGTCATGCGCGAAGGTCCAGCCGCCGTCGCCGACGGGCCCGACATACGCAAAGGCAATCTTCAGCGGCTCAGGTTTGGGCGCGGGTGCTGCGGCTGCAGGTGCGGCCGCAGGCGGCTCCTCTTTTTTGCCGCAGCCGACCAATGCCACCGAGGCGGCGGCGCCGACCACTGCCAGCTTGAGCAGGGAACGCAATTGCAAATCTGTCATGTCAAGTCCTTTGAATAAAACAACGGGGAGAGAAAACAAGAAAAGGAAAATACCAGGAAGCACATTGGCTCGCCCGGCCTAAGGCTGAAAAGGCTTCCCAAGCGAAGCTGGCATGTTAATCCGAATCCAGGCCGGATTGCGAGAAATCAGCACCAAAACAACGATGGTTGCCAGGTAGGGAAGCATACTCAGCAGCTGGCTGGGCACCTCCACACCCGCGCCCTGCAAATGAAACTGCAGCATGGTGACGCCACCGAACAGGTAGGCCCCTAGCATCACCCGCACCGGACGCCAGCTGGCAAAAGTGGTCAGCGCCAACGCAATCCAGCCCTTGCCAGCCACCATGCCCTCGACCCACAAGGGCGTGTAAATCACCGAAATGTAGGCTCCGGCCAGGCCGCACAGCACGCCGCCCACCACCACACTGGCAAAGCGGATGCGGCGCACCGGATAACCCAGCGCGTGGGCCGACTCAGGGCTCTCTCCCACACTGCGCAAGACCAGCCCAGCGCGGGTGCGCCATAAAAACCAGGCCAGAGCTGCGGTGAACGCGACCGTCACGTAGACCAGCGGGTGCTGCTTGAAAAGGGCTACACCAAAAAAGGGAATATCCGACAAATAAGGAATCGAAAAATTGCCGCGCTCAGGCATTTTTTGCTGCACATACGCCGTTCCGGCAAAGGCCGAAAAGCCTGCGCCAAACAAACTCAGTGCCAACCCGGTCGCATGCTGGTTGGTGTTAAGCCAGATCACCAGAACGCCGAACACCGCCGCCATCACGCCGCCGGCCAGCGCCCCGGCCATGAAACCGGCCACATCGCTGCCGGTGTAAACCACCGTGGCAAAACCGGCCAGGGCGGCGCACAGCATCATGCCCTCCGCACCCAGGTTGACGATACCGGCACGCTCGTTGATCAGCAGCCCCAGTGCAGCCAAGCCCAATACGGTTCCCGCATTGAGCGTGGCTGAAATCAGCAGCGCGTAGGACTGCAGGGTCACCGCATCCATCAGTGGGCTCCTGCGGCCTGCGCCAGCGCGGTGCGGGGCTTGCTGCGCACCACGCGGTAATGGATAAGCGTGTCGCAGGCGAGCAGCGAAAACAGCAGCAGGCCCTGGAACACGCCGGTGAGTGACTTGGGCAAACCTAAGCGCGACTGCGCCAGCTCGCCACCGATGTAAAACATGCTCATCAACAGACTGGACAAAATCAGGCCGCCCGGATGCAAGCGCCCCACGAAGGCAACGATGATGGCGGCGAAGCCGTAGCCCGCAGGGACGTAGGGCGTCAGTTGTCCGATGGGGCCGGCTACCTCCAGAGCACCAGCCAAACCGGCAAAGCCGCCGGAAACCAGCATCGCCGTCCACAGCGCGCTGCCCGATGAGAAGCCCGCGTAGCGCGCCGCAGCCGGAGCGATACCGCCAACCTGCTGTGCAAAGCCGGCACGGGTGCGGAACAGAAAGATCCACACCAGACCCGCACCGACCACGGCAATCAGCACCCCAATGTGCATACGCGAGCTGGCGAACAGACGCGGAATCTTGGTGGCAGCCTCGAACATCTGGGTTTGCGGAAAGTTGTAGCCATTCGGGTCTTTCCAGGGACCGAAAACCAGAAATCCCAGCACCTGGATCGCCACATACACCAACATCAAGCTGACCAGAATTTCGTTGGCGTTGAAGCGGTCGCGCAGCCAAGCTGTCAAACCGCCCCAGACCATGCCGCCACAGGTCCCTGCCAGCAACAGCGGAACGACAATCCAGCGGCTGCCCCCAGGCTCGGCCAGCAACGCCACGCCAGAGGCTGCAACCGCCCCCATGACGTACTGCCCTTCAGCACCAATGTTCCAGACATTGGAGCGAAAAGCCACCGCCAAGCCCAGCGCAATCAGCAGCAGCGGCGTGGCTTTGACCACCAGCTCGCCCAGTGCGTAACCCGTGCGCAGCGGCTCCCAGAAAAACACCGCCAGCCCGCGCACCGGGTCTTTGCCCAACAAAAGAAAAAGGGCCACACCCAAAACCACGGTGACCAGCAGCGCCAGCAGCGGCGAGGCGTAGACCCACCAGCGGGAAGGCTCAGCCCGGGCTTGCAAGCGCAGCATCAGGCGGTACTCCATAAGCCACTCATCCACTGGCCGACCTGTTCCACCGTCGCGTCAGCGATGGGCAGCGACGGCGATAGCGCGCCCTGCGCCATCACCTGCAACCGGTCGGCCATCTGGAACAGCTCATCGAGCTCTTCGCTAAGCAGTAAAACAGCGCATCCGGCATCACGCATGGCCAGAATGGCAGCGCGAATTTGCGCAGACGCGCCCACGTCCACGCCCCAGGTGGGCTGGCTGACGATAAAGCAGCGGGGCTTGGCATCAATCTCGCGGCCGACAATGAATTTTTGCAAATTACCACCCGATAGCGATCGCGCGGGAGCACTGCTGCCGTGTGCTTTGACATGGAATCGGTCGATGATGCTGTTGGCTTGGCGGCGCAAGAAGACCGTGTCGATCCAGCCACCCATCCAGCGCTGCGACTGGACGGCCTCATCCCGCGTGAGCAGAAGGTTGTCGGCCAGACTCATGGGCGGCACCGCGCCGCGACCCAGGCGCTCCTCAGGGACAAAATGAAGTCCCAGCACCCGCCGGTCGACCGGCCCGGCCATGGACACGTCCACCCCATCAATCCGCACCGTCGCCACTGGGGCACGCCGGTCTTCGCCGGATAGGGCACGCAAAAGTTCCTGCTGTCCGTTGCCAGAAACGCCGGCAATACCCAGCACCTCGCCCGCCCGCACCTGCAGGTGAATCCGCTGCAAATCCACGCCGTATTGATCCGCGCGGGGCAGGCTCAAACCCCGCACCTCCAGCACTACCGCACCCGCCTCTTGAACCCGGCGCGCCAAAGCAGGCGGCTCCGTGCCGATCATCAGGCGCGACAGCGATGCGTTGGATTCCTGTGCCGGCACGCACACACCGGTGACCCGCCCGCCGCGCAAAACAGTACAGGCCGTACACAGCGCGCGGATTTCATGCAGTTTGTGGCTGATGTACAAAATGCTGCAACCCTCGCTGGCCAGTTGGCGCAACACCACAAAAAGCGTGTCTACCGCCTGCGGCGTGAGCACCGAGGTCGGTTCATCCAGAATCAGAATCGTCGGATTCGCCAGCAAAGCGCGGATGATTTCCACGCGCTGCATCTCGCCCACACTGAGGGTGTGCACGGGGCGCTCGGGGTCCACGTCCAGGCCGTAGTGGGCAGCTTTTGCAACAATCAAGGCGCGGGTTTCTGTCAGTGTCGGACCAGGCTCCAAGCCCAGCCAGACATTCTCCGCCACCGTGGCCGTGTGAAACAGATTGAAATGCTGAAACACCATGGCCACGCCCAAAGTACGGGCCTGGCGCGGGTTGGTTATATGGACCGGGCTGCCGTCAACCCGGATCTCGCCAGCGTCCATCTGCACGCTGCCGTAGATGATTTTCATCAGCGTGGATTTGCCAGCTCCGTTCTCACCCAGCACCGCGTGGATCTCGCCAGGCATCAGGGTCAGCGACACGCCATCATTGGCCACCGTGCCGGGATAGGCCTTGGTGATGCCAGTGAGTTGGAGACGGGGGATATCCATTCGGGTGGGCGTGTAAAGGCGACATCCTAACGGCTGCGCGCAGCGCGCCCGCGGGGCTGCCGTTAAGCTTGGGTATATTTTTGGAGTGCACCGTGTCCGACAGCCCTGTTCTGAGCCACCAGCCACTGGGCTTTCCCTGGCAAACCATCGACCCGTTTCTGTTTTGCGTGCACCACGACGACGCTTACCCCGAGGGTAATGCGGCCATGGGTCCACAGGCATCTCTGGCCGGCCGCAACCTGGGCCAAGACTTTGCCCGCAAGGACGGCTGGAGCATGTACCACGGCCAGACTATTCCTGGCTTTCCAGCGCATCCGCATCGGGGTTTTGAAACGGTGACCATCGTGCGCCAGGGTTTTATAGACCACTCGGACTCCCTGGGTGCCACGGCCCGTTTCGGTGCAGGTGACGTGCAATGGCTGACCGCGGGCAAGGGCATCGTGCATTGCGAGATGTTCCCGCTGCGCCGCCAGGACGCGGCCAATCCGGCCGAGCTGTTCCAGATCTGGCTGAACCTGCCGGCAAAAAACAAAATGGCCGAACCGCACTTCACCATGCTCTGGGATGAACAGATCCAAAGCCTGCAGGTCGCCGATGCGCAGGGACGGACGAGCACGGTTCGCGTAGTGGCAGGAAAATTTGCTGCACGCGAGGGCAGCGCGTTTGGCTTGCCGCCGCCTCCGGTATCCTGGGCATCGCAGGCGGATAGCGACGTGGCCATCTGGACCCTGCATATGGAAGCCGGTGCGCGCCTGACGCTACCCCCTGCGGCGCAGAGCGCCACGCGGCGGCAGCTGTATTTTTTCCGCGGACACACGCTGAACATCGCAGGGCGCAGCGTTGAGGTCCAGACGGTTACCGAAGTGCGCGCCCGGCAGACCATTGAACTGGTCAATGGCGATGCCGCCTGCGAACTGCTGGTGCTCCAGGGTCGCCCTATCGGCGAACCGGTGGCGCAATACGGACCTTTTGTGATGAATACCCAGGCCGAAGTCGCGCAGGCCTTTACCGACTACCGGCGCACCGAATTCGGTGGCTGGCCCTGGCCTGCCAGCGATCCGGTGCATCCGCGGGACCAGGGCCGCTTTGCCCGGCACGCCGACGGGCACATAGAAGAGGCGCAAGACCGCAGCGCAACCTAGAATTGCCCTCCGCTCAACATGGAACACGCCTTGATGCAACGCCTTTGGCTTCTGTTTTCCCAGTCCTGCACCGTGCTGCTGGCTGCCTATTTCGTGGTCTCCACGCTCAAACCCCAGTGGATCGGCTCCAGCCGCAACGGCGTGGGTTTGGTGGCGGTTCAGCCGCCTGGCAGCCAAAGCGAACCGCCACCAGGCAGCTTTCGGGTGGCGGCCCAGCGGGCCTCACTCGCGGTGGTCAGCATCGCAACCAACACCGGTGTCCGCCCCTCAGCGCATGGCAAAGATCCGTGGTTCCGCTTTTTCTATGGTGACGGTGACAATGAAGCGCAAAGCGGCCTGGGCAGCGGCGTCATTGTCAGCGCCGGCGGCTATGTGCTGACCAACAACCATGTGGTGGAAAACGCCGAAGAGATCGAAGTCAGCCTCAACGACGGGCGCCGTGCCAAAGCCACAGTGGTGGGCACCGATCCGGACAGCGATCTGGCAGTTCTGAAGATCGACCTGGACAAACTGCCCGCGCTGGTGCTGGGCGACTCCAACAGCCTGCAGGTCGGGGACCAGGTGCTGGCCATCGGCAACCCCTTTGGCGTAGGCCAGACGGTGACCAGCGGCATCGTGAGTGCTCTGGGGCGCAACCAACTCGGCATCAACACCTTCGAAAACTTTATCCAAACCGATGCCGCCATCAACCCGGGCAACTCGGGCGGCGCACTGGTGGACAGCAGCGGCAACCTCGTAGGCATCAACACGGCAATTTACTCCCGCTCGGGCGGCAGCATGGGAATCGGTTTTGCAATTCCTGTCGCTACTGCCCGGCAAGTCTTGGAGAGCATCGTCGCGGAAGGCCAGGTGCGGCGCGGCTGGATTGGCGTAGAGCCGCGCGACATCACACCGGAAATAGCCCAGACCTTCAGTCTGAAGACCCAGGCCGGCATTGTGGTTACGGGTGTTTTGCACGACGGTCCTGCGTCCAAGGCCGGCTTGGAACCGGGTGATGTCATCGTTGCCATCGGCGGCAAACCCGTGCATGATTCCAGCGAACTGCTGACGCTAGTTGCCGCACTCAAACCGGGCACTGTGGCCGGATTTTCCATTGATCGCAAAGGTAAGACGCTGGCGATAGACATCACGCCGGGCCAGCGGCCGCGCCCGCAGAAAGAGCCGCGTTAATTTCCGCACCGCGTGTACATCAACGCCATTTAGTTAGGAGCGGCAATATGACCGAACTGGAACGCGATCGCCTCATGCAGTTTTTGCAGGCGCTCAAGTAAACCCGTTTGCCCCATGACGACAAGTGGGTGGAAACAGTCATGAACGAGGGCGTGGACACGCAGCCGCGCGCCACCTATCTGCTGGTGCACCGCTGCAGTGTCTTGCAAGCGGAACTGGACCATGCCCGCGGCGTAGTGGCCAGCGCTGGGCTGGCTTCGAATAGCGGAAATGCCCTTGTGTGGAAATTCGGCGAAACCGTCTGAAGCATCAATGCGCAGGGCGCGGCGCATGCCGAAACCCCGAATACCACCCATGCGATGGAATACGTGCTGCGCGATGCCGGCAAGCCAGAACCGGTTTCCTACCGCAGTCTAGAAGACAAGGCCATCCTCTTTCTTAGGAACAACGCGGGGAAAGTGTGGCCGGGGATCGCAGCGCTTGCATGTGCCGTGGTGTACGGGATGAAATCATCCCAGACTGAAAAATCAGACCGGGTTTTCTTCGCCCGTTTGGGCCTCAGCGCCCTCATCGTCTGGTGCTTTGCTGTAGCGCATGAACAGCTGCGCAGACCAGATGCCCACTTCGTACAAGATCACCATAGGCACCAGCAAGGCAATCATGGAAACCGGATCCGGCGGCGTGACCAAGCCGGATATGGCAGCTGCAGCGACTACAAAGTAGGTGCGAAAGGACTTGAGCTGCTCAATGGTCACTACCGCCATACGGGCCAGAATCACCACCACGATGGGCACCTCGAACGCCACACCAAAGGCAACGAACATGGTCACCACAAAGTCCAGATAGGCCTCGATGTCTGGGCTGACCGCCACCGCCGAAGGGGCCATGCGCTGGATCGCCGGAAACGCCTGCCCGAAGACAAAAAAGTAGCAGAAGGCCGCACCAGTGTAAAAAAGCAAGGTACTGGCAGCCACCAAGGGCACGACCAGCCGCTTTTCATGTCGGTACAAGCCTGGGGCGACAAATGCCCAAATCTGGTACAGAACCCAAGGCAATGAAGCCGCCAGGGCAGCCAGCACCGTCACTTTGATCGGCACCAGAAAAGGCGAGACCACGCCGACCGCAATCATCTTGGAGCCTTCGGGCAGCGAACGCACCAGCGGCATGGCCAGGTAGTCGTACATCTGAGAGGGACCGGGGAAAAAACACAGAACCGCAAAAATCGCCGCGACACCGTAAACCGCCTTGAGCAGGCGGTCGCGCAGCTCCACCAGATGCTGAATGAAAGGCTGCTCGGTCCCGGCTAATTCATCCGGCGAATCAGTTGATGTGCTCATGGATGCAGTTTGGCCGGACGGTGGCGCGCAACCCGGGCAGCGCCGGATTGCACCCGGGTTCGTACACGGTTACCTGCCTTGTACCACTGGGGTTTGGCGCTGACTTTGCTGCGCCAACCGCGTTTGCGCGGGGTGTATTGCGGCGGTCGGCGCCAGTCAATCGCCTCGCCCGGCTCTTCGAGGGGGGTATTCAGGGCGTCCGCAGTAGTTTGAATAGAGTTGTGCACGTCGTGGGCGGCGCTTTCCATGGTCTCGCGCATTTTGCGCAGCTCTTCCAGGTCCATGGACTTATTCACTTCTGCCTTCACATCGGCAACGTAGCGGCGTGCCCGCCCGACAAGCGCCCCGATGGTGCGGGCAACGGCCGGGAGTTTTTCCGGACCAATCACCACCAGCGCAATACCACCAATGATGGCGAGCTTTGTAACGCCAATATCAAACACAGGGGGGAAATCTCAACAAACGTACAAACCGGCAATCAATGCTTGGTTTTTGCCTCGACGTCAATGGTCTCTTTGGCAGCTGTGGGGGTTGCGGCACTCACTTGCTGCGTATGGGGAGCGGCCGTGGCAGGCTCGGCGGGTTTTTCACCGCCATCTTTCATGCCGTCCTTGAAGCCCTTGACAGCGCCGCCCAGATCTGAGCCGATGTTGCGCAATTTTTTGGTGCCGAAAATCACGACGATGATCACGAGAAATATGATCAGATGCGTGGTGGAAAGTCCCATGGTTTTCTCCTAGATGCCGGTATTCGTTACAAGGAGAAGATTATGACCGCAAGCGCGGCCGGATCAGCCCCGCAGCCAGGGCCGACTGCCGCCCATGATATGAAAGTGCAGGTGGCGCACCTCCTGCCCGCCCTCGGCCCCCGTGTTGGTAACCACGCGGTAGCCCCCTTCGGGGTAAGGATTACAGCCCTCCTGTAAGGCCAGGCGCGGGATCAAGGCCATCAGGTGACCCATCAAAACGCCATGCGCGGGAGTAACCTGAGCCAGCGAAGGGATATGCGCCTTGGGGATCAACAAAAAGTGAACCGGCGCCCAGGGGTTGATGTCGTGAAACGCATAGACCTGAGCGTCCTCGTACACCGAACGGGACGGTATTTGTTTGGCGACAATCTTGCAAAAAATACAGTTCGGGTCGTGCTCGGCTGCACTCATGGTTCATTTTCCTCACGTGACAAGGCTTTGCGCAGCGCTTTTTCCTCAATACCGCTGGTGCCGGCACGGCGCTGCAGTTCGGCCAACACATCCGCGGGCGACAAACCATAGTGGGCCAAGGCAACCAGGGTGTGGAACCACAGGTCGGCAACTTCGGCGACGATTTTGGCGGTATCACCCCCCGCATCGGCGTCTTTGGCGGCCATCACCACCTCGGTGGCTTCCTCACCGATTTTCTTTAAAAATGCGTTGGGGCCCTGCTGGAGCAGGCGGGCAACATAACTCGCGCCCGCGTCCCCCCCGTGCATGGGCTTGCGGCGTTCGATTACGGCGGACAGTTCGGCCAGGATATCGTGGGAAGCGGAAGAAGTCATGGGGCGTAGATGGTTGCGGGGTCTTTGAGCACCGGGTCAACCGCTTGCCATTGTCCCTCACGCAGGACACTGAAGAAGCAACTGTGCCGCCCGGTATGGCAGGCGATGCCTGGGCTGTGTCCACGCTGGGTAATCCGCAGCAGAACGACATCATTGTCGCAATCGAGACGGATTTCATGCACCGCCTGCACATGGCCCGACTCTTCGCCTTTGAACCACAACGTGTTGCGCGAACGGCTGAAGTACACCGCCCGCTTGAGCTCTGCTGTTTTTTGCAGGGCTTCACGGTTCATCCAGGCAAACATCAGCACATCGCCGCTGTCTTTTTCTTGGGCGATGACGGGCACCAGGCCCTTGTCGTCCCATCGCACAGCGTCCAACCAGGCAGGGCGTGTCATTTAGTCAGCCTCACAGTCGCACTGGAATGCCACGCTCACGCATGCGTTGCTTGGCTTGTTGCACGGTGTATTCACCGTAGTGAAAAATGCTGGCCGCCAGCACCGCGTCGGCACCGCCTTGCTGCACGCCGTCGGCCAGGTGGTCCAGGTTGCCCACCCCACCCGAGGCAATGACGGGCACCGACACCGCATCGGCCACAGCGCGGGTCAAGGCCAAGTCAAAGCCTGACTTGGTGCCGTCACGGTCCATGCTGGTGAGCAAAATTTCACCGGCGCCATGCTCGGCCATGTGAGTGGCCCAGGCCACCGCATCCAGGCCGACGTTTTTGCGCCCGCCATGGCTGAACACGTCCCAGCCTGGGCCCAGGGGCTGACCGTTGACACCCAAACGATGTTCTTCGTCAGGGTTGCGGCGCTTGGCATCGATGGCCACCACAATGCACTGGGCACCGTATTTGGCTGAGGCCTCGCGAATCACGTGGGGGTTGGCAATAGCGGCTGAGTTGAAGCTCACTTTGTCGGCGCCGGCGTTGAGCAAGCGGCGCACATCGTCCACCGTGCGCACGCCCCCACCTACCGTGAGCGGAATGAACACCTGGCTGGCCACCGCTTCGATGATGTGCAGAATGACATCGCGCGCGTCGCTGGTGGCGGTGATGTCCAAAAACGTCAACTCATCTGCGCCTTGCTCGTTGTAGCGGGCGGCAATTTCCACAGGGTCTCCCGCATCACGCAGCGCCACAAAGTTGACGCCTTTGACCACGCGACCACCGGTCACGTCAAGGCAAGGAATGATGCGTTTAGCGAGCACGCTAGGCCTCCACGCGCAGGCGCTGCCAGCCCTGCCAGTGGGCGGCAACAGGTACCTCAATCGGCGCGAACACCTGCGCCGCCTCGACGCACAGCATGCGGGAAAATCCGTCTGGCTGCATGTCGGCCATAGCCGCATTTTTGGCCTGGCCCGGGTTCCACACCACGGTGTCGGACCAGTCCGGACTTTGGGCTATCTCGAGCCGGTGCGCGCCGTCGTGCAGAAGAAGTGGCCTTGCCGCTGCCGCGTAGACGCGGTCGAACTCCGCATCAAAGCGCAGAGACGGTGCAGCCATTGCATGGACATCGGTCAGGGAATCCCACTCGGGCTGTCCCCCTAAACCCACCAGGTGCGCCCCGGCAATATCGTCCACGGCCAGGTAGGTGTGGAGCGCGCCACTGAAGCGCAAAGGGCTGGGGCCCGTGTTGTGCACCGTGAGCGTGACTTGGAGGTGGCCCGGACGCAGGTCAAGCTGCAGCTGTGCGTCAAATGGCTGTGGCCAAATGGCGAGGGTTTCGGGACCCGAATCCAGATTGCATGTAAGTTGCGCGGAATCGGACTGTTCCAGCGCCGGCCCGGCCTGCCACCGCAGGTTGCGAGCGAAGCCGTGTTTGGGCAGGGTGCCACGCGCGTTGAACTGGGGAAAACACACCGGAATGCCCCCGCGAATCGGACTGTGGCCGTCCCAGCGGTTGGCTTCACTCAGAAAAAGACGTTCGCGCCCGCCGCTGACCCAGGACAGCACATGCGCACCCTGCAAAGCCACCAGCACGGTGTCGCCACAGGCAATGCGGATGCGGCGGCAGGGCTGACCCTGAAACAGCTCAACCATTGAGTTCGTCGGCGCGGGCCTGCGCGGCGGCAAAGTCCAGATCGCCGCTGTAAATCGCCCGTCCGCAGATGACGCCTTCGACGCCCTCGTCTTCGACCGCACACAGGGCTTCGATGTCGGCCATGTTGGACAAGCCGCCCGAGGCGATGACGGGGATGGTCAAGGCCTGTGCCAATTTGACGGTGGCTTCGATGTTGATACCGCTGAGCATGCCGTCGCGTCCGATGTCGGTGTAGATGATGGATTCCACGCCATAGTCTTCGAACTTCTTACCCATGTCGATGACGTCATGGCGGGTGAGTTTGCTCCAACCGTCGGTGGCAATTTTCCCCTCGCGGGCGTCCAGGCCGACGATGATGTGGCCGCCAAATGCAGTGCAGGCGTCCTGCAAAAAGCCGGGGTTTTTCACCGCGGCAGTACCGATGATGACGTAACGCAAACCGGCGTCCAGGTAGCGCTCGATGGTGTCCAGGTCCCGGATGCCGCCGCCCAGCTGCACGTCGATTTCACTCCCCACGGTCTTCAAAATTTTGCGGATTGCCAACTCATTTTTCGGTTGTCCAGCGAACGCGCCGTTGAGGTCTACCAGATGCAAGCGCCGCGCACCCTTAGCGAGCCAACTGCGGGCCATGACCTCAGGGTCTTCGCCAAACGTGGTGGATTGGCCCATGTCGCCTTGCTTGAGGCGAACGCAGTGGCCGTCTTTGAGATCAATGGCCGGGATTAACAGCATGGTGCTTCACGTAGAAGATCAAAACAAACGCACATCACAGGGCTCGCAAGCGTATCAAGGATTCCAACGCAGAAAATTCCGGTACAGCGTCAAACCGTGCTGCGCACTTTTTTCCGGATGGAATTGCGTAGCAAAAATATTATCCCGCGCCACGGCACTGCAAAACGCCTCACCGTATAGGGTTTGCCCTGCACTGTGGCGCAAATCCGACGGGGCAGCGTAATAGCTGTGCACGAAATAAAAGTGGCTCTGGTCGGGAATATCCGCCCAAACCGGGTGGATGTGCCCCCGGTCGGCGCCCTGTTCCACCGTATTCCAGCCCATATGCGGAACCTTGTAGCGGCTGCCGTCGGGCTGGTGGCGGCCCGCCAAAACGAACTTGCGCACATAGCCGGGAATCAGCCCCAGGCTGGGCGTGTCCTGCTCCTCGCTGTGCTCGAGCAGCATCTGCATGCCCACGCACACGCCCAGCAAGGGTTTGTGGTCGGCCGCATGCACCACGGCGGCATACATGCCGCTGTCGCGCAACTCCTGCATGCAGTCGCGCATCGCGCCCTGCCCCGGCAGGACCACGCGCTGAGCGGCCATGACCTCAGCCGGTGTACGCGCCCAGACAACTTCGATAGGCAAACCATGGGCAGCATGCAGAACGGCCTGCGTGACCGAGCGCAAATTGCCCATACCGTAATCCACCACCGCGACGGTTTTCATACGCGCACAATGGCCTAAAGGCTGCCCTTGGTGGACGGGATGACACCCGCGCTGCGCGGGTCGGGCTCCACCGCAGCGCGCAGGGCACGGGCAAATGCTTTGAAGACGGACTCGGCCTGGTGGTGGGCGTTATTCCCTTTGAGATTGTCGATGTGCAGGGTGATGCCCGCATGGTTGACAAAGCCCTGGAAAAACTCGTGGGTTAGTTGGGTATCAAAGCCACCGATAGCACCGCTGGTGAAAGGCACGTTCAGCTCTAGTCCGGGGCGACCGGACAAATCGACGACTACGCGGGACAAGGCCTCGTCCAGCGGCACATAGGCATGGCCGTAGCGGCGCACCCCTTTCTTGTCACCCAGCGCCTTGGCGAAAGCCTGACCCAGCGTGATGCCCACATCTTCGACCAGATGGTGTCCGTCGATATGCAAATCGCCTACGGCCTGGATGTCCAGGTCGATCAGCCCGTGGCGGGCGATCTGGTCCAGCATGTGGTCGAAAAAACCGATGCCAGTAGCCAGCTGGGCCCGGCCCGTACCGTCCAGGTTCAGCTTGACGGTGATGCGGGTTTCTGCCGTGTTGCGGCTGACTTCAGCGGTGCGGTCGGTCATGGTTGTCCTTGGTTGAGCGCGGCGCGCAGGGCGGTAACCAATTGTGCGTTCTGGTCGGGGCTTCCCACCGTCAGGCGCAGACAGTTGGCGAGTAGCGGGTGCATTGTAGAAACGTTCTTGACCAGCACCTGGCGGGCCTTGAGGCCCTGAAATACGCTTGCAGCACTGCCGGGTGACCCCGCTATGCGCAGCAAAACCATGTTGGCCTCGCTGGGAAAAACTTGCACGCCGGCCAAGTCCGCCAGGGCTGCGATCAACTGCTCGCGCTCGGCGCAAATCACTGCCGCCTGCTGCGCGAACTCGGACGCGTGCTCCAGGGCAAACAGCGCACATTCGGCGTTGAGCACGCTGATGTTGTAGGGCGGGCGGGCCTTGTCGATCTCATGGATCACGGCCGCCGGTGCCAGCAAATAGCCCAGACGCACCCCCGCCAGACCAAATTTGGAGAGTGTGCGCAGCAGCAGCACATGGCTATTGGCCTGCGGGTCGCGGCGGATGTCATCCAGCCAGCTGCGGCTGGCAAAAGGCTGGTAGGCCTCGTCCATCACCACCAGGCCGCCGTAAGCGCGTACCTGCGCAATCAGGCGGCGGATGACATCGTCATTCCACAAATTGGCAGTCGGGTTGTTGGGATAGGCCAGGTACACCAGCGAGGGCTGCACACGTTGGATAGCGTCGGCCATGGCTACCTCGTCGAGCGCAAAGTCGGCGGCGAGCGATACGCCGGTATAGCCAAGGCCCTGCAACTGGGCACTGATGGCATACATCACAAAACCCGGCTCAGGTGCAAGCACCTGCGCTCCCGGCGTGGCGCAGACCAGGGCCAGCAGGGAAATTAACTCGTCCGAGCCGTTGCCCAGCATGAGGTCGTAGCCGAGCGGAAGGTCGACATAAGCGGCCAGCGCATTTTTGAGCTTCGGAATAGATTCGGCCGGATAACGGTTAAGCGGCAGCCGCCCCAGGCGCTCACCCAGCGCTGCTTGCAAAGTCGGCGGCAGCGCAAACGGGTTTTCCATGGCGTCGAGCTTGAGCATGTCGCCTGCAGGCTGTACGACGTAGGCGTGCATGGCCCGTACATCGGCGCGGATACGGGCTAAGGGGCTGGGTGGGTTGCTCATGGCCGGGGACGGGGAACCGCATCGAGCCGCATTTCGGCAGCGCGGGCATGGGCCTGCAAGCCTTCACCGTACGCCAGCTCAGCAGCCACAGGCCCCAACACTTGCGCTGCGGCCTGGCTGACTTCGATGATGCTGCTGCGCTTTTGGAAGTCGTAGACGCCTAGCGGCGACGAAAAACGGGCGGTCCCGCTGGTGGGAAGCACATGGTTGGGCCCGGCGCAATAGTCGCCCAGGCTCTCGCTGGTAAAGGCCCCCAGAAAAATCGCTCCGGCGTGGACCAGCAAGGGCTCCCAGCGCTGCGCGTCGGCGCTGCTGACCTCGAGGTGCTCAGGGGCAATGCGGTTGCTGATAGCGCAGGCCTCCCCCATACTGCGGGTCTGGATGAGCGCGCCGCGCCCGTTCAAGGATGCGGCAATGATGTCGCGCCGGGGCATGCCGGGCAGCAGGCGGTCAATGGAGGCCTGCACCGCATCGATGTAGGCCGCATCCGGGCACAGCAGAATGCTTTGCGCCAGTTCGTCGTGCTCGGCCTGGCTGAAGAGGTCCATAGCCACCCAATCGGCCGGCGTACTGCCGTCGGCTAACACCAATATTTCACTGGGACCGGCAATCATGTCGATACCCACCTTGCCAAAAACCCGGCGTTTGGCGGCGGCCACATAGGCGTTGCCCGGGCCGGTTATTTTGTCGACTGCGGGAATGGTGGCGCTGCCATACGCGAGCGCCGCCACGGCCTGCGCGCCGCCGACGGTGAAGACGCGGTGGACCCCAGCCACATGGGCGGCAGCCAGCACCAGCGGGTTGCGCTCGCCCTGCCCGGCTTCCATACCCGCGCGCACCGGTGTGGGCACGACCATGATGATTTCGCCCACGCCCGCAACCTGCGCCGGGATCGCGTTCATCAGCACGCTGGACGGATACGCCGCTTTGCCGCCGGGCACGTAAATGCCCACCCGGTCTAGCGGCGTGACCTTTTGCCCGAGCAGGCTCCCGTCCGCGTCACGGTAACTCCAACTCTGCCCGCAAGCGGCCTTTTGGGCTTCATGGAAGCTGCGCACCCGCGCGGCAGCGGTTTGCAATGCGGCGCGTTGCGCGAACGGCAGGCCGTCAAAGGCCGCCCGCAAGTCAGCAGCACTGATTTCTAAATCGGCCACGCCGTCCGCGCGCAAGCCATCAAAACGGGCGGTGTATTCCAGAATGGCCGCGTCACCGCGCTGCCGCACATCGGACACGATATCTGCCACGCGCGCCTCAATCGCTGCGTCGGTGTCGGCCGACCAATGCAGTCGGGCCTGGAAAAGGGCTTCGAAGTCGGCTTGCGCGGTACGCAAACGCAAGGGGCGAGCGACGGGATCGGCGGCGGACATGGTCAGTGGCGGGGCAAGCGGATCAGGCGGCCACCGCTGCAGCAAATGCGTCAATGATGTGGCGTATGGGTTCCCGCTTGAGTTTGAGGGCTGCCTGGTTAACGACCAAGCGAGAACTGATGTCCATGATGTGCTCGACCTCGACCAGGTTATTGGCTTTCAAGGTGTTTCCAGTAGAGACCAGATCGACGATGGCATCGGCCAAGCCGACCAGCGGGGCAAGCTCCATGCTTCCGTAGAGCTTGATCAGATCGACGTGTACGCCTTTGGAGGCGAAAAACTCGCGGGCAATGGCTACGTACTTGGTCGCCACCGTCAGGCGCGAACCCTGGCGTACGGCACTGCTGTAGTCGAAGCCCGCCGGTGCCGCCACACTGATGCGGCATTTGGCAATGTGCAAATCCAGCGGCTGGTACAGACCCTGGCCGCCGTGTTCGATCAAATTGTCTTTTCCTGAGATACCCAGGTCTGCACCGCCGTACTGCACATAGGTGGGCACATCGGTAGCCCGCACCAGCAGCAGGCGCACCGCCGGATTGCCGGTGCGCAGAATCAGCTTGCGCGAGGTCTCGGGATCGTCCAAAACCACGATCCCCGCTGCCTGCAAAAGCGGCAGGGTTTCGTCAAAAATCCGTCCTTTGGAAAGCGCCAGTGTGATCATGAAATTGCTTTGAATTTTACTTGACACGCTCGATATCCGCACCCAGAGCGCGCAGCTTGGCTTCCATCCGGTCGTAGCCGCGGTCCAGATGGTAAATGCGGTCGACTACCGTCTCGCCACTGGCGACCAGGCCGGCAATCACCAGCGAAGCCGATGCACGCAAATCGGTGGCCATCACCGTGGCACCGGACAGGGCGGCACCACCCTCAACCATGGCCAATTTGCCGTCGATCTGAATGTGGGCACCCAGGCGCACCAGTTCGTTGACGTGCATAAAACGGTTCTCAAAAATTGTCTCAGTCACCTTGGATGTGCCGGTCGCCACGCAATTCAGTGCCATGAACTGGGCTTGCATATCGGTGGGAAAGCCAGGGTACTCGCGGGTGCGGAAGCTTTGCGCGCGCAGAGGGCCGTTGGCTTGGATGCGGATACCGTCAGGCAGGGCCATGACCGTCGCGCCCGCTTTCCGCAATTTGTCAATCACCGCCTCCAGGTGGTCAGCCCGGCCATGGCGCAGCAGCACGTCACCGCCAGCAGCGGCCACCGCGCATAAAAAAGTGCCTGCCTCAATCCGGTCGGCCACCACACGGTGGCTACAACCATGCAAGCGCTCCACACCACGGATGCGGATGCGTGAGCTGCCGTGACCCTCAATTTGGGCGCCCATGGCGATCAGCATCTCGGCCAGATCGGGGATTTCAGGCTCCTGGGCGGCGTTCTCCAGAATCGTCTCGCCATCGGCCAGGGCGGCGGCCATCAAAAAATTCTCTGTGCCCGTCACCGTGACCATGTCGGTGGTGATATGCGCGCCGTGCAGGCGCGACAAGCCAGGACGAAGGCTAGCAACCATGTAGCCGTGCTCCACAGCGATGTGCGCGCCCATGGCCTGCAGGCCTTTGATGTGCTGGTCAACAGGCCGCGAACCGATGGCACACCCGCCCGGCAAGGACACTCTGGCATGACCGAAACGCGCCAGAAGCGGCCCCAAGGCCAGCACCGAGGCACGCATGGTTTTGACCAGGTCGTAGGGGGCCTCAGGAACATTCAGTTGGGCCGCATTCAGACGCACCATGCCATCGTCCTGCACATCCACCTGCACCCCCATATTGCGGATCAGCTTGACCATCGTGGACACGTCCTGCAAACGTGGGACGTTGTGCAGGGTGATGGGCTCAGCGCTCAGGATGGCAGCGCACAGCTCGGGCAAAGCCGCATTCTTGGCACCGGAAATTGGCACCTCACCATGCAGACGCTGGCCGCCGCGTATACGCAATTTATCCATGGGCGGCTCCGCCTTGCGCCCACTCGGTGGGGGTGTAGGTTTTCATCGACAAGGCATGTACCTCGTCGGTTTTCATGCGCTCACCCAAAGTGGCGTATACCAATTGGTGCCGCGCAATCAGGCGCTTGCCGGTGAATGCAGCAGCCACCACGGTGGCGTACCAGTGACGCCCGTCTCCCTCCACCGCACAATGGTCACATGCCAAGCCGCTGCGGATCAGGGCCTCAATTTGTTCAGCGGTCATACACAATCAATCTAAAAAATCAGGAGCGAATCTTGTAGCCCGTACGCAGCAGATGCAGCGCCACCGCGCACACTACCAGCAAAACACTCCCGACCACCGCGCAACTCATCCAGGGCGATACGTCACTCTGGCCGAAAAACCCGAAACGGAATCCGTCAATCATGTAGAAAAATGGATTGGCGTGGCTCACCGCCTGCCAAAAGGGCGGAAGCGAATGGATGGAGTAAAAAACGCCGCTCAAAAAAGTCATGGGCATGACAGCGAAATTTTGAAAGGCTGCGAGCTGGTCAAATTTCTCGGCCCACAAACCAGCGATCAAGCCCAAGGCACCCATCAGTGCGGCGCCCATGACCGCAAACACCGCAATCCACAGCGGCTGCACCACAGCGAGCGGTACAAAAATGACCGATATCAGCACCACACAGAGCGCCACCACCAAACCGCGTATGACCGCTGCGCCAACATAGGCAATAAACCAGTCGCGGTGCGACAGGGGGGACAGCATAAGGAAGACCAGATTGCCCATCATCTTGCTGGTGATCAGCGAAGACGAGCTATTGGCGAACGCGTTTTGCAGCAGGCTCATCATCGCCAGGCCCGGAACCAGAAACGCGGTGTAGCTCACCTGGTCATAGACCTTCACATGGTCTTGCAAGGCATGGCCGAAGATCAGCAGATACAGCATGGCGTTGAGAACCGGCCCGCCGATGGTTTGGAATGCGACTTTCCAGAAACGCAATACCTCTTTGTAGACGAGGGTTTGCAGGCCCGTCATGCGAGCACCCCCGCAGCACTGGACGCGGTGTTCTTATGCATGACATCCAAAAACACATCTTCCAGATCCGCCTTTCGGATTTCCACATCCTGCGCCTGCAAGCCCGCCTGGCGCACAGCGCTAAGGTAATGCTCAATCTGGGCCGCGTCGTCAGCAGGAAACTGCACGATACGACCCGTCACCCGGGCGCGCGCGCGCAGGGCATCGGGCAGCTCACCATCTATCTTGAAACGCAAGACGTTGCTGGAGGCGGCCTTGAGCAATTCACTGGTGGTGTCGAGCGCCACGACCCGTCCCGACTTGAGCATGGCGATGCGCCCGCACAAGGCCTCCGCTTCTTCCAGGTAATGGGTGGTCAGCAATACGGTATGGCCGTGCTCGCGGTTCAAGCGGGCGATGAACTGCCACAAGGTCTGGCGCAGTTCCACATCCACGCCGGCAGTCGGCTCATCCAACACGATCACCGGCGGCTTGTGCACCAGCGCCTGCGCCACCAGCACGCGCCGCTTCATGCCGCCGGAAAGCTGGCGCATATTGGCATCGGCCTTATCGCTCAGGCCCAGGCTGTGCAGCAACTCGTCAATCCAGGCTGCGTTGTTCTGAACACCAAAATAACCCGACTGGATGTGCAAAGCCTCGCGCACGCTGAAAAAGGGATCGAACACCAGTTCTTGCGGCACCACGCCCACCAGTCGCCGGGCCGCAGCAAAGTCGGTCTGTACATCGTGGCCGAGGATGCTGACGCTGCCTGAACTCGGCTGGCTTAAGCCGGCCAACAGGCTGATCATGGTGGTCTTGCCTGCGCCGTTGGGGCCCAGCAGCCCAAAGAATTCGCCCTGCTCAATGTCGAGGCTGACGCCGTCCACCGCAAGCAGGCTAGCGCCCACTCGCCGCGCGGCATAACTTTTGGAAACGGATTGGAATGAGATCGCGGGCATGAAAAGCCGTGATTTTACCCGCCGGGCCTCGCAGGAAACGGCAAGCGCAGCCGCGTAAATCGGCTAGGCTGAATTCCACAAGGCGTCTATGCCGTACACCGCGGCCAGATCGTGCAGGCGCGGCGGCACATCACGCAACTGCAGGCGAACGCCTTTCGCGCGGGCCTGCCGCCCCACTTCAAGCACCAGCGCCAGGGCGGTCGAATCAAAGTGCTGTAAGGCTGCGCAATCCAGCGTGACAGCTTCGTCACCCAACCCGGCCAACTGCGGTGCCCAAATCGCCAACTGCGCAGTCGCCTGCGCATGGGTCAAAGTGACGGGCAATATGAGTTCCATCGCGAGTGCCTATTTTCTGGCATTCGCCTTGTTACGTTCCGACAGGGTGCTGATCAGGCCATCCAAGCCTTTGGCGTTGATCTCCTGGGCAAACTGCGTCTTGTAGGTATCGACCAGCCAAACGCCCATGACGTTGAGGTTATAAATTTTCCAACCCGTGCCCTGTCCAGGAGTTTTGACCAAACGGTAGTCCATTTGGACGATCTCTCCACCGTTCTTAATTTCGGTGCGGACCACTAGTTCTTTGTCCTCCGCGCTGCCGCGCACGGGTTTGACCTCCACCGTTTGATCACCAACCTGCGCCAGCGCGCCCGAGTAGGTGCGTGTCAAAAGCGTCTTGAACTCCTCCTGCAAGCGGGCCTTTTGGTCCGGGCTCGCCTGCCGCCACGCAGGACCCACAGCAGACGCTGTCATTCGCGCAAAATCCAAATTCGGCATGATCCGGGTGTCCACCAGCACCATCACCCGGTTAACGTCCCCGTTGCGCATGCCTTTGTCGGCCTTGATGCTATCCAAGACTTCCACCGAGACCCGCTTCACGAAGGCCTCAGGCGCCTCATCCTGTGCGCGCGCCACCCAGGGCAGCACCAGCAGCGCGCTCAGGATTACCGCGCCCCAGCGAAAACCCGATTTCTGTCCTGTCATCGCACTACTCCGTATTCATTCAAGGTTTGGCTCGTCGTCGACCGGCCGTTCAATTTCTGGCGGATTGCCATCGTATTGAACATAACGCTGCCGCTGCAAATAGGCGTCCCGGATGAACGAATAGGCGTCCAGCGCGGCACCGTCCGCTGTGTCCGTTGCACCCAAATAGCGGGCGCGGGTCGACACAATATTGAGCACCGTCAGGGTATCGCGGGTGGCGGCTTCGGTGAACTGGTTGGTCAAATTCGCCTTGTAATCCACGGGCAGCGCGGCAACTTCCCGCAAGGTGGCGGGACCTAACACCGGCAGCACCACATAAGGCCCCGGCTTCACACCCCAACGCCCCAGCGTGGTACCAAAGTCCGCCTTATGGCGGGGGATCTTCATGTCTGAAGCGACATCCAAAACACCCAGAATCCCGACCGTCGAATTCACCACAACACGGCTGATGCTGTCTCCGGTCTCCTGCCGCCTGCCGGCCAGTGCGTTGTTCACGGCCGACCACACGTCACCCAAATTACCGAAAAAATTGTTCACGCCTTTTTGGACTGCGTCCGGCACCACATTGCGGTAGGCGCTTGCCACAGGTTTGAGCACGATACGGTCAAGCTTGTCATTGAAGCTGAACACGCTGCGGTTCATCGACTCCCACGGGTCGCGCGCATCGGGCGACTGCACCGTCGCACAACCCGACAAGATCAGGAGCGCCAGCACACCGAAGCGTGCCCAACGCACACTCATTTGTTTGCCCCGCTGGACTGGCCATCCGCAGCTTTGCTGTACAAAAACTGGCTGATCAGATTTTCCAAAACCACGGCGGACTGAGTCTGGCTGATGCTGTCGCCCTCGCTCAGGTTATCGGACTCAGCGCCCGCCTCGATGCCCACGTATTGTTCGCCCAACAGGCCACTGGTGAGAATTTTGAGCGTGCTGTCCTTGGGGAAGGCATAGCGGCGGTCCATTTGCAGCAGAACACTGGCCTGGTAGCTTTTGTCATCGAAACGGATGGCGGCCACATGTCCCACCACGACCCCACTGCTTTTTATCGGCGCTTTGGGTTTGAGACCACCGATATTGTCAAATCGGGCGGTGACCTGGTAGGTCGGCGTCCATTGAAAGGACAGCAAATTGGCCGACTTCAAGGCCAGAAATAGCAAGGCAGCCGCACCCAAAAGCACAAAAAGGCCCACCCAGACATCTTTACTCGAACGTTCCATAGCGGTTGATCCTAAACACTAAACATCAGAGCGGTCAGCACAAAATCCAGGGCCAGCACAGTCAGCGAAGCCAAAACAACCGTGCGGGTCGTGGCCAGCGACACGCCCTCTGGTGTGGGCTGGGCGACAAAACCCTGTAACAGGGCGATAAAACCCACGGTTACACCAAAAATCACACTTTTAACTACGCCGTTACCAACATCAGCCCAAACGTCTACGCCGCTTTGCATCTGGCTCCAGAAGGCGCCGGCGTCGACGCCGATCATCAACACCCCCACCAACCATCCGCCCAAAATACCCATGGCTGAAAAAACTGCAGCTAACAGGGGCATGGCAATCACCGCACCCCAAAAACGGGGAGCCAGTATGCGCCGCACCGGGTCTACCGCCATCATTTCCATGGCGCTGAGTTGCTCACCCGCTTTCATCAGGCCAATCTCGGCGGTCAGCGACGTACCGGCCCGACCGGCAAACAGCAAAGCCGAGATGACCGGCCCCAATTCCCGTACAAGACTCAAGGCCACCAACAGGCCAAGCGCCTCCGAGGAACCGTAGCGCTGCAGCGTGTAGTAGCCCTGCAGGGCCAATACAAAACCCACAAAGGTGCCGGAGACGGTGATGATGGCCAGTGAATAGTTACCCATGTAATGGATCTGGTCGGTCACCAAGCGCGGGCGGCGCAACAGCGCAGCGCCGGGCCAGGCAAGACGGGCAAACAAACGGGCACCATAACCCCAGTCTGCCAAAGCCAGCCGGGTCGCAAACCCGACCTCGGCGGGATGCCACGGACGTCGGGAAGATGCTGTCACGCGATGCGCTCCACGCCAAAGTCCTCTGCCAACGGACTGGCCGGGTAGTGAAAGGGTACCGGCCCGGTGGGTAAGGCATTGACAAACTGGTGCACCAAGGGGTCCGCGCAGTGCCGCACCGCATCGGGAGTACCAGCGACTGCGACCCGTCCGTTGGCCAGAATCACCACATGGTCGGCGATCTGGAAGGTTTCATGTACATCGTGGGAAACCACCACGCTGGTCAAACCCATGGCATCGTTTAAGCGACGAATCAGCCGCGCCGTCGTTCCCAGCGATATCGGATCCAGCCCGGCAAAGGGCTCGTCGTACATCAGTAGTTCCGGATCCAGCGCAATCGCCCGCGCCAGCGCCACCCGCCTGGCCATGCCGCCGGAAATCTCCGCCGGCATCAGGTCACGCGCGCCACGCAGTCCAACTGCATTGAGCTTCATCAGGACGATGTCACGCAATAGTGCAGGCGGCAAGTCGGTGTGTTCGCGCAGTGGAAAAGCCACATTGTCAAATACGCTCAAATCCGTGAATAAAGCCCCGAACTGAAAGAGCATGCCCATACGGCGACGCGCGGCGAACAAGGCCTGGGCGTTCATCCCGCCCACATCCAGCGGCGCCCCTGCGCTACCCAGTGGCCCTGCCAGCAACAGTTCGCCGCCTTGGGCGCGGTACTGCCCGCCAATGAGCCGCAAAACCGTGGTCTTGCCGCCACCCGAGGCGCCCATCAAGGCGGTGACCTTACCCCTGGGAATGGACAAACTCACGCCGTCAAGAATGAGCCGCGGGCCGTAGCCGAAGCGGATATTCTTGAGTTCGACAAGCGGCGGCGGAGCGTCGATGGGCATAGAAAAAGGGTTGCAGACAAATCTTGATGGACACCAACAACCATTATCAAGTAATTTTTTTGCCCAGGGCACCCGCTCCAGACAGGCCCTGTCCGGGCGCTGCCATTAACGCGGCAACACGCTACTACCCATTAAAAAAGCGTCCACCGAACGCGCAGCCTGGCGGCCTTCGCGGATCGCCCACACCACCAAAGACTGCCCGCGGCGCATATCGCCGGCGGCAAACACTTTGGCCACGTTGGTGGCGTACCCGCCCTCATCGGTATGGGCGCGGGCGTTACCCCGCGCGTCTTTGTCCACACCAAACGCGCTCAGAACGCTGCCAACCGGGTTGACGAAGCCCATGGCCAGCAGCACCAGGTCCGCCGGGATGATCTGTTCAGAGCCTGCCACCTCGACCATTTTTCCGCCCTGCCATTCGACCCGTACCGTTTTGACACCGGTAACCTTGCCCTTCTGGCCGACAAATTCCTTGGTGGAAATCGCAAATTCGCGCGCGCAGCCTTCTTCGTGGCTGGAGCTGGTGCGCAGCTTCAGGGGCCAATAGGGCCAGGTCAGCGGGCGGTTTTCCTCTACCGGCGGCTGCGGCATGACTTCGAACTGCACAACCCCGAGGGCACCGTGGCGGTTGGAGGTTCCCACGCAATCGCTGCCGGTATCGCCACCGCCAATCACGACAACGTGCTTGCCGTCGGCACGCAGCTGACCCTTGAGTTTGTCACCGGCATTGACCTTGTTTTGCTGGGGCAAAAATTCCATGGCGAAATGGATGCCCGCCAGATCACGTCCGGGCACGGGCAGATCACGCGATTGCTCCGCGCCGCCGGTCAACAAGACGGCATCAAAGTCTGCCTGCAGCTGAGCCGCACTCACCGTCTGCTTGGACCAGTTGGTCACTTTGGAGTCTGCGGGCCATTCACCCACCAGCACGCCGGTGCGGAAGACCACGCCCTCGGCCTGCATCTGGGCCACACGCCGGTCAATATGGGATTTTTCCATCTTGAAGTCCGGAATTCCGTAGCGCAGCAGGCCGCCCACCCGGTCGTTCTTTTCAAAAACCGTCACCGCATGCCCCGCGCGCGCGAGTTGTTGGGCTGCTGCAAGGCCGGCCGGGCCCGACCCAATCACCGCCACCTTCTTGCCGGTTGCGTACGCGGGCGGCTGCGGACTGACCCAACCCTCGGCCCAGGCGCGGTCGATGATGGCGTGCTCAATCGACTTGATGCCCACCGCATCGTCGTTCACGTTCAAGGTGCATGCCGCCTCGCAGGGCGCGGGGCAGATGCGGCCCGTGAACTCCGGGAAATTATTGGTGCTGTGCAACACGTCAATGGCGGCACGCCAATCGTTCTGGAAAACCAGGTCGTTGAAATCCGGGATGATGTTGTTGACAGGGCAGCCGCTGTTGCAAAAAGGCGTACCGCAATCCATGCAGCGGGCGCCCTGCACCTTGGCCTGTTCCGGGCTCAGGGTTATGACGAATTCAGCATAGTTTTTGACCCTGTCTGGCACAGGCTTGTAACCCTCTTCCAGACGCTCGAATTCTTTGAAACCGGTGATTTTTCCCATGGTCTATTCCTTAGCAATGTCGAGGCAAGCGCAACTCATCCAGCCACCGGCTGCGCAGCGATTTTCTTGGCGTGAATTTCTGCGAGGGCGCGCTGGTATTCCTTGGGGAAAACCTTGACGAACTTGGCGCGCGCCGTATCCCAGTGATCCAGCAGTTCGCGCGCACGCTTACTGCCCGTCCAGCGGTTGTGCTCGGCCAGCAGGCGGCGCACCGTTGACTCGTCGGTCTGACCCAGATGCCAGATACCACGGTCTATGCTGGCTTCCTGCTCCTGCTCCGAGACCAAAGCCTTTAAATCAACCATGGCCGTGTTACACCGACTGGCGAAGTGGCCGTCCTCGTCGTACACATACGCCACGCCACCGCTCATGCCTGCGGCAAAGTTGCGCCCGGTCTGTCCCAAAACCAGCACAGTGCCGCCCGTCATGTATTCGCAGCCGTGGTCGCCCGTGCCTTCGACCACAGCCGTCGCACCGGACAAGCGCACGGCAAAGCGTTCACCAGCAACGCCGCTGAAAAATGCCTCACCTGCGGTTGCACCGTACATCACGGTGTTGCCCACAATGGTGTTGCGCAGGGCGTCGCCGCGGAAATCGATGCTCGGACGCACGATGATGCGGCCACCGGACAGGCCCTTGCCCGTGTAGTCATTGGCATCTCCAATCAGGTACAGCGTGATGCCCTTGCACAAGAAAGCGCCAAAGGACTGGCCGCCCGTGCCCTCGAGCTGGATACGGATGGTGTCGTCGGGCAGGCCTTCCGGGTGCACCTGCGTGACCGCGCCGGACAACATGGCACCCACTGACCGGTTCACGTTGCGCGCGACTTCCATAAACTGCACGCGCTGGCCTTTGTCAATTGCGTCGCGGCTCTTGGCGATCAGCAAGTTGTCCAAGCCCTTGTCGAGCCCGTGCGCCTGACTCTCGCAATGGAAACGCGGCACATCGGCCGGCACCGGTGGCATCGCAAAAATACGGCTGAAGTCCAGCCCACTGGCTTTCCAATGCGCGATGCCTTTGCGTGTGTCGAGCAAATCGGCGCGGCCGATCATGTCGTCGAACTTGCGGATGCCCAGCTGCGCCATGATCTGGCGGACTTCTTCGGCCACAAAAAAGAAATAGTTCACCACATGCTCGGGCTTGCCAGAGAACTTTTTCCGCAAATCAGGATCTTGCGTCGCAACACCGACTGGGCAGGTGTTGAGGTGGCATTTGCGCATCATGATGCAGCCCTCGACAACCAAAGGCGCGGTGGCAAAGCCGAATTCATCCGCACCCAGTAACGCACCAATGGCGACATCGCGCCCGGTTTTCATCTGCCCGTCGGCCTGCACCCGCACACGACCGCGCAGCCGGTTGAGCACCAGGGTTTGCTGGGTTTCGGCCAGACCGATTTCCCAGGGGCTTCCCGCATGTTTGATGGACGACCAGGGCGACGCACCGGTACCGCCGTCATGCCCGGCGATCACGATGTGGTCGCTCTTGCATTTGGTCACACCGGCAGCCACGGTTCCTACGCCAATTTCCGATACCAGCTTCACGCTGATACTGGCCTTGGGGGCCACGTTTTTCAGGTCATGGATCAGCTGCGCCAGGTCTTCGATGGAATAAATATCATGGTGCGGCGGCGGTGAAATCAGTCCCACGCCCGGCACCGAGTAGCGCAGCATGCCGATGTAGTTGGACACCTTGTTACCCGGCAGTTGCCCACCCTCGCCCGGCTTGGCGCCCTGCGCCATCTTGATCTGGATCTGGTCGGCACTGGAGAGGTATTCGGCCGTCACACCAAAACGGCCGGAAGCGACCTGCTTGATCTTGGAGCGCATCGAATCCCCGGCATTCAGCGGGTAATCGACCTCAAACAAATCCTTGCCCAGCAGGTCCGACATGGTCTGGCCCTGGGTAATCGGAATGCCCTTGAGCTCGTTGCGGTAACGCGCCGGGTCTTCGCCGCCCTCGCCGGTATTGCTCTTGCCGCCGATGCGGTTCATGGCAATCGCCAGTGTGGCATGGGCTTCGGTGGAAATCGATCCCAGCGACATCGCTCCGGTGGCAAAGCGTTTGACAATTTCGGCAGCGCTTTCCACTTCGTCCACCGGTATGGCTTTGGCCGGATCGATCTTGAACTCAAACAGGCCGCGCAAGGTCAGGTGACGCCGACTCTGGTCATTGATGATCTGGGCGTATTCCTTGTAGGTGCTGAAGTTGTTGGCACGGGTGCTGTGCTGCAATTTAGCAATCGCATCCGGCGTCCACATGTGCTCTTCGCCCCGCGCGCGCCAGGCATATTCTCCACCCGCGTCCAGTGCGTTGGCCAGCACCGGGTCGGCGCTGAATGCGGCGCGGTGCATGCGGATGGCCTCCTCGGCAATCTCGAAAACGCCGATGCCCTCGACCCGGCTCGGTGTGCCGGTGAAATACTTGTTCACGGTTTCGCTGGACAGGCCAATCGCCTCAAACAGCTGCGCGCCGCAATAGCTCATGTAGGTGGACACGCCCATCTTGGACATGATTTTGGACAGGCCCTTGCCGATGGCTTTGATGTAGTTGTAAATCGCCTTGTCCGCACCCAAATCGCCGCTCAGGTTCTGGTGCAGCTGCACCAGGGTTTCCATCGCCAGGTAAGGATGGACTGCCTCGGCACCGTAACCGGCAAGCACCGCGAAATGGTGAACCTCGCGCGCGGTTCCAGTCTCCACCACCAAGCCGGCCGTGGTGCGCAGTCCCTCCGTCACCAGATGCTGGTGGATGGCAGACAAAGCCATCAGGGCGGGAATCGCCACATTCTCCGGGCCGACACCTTTATCGCTGATGATCAGAATGTTGTGGCCACCGCGGATGGCGTCCACCGCCTGCGCGCACAAGGACGCCAGCTTGGCTTCCACGCCCTCATGGCCCCAGGCCAGCGGGTATGTGATATCCAGGGTGGTGCTGCGAAACTTGCCATGGGTGTATTGCGCAATGTCGCGCAGCTTTGCCATGTCGGCGAAGTCCAGCACGGGCTGCGCCACTTCCAGGCGCATGGGCGGATTGACCTGGTTGATGTCCAGCAGGTTGGGTTTAGGGCCTATGAATGAGACCAAGGACATCACAATCGCCTCGCGGATCGGATCGATCGGCGGATTGGTCACCTGGGCGAATAGCTGCTTGAAGTAGTTGTACAGCGGCTTGTTTTTGTCGGACAACACGGCCAGCGGACTGTCGTTGCCCATGGAGCCCAGGGCCTCTTCACCGGCCGCCGCCATGGGCGCCATCAGGAACTTCAGGTCCTCCTGGGTGAATCCGAAAGCCTGCTGGCGATCCAGCAGGCTGACCACCGTGGATTCGCCGCTATCGACCGCACCAATGGTGGCGACATCATCGAGTTTGATCCGCAGATTGTCGATCCACTGCTTGTAGGGCTTGCTGTTGGCCAGACCCGACTTGAGCTCGTCGTCATCGATCATGCGGCCCTGCTCGAGATCGATCAGGAACATCTTGCCGGGTTGCAGCCGCCATTTGCGGACGATTTTGTTTTCCGGGACCGGCAGCACGCCCGACTCGGAGGCCATGATGACCAGGTCGTCATCGGTGATGCAGTAGCGCGAAGGGCGCAGGCCGTTGCGGTCCAGCGTGGCACCGATCTGGCGCCCGTCGGTGAACACAATGGATGCCGGGCCGTCCCAGGGCTCGAGCATGGCGGCGTGGTATTCGTAGAAGGCGCGGCGGCGCGGGTCCATGGTGCTGTGGTTTTCCCAGGGCTCTGGGATCATCATCATCATGGCCTGGCTGATCGGGTAGCCGGCCATGGTGAGCAGCTCCAGGCAGTTGTCAAAGGTGGCGGTATCGGACTGGCCGGCAAAGCTGATGGGGTAGAGCTTTTTCAGATCGGCGGCCAGCACCGGCGAGGACATCACGCCTTCGCGCGCCTTCATCCAGTTGTAGTTGCCTTTTACGGTGTTGATCTCGCCGTTGTGCGCCACGTAGCGGTAGGGATGGGCCAGCGGCCACTCGGGGAAGGTGTTGGTGGAAAAACGCTGGTGCACCAAACCCAGTGCAGAGACGCAGCGGGCGTCCAACAGGTCATGGAAATAGGTACCAACCTGGTCGGCCAGCAAAAGCCCTTTGTAAATAACAGTCCGGCTGGACATGCTGGGCACGTAATATTCTTTGCCGTGCTTGAGGTTGAGGTGCTGAATCGCCGCGCTCGCGGTTTTGCGGATCACATACAGCTTGCGCTCCAGTGCGTCCTGCACGATGACGTCGTTGCCACGGCCGATAAAGACCTGGCGTATCACCGGCTCCTTGGCGCGCACGGTGGGCGACATCGGCATCTCGGCATTGATCGGCACATCGCGCCAACCCAGAAAAATCTGGCCTTCGGCGCGGATGGCCCGCTCCATCTCTTGCTCGCAGGCCATACGCGAAGCCTGTTCTTTGGGCAAAAAAATCATGCCCACGCCATATTCCCCCGGAGGCGGCAACGTGACACCGGCAGCGGCCATTTCCTCGCGGTACAGCGCATCGGGGAGCTGGATCAGAATACCGGCCCCGTCACCCATCAACTCGTCCGCACCCACGGCACCCCGGTGGTCCAGATTCTCCAAAATCTGCAGCGCGCTGCGCACAATGCTGTGGCTGCGCTGGCCGCGGATATGGGCCACAAAACCCACCCCGCACGCGTCGTGCTCGTCAGCCGCGCTATACAAACCCTGCGCCTGCAGGTACTCAATTTCGGCCGCCGTTGTCATCAACTACTCCTAGAAACTCAATTAGGGCATAGAGAATACCCTAATACCCGTCAGAGTTAAAAAATTTAATCGGGGTCATAATCGGGGTCAGATTCCAATTAAATCGCCGCGCTTACATCTTCGATTTAATTGGGGACGGATGAATGACCGGCCTTCCCGCCTTACCGGGCCGGGCCCGCCTGGGGGTTTGCTCCTCCAGCTCGTCCAGAAACACCGCGTCGCCCAGGGCCCACCCACGCAGCGTGGCACCGGTGAGATCGCGTTGCTGTTGGCCAGAAATTCCCGCGCGTACCAGGTTCGCATAGGCAGCCTCCCGTGCAAAGGGGGTGTTGCCCATCTCCCAGTACAGAGCGTGGGGCGTGATCAGGCTTTGCTGCTCACGACCGATGTAATGCGCGTGACTGGACCAGGGGTAGTCTTCGGGCGTGTTGACCATCCCCGCACGCACCGGGTTCAGATCGATATACGCCATGCAGGTCAGTAAATAGCGCTCGGTCTGGATCAGTGTGGAGCGGTAACGCCCTTCCCACAAGGTCCCGGTACGGCCCTGCGCCAAGTTGAAGGCCCGCACATAACTGCGCCCCACCGACTGCATCATCAGCGGCAAGGCCCGCTCGCGGCGTGGCGTCAACAGCAAGTGCAGGTGGTTACTCATCAGCACATAGGCGTGAACATCGACGCCCTGGACGACGCTGTGCTCCTCCAGCAGCTTGAGCACGCGCCGCATATCGGCATCGCCAGCAAAAATGTCCTGTCGGTTGTTGCCCCGCAAGATGACGTGGTGCGGGTAATCAGTGACCGTCAGACGGGGTAGGCGTGCCATACCCCAAAGGATAATCGGAATCTGACCCCGATTATTTGGGTGCTTTGGTGACGCGGACCTTGTTGCCGGTGGTGACGATGATGACGGGGTCGCCCGGCTCAAAGATTTGGGCACCCTTGGCCTGGACGATGGCACGGCGCTCGCCGCCTTTGAGTTGGACCAGGATTTCTATCGCCTCTTCTTTGGTCACCAGACGTTCGGCGGCATTGCCGGCGGCGGCACCTGCGACTGCCCCCAGAACACCCAGAACCTGGCTTTCGCGCTGAATGCCGCTGCCAGCAGCGCCGCCAATGGCACCGACCACGCCGCCCACCACGGCACCCACACCGCTTTGGCTGCCATCCACCGTGACCCTGCGCACGCTCAGGACCACGCCGTCCTGTACCTGGGACA
Organism: Comamonas sp. lk; assembly: GCA_945860595.1. Taxonomy (GTDB): domain Bacteria; phylum Pseudomonadota; class Gammaproteobacteria; order Burkholderiales; family Burkholderiaceae_C; genus Allorhodoferax. The sequence goes on from CAMAQV010000003.1 coordinate 97,217, forward strand.
TCGTTTGTGCGCTGTCCCGGGAGATCATGTCCGGGTCGCTGGTTGCGCAAGCGCCGAGTGCGATGGTCAGCGCAAGCACGGATGCTGATACCAGGCTGGTCGAAAAATTGGGAATGCGCATGGGAAACCTCCTAAAAGTCAATGTGTGTAATCCCCAGGATCGCGCGCGAAGCGTGCAACCTCAATCAATTGTGCACCGACATCGCAAAGCGGTTATGAAGCAGGGACTCCAGGCCGAACTCCTGTAGCAATTCCCGCAGGCGCTGAGCGGCAGCCAAGCCGGAGCGCCCCGTATGGCGGGCCAGTATCAGCTCGTTTTTCATGCTGTGCTCCCAGCCGACCAGCTCGGTCACGGTGACGTCGTAGCCCATCGCTTCGAGGTACAGGCAGCGCAGGACGTTGGTCAACTGGCTTCCGATTTCCCTGGTGTGCAGGGGATGCCGCCACAACTCAGCTAAGGCTCCGCGTTTCAGGTTCAAAGCCTTGCCCTGCCGCAAGCAAGCGGCCACTTCGGCCTGGCAGCAGGGCACCAACACCATGGCGCGCGCACGCTTGGCCAGACCAAATGCGATGGCATCGTCGGTCGCGGTATCGCAGGCATGCAACGCGGTGACCAGGTCGATCTGTTGCGGCAACTCGACGCTGCGCGCGGAGTCGGCCACGCTGGTATTGAGAAAAGTCATACGGGAAAAACCCAGGCGCTGCGCCAGCGCCTGCGAAGCCGCCACCAACTCGGCGCGCGACTCAACACCAAAAATATGGCCCTGGCCCAGCGCCTTGAAATAGAGGTCGTACACGATAAAGCCCAGATAGGACTTGCCCGCACCATGGTCTGCCAGCGTCGGGCCCTGGGGCGACGCTGGCAACCCGTGCAGTATTTTTTCGATGAAACCAAATAGATGGTTGACCTGCTTGAGCTTACGCCGCGAGTCCTGGTTGAGCTTGCCCTCGCGGGTCAGGATATGCAACTCCTGTAACAAGGCAATGGACTGCCCGGGGCGCAAAAGCTCCTGCAATGCAGCATCGTTTTTTTGAACAGCGCGGGTGTTCATACCTGTGGTCCGCACTCCAAAGCCTTCCACCCCGCAGGACCCAAATCGCGCAAGGTCGCGATGTTGCGCCCGTAAATGGCCTCAGCCTGCGGGTAGGCCGCCACCGCCCGTGCCACGGAGTCTTCCCGCAGCAGATGCAGGATGGGAAACGGCGCGCGGTTGGTGTAATGGGCCATGTCATCGGGAGGCGCGTCGGCAAATTCATAGGCTGGGTGAAAACTGGCAATCTGCAAAATGCCCTCCAGGCCCGCCTTTCGCATGACCCGCTGGGCCTGCGCCAACAGGGCGTTGAAATCCAGAAAATCCGGACATATCAGCGGTGCAATCAGCAGCGTGGTGTCGCGTTGCTGCGGATCGCAAGCGTCCAGCTCCTCAAGTTGGGCGCGCAACAAGTCCAGAAATTCATTGGCATCCACGCCGCCATAGACCAGGAAATGGACCTGCCTCTTGGCATACACCGCCTTGGCAAAGGGGCAGAGATTCAGGCCGATCACGGCATGCTCCAGCCAGTGCCGGGTCCGGGCTAGCACGCGGGCGTGATCCGGCGTTTGCAGACTCATGCCAGAAGCCTGAGCCCGGTCAGGCGCTCATGCTCGCGCAGCGCAAAACGATCGGTCATTCCAGCGACATAGTCGGCCACGCAGCGTTGGAGCGAATCACGGACCGTGGCGTTCATCGTGGCACCGTAGGTGGGCATTTCGTGCGGCTGATCGACATACACCGCAAACAGCCCGCCCACCACTGCGCGGGCTGCATCCATTTTTTGTACCACCTGCGGATGCCGGTACAGCGAGCGCAACAAAAAAGCCTTCAATGCACGGGCCTCTTCCAACATCGAATGTGAAAAACCCACCAGCGCCGGCGCCGCGCGAACAGCGGCCAGATCTTGCACCTGTTGCGCGGCAATGGCCGTCTGCGTGGTGTCTATCAAGTCATAAACCTGGGCGCTGAGCATGCGCCGGGTGGCCTCGTAGAGCAGGCGCTTGCGGCTCGTGCTTGCGCGCAAATAGGGGTATTCGGTCGCAGCCTCGTCGCAGAAGCGGGCGAACAGCGGAACCTCGCACACCTGCTCCAGCGTGATCAAACCGGACCGCACCCCATCGTCAATATCGTGGGCGTTATAGGCAATTTCGTCTGCCAGATTGCACAGCTGCGCCTCTAGGCTGGGCTGCTGGCGCGACAGGAAGCGCGCACCCACGCCGCCGCCACCGTCAGCATACGACGGCTCCAGCACCTCCAGTTCCCGCGCATGGCCAGCCGAGCAGTGCTTGAGAATGCCCTCACGGGTCTCGAAACACAGATTCAGGCCGTCATACTGCGGATAGCGCTGCTCCAAGACATCAACCACCCGCAGGCTTTGCAGATTGTGTTCGAACCCGCCGTAGTCGCGCATGCATTCGTTCAGTGCGTCCTGCCCGGCATGGCCGAAAGGCGTATGACCCACATCATGGGCCAGAGCAATCGCCTCCACCAGGTCTTCATTCAAGCCCAAAGTGCGCGCCATGGACCGCCCCAATTGCGCCACTTCCAATGAATGCGTCATGCGGGTACGGAACAAATCGCCCTCATGGTTCAAAAAGACCTGGGTTTTGTAGACCAAGCGCCGAAAGGCGCTGGAGTGCACGATGCGGTCGCGGTCGCGCTGAAATTCGGTGCGCGTGGGTGCGGGGCTTTGCGGATACCGGCGGCCCCGGCTGCGCGCCGGATCACAGGCGTAGGGTGCCAACATCAGGCGGCGCAGCAGGCGTCGATGACGCTGCGGACCAGGGCCTCGGGAGCTTCGCGCATGACGGCGTGGCCCGGCCCGTCGATCAGCACAAAGGTGATCGCACCGGCCTGGGCTTTTTTGTCCAGCCGCATCAGTTCCAGGTAGCGCCCTGCGTTGTCCCCAGCATCCAACAAGGGACCGCGCACCGGCAGGCCGGCAGCGGCGATCAGCCGTACCAGGCGATCGGCAAACGCAGCCTCCACCATCCCCAATGCGGCAGACAAGCGCGCTGCCATGACCATGCCGCAGCCCACGGCCTCCCCGTGCAGCCAGGCGCCATAGCCCATGCCGGCTTCGATGGCGTGGCCAAAGGTGTGGCCGAAATTCAAGATGGCACGCAGACCGGCCTCGCGCTCGTCTTGCGCCACCACCCACGCCTTGATTTCGCAGCTGCGCCGAACCGCATGCGCCAGCGCCTGCGGTTCGCGGGCCAGCAAATTGGAAAGCTGTGCTTCGATCCAGGCCAAAAAATCGGTGTCAGCGATGGGGCCGTACTTGATAATTTCGGCCAGGCCCGCGCTGAGCTCACGCGGTGGCAGGGTTTGCAGCGTCTCCAGATCACACACCACCCGATGCGGCTGGTAGAACGCGCCGACCATGTTCTTGCCAAGCGGGTGGTTGATGCCCGTCTTGCCGCCCACCGAGGAATCGACCTGCGCCAAAAGCGTCGTGGGAATTTGAACAAAAGGCACACCGCGCATAAAGCTCGCGGCAGCAAAGCCCGTCATATCGCCCACCACGCCGCCGCCCAGCGCAAACAGCACGGTTTTGCGGTCACACCCGTGTGTGAGCAATGCATCAAAAATCAGCTGCAGGGTCTCCCAGGTCTTGAAAGCCTCACCATCGGGCAGGGCCAGAAGGTGGACCTGCGGGTAATGCGCCGCCAGCGCCGCGCGCACCCGCTCTGCGTACAGGGGAGCGACAGTTGCATTGCTGACGATGAGAGCCTGACTGGCGCGTGGCAGGCCCGCAAAAGTGGCCGCCCGCCCAATCAAGCCCGTGCCGATGGCGATGTCGTAACTGCGCACGCCCAGGTCAATGGTGACGGTGGCAGACGAATCAAGCTGTGCTGCGGAAGATGGTGCCGACATGGGCATGAGTTTAGGGGCAACCCGCCGGGTGCCCGCAGTTACCGCGGCTGTGCGGCTGCCGCCCCAAAATCGGGCACCACCAACACACCATCCAACTCCAGCTGGTTCAGCACCGTTTGCACCAGATTGCCCACCGAGGGGCGACCGGTCTCCACCGTGCAGTGCGCAATCTCCCGGTACAGCGGGTCGCGCACCGCAAACAAATCGCGCAGGCGCTGCAAAGGATCGACGACCTGTAACAAAGGTCGCTTGGCATCATGGCGCACGCGTCGCAACAGTTCTTCGGGTTGCGACTTAAGGTACACCACGTAACCGCGCCCCCGCAAGCGCTGCCGGTTCTCGGGCCGCAAAACCGCACCGCCGCCAGTCGCCAGAATGCGCGGTCCATCCAAGGTCAGGCTGTCGATCACCTGCGCCTCCACATCGCGAAACGGTGCCTCGCCTTCGCGCTCAAAAAAAGTCCGGATGCTGCAACCTAAACGCATCTCGATAGCCTGATCAGAGTCGATAAACGGGATGCGTAAGCGCCGACCGAGTTGACGCCCCACCGTCGACTTTCCCGAGCCGGGTAGCCCGACCAGAAAAATCATGGGGCGATTGCCATTGGCGGCGGTATGGGTGGACTCGGGCATATGAGGTGCGGGAAAAGATGGTGGATTTTCACCCAACCCGCGTCGCGCACAACTTCGCCTGCGCAAGCAGCCGCCAAAGATTCAGGAAGACTGGGTTTGTATGGCCGCACAAGCGCTCAGCGCGGTCAGGGCCCGCCTACCGAGCGGCAAAATTCTTGTCTACGACTATTTTGGGTGTGATAAACACCAACAACTCCTTTTTGGTCGTCGTTTTGGCGTTGTTTTTGAACAAAACACCAATCCAAGGAAGGTCTCCAAAAAATGGCACCTTGTTCTCGGTATTGTTTTCTGTCATTTCGTAGATGCCACCAATCACCACGGTTCCGCCGTTCTCCACCAGCGCCTGCGTCTTCACGCGCTTGGTGTCGATCGCATAGCCTGCCGTTGTCGCGATACCGAGGGAATCTTTGCTGATATCCAATGTGAGGACCAGCGTACCGTCCGGCGTAATCTGCGGCGTCACCTCAAGCTTGAGATTGGCTTGCTGGAACTGCGTCTGCGTTCCGTTGGACGACACCGTGGCGTAGGGAATCTGGGTTCCCTGGGAGACAATGGCGGGTTGCTGGTCCATTGTCAGAACCCGTGGGCTGGATACCACTTTCCCGGTTGCATTCGACTCCAAAGCGGACAGTTCGAGTCCGATCAGCTGACCAGAGGCCGCGCTGAAAAGGGTAAACGCGATGGACGGCACCGAGGCACCGGTCGACGACGAAGCCGGGAAATTCACATACTGCGGATTGATCAATGTGGCTGCGCCTGTCGCACCCTTGGCCAGCCCGGACGTGATGAACGCGTTATCGAGAGACGTTCCGAAACCGACACGGTTGGCACCGATCAGGGTCGAACCTCCGGCGGCGTCAAACCCTCCGAGTTTGACCCCAAGTGATCGCCCAAAATCTTCGCTGGCGACCACCAGCCGGGCTTCGATCAAGACCTGGCGCAGCGGAACATCCACCTTGGCGATGAACTGCTGCACCCGCTCCAGGCTGGCGGCCGTATCAGTCACAAACAACTGATTGGTGCGCGGATCTGCAAACAGGGTACCCCGTACGCTCAGCACCTGTCCTTTTGCAGAAGCAGCGGGAGCGGGAATCGCGGCCGGATTGGTGGCCACCGCCCCAGAGGAGGTGCCAGACGCAGCGGTCACGTCTTCTTTCAGCTTGCTCACAATGTCAACAGCCTTGGCGTAGTTAATTTGGAAAGACTGCGTGCGCACTGGCTCCATGCTTTGCGCCGCCGCCTGCGATTCAAAGTCCAACTTTTCCCGGGTAGCGATTTCTTCCTTGGGTGCTATCCACATCACATTGCCTTTTTTGCGCATGCCCAAGCCTTTGGACTGCAAGATGATGTCCAGCGCCTGGTCCCAGGGCACATCCTCCAAGCGCAAAGTCACCGTACCGCTGACCGTGTCGGACGTGACGATGTTGAATTTCGTGAAATCGGCAATTACCTGCAACACCGAGCGAAGATCAATGCTTTGAAAGTTGAGTGAGAGCTTCTTCCCGGTAAACGCGTCGGCCTCAGCATGGTGGGCGTCCGTAGCGGACTTCTCGACGGTCGGGATAACGGCAATCGTCAGCGTGCTACCAATTTGAACCGTATTGAAATCCCATCTGCCGCTCGGCTCAATCAGGATCTGTAGGTGATCACCGACCTGCGTCGTCGTGATGGCTTGAACCGGGGTGCCGAAATCACGGACGTCCATGCGTCTGCGCAGCGCGTCGGGCAGACGGACCTTGTCCAATACAACGGCCAAACCCTTCCCCTGGTGGCGCACATCCGCGACCGTCTGATCCGATGGCAACTTGAGCAGAACCAACCCCGACCCCAATGGCCCGCGTTTGAAATCGATGTCCTGCAACAGTGGCCGTACCGGTAGCGCTGGCACTGCAGCCATTTTGGGGGAGGTCATGGCGGGAACTGTCGTTGGGCTCGTGGCGGCTTGCTGCGGTTCCGGGTCGCTGGCTTCAGCCTGCAGTCGTATCAACACGCTTTTTCCATCGACCGTGCCCAGATAGCCTGACCCTTGCTTTAAGTTCATCACCACACGGACTCGCTCCGGCGCAACAAATACCTGCGCCGACTCCAGTTTTCCCGCACTGAAAATCCACTTTTTTTGTTCTGATGGGCTTGCCACGTCGGGAAAATCTAAAGTGATGCGTGGCGGCGACTGCAGGGTAAAACCCCTAGGCGGTTTTTTGACATCCTGCGCAAAGTCCAGTCGCAAAAACTCCACGCCGTCCGCTACATAGGCGCTCATCCCAAGCAAAGTGTTCTGTGCACCGGCGAGACCGCTAGCAAGACCGACATACAGAACCACCATCATGCGCAGCACCTTGCATGCAATCCATAGTGTTTTTTTCATTTATCCCCCTCTCTCACTGGCAGAACTGTGTTCTTTGGTTTCCACTGTCCTGATGCATCCTGCTCGAGTTCCCGTAACACGATTGCGGTGGGACTGATCTCCAGCACTTTGCCTTTACGCGTCCCAAGGTAAGCGCCCGGCCGGACCTGGTGCAGTCGGTCGCCCGCCCATACCAAAGCCACCCGGACACCGTCCTGGGCCAAGGTTCCCCTGAATTGCAAACTCTCCAGAGGGAAATTTTCCAAATCCTGCTTTTGGCCGGTGAACTCCAGGGCCAAACCAGCCGGTTTCAAGGGAATGTCCAATGTATCTGTGGCAGGCGCCTCAGTGCCGTTCAAACGCGAACTGGCAAAAGGATCCACCTGGTCCGCCAGCGTATATGCCTCCGGCACAAAAGCGCGCGGAGCAGCAAACGAACTTGTGTCTGCGCTAAGCAATGTGCGCTCCGTGTCCAGCCAGGCTTTCAAATCCTCGGTTGAAGAAACGCCACACCCCACAAGAACCAACACTGCGACACATTGCAGCGCAAGCAAGGGAGAAAACAAACCGAGCATCCGGCTCATTTTTCAACGGCCTTGGCGGTGCCTTGACGCAGCGACTCCAGCCTGTCCAGCTGGCGATAGCCCCGCAAGGTTCCAGCCACGGTGAGTAAGCCATCGGCCCGGCTCGAGATGGACAGATCTTGCAGATGCAATACGCGGCGGATATGGGCAACATCGCCGGCGAAGGTGGCCAGGTCATGGTAGGCGCCCACTAAACTGAATTTCACCGGCACCTCTGCGTAATAAGGGGTCACAACCGTGGCAGCAGGACGGAGAAACTCAAATTGCAAGTTGCGCAATAGGGCCAATCGGTTGACTTCTGCCAGCAGTTCATTGGTGACGGATTTTTCTGGCAGCTGCCGCTCCAGTTCCGCAACCTGAAGCCGAACCTGATCACGCTGATGTTTGAATGCGTTGAGGTAAGTCGTTTTCACCAGCTTGTTACTGAATGAACTTTTTAGCTGCACTTCCTGCTCATACAAGCTGCTTAGTTCACCATAGGGGTCACTGACCCAGAAGTACCAGCACAAGGCCATGACCAACAAGGACACAAGTACCAGCAAGGTGTAACGGGGAATCGGGGGCCAATGCGCGGGATCCTGGGGATCGAGGTCGGAGAACTGTTCGCTGATTTCGTCACCCAGCGCGCTGATGCGCTCTGACACATTGAGGTCGCTGCGCATGATCACTGCGCAGGCTTGTCACTTGCCGCGGCAGGCTGGCCTTGGAGCTCTTCATCCGCCTTCACGAGATCCACGCCAATGCTAAAGGTCAGTGCATTGCGGAGTTCTTTTGAGTTTGGCGAACCCCATGACGCAACGGTTTCCACCAATTCCGGATGCGCAAAATGGGTAGGCAATGCGTCCAAATTGCGTAACAAATGGGCCACCTCGTCGTTAGACCTTGCGACACCGCTGATGGTCAGGCGGGTTCCGACCTGGGCCAACTTGGTCAAAAAAACCGTCTTAGGCGTGGTCTGCACCATGCCGGACAGCATCCGCACCGGCAGATTCCGCACCGCCTCCAAGGTCTCTACCGCCTTTTGCCGCTGATGCAGCGTCTTGATATCGGACTCGAGGCTGGCAATCTCCTTGATCTGGGCATCCAGTTTCCCGTTTTCCTGCTGGAGCAGCGCAATATTGCCGCGCTGTGTCGTGATTGAGAGGTCGACAAGGAAATAGGCCATAGCTGCAAGCGCAGCGCCCAGCACCACAAATAAGCCCAGCAGCCGGAAAAAAGCCGACCGGCTATCCGATAATTGGTCTTCGTCCAAAGGGGCGGAAACAGCAGAATTCATTGATAACTCCCTCAATTCGCTAGTTCAGCAGGCTGCATATTACAAGAATTTTTGCAATATTTTATTTTGCTTACGGATGACTCCCGGGGAAAACGGCTGACTCCCGCCCCACAATCCGCCGCCCCGCCCCATACCACTCCATGCCAGCCCCCCCTCTTGAGCCCGTTCCCGGACAGAACAATCTGCCCCACATGCACCCCATCTTGGCGCTTCTACTGAAGGCGCTGGCATGGTTTTTAGGAGCGTGCGTGGCGGGCGCACTGGGGTTGATGTGTCTGGTCGCGCTGGTCATGGCAATCGCCTATCCGAATCTGCCCGAAGTCACAGATCTGGCGTCCTACCGGCCCAAATTACCGCTGCGGGTGTTCTCCATCGAGGGTGATTTACTGGGTGAATTTGGTGAGGAACACCGCACATTTACGCCCATCACCGAAATTCCGCAAGTCATGAAGGACGCGATCCTGGCGATCGAAGACGCCCGCTTTTTTCAGCACAACGGTGTCGATTACCTCGGCGTGGTGCGCGCCGGCCTGGCCAACGTGGGTAAGGCCAAAAGCCAGGGCGCGTCGACCATCACCATGCAGGTCGCGCGCAACGCCTACCTGTCCACCGAGAAGACCTTTACCCGGAAAATTTACGAAATCCTGCTGACGTTCAAGCTGGAAAACAACCTGAGCAAAGACCAGATTCTCGAGATCTATATGAATCAGATTTTTCTGGGCAACCGGGCATACGGATTTGCGGCGGCTGCCGAAACCTACTTCGGAAAGCAGCTCAAAGACATTACTGCAGCGGAAGCCGCCATGTTGGCCGGACTACCCAAAGCGCCCTCGGCCTACAACCCGATTGCCAACCCGAAGCGGGCGCGCATTCGGCAGCAGTACATCATCGAACGGATGCTGGAAAACGGCTTTCTCAGCGCAGATCAGGCTGAAGCCGCAAAGGCCGAGGTTCTGCATATCCGCACCCTGGCGTCACGGCAGAAAGTCCATGCGGAATACGTGACCGAGATGGTTCGCCAGTTGATGTTTGCCCAGTACGGGGAAGAAACCTATACCCGTGGCCTGGACGTGCGCACCACGGTGCGCAGCGCCGACCAGGATGCGGCCTACCGCGCGCTGCGCCGCGGCATCATGGATTTCGAGCGTCGTCAGGTCTACCGGGGACCGGAAAAATTCATCGCGTTACCCGATGACGCGCAAGAGCGCGAAGACGCCATTTTTGAAGTGTTGGACGAACACCCCGACAACGGCGACGTCTTGTCAGCGGTGGTCATGGAAGCCGGAGCCAAAAAAATTATCGCGCAGCGCCAGGGCGGCGAGGTGGTGGAGGTCAGCGGCGATGGTCTGAAACCGGTGCAATCCGCGCTGTCGGACAAGGCTGCCCCCAACATCAAGATCCGCCCCGGCGCACTGATCCGCGTGGTCAAAACCGACAAAGAAACCTGGGAAGTGACCCAACTACCGGAGGTCGAGGGCGCATTCTTGGCGCTGGACCCGCGTGATGGGGCGATCAAAGCCCTGGTCGGCGGTTTTGACTTTGCCAAGAACAAGTTCAACCACGTCACCCAGGCCTGGCGGCAGCCGGGTTCGAGCTTCAAACCCTTTATTTACTCGGCCTCGCTCGAAAAAGGATTTACCCCTTCCACCGTGATTAACGACGCGCCACTGTTTTTTGACGCGGGAACCACCGGCGGGCAGCCCTGGGAGCCAAAAAACTACGACGGTACCTTTGAAGGCCCGATGACGCTGCGCCGCGGCCTGGCCAAATCCAAAAACATGATCTCCATCCAGATCCTGAACTCTATCGGCGCACGCTACGCGCAGGACTGGATCACGCGCTTCGGATTTGATGCAGAGAAGCATCCCCCCTACCTGACCATGGCGCTGGGAGCGGGGTCCGTCACGCCGATGCAAATGGGCGCGGCCTACTCCGTCTTCGCCAACGGTGGCTACCGCGTCAACCCTTGGCTGATCAGCCGCGTATCCGAACAACGGGGCCGCGTACTGGTCGACACGCCGGCGGTACCCCTGAGCGAGGAAAACCGCGCTATCGATGCGCGCAACGCGTTTTTGATGACCAGTCTGTTGCAGGAAGTCACCCGCGCCGGCACCGCAGCCCGCGCCCAGGCCACCCTCAAGCGGCCCGATATTTATGGCAAAACCGGCACCACCAACGATGCAATGGACGCCTGGTTTGCAGGCTACCAGGCCACCACCACAGCCATCACCTGGATTGGCTATGACACGCCCCGCAAACTCGGCGACCGGGAGACCGGCGGCGGCCTGGCTTTGCCGGTATGGATCACCTATATGCAGACCGCGTTACGCAATGTGCCGGTGATGGAGCCCGACGCACCCGAAGGCCTGGTACGCTTGGGCAACGAGTGGTATTACGAGGAATACACCAAGGGCGCAGGTGTTAACAGCGTGGGCGCAGCCAGCAGCAGCTCGCACCCAGATGAGAGTAAAAGTACGCGCCCTGGGGTCGGCGCAGACGCGGCGACGCCCGCCCCGGTCATCGTGAGCCCGGAAGAAAAGAAATCGATTTTCGACCTGTTCCGCGACTGATCGCGGAGCATTCCATTAGGGTTCTGCCGCGCCGAAGGCTAAGGCGTAACCGGCCTGGGCACTGGCGTCGCGGTTCAGGATAGAAAAAAACTCCCCCTGCCCTTTAGTGTCCTGCCACCGACCATCCACCAAGCGGAAGTGGTATCCCCCCGATCGGGCCGCCAGCCAGACTTCGTGCAAGGGCTTTTGCAGGTTGACCACCATCTGGCTGCGGTTCTCAAAAACCAGTGTCACCATACCGCCCACGCGCTGGTTATCGATGTCGCCCGCGCCGCTGTCGTTAATATGGTCACACGCCAGTTCGACCGCGCGCAGCAAGTCCTCGGCCTGGTTCATGAATTCGGAGTCTGTCTGGGATGGGCTCATTACAATTTGCCAATGTTGAAATACCTGAAAAACCTGACGCTACTCAGTGCCCTCGGTGTGGGGCTGGCCCATCTTAGCGGCTGCGGCCAGACCGGCCCGCTATACCTCCCCGGCGACAAAACCAGTGCCAGCTTGGCAGCTTGCCCCTCCCCCCCGCTCTCATCCTCGCTGGCCGCCGCATCGCGCTGCATCGCATGACATCCGCCAACCTTCCCGGCCACCCCTTCGTTCACTACCGTCGCGGCACTTTGTGCGTGGAGGGCGTGGAGCTTGGTGCCCTGGCGCGTGAGCACGGCACCCCGCTGTTTGTCTACTCCAAGGCAGCCATGTTGGCGGCATTGGGTGCCTACCAACGTGGTTTCACAGGCCGCAAAGCCCAGGTTTGCTACGCCATGAAGGCCAATTCCACACTGGGTGTGCTGCAGGTTTTTGCCCAGGCGGGCTGCGGTTTTGATATTGTTTCAGGCGGCGAACTGGCCCGGGTGATCGCTGCCGGCGGCGATGCCCGCAAGGTTATTTTTTCCGGCGTCGGCAAGACCCGTGCGGAAATGCGCCAGGCGCTGCAGGCCGGTATCGGCTGCTTCAACGTGGAAAGCGAAGCCGAACTCGACGTACTCAATGCAGTAGCCGTGGAGCACGGCAGTACCGCACCCATCAGCATCCGCGTCAATCCCAATGTGGACCCTAAGACCCACCCCTACATCTCGACCGGACTAAAAGGCAACAAGTTCGGCGTCGCCCATGAACGCACGCTGGAGACCTACCAGCGCGCGGCGCGCCTGCCGGGGCTGCGTATCGTCGGCATCGACTGCCACATCGGCTCGCAAATCACCGATAGCGCGCCCTACCTGGATGCGCTTGACCGGATGCTGGATCTGGTGACTGCCATCGAAGCCCATGGCATACCTCTGGAGCACATTGATCTGGGAGGCGGACTGGGCATTGACTACAACGGCGACACGCCGCCCGCCGCCGATGCGCTGTGGGCCCAATTGCTAGCCAAGCTGGACGCGCGCGGTTTCGGCGAACGCAAGCTCATGATTGAGCCAGGCCGCTCGTTGGTCGGCAACGCCGGGGTCTGCGTGACCGAGGTGCTGTACCTTAAACCCGGCGAGCACAAGAATTTCTGCGTCGTCGACGCCGCCATGAACGACCTGCCACGCCCGGCTATGTACCAGGCCTTTCACCGCATCGTGCCGCTACAGGAACACACTGAGCGCTCCGCCCTGCTGTGCGACGTGGTCGGCCCGGTCTGTGAAAGCGGCGACTGGATCGGGCGCGACCGGCAGATCAGCGCCCAAGCCGGTGAGCATCTGGCGGTGCTGTCGGCGGGCGCGTACTGCGTGAGCATGTCCAGCAACTACAACTCCCGCCCGCGCGCCGCCGAGTTGCTGGTGGACGGCGATGCGGTCCACGTACTGCGTCCGCGTGAAAGCGTGGCCCAACTCTTCGCAGGCGAAATGCTGCGTTGATCTAGGCACCTGGGCTGCTGGGCGCGCCGCGTATACGCACCTGCCAAGCCCGCCGGACCCGCCAAGCCAACAGCATCCCCAGCACCGCTGCATACACTGCCACCTCAGTTAGATTATTCTTGGCTGCGCGCATCCAAAAAAAATGCAGGATGGCCAGCCCGGCGATCAGGTACACGGCGCGGTGCAGGCGCCGCCAATAAAGAGCGCCCAGCCAGAGGACCGCACCGTTCCAGGACGTTGCCGCGAGCAGCAGAAGCAGCACCCAAGAGACAAAACCCACCAAGATAAACGGTCGCTTGGCAATGTCCCGCGCAATGTCCGGTAGTTCCAAACCCTTATCCAACCAGGCGTAGGCCAGAAAGTGCAGGCTGGCATAGAAAAAAACCCACAGGCCCAGCATGCGGCGCAAGCGCGCCAAGTTGCTCAGTCCCAGGCTGACCCGAAGCGGCGTCACCGCCAGCACCAGGCACAAAAAACGCAAGGCCCAATCGCCGCTGGACCGCACCAGCGCTTCAGCCGGGTTGGGGCCTAATTGATCAGTCAGCGTGCGGCCCGCTAGCCAGAAAAATGGCAGCCATGCCAACACAAAAACCAGGGGTTTGGCAGCGCGTGCGCTGAGCCAGTTGTTCATGGCCAAACCCCCTGGGCGATGCACATGACTGCGCGGAAATTCAATAGAACTTCTGCAGATCCATGCCCGCGTAGAGTTGCCCCACTTCGGCCTCATAGCCGTTGAACATCAGGGTCTTGCGGCGCTTGTCAAACAAGCCGTCTTCGCCGATGCGCCGCTCGGTGGCCTGGCTCCAGCGCGGATGATCCACGGCGGGATTGACATTGGAATAAAACCCATATTCGTTGGCAGCAGCCTTGTTCCAAGCAGTGCCGGGCTGGTTCTCGGTAAACCGGATTTTCACAATGCTTTTCGCGCTTTTGAAGCCATATTTCCAGGGCACCACGATGCGTACCGGTGCGCCGTTTTGCTTGGGCAAAACCTCTCCGTACATGCCAAAAGCGAGAAGCGTCAAGGGGTGGCGGGCTTCGTCGAGTCGGAGGCCTTCGGCATACGGCCAGTCCAGGGTGCGGCTGCCCACAAAAGGCATGGTCTTGGGGTCGGCCAGGCTCACAAACTCCACGTACTTGGCGCTGCCCAGAGGCTCCACACGCTTGATAAGTTCGGCCAGCGAATAACCCACCCAGGGGATCACCATAGACCAGCCCTCGACGCAACGCAGCCGGTAAACCCGCTCTTCCAGCGGGCTGAGTTTGAGCAAATCTTCTAGCCCAAAGGTGGCCGGCTTTTTCACCAATCCACCCACCTCCACCGCCCACGGGGTGGTTTTGAGGGTGTGGGCATTGCGCGCCGGATCGGCCTTGTCGGTGCCGAACTCGTAAAAGTTGTTGTAGGACGAGGCATCCTGGTAGCGCGTCGGCTTGTCCATGGACATCGCACCGGGAACCGCGCTTTTGCGTGCATCCAGTGGCGCAAGAACGCCGGGCCGGGTCGGCTGCGCCCACACGGACGGCGCGCCAATGGCGCCGAGGGCAGCGGCCCCCAAACCCTGCAATAAACGGCGCCGATCTTCGTAGACTGGGCGCGGGGCGATCTCTGAAGCGCGCATAGCTGTTTCCCCAAGTGCAAACGAACCAAAAACAAAGGCGGGCGGTCTGCCGACACGCCCGCCCGAATCAAAAGAACAATTCAGCTTATCGCAATCCGGCCACGTAGTCCGACAGGGCCTGGATTTCCCGGTCATTGAGCTTGGCCGCGACCTGCGTCATCTGCAGGTTGTTGTTGCGCACACCACCGCGAAAAGCAGTCAATTGCGCCGCCGCGTAATCGGCGTGCTGGCCCTTCAGACGCGGATACTGGGCCGGAATGCCGGCACCCCCGGGGCCGTGACAGCCCGAGCAAGCGGCAATTTGTCGTTCGGCGATGCCGCCGCGGTAGATCCGCTCACCCAACGCCACCAAGTCTTTGTTTTTCGCAAAACCGGGCTTGGCGTCTTTGCTGCTGAGCCAGTACGCAATATTGCGCATGTCATCTTCCGACAAGGTGGTGGCAAACCCCTTCATGATGGCGTTGTCGCGCTTGCCGGACTTGAATTCCTGTAGTTGTTTGATCAGATATTCGGGGTGCTGCTGCGCCAGTTTGGGATACGCCGGCGTGCCGGAATTGCCATCGGCACCGTGGCACGCGGCGCACACCGCCGCAAAAGAGGCCTCGCCCTTGGCCGTATCCGGCTTGGCCGGGGCCGCTTCGACTGCATTGGCACTGGCGGTCAGGGAGGCTACCGCGAGGGCAACAAAGACGAGAAGGTAGGAGATCGGCTTCATAGGACGGGGCTTTGGAGGAGAAAAACCCGCGCATTCTACAATGGGACCCTCCCCGCACGGCGCGCAGCCCACCCGCAGAACGAGCGACCGCAGCACAAGTAGAACAATGACGAAAAACCTCCCCGCCCCACGAGCCGCTGCCGCCAAGCCCTCCGCCCCAAAGCCTTTGGCCACGGAAAAATCTGCAGCCACCCTGGCGCTTGGTTGGCTGCACACCGCACGGTTCCTAACGACTGCGCCCCAATTGCACTTTTTGCCCGACCTGGACATCCCCGAAATTGCGTTTGTCGGGCGCTCCAATGCCGGAAAGTCGACCTGCATCAACACTTTGACGCAGCAAAAACAACTGGCTTTTGCATCCAAGAAGCCGGGCCGAACCCAGCATATCAATCTGTTCTCTCTGGGCAAGCAAGGCGTGATGGACGCAGTGCTGACGGATCTGCCCGGCTATGGATACGCTGCGGTTCCCCGCCAGGAAAAGGTCCGCTGGCAGCAGGTGATGGCCAATTACTTGGTGACGCGCAAAAACCTCAAGGGCATCGTGCTGATGTGCGACCCCCGCCTGGGACTTACCGAACTGGATGAAATCCTGCTCGACCTGTTGCGCGAAAGGGTGCAAGAGGGCCTCAAGTTCCTGATCGTGCTCACCAAAGCGGACAAACTCACCCGCAGCGAGGCGACCAAAGCGCTGTCCATCGCCCGCCTGCAAGCCGGCGGAGGCGAAGTACGCCTGTTTTCTGCAACCAAACGCACAGGGGTGGAGGCTGTAGCCGAACTGCTCTGGGCCTGGGCCCACCCGGCGACGCAATGCCCGCCACTGCAACCCGAGCCCTTGCAGCCACTAGTGGCTCAGTAAAACCCTGCGTCGCCCGCCGGACGCGTCTTGAAGCGCTTATGCACCCAGAAATACTGGGCTGGCATGGTTTCAATCCAACTTTGCAGACGCAGATTCATGAACGCGGTGTCAGCGACAACATCGTCCGTGGGGAAATGCGCCCAAGGCTCCAGTATCTCCATGTCGTAGCCCTGCGGCGTCATGCGCGCCAACAACGGGATCACACGGGCCCGGCCCATACGGGCAAAGCGGGACAGGGAGGGGACTGTCGCCGTAGGGACGCCGAAAAACGGCACAAAAATCGATTCCTCCGGGCCGAAGTTCATATCGGGCAAGAGAAACAGCAAACCGTCTTTGCGCAGCAAGCTGACGATGGTTTTGACCCCATCAAAACGGGTCATCAACTGCACATCACCAAAACGCTGGCGCCCGCGCGCTGCCCAGGCATCGACCAGCAGATTGCGCTGGGGGGTGTAAATGGTGGTGCATTGCCGCGCAGTTCGCAGACTGACAGCCAGCGCGGCGGCGTCCAGGCCGTAAAAATGGGGAGAGAAAATAATCACCGGCCCGGGCTGATCCAAGGCCTGCCAGTTTCCAACCCTGCGCAACCGCTGTTCCAGCACGGTCGCAGGCGCCTCCCACAACCAGCCACGGTCTAACCACGACTGCGAAAAGTACACAAAGGTTTGCAATGCCACAGACCACCGCTGCGCCAGCGTCCAAGCAGGAAAACACAGCCGCAGATTGACCAGCACCACGTGACGGCGAGGGAACGCCAGCACAAACAACAGCCAACCCATCAGCACTCCAACACCGCGAACCACCGGCAAGGGCAGACGCCCCAGACCACGCACCAGACCCAACACCAGGCGGCTGAGCACATTGGATAGGCCGCAGAGCATGTGCTTAAACAATCGCATCACCCCGTGGGCTGCTCGCAGTGGCGGGGTCTGGTACAGCAAGGGATGGAGCCGGATTTTTGTAGCGGGGATAGGACCACAGGTATTGCGCCGGACACTGGCGAATCAAGACTTCCATGGCACGGTTGATGTGCGCCACAGCCTCATCCACATCGGTGGTGGGCGGCCTCTGCATGGCGCTGAAATGCAGCACGTAACCGGCACCCCAGGGGCGGCGTTCCCCCCACGCCAAGACCATGGGAGCGCCACTTTGCAGCGCCAGTCGCGCAGCCAGCGTCATGGTGTATGCGGGCCGGCCGAAAAACGGGGACCAGACGCCCATGTCACCTGGCGGCACCTGGTCCGGCAGAAGGCCTACGGCTTTGCCCGCGCGCAACGCGCGCAATAACTGCCGCACGCCCACCAGATTGGTCGGCGCAGTGTGGAAGCCCGCCCCGGCGCGTGCCGATTCCAGCAACCGGTCTACCGCCGGCCGACGCCCGGGCCGAAAGAGCACGGTCAGGTCGCCATACTGCGGGCTGAATCGGGCCGCAGTCGCCCGCGCGGCCAGCTCAAAACAACCCATATGGGGGGTCAAAAAAATAATTCCTTTGCCACCGGCGTAGGCAGTTTCCACCACCTCCAGGCCTTCCCATTGCACAGCCGGTATGGAGCCCAACCACATGCGCGGGAACTCGGCGATCATCATCCCGGACTGTGCAATGGCGCCCTTGCAGGCGTCCCATCCCAAGCCCGACTGGGCCACATTGGCCCGGAAGTTTTCGCGGTAACCGCGTGAACCCCAGAAATACAGCCAACCCAGAACCCACCCAGCTGCGTGCAGCAGCCACAAAGGCATACGGGAGAGCAGGCGAAAGAAGAAGGGCATCGTGGGCTAAACTCGGACGGTCGCTGAGTTATGAACTACTTGCAGGGCGACCGGTACAGGCGCAATTCCAAAAGAGTGGCGATTGTGCATCGGGGCGGCAGCCCCTTCTGCTAAAGCGTTCGCTGCAAGCTCCAAAGCCCTAAGCAACGCGATTGTTGTTACAAGCTATTTACTGGAGCATCCCACCATGGCGAACGATTTTCTCTTCACTTCCGAGTCCGTATCCGAAGGCCACCCCGACAAGGTCGCCGACCAGATTTCAGACGCAATCTTGGACGCGATTTTCAAGCAGGACCCCAAATCGCGCGTGGCAGCCGAAACCCTGACCAACACCGGCTTGGTCGTGCTGGCCGGTGAAATTACCACCAACGCGCATGTGGATTACATCCAGGTCGCGCGCGACACCATCAAGCGCATCGGCTACGACAACACCGAATACGGCATTGATTACAAGGGCTGCGCGGTCATGGTCTGCTACGACAAGCAGTCCAACGACATCGCCCAGGGCGTGGACCATGCCTCCGACGACCACCTCAACACCGGCGCCGGTGACCAGGGCCTGATGTTCGGCTACGCCTGCAACGAAACGCCCGAGCTGATGCCCGCGCCCATTTACTACGCGCACCGCCTGGTGGAACGCCAGGCCCAGCTGCGCAAAGACGGCCGCCTGCCCTTTTTGCGCCCGGACGCCAAGAGCCAGGTGACCATGCGCTACGTGGATGGCAAGCCCCACAGCATCGATACCGTGGTGCTGTCCACCCAGCACAGCCCCGACCAGTCGGAGACGGCCACCAAAATGAAGGACTCCTTCCGCGAAGCCATCATTGAGGAAATCATCAAACCGGTGCTGCCCAAAGAGTGGCTGAAGGACACCCGCTACCTGATCAACCCCACCGGGCGCTTTGTGGTCGGTGGCCCGCAAGGTGACTGCGGCCTGACCGGACGCAAAATCATTGTGGACACATACGGTGGTGCCTGCCCGCACGGCGGCGGCGCGTTCTCCGGCAAAGACCCGAGCAAGGTGGACCGCTCGGCAGCGTATGCGGCACGCTACGTCGCGAAAAACATCGTGGCCGCAGGCCTGGCTAAGCAATGCCAGATCCAGGTGGCCTACGCGATTGGCGTGGCGCAGCCCATGAACGTCACCGTTTACACGGAAGGCACTGGCGTGATCCCTGACGAGCAGATTGCCGCGCTGGTCACCGCGCACTTTGACCTGCGGCCCAAAGGCATCATCCAGATGCTCGATCTGCTGCGCCCCATCTACGAGAAGACAGCAGCCTACGGCCACTTTGGCCGCGAGGAGCCCGAGTTCACGTGGGAGCGGACCGATAAAGCTGCCGCCCTGCGCGCTGCCGCCGGGCTGTAAAAGCACA
>CAMAQV010000004.1 GCA_945860595.1 Comamonas sp. lk
CCTGCACCTGTGGTTGAACCTGTACCTGCAGCCACACCGGCCTCCGTAGCCCGCGCAACACCGCCGCCCGAGCCGACGGCCCATGCGACACTGCCACCCGCTCCAGCACCACTGCCCACAACCATTCCGATGCCAGAGCCAGAGACGACGGTCCTAGCAGCGACTGCGCCCCAAGTGAGCGCTGAACCGCAGAAGCTCTCCGAAAAGAGCGCAGCTGCAGCGACGCACCACACACCCGCTGCAACCGGGATCCCCAAGCCTTCTGCGCCCGCCGTGGTCTCTGCAGCGCGCAGCCCGCGCGAATACCGGCTCGATGGCGCAAGCCACATTTACCGCAAGCTCCATGACCGGATTTTTGTGGGCAGATTGCCGCGTCTGCTGTTCGCCGTGGGTGTGGTCAATGTCGAGATCGACGCGCGCGGCGAAGTAAGCGCCATCCAGTGGGCCCGCGCACCGCGCAATGCCCCACGCGTGATGGCTGAAATTGAAGGCCTGGTGCGGGCTGCGGCCCCCTACCCGGCACCGGTCCACCTGGGTGGGGTGATCTATACCGACACCTGGCTGTGGGACAAGAGCGGTCGCTTCCAGCTCGACACCCTGACCCTGGGGCAGGACTAGCGCACCCGTCCATCAAGCCCCCGCGCGGTGGCGCGAGAGCCCTCAGCCCGCAGCCTGCGCCGCCCGCGCAGCAAACTCGTCGCGCAAGGCCCGCAATTTTTCACGCGGATCCTCTTTAATGGTGTTCTGGTCCAGCGCCATTTCGGCAATAAAACGGCTGGGTTGCGCGGCGATCAGATCGCGGCCTTTTTTGCGGCGCTTGGTCCAGCTGACCGATAGGGTGCGCTGGGCACGGGTGATACCCACATACATCAGGCGGCGCTCCTCCTGCAAGCGTTCTGCCGTTTCCAGGTTAGCGGCTTCATCGGCGCGCGAGCTGCCACCGGGTTTGCCGGCCCCGTCGTCCATTTTGAAAGGCAGCATGCCCTCGGTAACACCGACCAGCATCACATGCGGCCACTCCAGCCCTTTGGCTGCATGCAATGTGGACAGCGTGACCACGTTTTGGTCTTTCTCGCGCTCGTTCAAAGTAGAGAGCAGGGCAATGGTTTGGGCCACTTCCAAAAGATTTTTCGAAGCCGTCTGCATCACCAGAATGTCCTCATCCATCTGCCCGCCGCAGCGCTGCGCCATCCATTCGCAGAACTCCATCACGTTGGCCCATTTGGCCGCGGCAATTTGCGGACTGTCCTCGCCGTCATACAGGTGTTTTTCGTAGTCAATTTCCTGCAACCAGGCATGCAAAAAGGCCAGCGCGTCTTCAGCGCCCTGGGTTTGGCGGGCACGGAACTGCAGGTCGTTCACAAAGCGGCCGAACTCGTGCAGGCTGCCCACGGCGCGGGCCGGCAAGGCGGCGCCCAGCGACGATGCGAACAGGGCCTCAAACAGGCTGACCTTGTAGCGCGTGGCAAAGCTGCCCAGGCTGCCCAAGGTCTGGTGGCCGATGCCGCGTTTGGGGCTGGTAATGGCGCGCAAAAAAGCAGGGTCATCGTCGTTGTTAGCCCACAGGCGGAACCACGCGCACAAATCGCGGATTTCAGCCCGGTCAAAAAAACTCTGACCGCCCGAGACCTTGTAGGGAATAGCCGCTTTGCGCAACGCCTTTTCCAGCGGTTTGGACAGGTGGTTGGCGCGGTAGAGCACGGCGAAATCGCGCAGCTCTTTGAACTGTGGGCCGGGCTGTGCCAGGCCATCGGCACGCAGGCTTTGGATGCGGGCCACCACCCGCTCGGCTTCGTGGTCTTCGGTGTCGGCGTCCACCACCCGCACCGGTTCGCCCTCGCCCAGGTCGCTCCAGAGGTTTTTGGGATACAGCTTGGGGTTCGGGCCAATCACGTTATTGGCTGCGCGCAGGATGGCCGAGGTGCTGCGGTAGTTTTGCTCGAGCTTGATGACCTTGAGCGTGGGAAAGTCCTGGGGCAGCTGGCGCAGGTTGTCCAGGGTTGCACCGCGCCAGCCGTAGATGCTCTGGTCATCGTCACCCACCGCCGTGAAGCGCGCCGCATCCTTGCCCGGCGACAGGCTGCCGTCGGGCTCGCAGCCCACCAATAGCTTGAGCATGGCGTACTGCGTGGCATTGGTATCCTGGTATTCATCCACCAGCACATGGCCCATCTGCGCCTGCCACTGGGCACGCACCTCGGGATGGTCGCGCAGCAGTTTGAGTGGCAGGCTGATCAGGTCGTCAAAGTCCACGCTTTGGTAGGCGCTCAGGCGCTCTTCATATCGGCCCATCACCACCGCAGCGATGCGCTGGCTGTCGTCAGCGGCTTGCGCCAAGGCTTGCTCGGCGTTCAGGCCGGCGCTTTTCCAGCCGCTGATGGTCCACTGCCAGGCGCGCGCGGTGGCCGCGTCGGTGCTGCCACCGGCGTCCTTGAGGATGCTGGTCACGTCATCCGTATCCAGAATGCTGAACTGCGGCTTGAGCCCCAGCACCGCACCGTTGGCGCGCAGCATGCGCACACCCAGGGCATGGAAAGTACAGATAAGCACCTCGGAAGCGGCACGCCCAATCAAAGCCTTGGCACGCTCGCGCATTTCTGCAGCCGCCTTGTTGGTGAAGGTGATGGCGGCCACGCGGTTGGCGGGCATGCCCGCCTGGATGAGGCGGGCCACCTTGTGCGTGATCACACGCGTCTTGCCGGACCCGGCCCCTGCCAGCACCAGCAAGGGGCCGTGCATGTAGTTGACCGCCTCTTGCTGGGCGGTGTTCATAGCGGGGGCGGTGGACATACAGAGGCTGAAAAATGGGACTGCTCGGGCGGAATACACCGCCTGGCGCGGGGAATAAGAGGTGCATCTTATCGCCGGTCCCTGCCGAGACCACCCACCCGGCAAGCGGGGGCGGCCAAGCCTGCACAATCGGACGATGTTTGCGATTCTGAGCGTCACCTTTCCCTTCTTCGCCTTGGTTTTTTGCGGATTTTTTGCGGCCCGCAAGGGCTTGCTGCCGCTGGAGGCGATTCCAGGTCTCAACACCTTTGTGCTGTTTTTCGCCCTGCCCTGCATGCTGTTTCGTTTTGGATCGAGCACACCAATTACGGTCTTGCTGGATCCGGCGCTGGCGCTGGTCTACCTGGCCTGCGCGCTGTTGATGGTGACGCTGCTGGTGCTGCTCACCCGTAATGTGCAGCGCGGCGGACACATTGGCTGGAACGATGCGGCCATGGGCGCGCTGGTGGGGGCTTTTCCGAATACCGGTTTTATGGGCGTGCCTTTGCTGGTGGCTTTTTTGGGAGCGGCATCGGTCGGACCGGCAATTTTGACCATCGTGATCGACATCGTGCTGACCTCGTCGCTCTGTATTGCGCTCTCGCGCCTGGACCGTGGGGGCGGGGATGCCTGGGGCGCTGTCAAGAGCGCGCTGAAAGGCGTTGCGTCCAACCCCATGCCCTGGTCGATTTTGCTCGGCGCGGTGGCATCGGCCAGTGGCGTGGTGCTGCCTGCCCCCTTGGCATCCACCCTGGGGCTTCTAGCCGACAGCGCCTCGCCCGTGGCCTTGTTCACGCTGGGTGCGGTACTGGCACGCTCGCACATGCTGGCCTCGCAGGACGTAGCGCACGCCGTACCGTGGCAGGACTTTGTTCCCATCGCGCTGGCCAAGTTGCTGCTGCATCCCCTGCTCTTGCTGGGTCTGGCCTACGGCGCGCGGGCGCTGGGCTTGCCCTTGGAGCCGGCAGCGATCACCGTCGTCGTGCTGGTCGCCGCCCTGCCCAGCGCAGGCAACGTGACCCTGCTGGCCGAGCGCTATGGTGCCAACAACGGGCGCATCGCTCGCATCATTCTGGTATCCACCGTGGGCGCGTTTTTCACGTTCAGCGCCACCGTCGCACTGCTGGTGGAGCATTGATCGCGGGTATCGCATGCCGCTCAGACCAAGGTCGGGTCCACGTCAATCGCCCAGCGGATCAGGCCTTTGCAGGCAGGCAATGTGCGACTGCGGTGCAGGATGGGCTGCCAGGCGGAAAGAAACCTTTGCAGCGCCCCCCGGTTGGCGCTCTCCACCAGCATCTGGGCCCGCTCCACATTGGCCACACGCTGCATACCCATGGGCACAGCAGAGTACAAAAAAACCGATTGCAGGATCTCTCCCCAGCCCTCCCAAGCGGCCATCTCGCTGCGCGCGGCGTCGCTGGCAGCGACCAGAAAAGCCTGTGCCGCTTCTTGTGTGCGGGCCTCGGCACGCACCAGTGCCTGAAAACTAAAGGGCGGCATACCGGCCTGCCTGCGCTCTTGCAACTGGCTCTGCGCAAAGGCCGGGTAGTCGTAGTTTTTCAAGGCGGCGTAGAGCGGGTGGCCGGGCTGGTGCGTCTGTATCCAAACCTCGCTGTGCGCACCCATACTGGCGTCCCGTCCGGCCCGCCCTGCGGCCTGCATCAAAAGGCTGAACAGGCGCTCGGGCGCGCGGTAGTCCACCGAATACAAAGCACCGTCCGGATTGATGGCAGCCACCAGCGTGACCCGGCGAAAGTCATGGCCTTTGGCAATCATCTGGGTGCCAACCAGGATGTCCACCTCACCATCATGGACCGCCGCCATTTGGGTTTGCAGCGCACCTTTAAGGCGGGTGCTGTCCGCGTCAATGCGGGCCACACGCACCGGTTCACCCTCCGGACACTGGGCACTCTGTGAGCCGTAGCGGCGCACATCGGCCAGCAGCTCGCCGATGTGCTCCTCCACCAGCTCGGTGCCACGTCCTTGGGTACCGATATCCAGGTTGCCGCACTCCGGACAGGCCCGTGGCACCTTGTCGGTAAAACCGCAGTGGTGGCAGCGCAGCGTGCGATCGATTTTGTGAAAAACCCGAAAGGCACTGCAATGGGTGCAGGCACTCTTCCAACCGCAGGCATCGCAATGCAATACAGGGGCATAGCCGCGCCGGTTGATAAACACCAGGCACTGCTCGCCGCGGCTGATACGCTGGCGCATGGCATCGAGCAGCGGCGGCGAGAACACCGCGCCTTTGGGCTGGTGCGTCATGTCAACCCGCCGCACCAGCGGCAAGGCCAAATCGCCTTGCCCCACACGGCTGGGCATCAGCAGGCGCTCGTAGCGTCCACCCTCCGAGGCCTCCCGGCTGTGGTACCAGCTCTCCAGGGACGGCGTGGCCGACCCCAGCAGCACGTGTGCGCCCGCCAAACGACCACGGTACAGCGCCAGGTCACGTGCGGAATAGCGTGCCCCTTCGCTACTTTTGTAGCTCGGGTCATGCTCTTCATCCACCACGATCAAACGCAGATGCGGCATGGAAGCAAACACCGCCATACGGGTTCCCAACACAATGCGCGCCGGCCCCTGGTGCGCGGCAAGCCAACTGCGCAAACGCTTCGGGTTGCTCATGCCGCTGTGCATGCTAACGACGCTATCTACTCCGTACAGCGGCTCGAAACGGGCCCGGAAACGCGCCTCCAACTGGGGCGTCAAATTGATCTCGGGCACCATCACCAGTACCTGCGCCGCAGCCTCCTGCGCCAGCACGCGCATGGCCGCCTGCAGGTACACCTCGGTCTTGCCGCTGCCGGTGGCCCCAAAGAGGAGGAAGGGACCAGCACCGACCTCAAGACGCACCAGTACATCCTTCTGCTGCGGCGTCAGCACAGGAGCGGAATCGTGCTGCGCGGGCTCTTGCTGGGTCGCGCGCTTGGCGGTCGCAGCGAACCTGCGACCGAGTTGCTGCGACGTCAGCTCGCGCAGCTGCGGCGGCAGCCCGGCCATCGCCACCTCCCCTGCTGAACGTTGGTAGTACTGGGCGGTGAACGTGACCAACTGGCACCATTGCGGGCTGAGCGGGGCTACGCCGTGTAAGACGCCAGCGATCGGACGCACGACATGCCCGGCCGCAACCGAAGGGCTGGTGCCCGCTTCATTCGGTTCCTGCGCTGAAGTCCACACCAGGCCAACAGTCTCCCGACTTCCCAATGGAACCCGCACCAGCGTCCCGGGCGAAAGCTTTTGCTCGGCCGAATAGGTCAGAACCGGCCCGATGGCCGCGTGCGCAGGTGTGTGGACCAGAACCGGAATGTGGTGAACCATGCCGCCGATTGTTAGCCAGTTCTGCAGTCCGAGTTACTGCGGCCAATGGATGTGAATCTGCGGAAACTGCGCTAAACCCTTGATTCATAAGGTTGCCGCCTTTGCCCACAGTTTCTGTGGATAACTTTGTTGATAGTCGCAATCAGAGCCGCCATACCCTAGGTGTAACAGGGTAATTATTAGGTTGATGAAAAAATAGACAAAAAATAATACCTATATATTTCAATGACTTAAGCTTTCGCCTGCGTAGAGGTCTAGGAGCAGGGAGATGCGATGTAGAGGTAAAACCCTTACACGAAATTTGTGCATAAGTTCCGATTTATCGTTCAACAATAATTGCAATATGGTTCCGCCAGCCAGCGGCTGGCCGCTTAGGCACCCGTGGGTCGACTGGTCCACAGGCTGTGCGTACGCCACGCGTCGGCACGGATAAGATAACTATATATGCAACATATATCTGGCCTCTATTTTCAACGAAGGCAAGCCTGGCGCAGCGGTGTGGCCTTGCGCTTACGGCTGCTGGCACAGTGGTGCCAATCGCATGCGCTGCTAAGCCCGACCAACGCAGCGCGCATGGCAGACCTCCAAAAGCGTTTGGTATCGGACTCCGTGGCGATTGCCTTTGTCGGCGAAATGGGACGCGGTAAGTCGGAGCTGATCAACGCAATATTTTTCGGCACCTACAAGCGCCGCGTGCTACCGGTTGGCCCTGGACATGTCACCCTGTGTCCCATTGAAATTTCCCATGAAAAGAATCAGGCTTCCTGCCTGCGGCTGCTAGCCGCGGAGCCTGTGATCGACCCGCTTGCAATCCGTAACGGGCAGGGTGACCCACTGGCCTGGACGCAGTTGGATCTGGCACCAGGAGATGCGGACCAAATGGCCCAGGCCATGGACTGCATTTCCCAGAGGGTCACACCCAGCGGCGCGCCCAGCCCCGCTGCGCAAAGTCCCCGCTGGCGTCATGCGGTCATGAACATTCCGCTTGCCGTGTTGGATCAAGGACTGCGCATTTTTGATACCCCTGGCGTGAACGCACCCGGGGTCGGATCGCAACCCACAGCCGATTTACTGCCGTTATGTGAAGTCATCGCACTCGTACTATCCGCCGACACAGGCCTTACCGCCTGTGAGCTGGCAATGTGGCAAAACCATCTTGTCCACCACGCAGGTGCCGGTCGCGAATTTCTGGTGATTTTGAACAAGGCAGATGCGCTGTGGGACCCGCTGACTGAAACCATGGCCGTTGAGCAGCAACTCCACCAGCAGCGGCTGGATGTGGCAGCGGTTTTGGGGATTGACGCAGAGCAGGTTTTCACGGTGTCAGCCCAAAAGGGCTTCGCGGCCAAAGTGTCCGGGGATGCCGCCCTGTTGACGCGCAGCGGCCTGCCCGTGCTGGAGGAGGCACTTGCGACAACGCTGTTTTTCAATCGGCAAAGCCTTTGGCGGCGTAATCTGGAAAACGCTTTTGCCTGCATGAAGACGAACATCGAAAATCTGCTTTCGGCGCGAGGCCGGGAAATCGCCCGCAAGCGAGAACATGTAATGGCTCTTGTTCAGGCGTCAACAGAGTCCGCATCGTATCTTCCACACGCTGCACCGGCACCTGACACAGAATGGGATCACCACTACGCCAAGATCAAGGCCATTCAGTCCATTCTGCACAAGCAAATGCGCAAAATCGGGCTAGCACTGCAAGTGCCCGCTTTACAAGGCAGCGTCAGGCAGCTGGAGTTGGCCCTGGCGTCCAGCACGGGACTCGGCTCGGTGCAGAAGGCCTACGCCGACTTCCTGCAGGACGTGCGAAAACAGTGGGAACCCGTTGCAGCTTGCGCCGACGACATAGACGAAATGTTGGCATCCGCCCTGCCACCGGCCATAGCCGATCCTGTCGATGGCCTGCGTACACCCCGGCCAGTGCAGATAGCCTTGTATGAAACGCAATTAAATCAGGCCGTTGCCGGGCACCTGCAGTTTCTTGGCAATAGCCAACTCCATCGCTTGAAGCAAGCAGACTTCACCCGGCATCTGGGCACAGAATTACGCAGCCGCGTTGGTGAAATATGCCGACAGATGCAAATCGATTGTGACGACTGGTACGGACAGATTGACGCTTACCTGCGGCGGGTCATCAAAGAGCGGCGAAGCACCGCGAAACGCCACCTCGACCTGGGCATGCTAGCCGCCGACAAGACCCGGCAGCAGCAGGCCGAATTACACGCCCAGGAGGCTGATCTAAGACACCTTTTTGTGGTGCTGAACGAGCACTTTATGAACCTGCAGGAAGCCAACGCGGACTACTAAATTCCGTACGAACACCAACCATGTTTGATACAATAGTTGCCAACAATAAAACGAATTTGACACCAAAGGGGGCAAAATGGCAAAGGCGAATGGGCCCGCAAGGGTTCTTGTGGTGGACGACAGCGTAACGGTGCGTCGTAGCGCGGAATTGTTTCTTCGGCAAGGGGGTTACGAGGTCATCCTGGCAGAGGATGGTTTCGACGCACTGGCAAAAGTCGGCCAACAACGACCAGATCTGATTTTTTGTGACGTCATGATGCCGCGGCTTGACGGTTACCAAACCTGCACCATCCT
Source organism: Comamonas sp. lk (assembly GCA_945860595.1). GTDB lineage: Bacteria > Pseudomonadota > Gammaproteobacteria > Burkholderiales > Burkholderiaceae_C > Allorhodoferax. The sequence goes on from CAMAQV010000004.1 coordinate 8,689, forward strand.
GAAGCAATGCGTCACATATGCCGATATTCCCGTGGTCATGCTCTCCTCCAAGGACGGGGTATTTGACAAAGCGCGCGGAAAGATTGCTGGCGCCGCAGATTACCTCACCAAGCCATTTAGTAAAAAAGAAATGCTGTTTGCGGCTGCCTCATCGACGATGGCGACGATGGCGTCGATGGGTGACTCTGGAGGGTCGCATGCCGATACAAAAAATTCTGATCGTTGACGACTCTAAAACCGAAACGATGTTTTTTACGGAAGTCCTGCGTGGCGCCGGTTTCTCCGTATCGAGTGCATCGACCGCCGCCGAAGCGCTGATGCAGATGCAGATCGAACGCCCCGACCTGCTACTTTTGGACATCGTCATGCCCGGAACCAACGGATTTGAGTTCACCCGCCAGTTGCGACGGGCACCGCATTACGCAAACCTGCCGATTATTTTGTGTTCCACCAAAAACCTCGACAGTGACAAATGGTGGGGCATGCGCCAAGGCGCTACCGGCTACATCACAAAACCAATGGTCCCCGCTGAGTTGTTGACCAAAATCAGAGCTCTGGGGTAGTCGGCAACCATGCTGCTACCAACTATGCAAGCGGGCCTACGGGGCGCGTCCGACCAAGCCGGTGAGCCAGGGCGCACGCAGTCAGGGTCCGCACAATGGTTAGCGTTTGCCGCGTCGCAGCGTCGCTACCTTTTCGCGCTTGAACACGTCGGCGAGGTTTTGCAGGCGGGAGACATCACGAAAATTCCCTTTACCCAACCCTGGTTTTGCGGTGCCGTCAACGTGCGAGGCGTACTGCATGGCGTCATCGATCTTGAGGCGTTTTTATTCCTCGGTGGCAACGCACAGGACGGGATACCCCACAGGTCCCGTGTACACGCCAATGCAAACAGCGACCATATGGTGACCTTCAACGCGGCTTTGAATTGGCCATGCGCCCTCGCCGCCGGATCCCTGCAGGGTTTGCGTAGCCCTGCGGATTTTCCCGGAGCGACCGACGATGGATCCGCGGAAAGCCCCCTCCTTGTTGGCATCCGTCGCGACACCCTGAACGCGCGGTGGCTGGAGGTCGACCTCCCTGCTGTAGTGGCATCGGCGCGCGCCAGAGGTATCACAGCCTAGCAATAACACCGATGCGCCCATTCAGTAATTCGTCTCCCAATGGCAACGCGGTAACGCCGGGCGCGGCGGTCGCTGCCGCCTCGGACAAACCCATAGGTGACGCGACTGGGGAGCAACTGGTCACCCTTCCCTTCTTCCTTGGAAAGCGCACGGCACGTCAATTCCGCCGGCTCTTCAGCGGCGTGCTGCTGCTGAGTCTTCCACTCACATTGGGGACCTTGGGACAGCAGTACATCACCCAACAGGCCGCAATCCAGAAGATCGCTGCCTCCAGCACGATGACCAGCGACATGCGCTACCTTGCCAAAGCCGCAGACCTCGTCTTGCACGGTAACGCCACGGTCAGAGACCCGATGAACCAGCGTGCGAACGCTCTGGGCAAGGCGCTGGTCCGCCTTGAGCTGGATCCCGTCCTCTACCGGATGGTGCTCGTGCGGGAGGAAGAGGCGCAGCGTGTTGGAAAAATCGCCCAACTGATCGCGCGCGCGCGCAGCGACACCGTGCTCGTAGCACACACGCAAGACGCCCCGGCCGACGCCTCTGCCCTGCTCCACGCGCTACAAAAAGACACGGCAGCCTATGCGGAAAACCTGCACAACTTGACACTGCTGAAGGGGAGCGGCACCCGGGTACCCGCTGAAGTGGCCGAATGGGACGCTATTGCGGCAATGGCCACGCTCAGCAGCCGGTGGGTGGATAGTCTTCACCTTACAGCGCAGGTGTCAGGCGTGTTGCAGCAAATGCCCGATGCCCTGGCTGGCTTTGCGCTACGCGAGCATGCCCTGGTGGAGGCGATGGCCAGTCCACGTCCGGCTGGCGCGTCGGAGCTTATGACGGGATCGCAGATAGCCACCCTGATGCGCAACGGACGGGCCTTGTCCGAGATGGCACAGAATCTACAGGCCGCCACGGACGCCATGGCACAAACGCACAACGCGGCACTCAGATTGGATGCGGCATCCGATCAGATGGATCAGGAAATCAGTGCGCTTCAAGACACATTGCTTGAAGGCAAATCAGATAAGAGCGCGATGCTGGTAGTGGGGCTGCTGTCGTCTGTGCTGGCTCTCACATCGCTGGTGGGGCTGTTGTACGTGCGGTTTTCCCAAAAAGACCATCAGCAAATGCTTGTCAATCACGCTCGGCAGGAGGCTGCATTGCGCGTGGAATGGGCCGAATCTGCCGCTGACGAGGCACGACAGGCGAACCAGACCAGCCAACTGGCCATATTCCGCCTTATGCAGGAACTGCAGGACATCGCCGACGGCGACTTGACCAAGCGGGTGACCGTCAGCGAAGACTTGACTGGCGGGATCGCCGACGCCATCAACTACACGGTGGAGGAACTGCACGAACTGGTGCTCGGTGTGCAACGCACAGCGGCACAAGTAGATTCAACCACCACGCGGGTTGATTCCAACTCCATGGTGTTGCTGGAGTCATCCCACAACCAGCTCACCCTTATTCACACGGCCGGCGAATCGATGCTGCATCTGGCCGCACAGGTTGGCACGATTTCGGCACAGGCCCAATCCAGCGCAACGGCGGCACGTCAATCCCGGGCTGCGGCCGACACGGGTCTGACCGCTGTTCAGGACGCCATCAACAGCACCCAGCATCTGCGGGAGCAAATCCAAGAAACCTCGAAACGCATCAAGCGCCTGGGGGAATCTTCCCAGGAGATCGGTGAAATCACAGGACTGATTACAGAAATCACCACTCAGACCAACTTGCTGGCCGCCAATGCAGCGATCCAGGCGGCTTCCGCTGGCGAGGCAGGCAGGGGCTTCGCGGTGGTGTCGGAGGAAGTTGTCCAACTGGCCGAGCGCTCGGCCAACGCCGCGCGCCAGATTACGGCACTGGTCTCTGGCATCCAGACGGACGCCCAAAATGCGATGAATGCCATGGAGCGCGTGGCGCAGGATGTGGTCGAGGGCACCCGTCTGTCGGATCGCGCCGGTCTGGCCTTGACCCATATCGATCGCTTATCTGCAGATGTCGCACTCCAGATTGAAGGAATTTCCGCCGTCGCCACGCACGAGTCGGATAGTGCCGGTCTGATCGCCAAGGACATTCGGGAGATATTCGCTGTAGTCGAAAAAACCGCGGAGGGGACCCGCTCGAATGCGGACACCGTGCGCAGCCTGAAGACCGCCGCCAACGAATTAAAAAACTCGGTTGCCCGCTTCCGTGTCGCGGCGTGAAAGCCCAGCGGGCCTGCCCTTTCATGCAAACAAGGCTGAGCCACCCATGATCCGAACCGACCAGAAACATGCCGTACCGGCACGGAATCTGGGCGCTTTGTCCTGGGTTTTAGGGGATCTGTCCCAGTCCCTGCCGCTGGCAACGCTGAGTCTCCAAAGGGCAGCGCGTGACGCCATGTCGGCGGGCCCCTTCGGTACAGAATCACCCGATGACAGCAACCTGCGCAGTGCAAGCCAGCAAATCCGACAAGCTGCTGGGGCGCTGGCCATCATCGGCTACACCGAAGTCGCCAAGGTGCTAGGGGCAGCTGAGTCGGCATGCGATTACTTCCTGCGCATGCCACGCTCTTGTACCGAAGATTCGGTGTCAAAAGTCAACCGTGCCTGCATCGCGGTGATCAATTTTCTCCAAGCGAACATGGGCGGCTATAACGGGTCACCGGTGGCGCTGTACCCCTGCTACAGCGACGTACAAAAAATCTACAGCGCGCAGCATTGCCATCCCGAAGATTTGTGGTCACACACTTGGCATGCGCACATGCTTGCGCCATGGACCGGGGAGGAGCCTGGCGCGCGTGGACTGCAGGCCGACAACCCGACTGCAGCGTTCGACCGTGCTTTGCTGGGATGTATCCGGGGGGACGACCGTGCATCTGCTGAAGTAGCAGCCAATCTGTGTGGCGACTTGGCACACGCCAATCTAGACCAGCGCAACGCCCGCTACTGGTTTGCAGCGGCGGCGTTTTTTGAAGCGATAGGCCTTCGGCTCTTGACCCTGACCCCGCAAGTCAAGCGCAGCATGGCCGATATCCGTAACCAGTTTCTGGTTCGTAATGCAACGACGCAACAGAGCCTGGAGCACCAGACCCGGGGATTGGTTTTCTTCTGTGCGTGTGCCACTGTGCCGGAGGCTGAAACGACAAACTGGCTGCGGGGGGTGCGTCGTATCTACGGCCTGGAATCTGAACCGAGTTTAGATTACACGTCCGATTTTTTCAGCCGCCGCGATCCGCAGCATCTGGCACTCGCCCGCAGGCGCCACGAGGCGCTCGCAGAAAGTTGGAACGCTTTAGTTGGTGGTCAACATAGCCAGCTATCCCAAGTCCGCCCACAGTTTTCTGCGCTGTGTGAGCTGCTGACTGCGTTGGAGCCCAAGTCCGCTGAACTCCTCCAGGTGATGGGCGCCTATCTGGATGAGCTACAGCATGCGGGCGCAGTCCCAAGCGCTGCGATGGCCATGGAGATGACCCTCGCCCTATTGGCGCTGGAAGCGGTATGCGACATACTGCTCCCGGCACCCAAGATGGTCGAGCAACAGTTCAATGAATTGATTAAACGCTTGGTTTCCGCACGCAAAACCCATCGACACCCTCCTCTTGAGGACTGGATGGCGCACATACTCAGGCGATCAACACTGGGCAGCGCCATGAATAAGCTGACCAGAGCGCTGCACACCGAATTTCGGCAAGTAGAACTTGATTTGGAGCACTTTTTTGGCGGGGCCCGAGAAATCGTCAGTCTGGGCGATGCATGCATCCGGTTGGCACAGGTCGGCAGCATCTTTACCCTGCTCGATCTGCCGCAGGCCTATCTCGCAACCAACCATTTGCGCGTACAGATCAACGCGCTGTTGATGCAGAGGCCTTCCCAAGCCAGTCCCATCAGGGAGACGCCAGTGTCATGGGCTACAAACTTGGGCAATCTGGGCGTCCTGGCCGATGTGCTTGCATACCAACTGGAGCTGGCCAAAAAAGCCTTTCACTTCGACGCCGCAGTGGGATCCTTGGTTTTTCAGCGGCTTCCCGACCCGTTCGCGCCTGACCCAACCGGAACCCGCAGCAGGTCAATGTTCAGCGCGCCCGGGCATGAGGCGACCGAGGCCATGGCGCCCGCGGCAACACCAGAGACCGGCTCCATTGCGCTCGGTGCCCCGGCGCAGACCCTACCTGACGACACCTTTGACGATGAACTCCGGCCCCTATTCTTGGCTGAAGCCCACACGGTCATTGCGCAAGCGCGACAGGTCATCGTACAGACGACAAGCACCATCGGTGAACACGCACAGCAACAAGACCTTTACGCCATCCGCAGGGCATTCCACACACTCAAGGGTGGCGCGAGAATGGTTGGCCTTCAGGAGCTTGGAGACGCCGCTTGGGCGTTTGAGCAGCTACTCAATGAACATCTGGTGCAAGCCCGCAATCCACTTGCGGATGTGCTGGCTGCGTCAGACGACGCACTGGCTGGCTTACAGGAATGGGTGGGCGCCCTCAGCCATGGTGTGGCCACGCCCCACAGCGAGACACAATTTCGCCATTCTGCCGACGCGCTGCGCCTACACAGCGCCCGCCGCGCACTGCGAGCTGATCACCACGCCGCCCCCACGCCCATGGTGCCAGGCACGCCCGAAGCCCTTGATCCAGCCCCTGAATCTGACACGCTTCGGCTGAGCGAACCCTTGCGGCAGGTCTTTACCGCAGAAGCATCCGAACGCATCGGACTGATGCGGCACGAACTTAGCCAATGGAACGTCGACGCAGATGCGGGCCACCAGCAAGCCCTCCGCGACCTGGCGCACGCGCTGCAGGGCGGCGCCGCCACGGTCGGATGCCGTGGACTTGCGGCATTGGCCCGCGCGCTGGAATCGTGCCTGGAGTCCCTGGGGCCGGGTACGCCCTTGACAGCAGACCGCCAACAGCTATTGCAGGACTGCCTAGTGGAATTAGAAAACCTGTTGCAGCGGTTCACCCAGGGCCATCTGGACAAACCGCAGGTTAGCCTGATCGCCGCACTGCAGAGGTTCGATGCGACAACTCCGGACGCGGCCCAGGGTAATGGGAATCTTTCTATTCCAAAGATCCAGCCGCAGAGACCAGCACCCCAGCATGAAGATACCGAACTGGATACGCTCGACGCTGAGATCTGGCCTGTCTTTCAGGACGAGGCGCATGAACTTCTGCAAACCCTGGGAATGGCATTGCGAGATTGGACTTTGCAACCCGACAGCGCCACCGCAGCCGGGCAAGTGCGCCGACTGCTGCACACCCTCAAGGGCAGTGCGCGTCTGGCCGGAGCCATGCATATCGGCGCGTTGGCGCACGACTTGGAGTCCTACCTGTCAGACATACCGGATGGCAAGGCCACCCCATTGGACATGTCCATGGCCCGCGAAGCGCTGGACGCCATACAGGTGCATTTACATCAGCTCCAGCCTGTGGCGGAACTAACAGTACCAACGATACAAGAAGCACCTGCTGTGGACCTGACACTGCGGCAGGTGCAGGCAACGCTTCGGGTACGCGCGGGAGTGGTAGACACCTTATTGGACCAGTCTAGCGAAGTACTGCTGATCCGATCGCGCATGCAGTCTCGAGTCACCGACATGCTTGCCGCAACAGAAGTGATAGCCCATAACGCGGCCAGGCTGCGGGAGCAATTGCGCGAACTGGAAATGCAAAGCGAGCTACAGATGCAGTCGCGCAGCAGCACGCAGCAAAGCGACTCCTCGGGTTTGGATCCGCTGGAGCTGGACCGATTCACCCGACTGCAGGAGATCACCCGCATGATGGCGGAGTCCCATGACGACTTGGGAACCATGCAGAAGGTCTTACGCGCAGGTCTGACAGGACTGGACCGCGACCTGGCATTGCAAAGCCGCCAGGCACGGGACATGCACCACAATGTCTTGGCTATGCGGCTGGTCGCCTTTGACGATATCGCTGGCCGTCTGTACGCCGTAGTACGGCAGGCTGCAAAAGACGTCGGTATCAGCGTACGACTCGAAGTCAGCGGCAGCACCACACAACTAGAACGCAGTCTCTTGCATCGCATCGCCCCCTGTCTCGAGCACATCCTGCGCAATGCGGTCGTGCACGGCATTGAACCGGCGGCCTTGCGAATCGCATCGGGTAAGCCCCCAAGCGGGCTCATCCGTATTGCGGTGGAGCAAACGGGCCAGGAGACCCGCATCGACGTGCGCGATGACGGTGCCGGCCTGAACACCGACCGCGTACGCGCAAAGGCTATTGAAAAATCAATGCTTCCACAGGATGGCGAGCTTGGCGATGCGGCGGCGCTTGCGCTGCTGTTGCAGCCTGGATTTTCCACATCCGATGACATCACCCTAGTCGCCGGGCGGGGCGTCGGAATGGACGTAGTCCAGTCCGACGTGCAGGCCTTGGGTGGATACCTGTCGATTCAATCGGAAGCGGGACAAGGTATGTGTTTTTCCATGATTCTTCCACTGGCCGTGGCGTTGACCCAGATCACTTTGTTCCGCGTGGGAAAAATCCCATTTGGCGTGCCAAGCAATATGGTTGCGCGATTGGCGGAACTACCGTCGGCAGCGGGCCCGGATCCGGGAGAGGGACGCAGCTTCCTGGATCTTGCCGACCATGGGCGTGTGGAACTGTTCTGGGCGGGTGACTTGCTCGAAGGCCCGGATCCGGCCGCGGAGCAGGCGAAGGATTCCTTGCATACCGTGGTGTTTTCCAGCACCGGAAGGGCAGTCGCCTTGCAGGTTGACCAGGCCATGGGGGAGCGCGAGATGACGCTGAAGAACCTGGGGCCTCAGCTCTCCGGTTTACCTGCGCTAATCGGAGCCGGGGTACTGGACTCCGGAGAGCTGCTATTGATTTACAACCCGGTGGCGTTGGCGACCGTACACGGCGCCGCGGCGCGCATCCGCCAGGCCGCCCGTGCCGCGCGCAGCTACGCGAACAGCAGCGGATCCGAAGACCGGGACACGCGGGACGGACCGGTCTTGGTGGTCGATGATTCCATCACCATGCGGCGTGTCACGGAACGCCTGCTTCTGCGGGAGGGTCTGCGGGTGGTACTTGCGGGCAATGGGATAGAGGCGCTGGAAAAACTAAAAACCATCCATCCGGCAGTGATTTTGAGCGACATTGAAATGCCGCGTATGGACGGCTTTGACCTGGTGCGGCGCATCCGCGCGGATGCCAGGACAGCATACATTCCCATCGTGATCATCAGCTCGCGGGTCGCGCAAAAACACCGGGATATCGCAGCCCAGTTGGGTGCCAACCATTACCTGGGAAAGCCATTCAAAGAAGCAGAGCTGCTTGCGGTGCTACGCCTATATTGCGGCGAAAAATCGCCGGCCTGAGCCGGCGTGCTGGGCCGGTCACCACCCGGCCAAAACTCCTTGCAATTCGGCCACACTCAAAATTTCGGACAAGACCACGGGTGCCTGATCTTTGCGATACAGCACATACACCGGCACGCCACTGCGCCCTAAAGCCGCCAGCGCGCTGCTGATTGCCGGATCCCGCAGAGTCCAGTCGGCCCTTAACAACGTCACCCCTCTTTCCGAAAAGGCGTCTAGGACCTCGGGCCGCGTGAGCACGGTTTGCTTGTTGTACTGGCAGGTGATGCACCAGGCGGCCGTGAAATCCACGAACACCGGGTGCCCCGCCTGCAGCTGCTGCGCCACCCTGTCCGCGCTCCAGACGCCCCAGCCCTCCGTGCGGACAGTCTCGCGGCCCGGTGGTGGCGAGGCCAGCGCCGGAAGCACCACCTGGGTCGCAAGCACCGCCAGCAACACAGCAAGCGCCGCAAGCACTCCACGCCATAGCCCCGGCAAGCCCAGAGCCCAGACCAGCAGGCCCACACACAACAGCAACGCGCCCAGCGCCACTGCCACATCCACACCCGCCATGTGGCCCAGCACCCAGAGCAGCCACAGCACGGTGGCGGCCACCGGGAAAGCCATGAACTGGCGCAGCCGCTGCATCCATGCGCCCGGACGGGGTAGCCACACAGCAAGCTGCGGCAGGCTGCTCAATACGGCAAAGGGCAACGCCAGCCCCAATCCAAGCGCCGCAAAAATGCCCATGGCCTGCGCAGCCGGAACCGTCAACGCCAGCCCCAGCGACGCGCCCATAAAGGGCGCACTGCAGGGCGAGGCGACAGCCACCGCCAGCACCCCCGACAAAAAGGCATCACCCGCCGGATGGCGCAGCTGCACCCCGGCCCATCCGGCCGGCACCAGGGTCCCGGGTTCCAGCCAACCTGCCAGATTCATACCGATCAGCGCGAACAATACGGCCAGCCCCGCCACCACGGCGGGCGACTGCATCTGAAAGCCCCAACCGAGCTGCGCCCCACCGGCCCGCACCGCCAGCAGGGCAGCGCCCAAGGCCAGCACCGATAGCATGACCCCCGCCGTGTAGGCCAGGCCCACGGTGTGGGCCGACATGCCCATGTTGCGCTTGTGCGTGGCAAAGCCCAAAGCCTTGATGGCCAGCACTGGCAGCACACACGGCATCAGATTCAAGATCAGCCCGCCCAGAAAAGCCGCGCCCAGCGCCAGCACCCAGGATGCGAGGGACACATTTCCCGCAAGTGGCTGCGCGGCGTTGGCGTTCAGCGCCGCAGCCAAGGCCGGGCCGGGCTCGCCACTCCCGCCCGTTGTGGGCCAGCTGCCCTGCACGGGGGCCGTGGTTTGCAGCCCTACACCATCGCGCGCCAGAACCAGCCCCAGTTGCGCCGCCTCGTCCAGACGCTGCGCAGAAAAAGGCAAGCGCGCGGACCACACACCATCCTTCCACACCTGGGTTCCCGGCTGGGGCGCACCGCTTGTACCCACCGCGTCGGTCTGGACCGGGCTGCGGGCTGTGGCGAACACACGGGCACTGAGCGGAAAGGCATTGAGCGCCTTGCCTTGCCAGGCAGCAGGCAAACCGCGCGCTTGCAGCAGCAGACTTTGGCCATCCACCCGCGCATCCACTGCCACCCCCGCTGTGGCATCGGGCAGGCGCGGCACCGCCGCCAGCGCCGCAGAAAATTCCGCTGCGCGCGCGGCGTAGCTGCTGGCCAAGGGCAGGCGCAGGGTGAAATCGCCCTCCTGCGGAATACATTCCTGGCGGCAGACCAGCCAGCTTGCATGTAACTTCACATCCACCTCGGAGGCACCGGAAGGCTGGCCGGAGACCGCTACCGCCACCGGCAGCAGCACCTCGCCCTCGTAACCGTAATTGGCCAGGCTGCCGATCTGTATGCGCTGCGGCAATGGCCATTGGATGCCTGCGGCCTGCCAGCCCGCAGGCAATGTCCAGGTCACATCGGTAGCCAGGCCGGAGTCACCGGGGTTTTTCCAATAGGTGTGCCAGCCGCTGGCGTGGCGCAGGTGCAGCCCCAGCGACAGGGGCAGCCCCGGCCCGATGCCTTGCGGTGCATGGGCCAGCAGCTCGGCCCGGATTTGCGCGTTTTCCACCACGGCGCTCGAATCGCTGCGCCCAAGCAAAACACTGGACGCAAGCGCCGCCGACGGCAAGAAACACAATGCCAGCAGAGAAAAAACTCCGCACAGAGCAGCCGCACTGCGGCCCAAGCGGCCAGCCACGTGCATCAAGGCAGCGGGAAAAAAATCAATAGGCATGAATTGCATGGCAGTCGGCAGGAACACCGATTTTCGCCGCACGGCGCGGGCTCGGATAATGCCCTTATGTCCCACCGCATTGTGCTCGCCACGCTGAACGCCCGCTATATGCATGCCAGCCTGGGGTTGCGCTACCTGCTGGCCAATATGCAGCGCCACGGCGGGCAGGCCGTAGCGGACTGCGCGGTCCTGCACGAATTCACGATTCAGACGCCCCCGGCGGAGAGCGCTGCCGCCTTGATCCGCGATTGCGGTCCCGCTGATGCAGGTGATGTGCACGTGATCGGCCTGGGCATTTACATCTGGAACGTAGAGCAGAGCTGCGCCGTGGTGCAGGCACTGCGCGCCCAGCGGCCCGACATCCGCATCGTGCTCGGCGGCCCCGAAGTCAGCCATGAGCCCGACACCCAGCCCATCGTGGCGCTGGCCGACCACGTGATTACCGGGTGGGGCGATGTGAGTTTTCCCAAACTATGCCGCTCCCTGTTGTTCGGACCGCGTCCGCTGATGAAAACCATCATCGGCGAACAACCGCCGCTGGATGAAATCGCCCTGCCCTACGCCCACTACAGCGCCACCGATCTCGCGCAGCGGGTTGTGTATGTGGAGGCCTCGCGCGGCTGCCCCTTCAAGTGCGCGTTTTGCCTGAGCGCCCTGGACAAGACGGCCTGGGCCTTCGAGCTGGAAGAATTTTTAAGCGCGCTGGACGGCTTGTATGCACGCGGCGCGCGCACTTTCAAATTTGTGGACCGCACCTTCAACCTGAAGATCGACGCCTCGGTGCGCATCCTGGAATTTTTTCTGAACAAGCTAGCCCGCCACCCGGACGCGCCGCTGTTTGTGCACTTCGAGCTGATTCCTGACCAGCTGCCGGCGCGCTTGCAAGACTGCATTGCCCGCTTTCCCGCCGGGGTCTTGCAGTTTGAGATCGGCATCCAAAGCCTCAACCCCACCGTGCAAAGCGGCATCAGCCGACGGCAGGACAGCGCGCGCACCGAAACCAATGTGCGCTGGCTGGTGCAGCACAGCCAGGCGCATTTGCACACCGACCTGATCTTTGGCCTGCCCGGCGAGAGCTGGGACAGCTTTGCCGCGGGGTTTGACCAGCTCTGGTCCTGGGGCCCGCACGAAATCCAGCTCGGAATCCTCAAACGCCTGCGCGGCACACCGCTGGCGCAGCAGGATCTGGCGGGTGCGCCGCTGACCCGTGGCATGGTCTACCAGGACACACCGCCCTATGTGGTGCTGCAAACCGATGCGGTCAGCGTCCAGGAGGTGCAGGCCTTCACCCGGCTGGCGCGCTACTGGGATCTGGTGGCCAATTCCGGGCGCTTTGGCCGCAGTCTGCCCCTGCTGCTGCAGGGCCCCAGTGCTTTTGCAGCCTTCGCCGATTTCGCGGCCTGGCTGTGGAAAGAAACCACCAGAACGGCCGGACTCACGCCGGAACGCCTGACCGACGCCCTGTTCGACTACCTGAGCGGCCCACGCCGCATGGATGCAGCCACAGTACAAGCCGCTTTGCTAGCCGACTACTTGGCCAGCGGCGCGCGCGCCAAGCCCCGCTGCCTGCACGCGGTTCTGCCGCGCAGCATCCCCACCACCGCACGCGCCAAGCAGGTGGCCGCGCGCCAGCGCCTGCACCGGGGCAACACACCCCTGGCCACGCTGGAAACCTGAGGACACACACTATGCCCAAGCCTTTCCATTTCTCCGATCACTTTCCGTCCCGCTTTTGGGCCGAATGCAGCAGCGCCCACTTCGCCGCTGCCCGCGCAGCGGGCGTGATGGACCACACCATCGCGGTGCTGCCTTTAGGAGCCACCGAGCAGCACGGACCGCATCTGCCCTTGCACGTGGACAGCGCCATCGCCAACGGCCTTGTGCAATCGGCCATCGCCGCGCTCACACCCGCCACCAGCGCCTTGTTTTTGCCCACTTTGCCGGTGGGCTACAGCCCGGAGCACAGCAGCTTTGGCGGCACGCTCACGCTCAAAGCCGAAACCGTGCTGCGCCTGTGGACCGACGTGGCCGAAAGTGCCGCCGCAAGCGGCATACGCACGCTGGTGCTCTTCAACACCCACGGCGGGCAGGCCAGCTTTATGGACATCGTGGGACGCGACCTGCGCATGCGCCTGGGCCTGACTGTGTACGGCGTCAACTGGTACCAGCTGCCGCTGATCGACGCCAGCGGTGAAGACCTGTCGCTGCGATTCAGCGCCCACGAACACCGCTTTGGCGCGCACGCCGGGCAGATCGAAACCGCGCTCATGCTGGCCCTGCAACCCGCGCTGGTCGATATGGACGCGGCACAGGACTTCGCATCCACGTCCGAGCAGCGTGCAGAAAAGTTTGACATTTTGGGCAACGGAAAAAGCGCCAAGCTGGCCTGGGCTGCGCAAGACTACAACCCGGCCGGTGCCATGGGCAACGCGGCAGCGGCTACCGCAGAGACCGGCCACGCGGTACGAGACACCGCGGGGGCTGCGCTGGCCAATCTGCTGGAGCAAATCGCGCAGGGCTGAACACGCCAACCCGCCCGGGCGGGCTCAGGCGTAGGTCACCCAATCCGCAAAGCGCGCATCGTCCAGATGCGCCACGCTGTTAAAGCCCAGCAGGCTGTGGCGTTTGGGGTTGAAGCTGAACTCGGTCACCGCCGTATTCCGGATGCGCATATTGAGGTCGATGGCGGCGTCTGCTCCTGCGCCCAGAACATGCGCCACGGCGCTGCCAATCGGGCCGCCGCTGCTAATCATCAACACATTGCCGCTGTGCTGCCTGCGCACATGGTCCATCGCCTCGCGCACGCCGTGCACAAAGTCGGCGTAGGTGGGCATCCCTTCCGGTGCGACCGCCGCTTGCGCCCACTGGGTCAAACCGTGGCGCAATACGCGGAAGTAATGGCGGTAGGCCTCGGGTGTTTCCGGTTTGGGCAGGGGCTGCGGATGCGCGCTGGCGATGACGGCTGCACTGTCGTATTCATTCAAACCGCGCAGCACCAGCGGCGTGTGATCCAAGTGCGCGCCCTGCGCGATGCCGGCAAAGGTCTGGGCGTGGCGGCGCAGGCTGCCGGTGATGGCGGCTTCAAAAACAATGCCTTTGGCGGCGAAGTACTCGCCCAGGCGCAGGCTCTGCCGCTCACCCAAAGCGCTCAACTGGTCGTAATCGGCAGCGCCGAAAGAGGCCTGCGCGTGTCTGACGAGGTAAAGCTGTCCCATATCCCTATTTAATCTCAGCCGGGGGCGGCCTGCGTGTTCTGGCCGCGACACCGGCTGCACGCAATCCGCGTACAGCGCGGATGCAGCGGGCCTAGGCCGCTGTCAAAAAATCCAGCGCCAGCGCGTGCGTGTAGTCACGCTGCGGCCCGTACCAGATGTCGGCACCGAGAGCCGGGCCGTTGGGCATATCTTCGGTCTCCAGACACAGCCCAACGCCCGGGCCATGGGCCACGCCCAAGGGCGCTTGCGTGGAACGCAAATTGGCGGCGGCGTAGACGTGCAGGTACGGCCTGTCGGTGCAGACAACCATGGCCAGGCCACCGGCCTGCAAGCGCGCCACACGGCGCAGCGCGCCGCTTGGCCCATCCACAACCATCGCGGCGTCGAGCTGCGGCACGCAGTCCGGCGCAAGCACTGCGCCAGCGCGGAAATCGAAACAAGTCCCCGCTACGGACGCCGCAGCCTGCGGCAGTTCGCGCGCATCCACCGGGTGGTAGCGCTGCGCAGCGACCTGCAGGCGGTGGCCGCGCAGGTCGGGCTGTCCATCGAGGTTCCAGTAGCTGTGCTGCACGATGTTGATCGGGCAATCACGATCCACCCGGGCATGGGCCTGCCAAAGCAAGCGCGCGCCTTCAAGCCGGTAGACCACCTGCGCGTGGCAGCGCCCGGGAAAACCCATGTCGCCATCCGCCGAATCCAAGGTGAGCACGGCCGTATCGGTAGCGCGGCTGTCCAGCGCCCATTCCCTCGTGTCCCAACCCCGGCTGCCGCCGTGCAGGCAATGGCCATGCGGGGTATTGGCATCGAGGGCGAATCGCCGCGCGCCCCGCTGCAAAACCGCCTCGCCGATGCGGTTGGCATAGCGACCACATACCGCACCGAGGTAGGCACGGTCTTGCGCATACGCCAGCGGGTCGGCAAAACCCAAAGTCAAGGGGCGGGGTCCTTCAGCAGCCTGCAACCAAAACAATTGCATCAAACGCGCGCCCAATGGCAGCACCCAGGCCAGCAAATGCTCCGATCGCAGCACGATCACGCCTGCAGGCGCTTGCAAACCGTTCAATCCCAGCTCCTGTTGTGTTGGTGTTCCGTGGGTGCGCCGTACGGGTCAAAGCGGCTGCGCCATTGTGCCTGTCAGGCTGGGGCCCGCGCTGGCAGACAATCCGGCCATGGAAGAACCTGTAGACGCATCCAACACCCCATTTGCCCGCATCGGCGGCGAGCCGGCCATCCACGCCCTGGTTGCGCGTTTTTACGACCTCATGGAGCTGGAACCAAGCTACGCCGCCTTGCGCGCCGTGCATGGCAGCACCTTGGAGCAAGCGCGCGAACGCCTGTTCTGGTTTTTATGCGGCTGGATGGGCGGGCCGCAGCACTACACCGAGCGCTTTGGCCACCCGCGCCTGCGCATGCGGCACATGCACGCGCCCATTGGCATTCTGGAGCGGGACCAGTGGCTGGCCTGTATGGCGCAGGCCATGGTGGAGACGGGTGTGCCCGACGACCTGCGCCAGCGGCTCGAGGCCTCGTTTTTCCAGACCGCCGACTGGATGCGCAACGTCGCCACCTGAGCTACAGCGCGCTGAACACCCCACCTGTGCGACACCCCAATCCATGCCGACCACCGCCCTGCACACCGCTTGGCAGCTGCTGATCACCCTGGATCCGCAGCTCCTGGCCATCGTGGCGCGCTCGCTGGGCGTGAGTGCAGTGGCCTGCGCGCTGGGCTGCACGGCCGGGCTGGTGTGCGGGGCCTATCTGGGTGTGGCCCGTTTTACCGGGCGCGGCGTGGTCTTGACGGTCTTGCACGCGCTGCTGGCCGTGCCCTCGGTGCTGGTGGGTTTGCTGGTGTACGTGCTGCTGTCGCGCTCCGGACCACTGGGCGCGTGGGGCTGGTTGTTCAGCTTCAAAGCCATGGTGCTGGCGCAGGCCGTGCTGGTGTTTCCGGTGGCGGCAGCCCTGTCGCGCCAGGTGATTGATGATGCCGAGGACTTGCACGGTGAACAACTGCGCGCATGGGGTGCCGGTACAGCCATGCGGGCGCTCTTGCTGGCCTGGGACGCGCGGTTGGCCCTGCTGATGGTGCTGATCACCGCTTTCGGGCGGGCAATTTCCGAGGTGGGTGCGGTGATGCTGGTGGGCGGCAATATCGATGGCTTTACCCGCGTCATGACCACGGCGATTGCACTGGAAACCTCCAAAGGCGATTTGCCCCTGGCGCTCGGCCTGGGGCTGGTGCTGCTGGCTGTGGTCTTGTTGCTCAACGCGCTGGTGGCCTTACTGGCGCGCTGGTCAGCCTGGGATGGCCGGGCCGCGCGCAGCGTGGCGGGGGCGCTGTGACGCAACTCCTTGTTATCGACGCTGCCAGCGTGCGCCTGTCGGCACAGACCGGAGGCCAGCTGGCGCTGCAGCAGGTTTCGCTGCGCATCGCTGCGGGCGAGCGCATTGCCCTGGTGGGCGCGAATGGCTCGGGCAAAAGCACGCTGCTGCGGCTGTTCAACGGGCTGTTGCTGCCGGTAGCGGGGCGGGTTCATAAGCGCGACGGGCTGACGCAGGCCATGCTCTTTCAGCGACCGCACATGCTGCGGCTGTCGGTGCTGCGCCATGTGGCGCTGGGCCTGTGGTTGCGCGGTACACCCTGGACTGGTGCGCGGGCGCGGGCGCTGCTGGCCTTGCAGCGCGTGGGCCTTGCCAAGCTGGCCGATCAAGCGGCGCGCACCTTGTCGGTGGGGCAGCAACAGCGTGTGGCCATGGCCCAGGCGATTGCGATGGAGCCGACGCTGCTGCTGCTCGATGAACCCACGGCCAGCCTGGACCCACACGCCAAACGCGAAGTCGAAGCCTTGATGGAAGATTTTGTGCGCGCCCACCCGCAGGCCGCCATGGTGTTCGCCAGCCACAACCTGGGGCAGGTCAAGCGCCTGGCGCAGCGTGTGGTTTATCTGGAAGGCGGGCGCGTTCTGGCCGATTTGCCTGTGGCAGACTTCTTTAATCCCATCGTGCTGCAATCGCGCAGCCCGAACGCCCATTTGTTTGCCCAGGGAGAACTTGCTTGAATTGCTTTTCACGTCTGATCGGCACCGCCCTGCTGGCTGCTGCTTCGCTTGCCCAAGCCGACAGCATGGTCATGGCCTCGACCACCTCGACCGAGCAATCCGGCTTGTTCGCGCATCTGTTACCGGCCTTCACCGCCGCTACGGGCGTGACGGTCAAAGTCGTGGCCTTGGGCACGGGCCAGGCGATTGACATGGGGCGGCGCGGAGATGCCGACCTGCTTTTTGTGCACGACCAGGTGGCCGAAGAAAAAGTCGTGGCCGAGGGTTTTGCGCTCAAACGCACGCCGGTGATGTACAACGATTTTGTGCTGATCGGCCCGGCTGCTGACCCGGCCAAACTGCGCGGCAAAGACATCGCCGCCGCGCTGGCCAAAGCCGCGCAAAGCAACGCACCCTTTGTTTCACGCGGCGACAAAAGCGGCACCCACGCCGCCGAGCTGCGCTACTGGAAGCTCACCCCCACTGAGAGCGCCAAAGGCAGCGGCTACCGCGAATGCGGTTGCGGCATGGGCCCGGCGCTGAATATGGCGGCCAGCATGGGGGCCTATGTGCTGGCCGACCGCGCGACCTGGCTGAGCTTCAAGAACCGCGCCGATCTGGCGGTGCTGGTCGAGGGCGACACCCGGCTGTTCAACCAGTACGGTGTGCTGGTGGTCAACCCCGCCAAACACCCGCACACCAAGGTGGCCGATGCGCACAAGTTCGCGGACTGGGTCACGTCGGCTGCCGGACAGGCGGTGATTGCCGCCTACAAAATTGAGGGGCAGCAGCTCTTCTTCCCCAACGCCGGTAAATAAACCGGCATCGCACCTACGCAGCGCGAAAAGGCTGCAACAAGACCACCAAGGCCCCCGCCCCGCCCTGCATGGGCTGGGCCTGCACAAAGGCCACCACCTCGGCTTTTTGTACCAACCAGCGGTGCACCTTGTCTTTGAGCACCGGCGCCTTGCCGGGTGAGCCCAGGCCTTTGCCGTGGATCACGCGCACGCAGCGAATCCCCTGCTGGTGCGACTCGCGGATAAAGCTGCCCAGCGCCTCGCGCGCGGCATCGCTGCGCAAGCCGTGCAGGTCAATCTGGCGCTGAATCGACCACTTGCCCTTGCGCAACTTTTGTGTGACATCGGTGCCCACACCGGAGCGGCGGAAACTTAATTGCGCGTCGGTGTCGAGCAGCGAGCTCACGTCGAGCTCATCGCTCATGGACTCGCGCAGCGCAGCCGCCTCATCACGCTGGTGCTGCAAAGGATGCGGCGGCGGGCGCTGCGGCGCAATATCCGCCAGACCCGGGTCCGGCAGACGCTGGACCTTGCCGACCGCGTTTTCAAACAGGTTTTTTTGCGCGGCCAGCAGCTTGGCCTGGGCTGCGGCCCGCGCCGCATCTTCGGCTTGCTTGGCTGCGGCATCTGCCAACTGCTTTTTGATCGCCGCCAAATCGCTCAACGCCGCCGCTTTGCGTACAGGGGTCGGTTTGCGCGTGCTCATACCAAACCCCGCTCGGCCATGGACAAGGCCTGACCCTGGGCGACGATGATGTGGTCGACCACCCGCACGTCTACCAAAGCCAAAGCAGACTTGAGAGTCTGCGTCAGCATTTCATCGGCGCGCGAGGGCTGCACCGAACCGCTGGGGTGGTTGTGCGCCAGCACCACGGCGCTGGCCTGGTGGTGCAAGGCGCGCAAGACCACTTCACGGGGGTAGACGCTGGTCTGGGTCAGCGTGCCACGGAACAACTCCTCCATGGCCAGCATGCGGTATTGCGCGTCCAAAAACAGCACGGCAAACACCTCGTGGCTGCGCGCTGCGAGGTGCAACTGCCAATAATCCCGCATTGCTTGGGGTGAATCCAACACCGTGCGCTCTTGCAGTCGCTGGGCCAGCGCGCGGCGGGCCAATTCCATCACCGCCAGCAACTCGGCCCGCTTGGCCGGCCCCAGGCCTTTGATGCGCTGCAAGTCCGCAGCCGTGGCGTTGAGCAAACCCGCCACACCGCCCACACCGCTGCCTGTGGCGGACGGCAATTCCAGCAGCTCCTGGGCCATGTGCAACACGCCTTTGCCGGCCGTGCCGGTGCGCAGCAGCAAGGCCAGCAATTCGGCGTCCGACAGCGCCGCTGCGCCGCGTGCGAGGAGTTTTTCCCGCGGGCGGGCGTCGGGGGGCAGGTCTTTCATCGACATCGCGGGGGGCTTTCTACAATAGCGGCAGTTTATCGGGACATCTATGACCAACAGCCCCGCCCGCGTGCAAGCGGGCTCGTTTCTGACTCTGCATTACCGGCTCGGCGGCCCATCCGGCGACATCATCAACACCTTTGGCGGCAAGCCAGCCACTTTGAGCCTGGGCAGCGGGGCTTTATCACCCGCTATGGAGCAATGTTTGATGGACATGGCCGAGGGCGCGCACGCCACCTTTGATCTGCCCGCAGGCGCAGCATTTGGCGACCGCAACCCCGCCATGGAGCAGTGGGTGGCCATTAAACTGCTGCGCGAACTGGGTGATCCGAACGAGCGCTACATCGCAGGTGACGTGGTGCAGTTCCCCACCCCCGACGGCCAGGGCAGCTACGCGGGCGCCGTGCTGCAGGTGCGCGACGCGGCCGAAGGCGGCGCGGTGCTATTCGATTTCAACCACCCCCTGGCCGGTCAGCCGGTCAGCTTTGAAGTGCAACTGATCGGAGTGCTATGAGCCCCCCCATGCAATTACAGGAAGTACTGCTGGCCGAACCGCGCGGTTTTTGCGCCGGCGTGGACCGCGCCATCGAGATCGTGGACCGCGCCCTCGACAAATTCGGCGCGCCGATTTATGTGCGCCATGAAATCGTGCACAACACCCATGTGGTCAACGACCTGCGCGCGCGTGGCGCGATTTTTATCGAGGAGTTGTCTGATGTGCCGCCGGGTGCCACGCTGATTTTTTCGGCGCACGGCGTGAGCAAAGCCGTGCAGGACGAGGCGCAGGCGCGGGGCTTTCAGGTGTTCGATGCCACCTGCCCGCTGGTCAGCAAGGTGCATGTGGAAGTGGCCAAGCTGCACAAAGAGGGCTACGAATTTTTGATGATCGGCCACAAAGGCCACCCGGAAGTCGAAGGCACCATGGGCCAGTTGGACAGCGGCATCCATCTAGTGGAAGACGTGGCCGACGTGGCCCGTGTGCAGCCCGCCCAGACCGAGAAGCTGGCCATGGTTACCCAAACCACCTTGAGCGTGGACGACGCCGCAGAAATCGCCGCCGCCATCCAGGCACGCTTCCCCACCGTGCGCCTGCCCAAACAGCAAGACATTTGCTACGCCACCCAAAACCGCCAGGACGCGGTCAAGTTCATGAGTCCGCAGGTGGATGTGGTGATCGTAGTGGGCAGCCCGACCAGCTCCAACAGCAACCGTCTGGCCGAACTCGCCCGCAAACTGGGCGTGGACGCCCATATGGTGGACCACGCCGACGAACTGCAAGCCGAATGGCTGGACGGCAAAGCGGGGGTGGGCCTGACCGCCGGCGCCTCTGCGCCCGATGTGCTGGTGCAAGCGGTGATCACGCGCCTGCGCGCCATGGGCGCAGTGTCTTTGCGCACGCTGGATGGCGTGCAGGAACATACCAAATTTCCCCTCCCCAAAGGCCTCAAGGCCGACTCCTTGGAATAAACCGGAACCACCATGCTCGATATCAACCTGCTGCGCAAAGACCTGGACGCCGTCATCACGGGCCTGAACGCCCGCAAATCGCCCCAGGCCTTTTTGGATGTGGCCGCTTTCACGTCTTTGGAAGCGGAGCGCAAAACCATCCAAACCCGCACCGAAGAACTCCAAGCCCGGCGCAACACCCTGAGCAAGCAAATCGGCCAGCTCAAAGCCAAGGGCGCTGCCGGTGCCGCCGAGGCCGACGCGGTCATGGCACAAACCGCCGACATCAAAACCGAGCTCGAACACAGCGCAACGCAGCTGGAGCGCATCCAAAGCGATATGCAAGCCATGCTGCTGGCCGTACCCAACCTGCCGCATGCCAGCGTGCCGCGCGGCGCAGACGAGCATGGCAACGTGGTCGCGCGAACCTGGGGCACGCCGCGCCCATTCGATTTTGAGATCAAAGACCACGTGGACGTAGGCGCGCCGCTGGGCCTGGACTTTGATATGGGCGTGAAGCTCACCGGCGCACGCTTCAGCGTGATGCAAGGGCCGGTGGCGCGCCTGCACCGGGCGCTGGCGCAGTTCATGCTGGAAGTGCAAACGCAGGAGCACGGCTACACCGAGTGCTACACGCCCTACATCGTCAACGCCGACACGCTGCGCGGCACCGGACAGCTGCCCAAGTTCGAAGAGGATTTGTTCGGAGCCAACAAAGGCGGGCAGGACGCCGGCGAAGCCACTGCGCTGTACCTGATTCCCACCAGCGAAGTGACGATGACCAACTTTGTGCGCGACGTGGTGCTGGCCGAGTCCGAGTTACCCATGAAACTCACCGCGCACACGCCCTGCTTCCGCTCCGAGGCCGGCTCTTATGGGCGCGACACCCGCGGCCTGATCCGCCAGCACCAGTTTGACAAAGTCGAGATGGTGCAAATCGTGCACCCCGAGCGCAGCTACGAAGCGCTTGAAGAGATGACCCGCCACGCCGAGGCGATTTTGCAAAAGCTCGGCCTGCCCTACCGCGTGATGAGCCTGTGCACTGGCGACATGGGTTTTGGCGCGGCCAAGACCTATGACCTGGAGGTTTGGCTGCCCGCGCAAAACACCTACCGCGAAATCAGCTCGGTCTCCAACTGCGAGGCCTTCCAGTCGCGCCGCTTGCAAGCGCGCTTCAAAAATGCCCAGGGCAAAAACGAACTGGTGCACACCCTGAACGGTTCCGGCCTGGCGGTGGGCCGCGCGCTGGTGGCGGTGTTGGAAAACTACCAGAACGCCGACGGCTCGGTCACCGTGCCCGAGGCGCTGCGGCCTTTTATGGGCGGGCTTGCGGTGTTGCAGCCGAACTGATAGCCGCGCGCGGATCCATCACGGGTCCATCGCCATCGACGGCGGGCTGTCCAGCAAGGCACGCAGAACAGTCAGCCCCTCCTCCAACTGGGCCACCGACGCGGCCGAATTCAGGCTGATGCGGATCGCATGCGGCGCAGGCGAGCGGCCCACGGCAAAGTGGTCGGCGGTGCGCACCAGTACACCGGCCTGGCGCAAGGCCGCCGCAAACTGACCGGCACGCCAGGGTTCGGGCAGGGGCAACCAGATCAGCGGGTATTCAATGTCAGATTTGTAATCCAGCCCCGCCAGGAGGCGGTGGGCGCTGAGCAGCCGCTCGGCGGTCATGGCCCGCTGCTGCGCAATCAAGCGCTCCATGGCGCCACTCTCCAGCCAGCGCGTAGCAATCTCGGGCAAAAGCGGCGCGACCATCCAGCTGTCGGCGCGCATGCTGGCGGCAAATTTGCTCAGCCACTGCGGCGCAGCCTCCACATAACCGACCCGCAAACCGGGGGCCAGCACCTTGGAAAAGCTGGACAGCAAAAACGACTGCTCGGGCAGCCAGGTGGAGAGCGCAGGCAGCGGATGCGCCTGCATGGCGGCGTGCACACAGTCTTCGATGATGTACAGACCGTGGCTGCGCGCCACCTGTGCAATCGCCTCGCGCCGGTCCTGCGGCATGGTGGCACTGGTCGGGTTGTGCAGACTCGGCGCGCAGTAGACAAACTTGGTATCAAAGGTCTTGGCCGCGCGCTCCAGGGCGGCGGGCACCATACCTTGGGCGTCGGTTTCGATGCCAATCAGCTGCAAGCGCATGGATCGCGCCAGCGCCTGCAAACCGGGGTAGCTCAGCGTTTCGGTCAGCAGCGCGTCGCCCGGACGGGCTACCGTGCGCAGCACACAGGCCAGCCCGTGTTGCGCGCCGTGGGTGACCATCACCCGGTTCCACGCCCCGCTGGTGCCGAAGCGGCGCAGCCACTGGGCACCGGCCTCGCGGTGGCGGCGCATGCCAGTCTCGCTTTGGTAGCTCAGCACCTGGCGCAGCAAATTTCCGTCGTGCGCCAGGCTCTCGAATGCCTGGGTCAGGGCCAGGGTTTCGTCGCCGAACATGGCCACGTTGTGCGCCAGATCAATCGGCAGGGTTCCCGCCTCGGGCTCGATACTGCCCTCGGCGGTTTCGGGGGCGCGGACATAGGTACCGTCACCCACCCGGGCGATGGCCAGGCCCTGGCGCTCCAAAATGGCGTATGCGCGGCTGATGGTGCCGGTGGTCACGCCCAGGCGGTGCGCCAGACTGCGCTGGGGTGGCAGTTTTTCTCCAACCGGCAACTGCCCGTTGACGATGGCCTGGGCCAGGTCTTCGGCAATGCACTGGTACTTGGGCTTGCTGCCGTCGCCCAAACTTGCGGTGGAAATCAGCTGTTCAAAGGACATACGGTGGTGAATCCGGGGCAATTACTTTATTTGTTGGCATTGTTGGCATGCAATGCGCTGCATAGTATCGGCCATTGATCCAGACGCACCCCGCATGACCGATTACGACTACATCATTGTTGGCGCAGGCTCCGCTGGGTGCGTGCTGGCCAAACGCCTGAGCGCCGATGCCCGCAACCGGGTCTTGCTGCTGGAGGCCGGTGGCTCGGACCGCAGCCCGCTGATCCAGGTTCCGCTGGGTTATGGCATGACCTTCACCGACCCGAAATACAACTGGATGTACAGCACCGAGCCCGACCCGGCGCTGGCGCACCGCGGCTCGTACTGGCCGCGCGGCAAGGTGCTGGGCGGCAGCAGCTCGCTCAATGCCATGGTCTATATGCGCGGGCAGGAAGGCGACTTCGACGACTGGCGCGACGCGGGCAACCCCGGCTGGGGCTGGAGCGATGTGCTGCCCTACTTCAAAAAATCCGAAGACCATGTGTGGGGCGCATCCGAGCACCACGGCGCAGGTGGCGAGTTACGGGTGAGCGACTTTGCCGACCAGGTGCACCCGATTTGCAGCCGCTTTTTAGAAGCGGGCGAGCGCCTGGGTTACGGCCTGACCGATGACTTCAACGGCGCGCGCAAAGAAGGTTTTGGCCTGTGGCAAATGACGATTCGCGATGGCCTGCGCGCCTCGACCTCCAACGCGTTTTTGCGCCCGGTGATGCACCGCAGCAACCTCACCCTGACCACCGGCGCCATGGTCAACCGCGTTCTGCTCGAAGGCCGCAAAGCGGTCGGCGTAGCCTGCACCTTGGACGGGCGCAGCGTGCACTTCAAGGCGCACAAAGAAGTCATTGTGGCGGGCGGCGCCATCAACTCGCCGCAGCTGCTACAGCTCTCGGGACTGGGCGATGGCGCGCTGCTGCAGTCCAGAGGCGTGGCCACGGTGCAGCACCTGCCGCAGGTGGGCCAGGGCTTGCAAGACCATTTGGCGGTGTCCTACTTTTTCAAGTCGCGCGTGCCCACGCTCAACAACACTTTGCGGCCCTGGAGCGGCAAGCTCTTGGCCGGTATTCGCTACCTGCTCACGCGCAAAGGCCCGCTGGGCATGAGCGTCAACCAGGCCGGGGCTTTTGTGCGCAGCCGCCCGGAGCTGGCGCGGCCGAATCTGCATTTGTATTTCAACCCCTTGAGCTACACCGCCAACACGGCGGCGGTGACGGGCAAGCGCTTTCAGTTGCAGCAGCCCGACCCCTTCGCGGCGTTTTTGATTTCTTTCAACACCTGCCGCCCGACCAGCCGGGGCAGTGTCACCATCCGCAGCAGCAACCCGCTGGAGAAGCCGCGGATTGAAACCAACTTTCTGAGTACCGAGCACGACCGGGCCGACATCGTCGAAGGCGCGCGTTTGCTGCGCACCATTGCCGCCACTGCGCCGCTGGCTGAGATTGTTGAAAGCGAGCACCTGCCCGGCGTGCAGGTGCAGTCCGAAGCAGCCATCCTGGCCGACTTTGCCAAGCGCGCCGGTTCGGTCTACCACGCCAGCTGCACCTGCGCCATGGGGTCGGATCCCAGCACCAGCGTGGTCGACGCCCGGCTGCGGGTACACGGCATGCAGAAGCTGCGGGTGATTGACGCCTCGGTCTTCCCAGCCGTCACCTCGGGTAATACCAACGCACCCACGATCATGGTCGCCGAAAAAGGCGCGGACATGGTTTTGCAGGACAACGCATAAATTTTTCACCCACTTTTTTAGACAAGGACGCAGCATGAGCACCTCCAAACTCCGCATCGGATTCATCGGCCTGGGCGCACTCGGCGAGGGCCTGTGCAACAACCTGGTCAAAGCCGGTTACTCCGTCACCGTGAACGACCTGAACAAAGACCTGGCCAAGCGGCTGCTGGAAGGTGGCGCGGCGTGGTCGGACGACGTGGCCGGCACCTGCCGCAATGCGGACGTGGTGATCACCGTGCTGCCATCCCCCGCCATCTCGCGCAAGGTGGTCGAAGGCGCAAACGGTGTGTTTGACAACCTCAAGTCCGGCGGCACCTGGATTGAGATGAGCACTACCGACATGGAAGACCTGCTGCGTCTGGCCGATGTCGCCAAGTCCAAAGGCATTACCGTATTGGAGTGCCCGGTCACCGGCGGCGTGCACCTGGCCAATTCGGGCGAGATCACCGTGCTGGTGGGCGGCGAGCAATCCACCTTTGACCGCGTGCAGGACATCCTGGGCACCATGGGCGGCGAGATCATTTACATGGGCAAGATGGGCAACGCCTCGGTGGTCAAAGTAGTCACCAATATGCTGGCCTTCATCCACCTGATTGCCGCAGGCGAGGCCATGATGCTGCCCGCCAAATACGGTGTAGACCCGGATGCCACCTACCGCGCCATCCGCGCGAGTTCGGGCAACAGCTTTGTGCACGAGACCGAATCCAAGCTGGTGCTCTCGGGCAGCTACAACGTCAAATTCACCATGGACCTGGCTTGCAAAGACCTGGGTCTGGTCAACGGCATTGCCGAAAAAATCGGCGTGCCGCTGGAGCTGGGCTCGATGGCGCAGCAGATCTTCCGCCGCGCGCGCGGCCTCTACGGCAGCCAGGCGCAATCGCCCGAAGTCGTGCGCATGATTGAAGCGGCCTGCGGCCTGGAGCTGCGCGCACCCGGCTACCCCACCGAACTGGTTGCCGAATAACACCGAGCGGGTCCAACATGAATACACATTGCAATTTCTACATCGACGGCCAATGGGTCGAGCCCGCTGGCGCACACACGGTCCATGCCGCCGTCAGCCCCGGTGACGAATCGGTGGTGGGCGAGGTAATGATGGGCAGCGCGGAGGACGCCAACCGCGCGGTGGCCGCCGCCCGCCGCGCCTTTGACGCGTACAGCCAAACCAGCCTGGCCTACCGCACCGAGATGCTGCACAAGCTGCAAGCTGTTTTTGAGCGCCGTTACGACGAAATGGCCCACGCCATCAGCACCGAGATGGGCGCGCCCTGGGACTGGGCCTACGAGCAGCAAGCCGAGTGCGGCCCCGGCCACATCAAAGCCACGCTGGAAGCCGCAAAAGACTTCCCTTGGGAAAGCCGCAGCGGCGACAACGCGGACCTGGTGTGCGAACCCATCGGCGTGTGCCTGCTGATCACGCCCTGGAACTGGCCGCTCAACCAGATTGCCGCCAAACTCGCGCCCGCCTTGCTAGCCGGTTGCACCGTGGTGCTCAAGCCCAGCGAATACGCGCCGCTGTCGGGCAAGCTGGTGGCCGAGTTTGTGCACGAGGCGGGTTACCCGAGCGGCGTATTCAACATGCTGTACGGCGACGGCCCCATCATTGGCCCGGTGCTCAGCAGCCACCCGGATGTGGACTTCATCTCGTTTACCGGCTCTACCGCCGCCGGTGTTTCTGTGGCCAAGAATGCAGCCGACTCGGTCAAGCGCGTGGTGCAAGAACTCGGTGGCAAATCGCCCAATATCGTTTTCGCCGACAGCGACTTGGACAAGGCCATACGCTGGAGTGTGAACAAGTGCATGAGCAATACGGGGCAGAGCTGCAACGCCCCCACGCGCTTGCTGGTAGAGCGCAGCGTGTACGCCCAGGCTGTGGAACTGGCCGCCAAGTACGGCGCAGAAGTGCCCGTCATCCGCGCATCCGACAAAGGCAAAGGAATTGGCCCGCTGGCCAGCAAGCGGCAGTGGGACACGGTGCAGCGCTACATCCAGATCGCGCTGGACGAAGGCGCGCGCATGGTCTGCGGCGGCCTGGGCCGCCCGGTGGGCATGGACAAAGGCTTTTACGCCCGCCCCACCATCTTTGCCGATGTGCACAACCAGATGCGCATCGCGCGCGAAGAAGTCTTCGGCCCGGTGCTGGTGATGATTCCGTTTGATACCGAAGCCGAGGCCATCGCCATCGGCAACGACACGCCCTACGGCCTGGCTGCCTACATCCAGTGCGCCGACGTGCCGCGCGCCAAACGTGTGGCGCGGCGTCTGCGTGCGGGCATGGTGTCCATCAACGGCCAGTGGCAAGACTACTGCTCGCCTTTTGGCGGCTACAAACAAAGCGGCAACGGCCGCGAATGGGGACGCTTCGGCTTGCAGGATTACGTAGAGCTCAAGGTCATCAACTGCGCCAACTAAGTCACACGGCCAGCCCTGAACCGGCACGCACCCAGCAATAAAGAGGACAGGAGACAGCATGAAAATCACCGACGTAAAAACCTTTGTGGTCGGCAACCCCCCGCCCGGCTTTGGCGGACGCTATTTTGTGTTCATCAAGCTGGTGACCGACGCGGGCATAGAAGGCCTGGGCGAGGTCTACAACCTGCCCTACCACCCGCATGTGGTCGAGCACATGGTGCGCGACGTGGTCGAGCGCTGCGTGGTCGGCAAAGACCCCTATGACATTGAGCGCATCTGGCGCAGCGTCTACGGCAGCGGATTTATCCACCGGCCCGACATCAGCACCATGGGCATCCTGAGCGCCATTGAAATGGCCTGCTGGGACATTGTGGGTAAAGACGTCAACAAGCCCGTATACAAACTGCTGGGCGGCCAGGTACACGAAAAACTGCGCAGCTACACCTACATCTACCCCAAAGAGGGTGACAAAACCAATGTGTACGCCGACCCGGTGCTGGCCGCTGAGCGCGCTGCTGAATACCTGTCCATGGGCTTTACCGCCCTCAAATTTGACCCGGCCGGCCCCTACACCGTCTACGACGGGCGCCAGTTATCTCTGACCGAACTGGACCGCTCCGAGACCTTTTGCCGCCTGCTGCGCGATGCCGTGGGCAGCAAAGCCGACTTGCTATTCGGCACCCACGGCCAAATGACCGCCGCCGGTGCCCTGCGCCTGGCGCGCCGCCTGGAGCCCTACGACCCGCTGTGGCTGGAAGAGCCGGTTCCACCGGACAACCAGCGCGAGATGGCCAAGGTCGCGCGCGGCACCACCATCCCAGTGGCCTGCGGCGAGCGCCTGGCGACCAAGTGGGAATTCCAGCGCGTACTCGAAGAAGGTGCTGCCGCCATCCTGCAAATGAACCTGGGGCGCGTAGGCGGCATTCTGGAGGGCAAAAAAATTGCCGCCATGGCCGAGGCCTGCCATGTGCAAATCGCGCCGCACCTGTACTGCGGTCCGGTGGTCGGTGCCGCCAACATCCAGCTCGCCACCTGCAGCCCCAACTTCCTGATCCAAGAGAGCATCTTGGACTGGAAAGGCTTTCACACGGATATCCTGAAAAAGCCTATCCAATGGGAAAACGGCTACATCATCCCGCCCACCGCCCCCGGACTGGGCGTTGAGCTCGATGAAGATGTGGCCCGCGCCCACCCATATACGGGCAGCATGCTGCATTTGGATATGACGCACGCACCTGCGGGGGTGTGAGGGGACTGCGCTCAGCGTACCCATACGCCAGTCTCTGGTTCTTCGCACCCGGCCCTGGTTGCTGTAGGCGGCTGTCATGGCGGTCACACAACGAAAATGGTTTGGATACACAATCTCCGTACATTCCCGACAAATGCGTGGAATATGCCCATCCAGGGGAGCTTTATTACAACAAGTAAACCAGGCTCGTGATTGGTGTGAACAGATTAGCAGTTTTTTTAAAAGTACTGGCGTTTCAGCATAAAAGCGGCTTCGCAGGGGTGCTGTGCGCGCTGATCCTGGGGCTTGAGTTTTTTTTCATCCAGCAAATTCCGCAAGCGCCGGAAAGCAACGTGGTGGGCATACGGTATGCCTTGAACGATGAGGTTTTGAAATCCAAACCGGCATCCCATAGCGGACCGCAGGCATTCTGTGAAGCCTGGACCGGTGGGCCAAGCGCTGAGGTTGATTGTCTTACCGGGTTATCGGTCTCAGACTTCAAACCCCGCCTAGCGCCTACGACATCAGCCTTACTGGAACAAACAAAAACGGATGTCAACGAACAGCTGCGTTGGATGAAAGGTGTACTGAACACACTGGACTCCCAACTCAGGCTCCGACCGCAGCAAGCAAATCTGGTGGTCGCATTGGGTACACGTATCGCAGCTTTAGAGACCCTGAAGGAACCTGCTGTCGGGGCAGATGCGAGCATGCACTATCAAACAATGTTTCGTTTGCTGCTGTTAATGGACGGTGTGAACTACGACAGCATGCAAAACACATTTCGACCGAAGCAGTGGGATATTGCCCGGTTGTTTGACCAGTCGGATCGCTGGGTGCAGCGGGGAACAGATCAAGAATTAGCGCGTACGAGCTTGCCCTGGCTGGTCATGATGGGTTCTATTGTTTTGCTTACGCTTGCATATTGGCGCGCCGGTTTACTGGGGATTTTCTGTATCGGCATGTATTTGTCGATAACCTCACTGAGCCTGCTCATCGCCAGCGACGCGGCCATGCATTTTGGAATCAATAGTCTTTACTATCACCTGAATCCTCTTGGCAATCAAATGGATCGGCAACTCACGATTCAACTCCTGGGCTACGCCATCATTGCGGCCTTGTTACTGGGAAAAGGCTGGATTCCACGCATGTTCAATACCATCATCGTGAACCAAAAATGGAGTGTTGTGTTGATTGCAGGGATGGTGGTATGCGCGTACACGTTCCTGCGGGGTCCCGCGCTCGGTTCCGAGGCTTTAAAGATCGGGCTTGCCTGTCTGGCTGGTGCTCTCATGGCGGATCAAGGCCGTATATTGCACCTGGTCCGGAAATACGCACCGCAATCGCTACAACCCGTTGTCATGTGGAACGCAGCCGTGCACGCCATCAAGGGACGACAGGGGACGTGTAACGCGACGCACCGGGTTCTTTCCCATGTCGCTTTACCGTTACTGAGTTTGACTGGTTTCGGCTTCGCAATGCTCGCTATGGTTGCCCTGGTGTTCCACGATTTAGGCGGCGCGCTGATCGCAGCATTGCTATTGATCACCAGCTTGTTTTTGGTATTCGGTTCGCGTCCCGCCTTTCTATCACTGGCGGTTATGGCCTGCGCCGGTGTGGTGATGGGTCACACAGAAAAGGTACAAAAGCGCATTGAGTTGATGCTGGATCCGATGACTGCGGCCATCAGTGATTTTGCACGGCTAAATGCATTTTCCGACGCATCAGCGCCCTCAGGGTTCGGTTTTGGACGTATCGCCTGGTGCAATGAGCAAGGAACTTGCTTGCCCTTACAAGTTCTCAGTGATTACATTCCAACCTTACTCGATGGTTTGGCGGGTCCCCTTGCCGCGAAGATATTGTTTTTAATTTTATGCCTGTATTTCACTGCACTGGCAGGCCTTGCGTGTTGGAGATTTTTAACAGGCCACGCCGACTCCCGCGCGATCTCCATGGCAACATTTTTTCTATTGTTGGCCAGTCTCCTGCAAACCATCATTACGTTTTTTGGTAACTGGCGTTTGATACCTTTGACCGGCCTTGGGGTTCCGTTGCTAGGGATTGGAATATCGACCATGCTGGCACCGACGCTTGCAATTGGATTTTTGCTGATCAGCCAGAAGCCGCGGAGCGCAGCGGCATGAGGCATTATTCGAATCAGCTGAGCCGGCGACTTATTGGACTTGGATTTGGCATGTTGCTCTTTCTGGCGCTGACCATGCTGTGGTTCAGTGGCGCAAAAGTCGGTTCATCTGTCGAAACCAATTTCACCCCCGCAGCGCGTGTCGCCGAGCTAACCATGATGGCAAGTGCGCTGAAAGATACGGCCGAATCCCATGCATACGCGCCTTCCTCGACGCGGCATCCATTTCTATGCGACGCGCGTGAAATGGCCATACTCAAGATCCGCTTCATGTCTACATTCAAGCTCGATACGGAGCAGGTTGGCCGCTGGATTCAAGGTATCGAAGACCGGGTGGATAGGTCACAGCCCTGTACGCGATGGGTATCCAACTTAGCAATATTGGCGAATTCAATTTCTCAGGCCTCGCCCCAGGATGCATCAACGCCCTTACAACAGCGACTGGAGCAGACGTTAACGGAACAAGTTTCCTGGACCGCGCGCACGCCATGCCTTTTCTATGCAAAGGAAGAACAACTTGGCTTGGCGTTCGGAAATCCGGTGCGGTGCGTGCGCAAACAGGCCTCATTCAGTGCACAGGCCTACCCGATGTCAACTGGGATGAAAAAAGCGATTGGCTGGAGCAAGACTCTCATGGCCAATGCGCCTAGTGAAGCCTTCCCCCATTCAGATCAGCAAGATCTCATACTGACCTTAGACAACCGGATTCAAAGCGTATTGGATTCCTGGGCGACCTGTCTGCCCGCGGGGACATGTGCGCGCTCAACACCGATTGCGGGGTTAAGACATGTATCGGTTGTCCTGCTGGACTCGGCAACCGGTGACATATTGGCGGCGCTGTGCTGGTCCGGCCCATGCGATAAACACCGCGATCTGGGAAATTTGGGCGCTTTCCTTGTGGAAACACCGCCTGCTTCCACTGTGAAGATGCTGCACGCCATGGTTCTGGCAGAAAACCAGGCAGTGGAACCATTGATGCTGCAACGGCAAATTAAAACGTCGGGGCAAGTTGGTGTGGGCAAACATAACGAGTGGTGGGAAAAGCAATCTATTTGCGACGGTAAGGCGGGACCCTGCATGCATCCCATCCGCGTGAATGCGCTGGCACAGAAGTTGGGGCTTGGTACGGACTGCGATGCAGCAGACTTGCAATGCGGGCGGATGGGGCTGGTCAAAGACTCTAAGACGGCCGTGTTCTCCGGATTCGTGGGGAAGATAAAGACCACAAGTACGGTGCGGGGCGCGCGGCCCATGTTGGATTGGAGCACCTACGATCAAATCCGCCAGCACAAACGCCTGCCACCCAACACGGGTACCTATTTGAATACGCTGTTGTCGGTACAGTCAGCCATTGGGGCAGGTGATACCCGTACCAGTGCACTCGGTATTGCCTACACGGCAAGCCAGGTCTCACGCCTGTCGCAGGGACTGCCGATCAACCGACCCAGTCTGATCAGACCCTTGACTAAATCAACCGTGGAAAAGCCGCAACCGTCGACCCAACGCGCTGCCGCTACAACGGTCATGGCCGGCATGCGCAAGGTCCTGGAACCAGCCGAGAGCGGTTGGGTTGGTGCCGGAACCGTAGCCGCAGCCTTTGAGCGGAATTTCAAACGCCCCTGCTCGGATGAATGCGGTTTGTGGGCAAAAACGGGCACGGTCGGTAGCGCAGACAAGGGTTTCGCAGGGGTGACGCTCGTGGCGGGACTGGTTGAAATGCAAAAGCTTCGCACGTGGCGATACCAGACCACGTCAACTGCAAGTCCGCAGCGCATCGCATTCGGAATCGTCGTCTATCCGCAAACAGCGGGTACCGGCATCAACATTGCAAGCGAGTTTGCCATGCAGTTGGCAGCCGATCTCACACAGCAGACGAAATAAACCCCATGCAATCCGCTATATCGAACGAAGTCGCAGCTTTCCAGACCCACGGCGAACCTGAAGTTGAACTTCTGGCATTTTCATTGGATCTTCGAAACATGCTCAAATCCGGTCGGAAAGTCACTGGGTTTATTCCGAATACGGTATATGAAAAAGTAGATCCATCCGTTTTTCGAGAATTGATTTTTGATACGCTTTCTACAGTAGATAGCGAGATCGAAAAACGGCTGACTCTCAAAGTGCACAATTCAGATTACTTTCGAATCGAACCCGATAACTAAGGAACCATACTATGAAAATGAAAGATCTCTTTGCTATGACGCGATCAAACACCAGCGTCGAGACCTTTCAGTCAAGCGGTATCGATGCCTTTGCTGACTCCATTGCTCTTGACTTGCGCGCTGTAGCCACCGCCGCAATAAAGCGTGCCTTGGAAGAGCGTGAAACACGTTATATGAAATCGGTCTTGGATGAAAGCTATTTCATTCTGGAGAGTTTGGTCGTGACGCCGAGAGACAGAGAAATTGCAAAAACACTAGATGCTTTTTTGTCGGTGCACGAGGCGGTTGACTCCGGCTTCAGGCACAAGTTTTTTCAGCA
Organism: Comamonas sp. lk; assembly: GCA_945860595.1. Classification (GTDB taxonomy): domain Bacteria; phylum Pseudomonadota; class Gammaproteobacteria; order Burkholderiales; family Burkholderiaceae_C; genus Allorhodoferax. Next base: position 42,054 of record CAMAQV010000004.1, read on the forward strand.
AATAGTGCAGCGTGAATATCGCTCTTCTCGCGGTAGTTGCGTGCGGGTTCCTGAGACATTTGAAGCGACCATTCAACTCGGTCCTGACTCGCTCGAGAGCATGTCTAGTGAAGAAGGATTTCAGGTGTCACTGAAAGGTCGCCGAATCTCTTTCGCGGTGGAAGCGAGTCTCGGTGGACCCTTAAAACGGGAAGCGGTACAAAGCCCTGTCGCAAAGGCGATGGCGAATTTGACCGGCGCACCGGCTGTACGCGCGCCGATCACAAATCCAGGAACACAAATGGGCGCAATAGATAGAACATCTGCGCCGTGGATTGACGTATCGGTGAGCGATTCGCGCGGCAATACGCAAAAGCTTGTGGGGCTACCTGTGGTGATAGGTCGAAACTCGGCAAATTCTGCAGATCCGATTGGCGTCCAATCGATTGGGGTGCATGCGACCTATATTTCTCGCAGTCAAATAATCGTATTTGAATTGATGGGGAATATCTACTATTTCATACCCGAAGGCGCATCGCTGACCTGCGTGCGCCATGATGGGTTGATTTTAGAACGGCAAAGGCTGTATCCATTAGCGTCGAGCGAGGTGACGACGTTCCGCTGCGGGATGGATACCAACGGGGACGGCGCCATACCGTCTGACGCCAGCCATGCAGATTTTCCGGTCATTCACTTGAACGTGCACTCCGCGCAGCCTGACAAAACACCACGACCCAGAGCGGTTGCGTGAGCATGCGCTGCGTCCATGGAGCAGCAATTAACCGGAACGGTTTCGGTGCAATGGGTTTTGATGCGTTTTCCGCAAATGTGGCGGATCATATTTTTACGCTGTGTGATGGTGCCAATAGTTGCCCCAATAGTGGTGCAGCCGCGACATGGCTCAGTGAAACTTTTGCGCAAATTAATCCCGATACGCTGGACAGGCAGCTAAAGGCCCGGCATCTGCAACTCTGCGCGCTATTCCCGGAAACCGGAAGCACGCTGTTACGGGTTGCCGCCGATGATGGCGGTCTTCACCTGGCCAGCCTAGGGGATAGTTTTCTTTGGCTATTTCAAAAACCCTGGGGAGGATTAGCCCCATGGCGATGCATCAAGCAGATGCCACGCGACATCGACTCCAAAGGGCACCCCACCCAACTGGTCGGCTCCGAAGTGTGTGACATATTGCACGAGAGCCACCATCCGCCCGTTGGGCGCTATTGCGCAGTCCTGATGTCAGATGGGCCCGGCTTGACCGTCAGCCCAGCCCAATTACTAGAACGTATTACTGTGCTCGGTCGCGCAGTGCCACAAAGCAGCGACCTTGAATATTTGTGCCGATCGCTGGCACTGCATGCGCAGGAAAGTGGATGTCGCGACGATATCAGCGTGGCGATAGTCTGGATTCATTATCCATAAGTAGATCGATTTGAACGACCCATTTGTTAAACGTTTTGACGACCGCTATACGCAGTCGCGTGAGTACCAGTTTCTGGACCTCCTGAACCAAATGCAGGTACCCGTGCCGACAGTCCTGTCCAACGAAACGCAGGCTGGCCTGATCAAAATGAAGCATGTGGGCGTCAATCTGGATGAGTGGATCAAGGCCAAACCGTCCGACGCGGCTGCTCGGTCGCAAGCATTGACTGCACTGCATCAGGCCCTGTGTATTTGCCGAGACGTTGCCAATAAGGACGTATGGCATTTCGATTTAGCTACCCGGAATTTCATGGTTGAGCAGACCACTGGAGCCTCCGCCGTGACCGTCAGACTCATCGACTTCAGCTTGGCAATTTCTAAGAGGTTCCCCTTGGAAAAACCACTGTGGGCACGACCGGACAGGACTCAGCAACATCCCGCCTTATATGCAGCCTTGGTTTCCGACTGGGTGGATTTCTTCAAACGCAGCAAGCTGGAAGAACCGACTTCTTACGATCAGGAGTTTGATATTCCCATCACGATCTACCGCGGCTACTGGGCCAATAATCTGGCTGCCGATCGTATTAGCCTTCTCTGGTGTGTTATCGCACACAGCTTGGGTAATATGCTCATACGGCTCGCGCCATTTGGATGCGTCGGCGAATCCATGCGGGCACCGATGGAATCTACCGGACGTAGTTTGCTCAGCCTTGATTCAGAATTGGCTGCCCAAAAAGCGCTGGAGCGAGCCACTCTTTGGCTGGCGTATCAGATCAATGAGCCAACGCCCCGCCCCGTGTTTAAAGCAGCACCGCTTGAAAGCTCTCTCGGAGCAAATACAGTGGCCGAAAACACAAGCATAGTCGCCCGTCCCGGTCAGCCATTGGAACCAGACGCATCCCCGCCTAGCCCGACGTATAAGGTTTCCATTGCCCGCATTATTGGGTCAATAATGATGGGCTGTTTTGCCTATGTGCTTATCGACGCAGTCTATGTGGCGTACCAGATTCAGATATCACACGCGACGTGGCTTATCACAGTGGGTATTGTTCTAACATCCCTTACTTTGTTGACGCGCATGGCGCTTATTCCATCGCGTTCCAAAGCTATAAAGCGAATGAGTCAAGCACATGGGCTTGCGTTTATCGCATTCGCCACTGAGTTTTGGAATCCGCATGTGCCGACCCTGTGGACGGTCGGTTTTTCATGCCTTGGGCTCATATATCTCGTAGCCAACTACGAAACCAAAATAGCGGCCCGAAGCTAAAGACTGTCAACTTAAGCTCCCAACTGCTAACGGGATACCGCGTCAGCAATCAGGAGGTATTGGACGATAGGTAAATCGAATTAAATTGAAGTCAAAGGTTCAGGAGTTGACTTCGATGTGGAATCCGGAACCTTAATATTCGCACCTTTGAGCACGTTAACAAACTTTGGGATCACGTCGCCGGCCAGACTAATGGCATTTCCTAAGCGGGGCAATGCATCCTTAATCGGTACGACCTTGGTCAGGTTCATCGGATTCGACGACGCGCTTTTCATGACTGCCTGCCCAGAAGGAAGCAAATCTTTAGCCTGTAATGCACCGATCAAAAAGTTGAATACACCCGTTGCAACCTGTTTCTGCTTGGCCTCAGATAAGTTTTTGGTTTGATCGGCGAAATCGGCCGACGATGACAATTTTTTCATTTCAGCTGATGAGGATTCCGACACCTCCTGAAATTTTGCACCGGCTTCTTTGGGATCGGTGGTCTTCTTCATTTCGTCCAAACTGCCCTGCATTTTCGCGCGGTCGACTTCACTTGCGTAGGCCGCAACGATGGCCAACTGCGCAGAGTACATCGTCTTCTCAATATTGATGCTCTTATCTAGAAAACTCTTTACATCAGTATCGATATTTCCGCTACCTTTGTCGCTGCCGCCACCAAGAAGAGAGCCCAGGCCTAATTGCGCATGGGCCAAATTTGCGACTACGCTAGCCCCGGCTGCCAAACTGATATCGCGTCGAGTAATTTTCATAAAGATCCTTATTTGCTGATGTTGGTTGAGTCCGTCAATTTCGGAAGATTCTTCAACGCACTTTCGTACGCCTTAAATCCTACGAAATTTGTCGCCTCAGATTTACTGAACCCATCAAAGGTCACAGTTTCGGCTTGCACATAGTTCCCTACGCGCACCCCATCCTTCTCCAAAATCAATGTCGTGGCAAACAATGATTTCACAGAGCAGAGGTTTTCTTGACATGTTTCAGGCTGCGGCACCACCGAATATCCGGCCTTGATACATTGTTCGGTTACTTGCGGGACGCCCATTTGCAGCTTAAAAAACCCTGCTTTCAGCAGATTATTAGACTCCACGTAGAAAGCCGGCTCGTTCAATATGGGTTGAAACTTGGCAGATTTGTACGCTGCGTGCCTGACCATTGGTATTAAATATTCGGCTGGAACCGAATTAGCGGCTTTATAACTGGTAGCACATTCCGAGAGTCGGGTCTGCCCAGCCTTAGGCATATTAAAAACTCTCAGGACATCCCCGTTCTCTGGGGCGAATTCTATTTTCGAATAGCTAAATGCCATGCCATTCGCCACTGGCGCAGGTCCGGCAGTGCCCTTGTCGATCGCAACCCGCATGTAGACAGGCGCACCGTTAACCTTTGTCTCAAACTGCCGCACTATCTCGTAACCCGGATCCATCCCTGCAGGCAAGTTCAGTCCTTCCGCGTTCAAGGTCGACTTACCCACGCCCGATATCTTGAAATTGCCATTTTCAAATTTCGCATTTTTCACAAATGCGTTGGCTAGCGCAATCGTCGCGTTTTTCAAGGAAATCTCCTCAGCGTTCGCAATCGACAAACCTTGACCACCGGTCTTTTCTAAAACATATTTATCCGACGCAATGTCGGAAAAAATAACGTTGCCGCTCTTGTCAACCAATTGGGCGGTTACTGTAGTTACGAAGGAATCAATAGTCTTTACCGCGCCCACACCCGATTGCCTCACGACTGGCGATTTGGCGACACTAAACTTCATGAAAAAGTCCGGCGCATCAGTGCGGCTTTCAAATATCTGTTTGGTTGATGGATATTTATCCCATGGAACACAACTTGCCGCAAAACGGATCATGGTCATGGTCTGGGAGAAATTCGCATTCACCGGCGACAACTGAAATCCAGCCTTAAAACCTATGCTCTTTGAAAATAGGTCGGCTACCACGGCTGCTGTTTGTCCGCCAGAGCGCGTATCCGTCACCGGCATGACACGAGGTTTGCGACTGTCATCCGCGGGCGACTCAAAAGTAAAGACAAATGAATCGCCCTTTTCGGCGCTGCCTTGAATAAGCTTGAGGATGGCATAACCAGAGTCCACGCTGATTACTCTAAATAGTGCAAGCGCACCGCCCTTCAGGTTGGCGGCAGTTAATTCCTCGTCTACGGTGAATCCGACCTCAAATCCACGATCGACAACAAACAGTCCCCGCTCCCGGCCGACCACCTTGATAGGCACATCTTTCGGCTTGAAATTTGCCTTTAGGGTCTCCACGAGACTGGCAATTTGGATATTCAAACCCTTCACAACGACTTCGGCAAGCTTAGCGGTCATCGCCGGCTTTCCAATTTCGTCTTTGGTAAAGATAAACGGAGAGTAAAGCGTCTCGCTTATTGAATACACAACCTTCGACAAATCAGGCTTGATGAGCTGGAGATTCAGGGTAATCGGTATCAATATCTCTACCCGCCCACCGTCCCGCTCCACCTCATACCAAGACCCACGGGTTAAGCCAACGACCGCAGCGTAACTGCTGTCCACCGGCACGGCAAAGCCTTCGCCACACATAGGGGCATCAATAAATTGATATTGCCCCTTTAAGCTACTGAAAACCTGCTGCGCATGAACCGTGCTTTCAGGAAACGCAACGGTAAGGGCTTTGCTGAAACCGGCCAATATTGCCGCTTGCACCTCCGGTGTAAACACCGAGCGCACACGCTCGTCTATCAGTGTGCGGCTTTCAGGGGCGATCTTGCTGCTGATCCCGTCCAACTCTTTCACCGGAAACACATAGAACTGCGATTGCGAAGCCCCACACCAGCCGCTCCACAGCGCAGCAAGCAAGGCCAGAGTGCGGCTGAGTCTCATCGGATCGCCCTTGATTCAGCGTGCCGCATCAATATTCAGAGGGACACTTGCCCTCTAAACAGACCACGTAGCGGTTCCCGCGATTTGCGACTTCACCCGCTTTACCCGCATCGCCCATGTCGTCAAGGAGTTTCTCCAAGCGGCGGGCAAAGTCTCCGCCCTTATAGGAGACGGTATAAACCCGCGCCGAGTCCGTGCGCTTGTCGTCACGCACACTGCCGATCGCTTTCAGCAGGTCTTCAAATGGTCCGCCTACGCGCCGGGAAATCGCAGTCAGGCTGAACAGGGTGACCGTATACGACTTACCTTGTGTGGCGACCAGTTGCAGCTCGCGCGTTGCAGCGTTGCCAATGGTCTGCGCCAATTCAGTAGCCAGCGCGGTGGACAGGTTGCTGCGGCAGTTTTGATCCGATGTGCCTTGGGCGCCCTTGTTCAAGGTGGCCGATACCAAGCCGCGTCCCGTATCGACACTGAAGGACTCCAGCTTTAAAGTGCCGGTACAGATTGTTTGCCCGCTATCGCTTTTGCCCTCGGCGTTCATAACCGAGGTGCCATACACAACAAATTTCGCATTAAACGGGTTTTTACCAACCTTCGCCGTGTATTCGTCCCAGCGGCGTTGTGCCTCAATTTCGGCAATCAGCATCTTGCCTTTCCCGGTCTCCCGGAGATCGCGCTCTGGGGTGTACTCAATGCCATATTGCTTCACCACTTGCGCCAGACGTTGGCTGATCATTGCAGCTTGCGCATCAGACGGTTTCGCATTGGAAACATCCGGGAATACCGTTTTGGTCTTGACAATCGTCACGTCCTTCTGCTGCTGAATGTTCTTCACATCCGATGAACTGGACTGGGCGTTGACATTTTGTTTATCGAAAGACGATGCGCTCGCGGAGCTCGATGCCGTTGTCAGGCGCTGATCCGACGCGCTGCTAGCTGCTACGCGGCTGTCTGAAGCGGTGCTGGCTGCAACGCGGTTGTCCGAAGCGGCGCTAGCCGCTACGCGGTTATCGGCAGCACTGCTTGCGGCAACTGCGCTTGATTTGCTGGCCGCAAGGTTTTGGCTTTGCGCTCCACTAACCTGGGTTTGTCTGCTGGCAGCGCCCGAGCCGGACTGGCCCTGCACTGCAATCGCCGCGCTGTCACTGCCCTTGACTGCCGATGCGCTGCTTGCGTTCACTGCGGACTTTTCTGACGCTGCGATTGCGGATGACTCCTTGGAAGAAGCGGCCATCGCCGATGATTGCTTAGATGAAGCCGCCAAGGCCGAGGATTGCTTGGATGAGGCAGCTAAAGCCGATGACTCCTTAGAGGACGCTGACAAGGAGGTGGAATCACTGGCGCTGGCGGACCCCTTGGCGCTCGTATCGGAAAATGAACTGGATGATGCCTGGGCACTCGTGTCGGAGAACGAGCTCTTGTCCTGGAAAACTTCCGTCTCGCTGACCAGCGGTTGCGACGGATCTAAATGGGTGGCGATGCCCCAATACTCATCAATAATAAACACGACCGATGCGGACTCCATCACATTCGTGTCCTGCAAACCCATGGACCGCGCCATGTCCACAAGTTCCGCCGAGTCCACGCTCAACACTGTAGTGACCGTCAAGATGTCGGATTCCGTGCGAAACGTCGACTTCAGGTTACTCGCGAAGTTTTTGACGAAATCCTCTAAAGCCGCCTCCACTTTCGGGTTGGATGCGTCAATATTGAGCTTGAGCTTCAGCGCCGCCTTGATTGCATCCCGCTCTGCTACTTTTCGTCCGGCAGCACGTGCAGCCAAAAGGTCTTTAAACCCTTTGATGTCCACTTCCGTTTTGCCGGTAGCTTGAATGGCCTGCGCACAGACATATGCGGGCGCAGTCAAACCAACAGCACTGCAAATCGCCAAAGCGAGGATGGACTTTTTCAACAACATGTTCAGTTCCTTTTTTCTTGATTGGGTTGGCGCGGGTGGGTTTATGGTTTAACGCTGGCTCTCGCATTTCCAGCGGATGCCTCAACACCGTTAGGACCAATAGTCGCCGAGGCCGCAGGCGACTCTGCCTCCTGCGGAGCTTGCACAGACTCCTGGGTGCGGCTTTGCACCGTAACGGAATGCGAGGATCCACTTTGCAGATGGCCGTTGCTCAGTGCGAGGTGGGCAAGGGATTGGGCTGCATTTCCCTGGGACAAATACAGCTCAGCGAGCCGGGCATGAACCAATCGGTTGGGGTTCTGGCTGCCTGCAACAAATTTCTCACCGGCAGCGATCGCCTGGTCAACATTGCCGCCATTCGCGGCTTCGTTTAAGCGTGCAACGATCTGCAACTCTGAGGGCGGCGAAATGAAATCAGCCAAGTCGCTTCTCAACTGCTGGCACCCGGCCATTCCTGCGGACGCCACCACAATCACTAAGAAACTACGGCCATACCGAACGAAAAGCGTCATCTTTGTTATTTCTATCCAACGAATTGAGCACAGCTCGAATTTTCTCAGTCCATCCTACGAGCAATTGGTTCTATTTTCATTAAATATTGCTTACATATGGCAAATTTAATGACTAAACTAAATGCAAATATTATTTAGCAGTATGTAGTTGAAAATTATCTATTGCACATTTGCAATTTGTTGAAGCGCGTACCAAATGGCTAGAACACCCGCGGCCCCCAGGTATCCACTACAGCATGGCGTCTTTGGCCCGGAAGTATTTGCGGGCGTAGGCCACCAGCTGCCCGTCGGTGGGATGGTCTACGGTTTCGACACCGATCAGCTTGGGCACCAGCGCGTGGTCGTGGGCGTGGATGTGTTTGACCAGGTGTAGCTTGGCCTGCGCAGGGCCGACGACCAGGATTTCCTGCGCACCAGACAGGGCCTGCGCCACGCGGTGGTAATAGTCCTTGTCTTCGGGCGCTCGGCCATCGCCCAAAGTGCCTGCGGTGGAATGCAGCTTGTGGTGGGGGTGGTGGGGCTGGACAACAAATTTCTCGACATCGTCGGGGCTGAAGTGGATGACATGGGCTTGCACATGGTCAATCCAGACGACGGCGTGGTAATGGGACATGGATGCGGTTCCTGCAGTTGGGGACAGAGCAAAAGTGCTTGAACCCATTGTGGTGCGCCATCCCACCCTTGCGCGCCAGCGCAGCAGGCAAAAACAGGTTTGTATGACCTGTATCAAACCGCCTGCGCAAAGGGTCAAACGGCACTAGCCCATAACGGCGTCGACCAGCAATTTGATGGACACGCCAAAAAGGCTGACTTGCACCAACAAATAAAACCAGCGCTGCGAGACATGGCGGGTCAGGTAGGCACCTGACAGCGCACCGGCCAAAGCAAAGGGCACCAGCGCAGCGGCGTAGGACAAACCGTCCACTGAGTAGGGTCGCAGATTTTGGTAGGGGATGATCTTGGCGGCGTTGATGACGGCGAAGACAATGGTGGCGGTGCCGGCGAATTCGGCCTTGGGCAGTTGCTGGGGCAGCATGTAGACCTGAAAAGGTGGCGCGCCTGCATGGGAAATAAAGCTGGTGAATCCCGCCAGGGTGCCCCAGAACCAGCCCTTGGCACCCTGGGGCGGCAGCGCCGGCGCGTCACGGTTTTTGCGCAACCACAGGTTCAGGCAAAAGCCCAAGCCGACCAGAGCGATCAGAAAGGTGATAGCCCGGTCTGACACCCACGCAGCGGTCAGCCAACCCACCAGCACACCCGCAATACCTGCGGGCACCAGGATGCGCACGTTCGCGGAGCTGTAGTCGCGCCGGTAGAGCCACAGACCGGCGACGTCCGAGACCACAAAAATGGGCAGCAGCAACGCGGCAGCCAGCACCGGCGACATGCGCATTGAGAGCACCGGCACCGCCAGCATGCCCACTGCGGGTAAGCCCCCTTTGGAAGAACCGACCAGGAACGCAGCCAGGGCGGCCAACCAAAACAGGGCATCAAATTGCATAGGGCGATGATAGGCCGGCACAGGATGAGACGCGTGCTGGTGGACAATGCGGGAGACCACTTGCCCCCCCGCTGAGAGATCCATTTGTTGTGACCACCACCGCTTACTTCTCCCACCCCGACTGCCTGGCCCACGACATGGGACCGGGCCACCCCGAATGCCCCGAGCGGCTCGATGCCATCCATGATCGCCTGCACGCCAGCGGCCTCATGGACGCGCTCGACTGGCGTGAGCCGCCTCTGGCGACCATGGAGCAGATGGCGCTGGCGCACGCGCACGCGCACCTGGAAAACCTGCTGCTGCACCACACCCGCGTGACCGCAGCTGCGGGGCCGGACCAGGGAGCTTTAAGTTACTTAGACGCGGACACCGCCATGAACCCGAAGACATGGGACGCGGTGCGCCGCGCCGCCGGGGCCGCACTGGCGGCCACTGACGCGGTGCTGCGAGGCGAGGCGGAGAACGCGTTTTGCGCGGTGCGTCCGCCGGGGCACCACGCCTGCCACGACCGGGCCATGGGTTTCTGTCTGGTGAACAACGTGGCGCTGGCCGCCAAGTACGCGCTGGAGCAGCACGGGCTGGAGCGGGTGGCGATCATCGATTTTGACGTGCACCACGGCAACGGGACCGAGGACATCGTGGCCGGGGACGCGCGCATCCTGATGGCGGGGTTTTACCAGCACCCTTTTTACCCGCATGGCGGTAGCACCTCTGGCGCGGCCAATGTGCTGAATCTGCCGGTGGCGGCGTACACCAAGGGCCCGGCGATACGCGCGCTGATCGAAACCCAATGGCTACCCCGCCTGGAGGCTTTCGCCCCAAAGATGCTGTTCGTCAGCGCCGGGTTTGACGCCCACCGGGAAGACGATCTGGGCCAGCTCGGGCTGGTGGAGGACGATTACCGCTGGATCACGCGCCAAATCAAATCGGTGGCGACGCGCCACGCCCAGGGTCGAATCGTCTCCTGCCTGGAAGGCGGCTACAACCTCAACGCCCTGGGCCGCAGCGTAGAGGTGCATGTGCGGGAATTAGCCGGACTGTCGTAGCGCGGCCGGTTAAGGCAGCCGGTTAAGGCAGCCCGCCCATTGGCCGATGATCAGTCCAAGGCTTTGTGTGCGCCGTCGCACAGGGGCTTGCTGCCGCTGGCTTTGCAACCGCAGAAATACACGGTTTTGGACGCGTCGGCGTGGTACTTCACGGGCGTGAATTCCGAGCCTTTGTGGGAACCGTCGCAAAAGGGCTGTGCCTTGCTTTGGCCGCAGGAGCACCAGTAGTAGTCTTTGCCTGCCTCCACATCGGTGGCATAGGGGGATTTTTGGGCGATGTGGGGTGTCATGCAAAAGCTCCTGGAAAACAAACAGCAGAGAAATATTCAAAAACGACGGGGCGGGAAACGGCTGCTCATACCCCGCGGCGGCATCCTAACCGCTCAGGGTTGTCGGCAACCGGTGCCGCTAGGCGCGCAGCTAAACTCGGGCGATGACCATTCTTGTTACCGGCGGCGCCGGATTCATTGGCAGCAATTTTGTGTTGGACTGGCTGGCTGGCTGCGACGAAGCCGTGGTCAACCTCGACGCCCTCACCTACGCGGGCAATGTGCACAACCTGGACAGCCTGCGCAGCAACCCGCTGCATACCTTTGTGCATGGCGACATTGGGGACGCGGCGCTGGTGGCTCGGCTGCTAAACGAACACCAGCCTCGGGCGGTACTGCATTTCGCCGCTGAGAGCCATGTGGACCGTTCCATCCATGGGCCTGGCGCTTTTGTGCAGACGAATATCGTGGGAACCTTCCAGCTGCTGGAAGCGGTGCGGGTTTACTGGGGAAACCTGGAACCGGCAGCGAAAGCGGCATTCCGGCTGCTGCATGTTTCCACCGACGAAGTCTTCGGCTCGCTCGCCAAGGACGCCCCGGCCTTTACCGAAACCCACCCCTACGAGCCCAACAGCCCCTACAGCGCCAGCAAGGCCGCCAGCGACCACCTGGTGCGGGCCTACCACCACACCTATGGCCTGCCGGTGCTGACGACCAACTGCAGCAACAACTACGGGCCGCTGCACTTCCCGGAAAAACTGATTCCGCTGATGATCGTCAACGCGCAGGCGGGCAAGCCGCTGCCGGTCTATGGGGACGGGCAGCAGATCCGCGACTGGCTGTATGTCAAAGACCACTGCAGCGCCATCCGCTGCGTGCTGGCGCAGGGCCGCTTGGGCGAGACCTACAACATTGGCGGCTGGAACGAGATGCCCAATCTGGACATCGTGCACACGGTGTGCGATTTGCTGGACGCGCTCAAACCCCGCGCCGACGGCAACAGCTACCGCACACAAATCGCCTTCGTCACCGACCGGCCCGGCCATGATCGCCGCTACGCGATCGACGCCAGCAAACTGCACCGCGAGCTGGGCTGGCGTCCGGCGGAAACCTTTGCCAGCGGCATCCGCAAAACTGTGCAGTGGTATCTAGACAACCCGGACTGGGTCGCGCAGGTGCAAAGCGGGGCCTACCGGGAGTGGGTGGCCAAGCAGTACGCGGCAGCCTAAAGCCATGCGCATCCTCCTGTTCGGCAGCTCGGGGCAAGTGGGGTGGGAGTTGCGCCGCAGCCTGTCGGTGCTGGGCGAGCTGATTGCGCCGGGGCGTACGCCGGGCACCGATGGCCTGTGCGGTGATCTTGCTGACCTGGACGCGCTGGCGGCATGCATCCGCGCAGTGGCACCTGCGGTCATCGTCAACGCCGCCGCCTACACCGCTGTCGACAAAGCCGAAACCGACGCCGCAACCGCCACCCGTATCAACGCAGAAGCTCCGGCAGTGATGGCGCGAGAGGCTACTGCCCTCGGTGCCTGGTTGCTGCACTATTCCACGGACTATGTTTTTGATGGTTCTGGCACGCGCCCCTGGGCCGAGGGCGATGCCACTGGCCCCTTGAGCGTCTACGGCCACACCAAGTTGGCCGGTGAGCAGGCGGTGCAGCGCCACGCACGCCACATCATCCTGCGCACCAGCTGGGTCTATGCGGCGCGCGGCGGCAATTTCGCCAAAACCATGCTGCGCCTGGGGGCTGAGCGCGAGGCGCTGCATGTGATTGCCGACCAACATGGCGCGCCCACCTCCGCTGAGATGCTGGCCGATGTGAGCGCCCACGTTCTGGCGGCGGCCCTTCTCCGCCCCGCCGTCGCGGGTCTGTACCACTGCGCTGCAAGCGGCGAAACCAGCTGGCATGGCTATGCCTGTTTGGTGCTCGAACAGGCACGCGCGCTCGGTTGGCCTTTGAAGGTTCCCTCCCCTGGGGCGGTGCATTCCATTCCTACCACCAGCTACCCGACACCCGCGGCGCGCCCTCTCAATTCGCGCCTGAACACCGAGCGCCTGCGCACAACTTTCGGACTGTCCCTGCCGCACTGGCAGGATGGCCTTGTGCGTATGCTGCACGAAATCAGTCCACCGCCCGCCCCCGCCCCTCGCTCTGCATGAACCCACCATGAACCACTCGACTTCAGCCCGTAAGGGCATCATCCTGGCCGGTGGCTCCGGCACGCGGCTCTATCCGGCCACCCAGGTTGTGAGCAAGCAGCTGCTGCCGATTTACGACAAGCCCATGATTTATTACCCCTTAAGCACGCTGTTGCTGGCGGGTATCCGCGAAGTGCTGGTGATCTCCACACCGCAAGACACACCGCGCTTTGAACAGCTGCTGGGTGACGGCAGCCAGTGGGGCATTCGCATCGCATACGCCGTACAGGCATCGCCCGATGGCTTGGCGCAGGCTTTTCTGATTGGCGAGGAGTTTTTGGGGGGCTCGCCCAGCGCGCTGGTGCTGGGCGACAATATTTTTTACGGCCACGACTTTGCCAGCTCGCTCAAAGCGGCCATGCAGCGGGACGCCGGCGCGACCATTTTTGCCTACGCGGTGCAGGACCCGGAGCGCTATGGCGTGGTGGAGTTTGACGCGCAAGGGCACGCCATCAGCCTGGAAGAAAAACCGGCGCAGCCCAAATCCCGCTACGCCATCACCGGCTTGTATTTTTATGACACCCAGGTCGTGGACCTGGCCAAACAGGTCAAACCTTCGGCGCGTGGGGAACTCGAAATCACCGACCTCAACCGCCTGTACTTGGAGCGCGGTGCGTTGACCGTGCAAACCATGGGGCGCGGCTACGCCTGGCTGGACACCGGCACACATGAGTCCATGCTGGAGGCCAGCCAGTTCATCGCCACAGTGGAGAACCGGCAGGGCCTCAAAGTCGCCTCGCCCGAGGAAATCGCCTGGCGCAGCGGCTGGATTGATGATGCGCAATTGCAAGCCCTGGCGCGCCCGCTGGCCAAGTCCGGCTACGGCAGCTATCTGCTGCGCCTGCTGCGCGACAAGGTGTTCTGATGCAGGCTACCCGAACCGCGATTGCCGATGTATTTCGGCTCGAGCCCCGGGTTTTCGGTGACGACCGCGGCTTTTTTTTCGAGAGCTTCAACGCCCGCGCCTTTGCCGAGGCAACCGGTGTTAACGTGCAGTTTGTCCAGGACAACCATTCCAAAAGCGCTAAACATGTGCTGCGCGGCCTGCATTGTCAGACCGTACAAGCCCAGGGCAAACTGGTCCGGGTCACAGCAGGCTCGGTGTTTGACGTGGCGGTCGACATCCGCCCGGACTCACCGACCTACGGAACCTGGGTCGGCGAAATACTTTCCGCCGAGAACCGGCGCCAGCTCTGGATTCCTGCTGGGCTGGCGCACGGCTTTTTGGTGATGTCGGAAACCGCCGAATTTCTGTACAAAACCACTGATTTTTACGCGCCGCAGCATGAGCAATGCATACGCTGGGACGACCCCACGCTGAAAATCAGTTGGCCTCTGGACGGCTGCCAACCCGTGCTTTCGGGGAAAGATGCAAAAGGGCAACTATTTTTGGACACTAAAATGTGATTTTCCAAGAATCTTAGCTGTTGCAGGAAAGTGTGGCGGGGGCAAGCTTGGATATCCAAGGAGAGGAAGTCCATGTCCACCGCCCAAAAGGCCCCGGTCAATCGCACCAGCGCGCTCGATGTTCTGGTTCAGCGCGGAAAGATCACTGCGGAACAAGCCACAACGATTGCGCAGACGGCATTGGCCAAGCAACTCAGCCCCGTGGCAGAACTCGTGACCAGCCAAACGATCACCGCCCGCGAGCTGGCGAAAACCTTGTCGAGTGCCTTGGCCTATCCCCTTTTGGATCTGAACGCCATTGCAATAAACCAGCTGCCACGCGACCCGGTCTTTGCTGCATTTCAGCAAAAGTTCCAGGTGCTGGTCCTAGCGCGACGGAGCAACCGCCTCCTGGTGGCCAGCGCCGACCCTGCCAATCGAGAGGCCGAGGCAGCCATTCTGCAGGTCACCAAGCTGGCGGTCGAGTGGGTGGTGGTGGAGTACGACAAGTTACCGCAACCCAGTCCAAATGAGGCCAGAATGGCCGGCGACATCATCTCCGCGCAGTTGGCCGAACCCGACCAAGAGCGGCCAGACGCAGATACCTATACGTTTGACTTCGAAAGTGTGGTCGCGGACCACGACGCGCTTGCCGCGGAGCAGGGACAGGCAGAGATTGATAACGCGCCCGTGGTGCGGTTTTTGCAGTCCATGCTGGACCGTGCTTTGAACGAGGGCGCGTCGGATGTGCATTTTGAGCCCTATGAGGCAAATTACCGGGTTCGCCTGCGGATTGACGGGGAGCTGCATGAAGTTGCCAGCCCGCCGACCTTCATCAAAGACCAACTGTCATCGCGCATCAAGGTACTCGCCCGCCTGGACATCTCTGAAAAGCGGGTTCCACAAGACGGGCGCATGAAGCTGAAGATGCAACAGGGACGGGTAATTGATTTTCGGGTCAGCACCTTGCCGACGCTGTTTGGCGAAAAAATTGTGATCCGCATTCTGGACTCCAAGGTGGCCATGCTGGGCATCGATGCGCTCGGCTATGAACCGGAAGAAAGGCAGCGCCTGATGCATGCCATTGGCAGACCCAACGGCATGATTCTGGTTACCGGCCCCACGGGGTCGGGCAAAACGGTATCGCTCTACAGCTGCCTGAACATCCTCAACCGGGACAGCGTAAACATCGCCACAGCGGAAGACCCTTCAGAAATTAACCTACCCGGAGTCAACCAAGTCAACATCAATGAAAAAACCGGGCTCACTTTCGCCACGGCGCTGCGCGCATTTTTGCGCCAGGACCCGGACATCATCATGGTGGGTGAGATACGTGATCTAGAGACCGCCGACATCGCCATCAAAGCAGCCCAAACTGGCCACCTGGTTTTATCCACCCTGCATACCAACGACGCACCCGCCACGCTGAACCGGCTGCGCAATATGGGCATTGCGCCATTCAACATTGCCTCCAGTGTGATCCTCATCACGGCCCAGCGCCTGGCACGTAAGCTCTGTTCCGCCTGCAAAGCCCCCCAGTCCTTACCGAACGCAGCCTTGCTGGAAGCGGGGTTCAAATCCGAAGATCTGGACGGAAGCTGGAAGCTCTACGCCCCCGTGGGCTGTCCGCAATGCAACAACGGCTACAAAGGACGTTTAGGCATTTACCAGGTTATGCCCATCACAGAGACCATGCAGCGGCTGATCCTGCAAGATGCCAGCCAGAACGACATCGCGGAACAAGCGCAACGGGAAGGGGTTCGAACGATGCGCCAATCCGGCTTGCTCAAAGTGAAGGCGGGCTTGACATCCATCGAAGAAATTCTGGGGGCGACCAATGCATGACACCGTAAAAGCCCCGTCCCCGGCAAAAGGAATCCAGAAACCACCCAAGGAATACATCTTCGATTGGCGTGGAACTGATGCCTACGGAAAATTGATTGACGGTGACATCCGGGCACCAAGCCAGGCTTTTGCCAAGGCACAACTTGCGCGCCAGGGGATCCGGACCCAACGCGTACAAAAACGCAAAGTCGAGCGCCGCAACACGACGATCAAACCCAAAGACATCTCCGTTTTCACCCGGCAGCTGGCGACCATGATGAAAGCGGGACTGCCCTTGCTGCAGGCATTCGACATCGTTGCCCGCGGCAGCGGCAATCCAGCCTTGGCACTGCTTGTGCGCAATATCCGCAGCGATGTCGAAACCGGCACGGCGATGAGCGCGGCATTCCGCAAATTCCCGGAATATTTCAATAGCCTGTACTGCAACTTGGTAGCTGCGGGAGAAACCGCGGGCATACTGGACGCCATGCTGGACCGATTGGCGGTGTATTTGGAGAAAACAGAAGCCTTGAAGTCAAAAATCAAATCGGCATTGATGTACCCGATTGCCGTGATTCTGGTTTCAGTTGCTGTTTTGACCGTCATCATGCTCTTCGTGATTCCATCGTTCAAAAAAATATTCGCCTCGTTTGGTGCGGACCTCCCGGCCCCCACCTTGGTTGTGATTGCGCTCAGCGACGCATTCGTGGCCAACTGGTACCTGGTGTTGGGCGCTGTGTTTATCGGTAGCTTTGTTTTTTTGCGCCTGCTAAAAACCGACACTGCACTACAAATCTGGGTGGACCGCACCAAGCTGCGCTTACCCATCATCGGCCCATTGATTGAAAAAGCCTGCGTGGCCCGTTGGGCACGTACCCTATCGACCATGTTTGCGGCGGGCGTGCCGTTGGTGGAGGCACTCACATCGGTGGGCACCGCTGCGGGCAATCTGGTTTTTGAGCGCGGTACAGAGCGCATACGCCAAGAAGTGTCCATCGGAACTTCGCTCGGCGCCGCGATGACCCGCTCCAAGTTGTTCCCCGAAATTGTCTTGCAAATGGCGTCCATCGGCGAAGAGTCGGGCGCTCTGGACCGCATGCTGGCAAAAGTCGCCGACTTTTATGAGGCCGAGGTGGATGATGCGGTGGCCGGTCTGTCCAGCCTGATAGAACCCGTCATCATTGTCTTTCTGGGCGGCGTGATCGGCAGCATCGTCATTGCCATGTACCTTCCCATCTTCAAAATGGGCAATGCGGTGTGATGGGCTACGGCATGCCTATCGCAGCACCGTACTTGGCTTTGGCTGCGCTTCTGGGATTGCTGGTGGGCAGCTTTCTCAACGTTCTAATCTACCGCCTGCCTATCATGATGGAGCGTGTCTGGGCTAAGGAATGCGCCGCCCTGTCGGACCTGCCCGAGCCCGTTCAAGCACCTCTTAACCTTATGGTGCCGCGCTCGCGCTGCGGCCACTGCGGCCACCAGCTGCGCTGGGTGGAAAACATTCCGGTTCTGAGCTTTGTGGCCTTGCGAGGTCGCTGTTCAGCCTGCGGGACCTCCATCTCCTGGCGCTACCCGGTGGTCGAAGTGCTGACGGCCGCACTTTTTGCCTACTGCGCGGCGCGCTGGGGCATTGGGCCCGAAGCGGCTGTGTGGTCCACGTTCGGATGTTTGTTGCTGGCCTGCGGATGGATTGACTGGGACACCACCTACCTGCCCGATGACCTGACGCTTGCGCTGCTCTGGCTGGGTTTGGTCAGCGCCAGTCTGGGCTACAGTGGGGTACGGCTAGACGATGCGCTATGGGGCGCGGTTGCAGGCTATGGATCCCTGTGGTTGGTTTTTTGGTTCTTCAAACTGCTAACGGGTAAAGACGGCATGGGATATGGTGATTTCAAACTCTTTGCGGCGCTCGGAGCCTGGTTCGGGTGGACGGCTCTGGTGCCGCTGATTCTGCTCGCCTCCTGTACCGGCGCTGTGACCGGCTTGGTCATGAAGTGGCGTGCCGCGCTGCGTGAGGGTGGCGTCCTGCCCTTCGGCCCCTTTCTAGCGGGGGCTGGCTTTGTTGCCATGGCCACAGATCCGCTCAACTTGCTTTACCGCATCGGGCTGTGAGCAGGCGACCGCGCAATATTGGCATCACCGGCGGGATCGGTAGCGGTAAAAGCACGGTCGCCGGGTTTTTGGGCGAGCAAGGCGGGGTGCTGATCGACGCCGATGCGGCCTCCCGCGGGCTGACGGCGCCGGGGGGCGCTGCAATGACGGCAATTGGTGCAGCTTTCGGCCCGGCCATGGTGGATCCGCAGGGTGGGCTGGACCGGGCGGCGATGCGGCAGCTGGTTTTTGATGAACCGAGGGCGCGCCAGCGCTTGGAGGCCATCGTCCATCCGCTGATCTGGCAGGAAATCGACCGGCTGCGGCAGGCTGCGCACCAGACCGGTGCGTCTATGCTTATTTTTGACGTTCCGCTGCTGGTGGAGATGCGGCGCTGGCGCCCCCTGCTCGACACGGTTCTGGTGGTGGACTGCAGCCCAGCCACCCAACATCAGCGGGTATTGGCGCGCAGCGGGATGGACGCGGCCCAGACCCAACGCATCATGGACGCACAGGCCAGCCGGGCACAGCGCCTAGCCTGCGCTGACCATGTGTTGCTCAATGAGGGACTGACACTGGCGGCGCTGCGGGTGCAGGCGCATCAGTTTCTGCAGACCTTGCGGCTATGATGCGCCACCCGGAAAACGCAGCGTGATTACCTACGAATACCCCTTTAACGAGCGCGTTCGCACCTACTTGCGGCTGGAACAACTGTTTGACCGGGTGTTTTCGCTGATTGAAGACACCGAGGTCATCGAGCACCACTTCGCGCTGACCACCCTTTTTGAAATTATGGACGTCGGGGCCCGTGCCGACCTGAAATCCGACGTGATGAAGGATTTGGAGCGGCAAAAGCACGCCATGATCAGTTACCGTGGTAACCCGGCCATTGCAGCCGAGGCGTTGGAAGAAGTGATCGAGCGCTTGCAACTCTGCTTCGACGGGTTAAACGCCGTCCCGGGGCGGGCCGGTCAGACCCTCACCGACATCGACTGGCTCATGGGCGTGCGCAGCCGCGCCGCCATTCCGGGCGGAACCTGTGAATTCGACCTGCCTGCGTACTTTGCCTGGAAACACCTGCCTGCAGCGCGGCGTCAACAGGATTTGCGTAATTGGATCCATACCCTGCGTCCGCTGGCAGCGTCGATTCGCCTGCTGTTGAATTTGCTGCGCCAGTCAGGAGCAGCCCAGAAAGTCAGCGTGGTCGGCGGTCAGTACCAGCAGTCCTTGCAACAAGGAAAGACCTCGCAGCTGGTGCGGGTCGCGCTGGACCGACAAGCCGAACTGATCCCGGAAATCAGCGGAAACCGCCTCGTCTTGTCGATACGCCTTATGCGCATGGGGGAAGACGCCCGCCTGCGCGCCAGTGGTGAAGATGCAACCCTGGAAATCACGCTCTGCGCCTGAAACGGATGCGGTATGCCTGAAGAGTTCGCGTCCCGCATCGTGCGCTGCCCCCGCTGCGGCGGTGACAGTCTGTATGGGCCGGCCAATGCGTTTCGCCCCTTTTGCAGCGCACGCTGCAAGAACCACGACCTGGGTGCCTGGGCGAACGAAGAGTTTCACATCCCAGCCCCATTGGTAGATCCCGACGGGCCGCTCGATTCTTGACCGAAACCTATTGGAGGTTGCAGGCTTCAAGCCGCCGCGCCCGGCATGCGGTGCGTCGGACCGCGAAAACCCCGCTCCTGTGCGAACCAGGCCAGCACCGGAACGGTTCCGGGCAAAACGGGCTCCAAGTCGACCGGTAATTGCTGCCAGGAACACGACTGACCTTCCAGCATTTGCAGCGGGCCATCCCAGGCGCTGACGATCCAGAAATGCAGCTTCACCAGCGCGTGCGGGTAATCAACCACCTCATCACGCCAGGCGTGGGCGCTGGTGACGCGTATGCCCAACTCCTCGCGCAACTCCCGCTCCAAAGCGGTGCGCACGTCCTCGCTGGGTTCGACCTTGCCACCGGGAAATTCCCAATAGCCCGCATAGGGCTTGCCGGGCGGGCGTGAGGTCAGCAAAAAAGCACCATCCGGGCGCAGCAACACGCCGACCGCAACTTCCACCATCTCGCGCAGCGGCCCGCCTTCACGGGCCCGATCGGGGTCTGCAGTCAGAACGCCGGATGCCACGCGTTGGGGCAATCAGTCAAGCCGCCGGGGAAGCCGCGTCCTGCCCGGCGTAGTCACGGGCAAACTGCCAGGCCACACGACCACTGCGCGATGCGCGCTCGAGCGCCCACATCAAGGCCGGTGCCCGGGCCTGGGCAACGCGCGCGGGCTCGACCCCCAGCACCTGCAACCACTGGTTGACGATGGTCAGGTACTCGTCCTGGGTGAAGGGATAAAAACTCAGCCACAACCCGAAGCGCTCGGACAGCGATATTTTTTCCTCAACGCCTTCGCCGGGATGGACTTCGCCGTCCTCGGTGTGCTGGTAGCTCAGGTTCTCGGACATGTACTCGGGCAGCAGGTGGCGGCGGTTGCTGGTGGCGTAAATCAGCACGTTCGGCGTAGAAGCAGACACAGAACCATCCAGCGCCGACTTCAAGGCCTTGTAGCCGGTTTCACCTTCGTCAAAACTCAGGTCGTCGCAAAAGATGATGAACTTCTCCGGCCGTGCAGCGACCAGATCCACGATGTCGGGCAAATCGACCATCTCGGATTTGTCGACCTCGATCAGGCGCAAGCCCTGGTCGGCAAACGCATGCAGGCAGGCCCGGATCAGAGAGGACTTACCCGTGCCGCGCGCGCCGGTGAGCAAGACATTGTTGGCCCCACGGCCTTGAAGAAACTGCTGCGTATTGCGCAAGAGACGCTCTTTTTGGACATCCACCTCTTTCAGATCAGAAAACCGGATGTCCGCAATATGCTGGACCGGCACCAGTACGCCCTGGCCCGAGCGCTTGCGCCGGTAACGCATGGCGACCGAGGCGCTCCAGTCGGGCTCCACAATCGACAGATCGAATGAAGCTTCCACCCGCTCCATAAAGCGCTCAGCGCGCTGTAAAAACTGCGCCAAGCGCAGGTCGTTTTCAAAGGACATACATCAGGACCGGTAATCGGCGTTGATGGTGACGTATTCGTGGCTGAAGTCACACGTCCACACCGTGTCCGATTCGGTACCACGCCCCAGATCCACGCGCACCGTGATCTCGGCCTGGCGCATCACGCGCTGGCCGTCCTCTTCGCGGTAGGAAGGCTTGCGTCCGCCACCGCTGACCACCTGCACATCGTCCAGGTAAAGGGCGATGCGGGTCTGGTCCAGATCGGCAATGCCGGCATAACCAACGGCAGCCAGAATACGCCCCAGATTGGGGTCGCTGGCGAAGAAAGCGGTCTTGACCAAGGGCGAATGGGCAATGGCGTAGGCGGCTTGGCGGCACTCGGCCGCGTCGCGTCCGCCATCCACCTGCACGGTAATGAACTTGGTCGCGCCCTCCCCGTCGCGCACGATGGCCTGCGCCAGCTGCCGTGCCACACCAATCATGGCAGCGCGCAGGGCCAAGGCGGATTCGCCCTCCCATGCGTCGATCTGCGGGTTGCCCAGCTGGTTGGACGCGATCAGCGTGAGCGAGTCGTTGGTGGAGGTATCCCCGTCCACGGTAATACGGTTGAAGGACGCCTCTGCCACTTCGCGGGCCAGCACCTGCAAAGCTGCCTGGCTGATGTTGGCGTCGGTGGCTATAAAGCCCAGCATGGTCGCCATGTTCGGGCGGATCATCCCGGCACCCTTGCTGATGCCGCTGATACGTGCGGTCTTTTCGCCCAACGTCACGGTGGCGCTGAAAGCCTTGGGCACGGTGTCGGTGGTCATGATGCCTTGCGCAGCGTTGAACCACTGCGTCGCTGCCGGCTCGGTATGCGCGTTGGCGATGGCCGCAGGCAGCCCGGCCACCAGCCGGTGCACGGGTAGCGGCTCCATGATCACCCCGGTCGAGTACGGCAGCACGGACTGCGGGTCCACCTGCAAGGCGCTGGCCAGCGCCGCGCAGCTTGCCCGCGCATCGGCAAAACCCTGCGCGCCCGTGCCCGCATTGGCATTACCGGTGTTAATGAGCAAAGCGCGGATACGCTGATCACCGGCCAGATGCTCGCGGCAAACCTGCACTGGAGCTGCGCAAAAACGATTCTGCGTAAAAACCCCGGCCACGCTGGCGCCCGGGTCGAGCAGAAAAACCGTAAGGTCGCGGCGGCCGGCTTTGCGAATGCCAGCCTGCGTGGTGCCAATTCGCACCCCCGCAATCGACAGCAAGGATTCGGGGGCAGGGCTGTGTAAGTGGACGGGCATGGCGTATGCGGAAAAATACTTCAGGACAGCTTGCCGTGGCAGAACTTGTATTTCTTGCCGCTGCCGCAGGGACAGGCTTCGTTGCGACCGACACCGGTGAAATTCAGGGCCGCAGCCGCGCCCGCCAAGGCAAAAGGCGGCTCCTGCGCCGACACAGTTTCGGGCTCGCCGCTCTCAGTGGGTGCGGTGTAGGTGATGTTGGAGATGTTCTCGCCTTTGGCTTCGAGCTGTTGGGCGGCGGCGTCGAGCTCCTCGCGGGTCTGGATGCGCACGGTCATGAGCGTACTGGTGACCGCATTTTTGACCGAGTCCAGCATTTGACCGAACAGCTCAAAAGCCTCGCGCTTGTATTCCTGCTTGGGCTGCTTCTGGGCATAACCCCGCAAGTGGATGCCTTGGCGCAGGTAGTCCAGCGCGCTGAGGTGGTCGCGCCAATGCGAGTCAATGGTTTGCAACAGCACCATGCGCTCAAAGCGGGTGAAGTTCTCTGCGCCGATCTGGGCGACCTTGCTCGCAAACAGCGTGTCGGCCGCATCAAGAACCGTTTTCAGGATGTCTTCATCGGTCATGGACTGCGACTGGGCCACAGCGCTGACCAGATCCAGACTGATTTGCCACTCCGCCTGCAACACACGCTGCAGAGTGGGCAAGTCCCATTGCTCTTCCACCGATTCATGCGGCACGTATTGGTGCACCAGGTCGGTGATCGCACCCGCGCGCAAACCGGCCACCTCGGCATGCAGCTCGGAGGCGTCGAGAATCGCGTTGCGCTGCTCGTAAATTACCTTGCGTTGGTCGTTGGAAACGTCGTCGTACTCCAATAACTGCTTACGCATATCAAAATTGCGCGCCTCCACTTTGCGCTGGGCGCTCTCGATGCTGCGGGTCACCATGCCCGCCTCGATGGCCTCGCCTTCGGGCATGTTCAGGCGTTCCATGATGGACTTGACGCGCTCACCGGCAAAGATGCGCATCAACGCGTCGTCCAGGCTCAGATAAAAGCGGGATGAACCGGGATCGCCCTGACGACCCGAGCGGCCGCGCAACTGGTTGTCGATACGGCGCGACTCATGGCGCTCGGTAGCAATGATGCGCAGGCCACCCAAGGCTTTTACCGCCTCGTGGTCAATTTTCCATTGACCGCGCAAGGTGTGAACGCGCTGTGCTTTGTCAGCCTCGTCCAGTGCCAGATCCGCCTCCAGCGCCTCAATCGACTTCTCAATGTTCCCGCCGAGAACGATGTCCGTTCCCCGACCCGCCATATTGGTGGCGATGGTGATCACACCACGGCTGCCGGCCTGGGCAATGATGTCAGCCTCGCGGGCATGCTGCTTGGCGTTGAGCACCTGGTGCGGCAATTTTTCCTGCTCCAGCAGCTGGGCAATGATTTCGGAATTTTCAATCGACGTTGTCCCCACCAGCACCGGCTGACCGCGCTCGTGGCATTCCCGGATATCGGCAATCGCCGCCTGGTATTTTTCTTTGGTGGTTTTGTATACCCGGTCGAGTTGGTCGCTGCGGGTGCTGGGACGGTTGGGCGGGATGACAACCGTCTCCAGGCCATAAATTTCCTGGAACTCATAGGCCTCGGTGTCGGCGGTTCCAGTCATCCCGGCCAGCTTGGCGTACAGACGGAAATAGTTCTGGAACGTGATTGAGGCCATGGTCTGGTTCTCAGCCTGAATGGTCACGCCCTCCTTGGCCTCGACCGCCTGGTGCAGACCGTCGCTCCAGCGCCGGCCCGTCATCAGCCTCCCGGTGAACTCGTCAACGATGACAATTTCACCCTCCTGCGACACGTAGTGCTGATCCCGGTGGTAGATGTGGTGTGCACGCAAAGCGGCAGTCAGGTGGTGCATCAGGGTGATGTTGGCCGGGTCATACAGCGATGCCCCCTCCGGGATCAAGCCCATGGAACCCAAAATCTGCTCGGCGCTCTCGTGGCCGCGCTCGGTCAGAAACACCTGGTGGCCTTTTTCGTCGACTGTGAAATCACCCGGCTTGGTCACACCCTCGCCGGTGCGGGGGTCTTCCTCACCCTCCTGGCGAACCAGCTGCGGCACCACGGTGTTGATGGCCACGTACAAATCGGTATGGTCTTCGGCCTGCCCGCTGATGATCAGCGGCGTGCGCGCCTCGTCGATGAGGATCGAGTCCACCTCGTCCACGATGGCGTAATTGAGCTTGCGCTGCACACGGTCTTCGGCCTCGTAGACCATGTTGTCACGCAAGTAATCAAAACCGTATTCGTTATTGGTTCCGTAGGTGATATCCGCGTTGTACGCGGCCTGCTTTTCCTCGCGCGGAACCTGGGATTGGTTCACACCAACGGTTAGCCCCAGAAAGTTGTATAGACGCCCCATCCACTGCGCATCGCGCGCTGCCAGATAGTCGTTGACAGTCACCACATGCACGCCGCGTCCGGCCAGCGCATTCAGGTATACGGCCAATGTGGCGGTAAGCGTTTTTCCCTCACCCGTGCGCATTTCAGCAATCTTGCCCTGGTGCAAGGCAATGCCGCCAACCAGCTGTACGTCGAAATGGCGCATCTTCATCACGCGCTTGGAACCCTCGCGCACCACCGCAAACGCCTCAGGAAGCAGTTCATCCAAAGTCTGGCCATTGGTAAAGCGCTGTTTAAATTCCTCCGTCTTGGCCTTCAGTGCCTCGTCCGACAGCGACTCCAGACCCGCCTCCATGGCGTTGATCCGGGCGACTGTGCTGCGGTATTGCTTGAGGAGGCGGTCGTTACGGCTGCCGAAAATTTTGGTGAGGAAATTGAAGTCCATGGGGTTCCGACAATTACAAGGTCCAACCCGTTTGTTGGCGACTTGCCGTGCGTTCGCGAAAGCCGCGCATTTTATGCGGCGAAGAGGGGCAAGCCGTCTCGGACTTCGCCCGTAGCAGTAAAACGTTTTCAGCGGGGATACCGAGGGGCTGAGGGCAACACCGCGGTGATGTGGGCTTCAGCGCCCAGTTTCAGGAACTTTTGCGGATCCTGGGGAACTCCGCGCACCAGCACCTCAAAGTGCAGGTGCGGGCCGGTCGAACGGCCCGTAGTCCCGATTTCGGCAATCTTCTGGCCACGTTTGACCACATCGCCCGACTTCACAAACACCCGGGACGCGTGGCCATAGCGGGTCAATAAATCGTTTCCGTGGTCGATCTCCACCATATTCCCGTATGTGGCATGAAGCTGCTGAACCACCACCACCCCACCAGACGCCGCGTATATCGGTGTGCCGGGGGCAGCCGGGAAATCCAGGCCCTCGTGCATGGCGCTACCGCCGGTAAACGGATCGACGCGAATACCAAAACCTGAGCCGACGACCCCTCCCTGAACTGGTGCCTGCGTTGGCAGCATCATTACTTTCATCTTTTGATCAAAAAGACGGGTTTCCATCAGCGTCAAGATATCTGCCCGCTCGATCGATGCGTGATCCAAATCGTCCATCATGGACTGCAAATCGGCCACCGTCATGGGGCGTGAACCCATAAGAGCCCCACCCCGGTCAGGTTTGCTGCGAATCAGCGCGGGGTCCACGCCAGCGAGGCCTGAGAGCCGTTCCCCGAGGGACTCGATCTGCATCATCTTGGCCTGCATTTCGCCCAGCTTTTTCGCCAACACGTCAATATTTTCCCGGGTAAATCGCTCACGCTGCTCAATTTGATCCTTGGCAACAAAGCGCACCACCGAGCCGAAAACCGGCCAATCCTCGCGCACCGCCTTGACAAATATCAGGTGATACAGGCCAGCCGTCACCATCAGCAAAACCAGCATGAGGCCGGCCATCGCACTGGCCAACTGCCAGCCTGTCATCCGGATGGACAGACTTTTTCTCAGACGGGAGTCCGTAATAATCACTTCCATCGTTATCTCCTCCGAACAATAGGGGCGACCGTGCCCAAGCCGCTACCAATGTCTTTTTCGCTACAGGAAGCCAGCCTTCAAGAACCGATGCTCGCGCAATTGCAGAAGCTAAACGCTGAATCGTTGCGTAACTTGTCACTGGCGCTGCAACAGCTACCCGAATCGCTTCATCAGTCTGTCAAGGCGGGGCCCCTTGAACTCCGTGTCGCGGGCATGCTTGGGGTGGCCGAACACACCAAAGTGTGGTGCCTTATTGTGAACAATAGCGCTACAGCAACAAAAATTCGCCAAATGCTTCCTGCTCTGCTCGCGCACCTTCAAGCACACGGAACTGGGGTTTGCACCGTCCGTTTGGCTGTCGCGAAAAAGTCACTGCAATCCCAGACCGATTGAAGATCGACTTTACACGAGGCCGCAAAAATTTAATTTTGTGCGGCGCGTTTGTAATTTTTTTCAACCCCCAACCTAGTGGTAACCCTAATAGATATTTGACTGGGATGTTAGACACTTCGTCACCCGTCTGGGATAGTCATCTTACTGGAGTACCCTCAATGAACCAAATCAAACCTTCTTCTCGCCGTGGAATGCTAAAGGGTGCAATTGCAGCCAGTGCGCTTGCGGCGCCCATGCTGGCCAAGGCGCAAGCTGGGCCGATCTCCATGCGTTGGCAGAGCACTTGGCCCGCCAAGGACATCTTCCATGAGTACGCTTTGGACTTCGCCAAGCGCGTGAACGATATGACCGGCGGCGAACTCAAGATTGAAGTGCTACCAGCGGGCGCGGTTGTGCCGGCGTTCGGTCTATTGGAAGCTGTGACCAAGGGAACCCTGGACGGCGGTCACGGCGTGTTGGGCTACCACTACGGTAAGCAGAATGCGCTGGCATTGTGGAATTCAGGTCCCGCATTCGGCATGGACGCCAATATGTTGCTGTCCTGGCACAAATACGGCGGCGGCCAACAGCTGCTGACCAAACTGTATGCATCTATCGGTGCCAACGTGCAGTCTTTCCTGTACGGCCCTATGCCCACCCAACCTTTGGGCTGGTTCAAGAAGCCCATCACCAAGGCGGAGGACTTCAAAGGTCTGAAATTCCGTACCAACGGCTTGGCGATTGACCTGTTCACCGCCATGGGTGCTGCCGTGAATGCTTTGCCAGGCGGCGAGATCGTGCCAGCAATGGACCGTGGACTGCTGGATGCTGCTGAGTTCAACAACGCAACCTCTGACCGTATCTTGGGCTTCCCCGATGTGTCCAAAGTGTGCATGCTGCAGAGCTACCACCAGAGCGCAGAAACCTTTGAAATTATGTTCAACAAGGCCAAGTACGATGGACTGCCAGAAAAAATGCGTTCGATCATCACCGGCGCAGTAGAGGCATCCTCGGCTGATATGTCGTGGAAAGCGGTTGACCGCTACTCCAAAGACTACATCGAGCTCCAGGTCAAAGACAAGGTCAAGTTCTACAAAACGCCTGACAGCGTACTGCAGGCGCAGCTCGAGTTGTGGGAAGGCATCATCGAGAAGAAATCCTCTGAGAACGCTTTGTTCAAAGAGATCGTGGAATCGCAGAAGTCATTTGCCGCGCGTGCCACGAAGTGGGAAGCAGACACCGTTGTCAGCCGCCGTATGGCCGTGAATTTCTTCATGGCTAAAAAGGGCTAATAGCCGCGTAAGTCTGGCACTGGCAAGTGCCTACGGCCATCCAAGGTCAACTTGGATGGCCTGTTTTTTTATTTGAGAAGAAAAATGCAAAAATTACTTTTTTCAGTTGACCGCCTCAGCACATTTTTTGGCCAGATTTTTTCCTGGCTCATCATGGCGCTCACCCTCATGATCTCGTGGGAGGTGTTCTCGCGCTATGTGCTCAACAACCCCCACCCTTGGGCTTTCGACGTGATGATCATGTTGTATGGCTCGGTGTTCATGATGGCTGGCGCCTACACCCTGTCCAAAAACGGGCACGTGCGCGGCGACGTGCTGTACGGCTTTTTCCCACCACGGCTGCAAGCTGGCTTGGATTTGGCACTCTACATTCTGTTCTTCATACCCGGCGTTGTCGCCTTGGCGTGGGCGGGCATCAGCTTCGCTGGCGACTCCTGGGCGATACAAGAGCACTCCAACATCACTGCAGACGGACCTGCTTTGTATCCGTTCAAAACAGTATTGCCTTTGGCAGGCGCATTGCTCCTGCTGCAAGGCTTCGTGGAGATCATCCGCTGCATCATTTGCTTGCAAACCGGTGAGTGGCCGCAACGCATGGATGACGTGGAAGAGGTCGATGTGGAAAAATTGAAAGAAATGGTCAACGTGAAAGACGAAGACATCGAAAAACTCAGTGCCTTGGCACCTGCATCCCAAGGAGCTAAAGCATGAAAAAAGAAATTTATTTTGGCCTGTCCATCATGGTGGCCGTGGTGCTCGCAGCGTTTTTTATGCTGCCCGCCCCCGCCGACATGACCAACGGCCATCTGGGTTTGCTGATGCTGGCCCTCATCGTGGTTGCCATCATGCTGGGCTTCCCCACCGCCTTCACCCTGATGGGAATGGGTATGGTCTTCGCCTGGATTGCCTACCGAAGTCGCAACCCCGATCTGGCCGTGCAACAGACACTTGATTTGATGGTGCAGCGCGCCTTCTCGGTGATGTCGAATGACGTGCTGATCTCGATTCCGCTGTTTGTGTTCATGGGCTATCTGGTCGAACGCGCCAACCTGATTGAAAAGCTGTTCAAAAGCTTGCATCTGGCCATGGCCCGCGTGCCCGGCTCGTTGGCTGTGGCGACCATCGTGACCTGCGCCATCTTCGCCACCGCGACCGGCATCGTCGGTGCAGTGGTCACGCTGATGGGTCTTTTGGCCTTACCGGCAATGCTCAAAGCCAAATACGACGTCAAGATTGCAGCCGGTGCGATCACAGCCGGTGGCTGCCTCGGTATTTTGATTCCCCCGTCTGTGATGTTGATTGTGTACGGCGCGACCGCCGGTGTATCCGTGGTCAAGTTGTATGCCGGCGCTTTTTTCCCCGGCATCATGTTGGCAACCCTGTACGTTGCCTACATTATTTTGGTCGCGAAATGGAAGCCCCATTTGGCTCCACCGCTGTCCGCCGAGGACCGGGTTGTACCCCTACCAGCATTTGCCAAGGAAATTTCCAAGTCAGGCAGCACCAACGCGCTCGCGGGTTTGGTTGGTGCCCTCAAAGGCAAACGCAACGCCGCAGTGCCCATGGGCGAATTGGGCAAGCATTTGGCAATTACCGTGCTCCCCATCCTGGCCACAGCCGCGCTGCTGGGTTCGATTTACCTGAGCTTGACCTCGCCGATTGAAACCGTCGCTGAGGGAGTAGTGGAAATGGGCCTCTTGATGGACAACCAGGACGCTGAGGCACCCCTCCTGGGCGGTCTACAGGAGCCAGAAAGTGCCGACGGCTTGCAGACCCCACCGGTAGAGGGCGCAACGGCGCCGGTCGCGGCACCTGCTGCGGTCGCACAAGTTGCAGAACCCGCTGCTGCCGCAGCGCCGGTGGCAGAACCAGCGGCAGCGGAACGCCGCCCTGCGCCCCAAGGCTTTTGGATTGCGGTTGGCGTGGCTGCTGCGGCACTCGCCTTTTTCTATGCCTACTTCAGCTTCGTGCGCTTGGAGATTTTCAAGATGCTGCTGGGGTCCTTTTTCCCGCTGGCCATGCTGATACTTGCGGTGCTGGGGACCATTGTTTTTGGTCTGGCCACCCCAACGGAGGCTGCGGCTATGGGCTCATTGGGCGGCTTGCTGTTGGCAGCCGCCTACCGCCGACTCAACTTGAATATGGTCCGGGAATCGGTGTACCTCACCGCCAAAACCAGTGCCATGGTCTGCTGGCTGTTTGTGGGCTCCAGTATTTTCTCGGCGGCGTTCGCCCTGCTGGGCGGACAGGAAATCATCAACCAGTGGGTCTTGTCCATGGAATTGACCCCGCTACAGTTCATGCTTTTGGCGCAAGTGGTGATTTTCTTGCTGGGCTGGCCGCTGGAATGGACCGAGATCATTGTGATTTTCATGCCGATCTTCATCCCCCTGCTGCCACACTTTGGTATCGACCCCCTGTTCTTCGGATTGCTGGTGGCGTTGAACCTCCAAACGGCGTTCCTCAGCCCACCGGTGGCCATGGCAGCCTTCTACCTGAAGGGTGTGAGCCCACCACACGTGACCCTGAATCAAATTTTCGCGGGCATGATGCCGTTCATGGGAATCCAAGTGGTGGCGATCATCATGTTGTACGTGTTCCCCGCCATCGGAATGTGGCTTCCAGAGGTCTTGTACAAATAAGCGCGTGGCGTAGCTGATGGGTAGCGATGGGGCTGGTCACGTGACGCGAGGCGCATGACCACCCCTGCCAGGCGCTACAGCCTGTGAACAAGCCGGCCCAGGCGTCAAGTCCCTCGCGCGCCACGGTGGACTCGCCGTACGCCTGGTTCCGGCTGCTCATTTCCTTGCTGATCATGACGATTGGCAACGCCGGCATGTGGGTGATTCCGGTGGTGTTGCCGGTGGTGCAGGCCGAGTTCCAAATCGGCCGCGTCGATGCCGCCCTGCCCTACACCCTGATGATGATTGGCTTCGGTCTGGGCGGCGTGCTGATGGGCCGCCTCAGTGACCGCTTCGGCCTGTTCCGACCCCTGTTGGGCGCATCGCTGGCTATTGGGGCCGGATTTGTGCTTGCGGCCCTATCGAGCACCATTCTGGGATTTGCCCTGGCCCATGGCGTGCTGATCGGGCTGGTGGGCTGTGCGGTCACTTTTGCACCGCTGATGGCCGACACCGCGCTGTGGTTCGCGCGCCGCCGCGGTATCGCGGTGGCCGTCTGCGCCAGCGGCAACTATCTGGCAGGCGCTGTCTGGCCGCCGGTGATGGAGCACTTTATTACGACAGAGGGCTGGCGCGCTACCTACATCGGAGTCGGCCTGTTTTGCACCTGCAGCATGGGCTTGCTGGCCCTGCTGATGCGCCATGCAGCTCCCAGCGCGCAAGCAGCCACGGGGCCATCCAGCGTGGACCAGCAGCGCGAACGCCCTTTCGACCTAAAGCCCAATATCGCGACAGCCGCGCTGTGCGTGGCCGGCCTGTCCTGCTGCGTAGCGATGGCCATGCCGCAGGTGCATATCGTGGCCTATTGCACGGACCTGGGTTTTGGCGCGGCGCAAGGCGCGCAAATGCTGTCCATCATGCTGGCCTGCGGCATCATCAGCCGCCTGGTCTCCGGCGCGCTGTCGGACCGCATCGGCGGCATCCGCACGCTGGTCCTGGGCTCGGCGCTGCAGTGCACGGCACTATTGCTGTTTTTGCCTTTTGACGGCCTGGTACCGCTGTATATCGTCTCGGCCATGTTCGGCCTGTTCCAAGGCGGAATCGTGCCGTCTTATGCGCTGGTGGTACGCGAGAATTTTTCTTCCCGGCAAATTGGCATGCGGGTGGGTACGGTGATCATGTTCACCATGCTCGGTATGGCCCTGGGCGGTTGGATGTCGGGCAAGGTTTTTGACCTGACAGGCTCCTACCATACGGCGTTTCTAAACGGCGTCGCCTGGAACCTGCTCAACCTGGTGATTGCCGTCACATTGCTCCTGCGCCTGCGGCGCAAACAATCGGGATCTGACCCCGATTAATTCCGGCGCTGGAGCAGATGGATGTGGTCTGCGCCCTGGGTACTTTGGCGTAACAAGGTGTGCCCGGTTTGCTTGGTGAAGGCCTGGAAATCCCGCAGCGAGCCGGGGTCGGTGCTGATGACTTCTAAAACCTGGCCGGAGGCCAGCTCGGCCAGCGCCTTTTTGGCTTTGAGAATAGGCAGCGGGCAATTCAGGCCACGGGTGTCCAAGGATTTGTCGATGAACGGCACAGCAGAGTCGGTCACGGTTGCCTTATGGGGAAGTCAGGCCGGAAAAACGCCGGTGGACAAATAGCGGTCGCCCCGGTCGCAGACGATGAATACGATGCAGGCGTCACGCACCTGCGCAGCAATCTGCTGCGCCACCCAGCACGCTCCGGCTGCGGAAATGCCCGCAAAAATCCCCTCTTCACGCGCCATGCGACGGGCCATTTCCTCGGCATCCGCCTGGCTGACGAGTTGGATCTCGTCGACCTGACTGTCGTCGTAAATGCCGGGCATGTATTCAGGAGACCACTTGCGGATACCGGGAATTCGCGAGCCCTCGGACGGCTGCGCGCCGATGATCTGAACTGCCGGGTTTTGCTGTTTAAGGTAGCGCCCGACACCGGATATGGTGCCGGTCGTGCCCATCGCGCTGACGAAATGCGTCACCCGGCCATGGGTGTCGGCCCAGATTTCGGGGCCGGTGGTTTCGAAATGGATGCGCGGGTTGTCCGCATTGCCAAACTGATCCAGCACCCGGCCCTTGCCCTGCGCCTGCATCTGCTGCGCCAAATCACGCGCGGCTTCCATGCTACCGGCCTTGGGCGTAAGGATGAGCTCGGCTCCAAACGCCTTCATGGTCTGGGCACGCTCGATGGACAGGTCCTCCGGCATGATCAGTACCATGCGGTAACCCTTGATGGCTGCAGCCATCGCCAGGGCAATGCCGGTATTCCCGGAAGTGGCCTCAATCAGGGTATCGCCGGGGGCAATCTCACCGCGCTCCTCGGCACCCCGGATCATGGCCAGAGCCGGCCGGTCTTTCACCGACCCCGCAGGGTTGTTGCCTTCGAGTTTTCCCAAAACGACGTTGTTGCGCGGTCCGGCGTTCTCGTTGCCGATACGTTGCAAGGCGACCAACGGCGTACGGCCAACCACCTGCTCCAGCGTAGGAAAGCGCATCACCGGCATTCGGCTCACGCGTGGCGGTCCACGTAACGGCCTTTTTCCTTGGGCGGCTCGGACTGGGTGCGGCGTTCCGCCTGCACGCGGTCCAGTTGGGCGCGGGCCTGGGAGGCCTGTTCGGCGCGGGCCTGCGCCTGGATACGCTCCTGCGTCGCCTCGTCCACTGCGCGTTTGGGCGCTTGCTTCGGCGAAAGTGCAGCCAGTGCAGCAGCTGCAGAGCGGACGTCGGAAACAGCAGACATGGCGACCCCTTGAAAAATGTGGCCGAACTATAGCGCCAGACGGGGGTTCAAAAACCCCAATCGGCCCCCGCGCCCAGAAGGGTGGCCACCCCCAGCACCAGGAACAAGGCTGCGGCGATACCGTGCACCAGCCGCATGGGAATCCGCGCCGACAGGCGGTCGCCGATGAACACCGCAGGCACGTCGGCAATCAGCATGCCCAGCGTGGTCCCGATTACCACCAGCACCGGATCGGGAAAGTGCGCCGCCATGGCCACCGTGGCAATTTGGGTTTTGTCGCCCATCTCGGCCAGAAAAAACGTGATCAGCGTGGCGCCAAAAACGCCCCAGCGACCGCCGATGTCGCCCTCGTCGTCTTCAATCTTGTCCGGGATCAGCGTCCACACCGCCATCCCGATAAAGGACGCGCCCAGCACCCAGCGCAGGATTTCAGGGCTCAGGCTGGCCGTGATCCAAGCCCCCAGCGCGCCGGCCAGTCCATGGTTGACCACGGTGGCGCACAAAATACCCGCAATGATGGGCAGCGGTTTTTTGAAACGGGCGGCCAGCAGAAAGGCCAGCAGCTGGGTTTTGTCGCCGATTTCGGCGAGGGCAACAATGCCTGTTGAAATGAATAGCGCTTCCACAAAGGGGCCCGAGTGGTGACCAAGCCCGCATTAGGACATAGCGCGCGCCACGCGCCGGATCAGCGGGCAGCCCGTCAGCGGACCAGGGAGGCCTGTCCGCTGGCCAGACAGATTTCGCTGATGCGCAGCCCGTTGGGCAGGATGCGCGAGGGGAACACCTCTTTGAGGCGCTCTTCGTGCACCGGGATCACGCGTTTGACCTCGTAGTCCACGGTTTTCATGATCTCCTCGGTCGTCATCACCAGGTTGGTGGTGCTGCCAAAAGCCAGGCCCACGGGCACATACATCTTGTCGCCGCCAGTTCCTTCGAGGTTTTCGTAGACGTATATCAAATCGCCGGCCAGCACCCAGCCATCGCGTGAACGGGTCTGCATGTCGTTGCGCACATGGACCCACTGGCAGCCATAGGTGTGGGTGTCCGGCGCGGCATGCAAATCGATGCCAGGTATCGCGTCTTGCATATCGCCCTGCACCAGACGCAAGCGGCCCTGGCGCGCCAAATCAGCGGCGCGCAGCACATCCGACGGATCGGTGGCCACCATCATGTAGCGCAGGCGGTCGGGCAAGGACATGGCCCAAATCCATTTCGTCAGCTCACGCTCCTGGATGTAAAAGGTGGCGTTGGGAAATGCATCGGTATTGCCCATGTGGTCGAAGTGGGCGTGGGTGATGAAGATGCTGTCCACATCCTCGGGGCGGATGCCGCAAGGTGCCAAGACATCGGCCGGGGAATGCCAGTTTTCAACCAGGAATTTTTCGGCGATGTAGCGCCCGTATTCCTTGTCGTTGTAGCCCACGTCCACCATGGCAATGTGGTCATTGCTCTTGATCAGCACGTAGCAGTACGGCAGTTTGCGAATGCCCTGGTTGTGCGCGCCATAAATCACGCTGCTGACCGCGCACTGGCTGACGTACGCGTATTCCAGAACCCATATGGAGTATTGCGACATGAAAATTCCTGATGTATGCGGGGTATTCAATGGATGGCGCTGCTGTTCGCCGATGCCGTGGCACAGCTGCAGCAGGCCTGGCTGAAGTCCAGCGGCATCAAGCCCAGACCTTCTATGGCGCAGCCGCTGAGCGTGCGCCCGGCGGCCTGCAGATCGCGGGTCCAGGCGTCCAGACGCTCATGCAAACCTTCGCCCCGTGGCAGGGTCTGACCCACAGCGCGCACCACGGACAGCGTCGCCTGCATGGCACCCAACAAGCGGGCATGGTGCTGCCGCGCAGCGGGGGGCGGTGTGACGCCGCACAACTCGGATTCCGCGTTGCGCGCCTGCTCCACAACAGTCGCAACCGTGGGCCAATCGGACTCAAAACGGCTGCCCAGGCGCGCCAGGATGAGCAGCCCGGCAATCTGCCCCAGCACCCGGCCCAGGCGGTCATAGCCGGGGCGCAGCGCCAAGCCGTAGCGGATGAAATCGTCACGGTCCAACCCAGGCCCTGGCGTTAAAGGCGCGGCCAGATCCGCCGCTTCGCAAGCGGGGTGGTGGATCAGCTGCGCCTGTTCGGCGATTGCGCGGATACGGGCAGGACGCATACCGGTTTCAGCCCTTGCGTTCGCGGATGATGCGCAGCGCTTCTTTGAGATAGACCTTGAAGACGGGATAGTTCTCGCTCATCGGGAAATGCCCGATGTCTTCCATCTCGATGTAGACGCCGCCTTTGATGCGCCGGGCAGTGTTTTCGGTCATTTCCGGCGTGGTCAGGTAGTCGTAGGTGCCGGTCATCATGATCACCGGGCACTTGCGGCCGTCGATGCGCTCCAGGTCTTCGCGCAGGTCATGGTCGACTGAGTAGAAATACAAATCGCCCTTGAATGACTCCGAGCCCTGGCTGTAATAAAACCAAGTCAACCAGCGATCCATTTCAGGCGACTGCGGCGCCATGAGGTCCCACACCCCGCTGGCGCACACCTGCGCCGCATTGGAGTGCGGGTGCCGCCACCAGTCCAGAAAAAATCCCGGCGCGTAGTCGCTGGCCTCTACCGGAATCACCGCCTTGAAACGATCGGGGTGGCGCAGCGCCAGTTGCAGTGCCACATTGCCGCCAAACGAGGAGCCCATAAAAATGGGGTCGCGCAGTTCCAACGCATCGCAGAGCTTGATGATGAAGTTCACATAGTGGTCAGCGGTCAGCTTGTACTCGGACTCCCACCATTTGGAGTTGTGGGGCGGATCGGACTTGCCGTGGCGCGGCAGGTCATAGGCGATCACGTTGTAGTGCTTGGTGATGTCTTCGTCTTCCAGCAATCCGCGCCACTGGTGGTTGTGGCAACCCGCAGTGTGCTGGCAGATAACGGGCTGGCCCGTGCCGTTTTGCAGATAGAAGACTTTGTACTCCATGCCGTCCACATCGATGGTGACGTAGCGGCCGGTGACAGGTGAATGGCGTGCCATGGTGGTGTCCTTCGCGATAAAAAATGGGGGATTGGGCGGATCAGACGGGAACGCCGCACTTGCGCAGCAGCTCGAATTGCAGGGTGAAATTGCGCAGGTTCTGCATCATGATGAGGATGTTGCCCTCCATCTTCAGGTCGTGGCGGAAGCTCGCCGCCCAAATGCCGTGGAACATGGGCCGCGGCACGGGGCGGGCAAATTCGCGCCAGGTCTGGGCGCTGGCGCGCAGCGCAAAGTCGTAGGCGTCCAGCGGTGCTGGATCGGTATTGATGTGGCGTACCTTGCCGTCGAGCATTTCCACAATCACCTTGGCCTCGCCCATATCCCACATATAGCTGCAGGTGTAGTAACGGGCCATGGCGGCGATGGCCTTGTCGCTGTCGGAGAGGGTCTTGAACTTCGCTGCCCAGCTTTTCAGATCTGTTGCCATAGGGGCTCCTTCATGATGAAAATAAATGCGATATGCATGGTTTGAATACGGGTTGAAAAAAGCTCATCCGGGCGCTTCCCGGCGGATCAGCTCCATGTGTTCCGGGCTGGGCGGGCTGGCCATGCGCATGGGATAGGCCAACAACCACAACACCATCACACCCAGCGCCCACCAGATCATTTGCCACAGCCACAAAGAAGGAATACCGCCCACCCAGGCCGCGATGCCGCCGTTGGGCGCGCCCAGCAAGTCGTTGCCCAAAATCGCACCGGGACCCACCGCAAAGAAAAACCAGACCAGCGTCAAGGACCAGGCCACCGGACGCAGAAAGCGCTGGCGCAACGGCATGGCCACGGTTGCAGCGAAAAAGCGGTGGAAGGCCTGCCGGTGCGCACGGTCGTTTTTGTAATTGGAAATCCAGGACACCACCACGCAAAACACGATGTTGACCACAATGCCCCAGCCCGCCGAGTGGATAGTCCAGGGCCAACGCCCCCAGGGCAGGTCAAAACCCAGAAACTGGCAAATGGTGGCACCCAGCGGCTCGGTGATCAGCACCACAAAAGCCCCCGCTGCCAGCCCCACGCCCGCGCCCTCGCGGGTAATCCACGGAATCCAGCACACGCCGGCCAGAGCGGGCCACAGCTGCACCGACAAGCCCAGCGCCAGCGCACCCAGTTGTACTTGCGCATGCGGCGCAAACGTGGCCAGCAACAACGCGCAGCCCAGCAGCGCGGCAATGGCGCAACGGGCATAGAACTTCTGCCGCGCTGCATCGGCCAGCGGCGTCATATAGCGCAGCATCACATCGCGCACGATGATGGTGCCGGTGGTGCTTACCAGCAGGGCCACCATGGCATGGATGGCCGCCAGCGCGCACACCGTTAACAGCGCGGTAAACCACGGCGACTGCGCAGCCAGCGTCAGCAGGTACTGCGCATACAGCCGACCTTCCTGACCCGGCGCCAACTCAGGCAGCACGCGCGCCAGCGACAAGCCGGCTGCATTCAAGGCCGCAGTGGCACCCAAAAAGTCGGCGCCCAGACCCGCCAGCACCGCAAAAAAGACCAGCAAAACACCCATGCCCGCGCCACTCACCCAGACCTGCTGCGGGCCGAAACCGCTGGCGTCGCGGCAGCTGAAAGCCAGCATGGAAAAAGCCGGTGACGCCTGAATGCCCATGAACGCAAAGCAGGTGGACAGCACCATAGCGGCGGTCCAGATACCGCCAACTGGCGCTTCTTTACCCAGACCTGCGGTGAACTGCATCACGCCAGGGGATGCCAAATAGGCGTTGTAATTTTGTGCGCTGCTGCCCCAGGTACCAACCGGCCCCGCGCCCAGCTTGGCCAGGGCTTGCATCAGCGCGTCAAAGCCATGGTCCGCGCCCAAATGCCATAGCGCCACCAGCCCCAAGGCCAACAATCCGCTGCACAGCAACAGGCCCTGCAAGCTACCGACGTAGGCGGCGGCGCGCAGCCCCCCGATGCACAGGTAGAGCATGAGCACCAGCGTCAAAACCCACATGGCCAAATGGGCTGGTATGGCACCACCGCTCACCCACTCCACCAGGCTACCGCCTGCCCCCAGCTGCAGGCCGGCATAGGGCACCGCACCGAACAAGGCAATGCCGATCACCATGATGCGCAGCGCATCGCCGCCGTAATAGTCGCTGAGCATCTCGCCGGGCGTGACATAGCCATGGCGCTTGCCCAAGAGCCACTGGCGCTTGAAAAAAAGCACGCCAGTCAATGGCACGGTCACAGCCAACAATGCGAGTTGGCCGAATTGCAGGCCGTCGCGCATCACCAGAGACGGGAATCCCAGCAGTGCCCAGGCACCAAAGCTTGCCCCGGTGGCGAAGAGTCCGAAAACCCAGGATGGCAAGCGGCGGCTGGCCAGCAGAAAATCGGCCGATCCGGCCTGCACCCGCGCGCTGCTGACGCCCCACAGCACGCAGTAGGCGCAGTACAGCGCCAGCAGTGCGAGTAACCAGATCAGGACTTGGTTCATCTCATTTCCCTGCCCTGCGGTACCACAGGCTGTGCACCATGTTCCAGGTCCCACGGGTGCCGTAGCGGATGATCAGGTACAGGGCCAGCACCAAGGCCATGACCGAAAAGCCGGCCAGACCCAAACCCAGATTGACGCGGCTGTACTGCGGCGTGAACAGGGCAGTCGCCACAAAGACCAGCGCAAACAAACCGAACAAGACCAGGCCCAGCGCCACCTCACCGGCATGGAAACCGGAATCGAAATAGTGGTTGATCAGCACATGCCCGACAAAACCCCCGATCAATAAGGCATAGCCCAGCAAGCCACAGGTCCAGTCCGAGGCGTTGAATCCGCTGAGCAAAAACGCCATGCCGAAGCTGCCCGCCAGCCCCCAATGCGTCATCACCGCCAGCCTGCGCTCCAGGCGGGCGATGCGGTGGGCGCGGTCGTTGTCGTTCATTGGCACAGTTCAGGCGGTCAATCGGGATATGCAGGGCACGCGCGTCACACCGCGCCGTGCACGGACTCGGAGCCGTCGGTCTTATCGTCCGACACCGGCAGCGCCACCACATTGCCCAACTGGCCCAGGCTGGTGATCGAGGCCGGCGACATGCCAATTTCACCGAGCAAGGTATCCACAAACGGTGCCTGGGCGCGGAAGCGCAGCGCAGAATTAACCACGTTGTCGGCCAGGCTGCCGTTGCGGCTACCCCCTGTGCCATCGCCGCTGCCACCGGATGCGCCAGCGCCGCCGGCATTGCCGCCACTCAAACCGGGCAGGCCGTCGACCTGCAAGATCTTGATCGAGTCGATGTTCTCCATCGGCTTGACGCTCTCGCGGATGATGCTGGGCAGGTTTTCGATGAGCTTGGTATGCAGCCCGCTGCGACGCGAGGCGTCGGAACGCATGTTTTCTGCTTCGTTGAGCTTGCGCTTGCCGTCGGCTTCGACGTCATAGCGGTAGGCCGCCGCCTCGGCGGTGACGCGTTCGGCACTCGCATGGTCGACCGCCGCGATGCGCTCGGATTCGGCCTCTTTGGTGCGCTTGATCGCTTCACGCTCGGCCTGTTGGCTGGCCTGGATCAGGTCAATCGCCTTGCGCCGTTCGGCAACCTCTGTCTCACGTACGGTGGCCACGTGTTCCTGTGCAGCAATCATCAGCGCGCGCGCGCCTTCGGCCTGGGCCTGGGCCTCAGACTCGGACTTGGACATCTCGGCTACCGCAATCACCCGGTTCTGCTCTTCAATTTCCAGGGCGCGGCGGCGTTGGATATCGAGTTGCGCGGTCTCCTGCTCGCGCAGGATGCGCTCAGTCTCGACCGCGCGAACCTGGTTGATACGGGATTTTTCAATTTGCTCGGTAGCACGGATTTGCACTTCTTCGGTGTCGCGTTCGCGCTCGGTTCGCTCACGCGCAATCTCGGCTTTTTGCTGGGCGCGACGGGTTGCCACTTCGCTCTCTTGCTCAAGGCGCGCGTACTCGCTTTCGCGGTCAATGCTGAGGGCGAGCTTTTCGGACTCGAGGTTCTTTTTGCGGATCGCAATCATCGTGTCCTGCTCGATGTCGTTACGCTTTTTCTTGCGGGTTTCGATCTCTTCGGTCAGGCGGGTCAAACCCTCGGCGTCAAAGGCGTTGGTGGGGTTGAACATTTTCATGTCCGCCTGGTCCAGGCTGGTCAGCGACGCGGTCTCCAGCTCCAGTCCGTTGTCGGTCAGTGAGTTGGCCACCAGCTCCTTGACGCCGCGGATGTATTCGCTGCGCTTTTCATGGATTTCTTCCATGGTCATGCGCGCGGCCACCGAGCCCATGGCGTCGACAAAACGGCCTTGCACCAGGTCCTTGAGGCTGTCCGGATTGAGCGTGCGGTTGCCCAGGGTGCGCGCCGCTGCCGCGACCGCTTCAACGGTGGGGATGACCCGCACGAAGAACTCCACGCTGACCTCGATACGCATGCGGTTTTTGGTGATGAGCGACTTCTCGCCCATGCGCCGCACATCGATGCGCAGCGTGTTCATGCTGACCTCGGTGATGTCGTGCACGATGGGCAGCACGAGCGCCCCGCTGCCCATCACCACCCGCTCGCCGCCAAAGCCCGTGCGGACAAAAGACAGGTCTTTGGACGAGTGCCGGTACAGCCAGTGCAGCAGGTACACGACGATTGCGATAACAATCGCAACCAGAATAACGATAGCAATAATGTCGGCGCCGTTCATAGGTCAAGCCCTCCAAGTCTGAAACGAAAAATCAACAAGAAAACTGGTGTGCACGGACATCACCGCGAACTGCCCGAGTCGCGCACCGAAGCGGACAACACGGTCAAGCAAAATGCCACCGTATTCACCACATCACCCAGGTTGTAGACGATGTTGAGCTTGGCATCGCTCACACCGCCGGCAAACGCGACGATGAAGTAGGTCAGCGGATACAGCGCCCAGCCGATGGAAACAATCAGCCGCATCCAGAAATAGCCCCGGTGCACGCTGAAGTTGCTGCTCTTGGCACTGACCTCGCTCATGCGGCCAAAAAACACCTCGCCCAGCACATACAGCCAGCAGGCCAGACCGATCAGAAAACCCAGCGAGGGGTACATCAGATTGGTCTCGCCCAGGTAGCGCGCCGTCACCATGGCAACCGAGGCCACCAGCAGGCGCCAGAACAGCCAAGTCGACAGCGGTGCCATGGTGTTCACAAAAAAATACATCACCATCACCTGCAAGGGCATGCTGGCAAACCACAGGATG
Source organism: Comamonas sp. lk (assembly GCA_945860595.1). Lineage (GTDB taxonomy): Bacteria > Pseudomonadota > Gammaproteobacteria > Burkholderiales > Burkholderiaceae_C > Allorhodoferax. Next base: position 83,732 of record CAMAQV010000004.1, read on the forward strand.
TAGCGGTAAATCGCCGGCATCTGGCCGCTGGCCTGCCAGACCTGCCCGGCCTGGAAGTAGTGCAGCGCGCTCACACCCATCACCAACCCAGCCATGGTCAGAGGCAGCTTCCACTTGCGTGTAACCCAGCCGGTGCCCATGAACAGCAGCACGGTTGCGGCCAGGGTCAGCAGCAACAGCAGCGAGAACGTGCCACTGGCGACATCGGTGGCCTCAAGCAACTTGGTATTCATACAAAGGTCTCCATACGGTTCAATTCAATCGGGTTCTGGGTGAGGTTGGCGGTCATGGTGTGGCGGCGGGTCTTAAATCTGCGTGCGAATGTGCGGAGAGCGGGCGTACAGCGCCACCATGGGCAGGATCAGCAAACCGAAGATGAATTGCTGCCACTCAAACTTCAGGCCGATGCCAACCAAAAACGAGGTCAGCACCTGCAGCACCAGCACCCCGATGACCGTGAAGCCGTAGCCACCCTGCCCGCCCAGCAGCGATGTACCCCCCATCACCACGGCAGCCAAGGTCATGAACAAATAGGGCTGGCCCACGCCGATGAAGCCACCGCCACTCCAGCCCAGCAGCAGCACACCCGTGAGTGCCGCCACAGTGCCGCTAACCATGTAGGCGATCACCCAGTAGCGCCGCTCGCTGATCGACAAGCGCGCAGCCGAGGTGCGGTTGCCGCCCAGCGCATAAAGATAGCGGCCGTACAAGGTGTTCTTCATGCCGTAAATCAACACAATGGCGACCACGGCCCAAATCAGGATGACTGGCGGAATGGCCAGGCCGAAGGTGGTACCGTTCATAGCGGCCAGGTTTTTCAGCCAGTCGGGCACCACGCCGAACACATTGCCTGCAAAAGCGCTGCCGATGCTGGTGACGATTTGGGTCAGACCGGACACCGCGAAACCAATGCCCAGGGTCAAAATCAAAGCCTGTCCCTGCAAGCGGTAACTGAGGATGCCGTTGAGCCAACCGATCAGTGCGCCCAGCAACAAGACGATCAATATGGCAATCCAGGAATACATGCCCAAACCGATCAGGTAGAGCAAAAACACATTGGAGGCGCCGATCACAAAGGGAATCGACAAATCCAACCCGCCCAGCAGCGCCACCAGGGTCTGCCCGACGCAGGCCAAACCCAGGAATGCGGCAAACAGCAGCATGGACTTGATGTTCTGGCCGGATGAAAAACCCTCAATAAAAATACTGCCCACGGTGAACATGGTGATCAGCACCATCAAGCCGATAAAGGCGCTGCGGTTGTCCACAAACAACTGGCTGACCTGGACGGTGAAAACCAGCAAGGCACATAGCACCAGGAAGGTGACGATGTTGAGCCAGTTGAAAAAACCGGTCACCGTAGCCGAGGCGATCAGGAAAATCCCCAGGATCACCAACAAGGCAATGATCAACACCCGGTGGCGGTACACAAAAGCCCGGGCCAGCGCGAAACCGCTGGGGCCGTCACCGGTGTCTTCGGCACCGAATTTGGCGTGCGGCGCGACGTAGGCGTTCCAGGTCCAGATCACCAGCGCAAAAGTAGCTGCGGTGTAAAAAATCAGCTCTTGCAAGACCACTTTTTGCACGATGCCGAAGATGAAACCCAGCCCGGCAATCAGGATGGCCAAAATCAGGCCAACCCACTGCAAGGCCGACAGCCGGGTGTATGCGGTCTTGGGCGCGGTACTCATGTGCCCTCCTTGGCGGGCGGCGGTGCGTCCGGCTGGCTTGCCGTATCCGCCGGGGCTGCGGTAGCTGCATCGGCCGGCGTGACCGCCTCAGCAGGCACGGACATAGGCGCTGCAGCAGCCGCAGCAACTGGCGGTGCCACCGGTGTGACCGGCAGCGAAGGTGGCATATGGCTGTTGTCCCACACCAGATAAGCCGCCAGCACCAACAGGCTAATCAGGATGTAGACCATGCGGGGTGAGAAGCGCCGCTGGCGGGTCTGCAAAACCATGGCCCGCGCCACGATTAGCAGCGCAATCGCCAATAACAAGGACAGGGCAATCGGTCGGGCCAGCGTGCTGCTGGCATCGTCAGAGGCATTGACCTCCTCAAAGAAAAATCCGGTTGCCGCGACGGCATCGGGGGCGGTGGGCGGTGGTGCTGCGCCAAACGCCGCGCCAGCGGGCGCTTGCGAACCGGAGTCCGCAGGGGCCGAATCCGGTACCGCCGTAACCGCTGCCGTATCCGGTGCAGCAAGGTCGGCAGTCGTGGACGCAGCGGCTGCGTCGTCCGGCGCTGCCGGGGCATCGGAAACTTCTGTGGGCGGCACATCGGGTGCGGTTATGACCGGCGCAGGCCGGCTGTAGTCAAACTTGGCATGCAGGATCACACCGGCAAACAGAATGCTCAGCACAATAAAGATGATGGTCGGTGAGATATTGGTGATGCGCCGCTGCAGCCAAGGGATCGCCACCGTCAACAGCAGCGATAAAACCAAAATCAAACCGTAGGCCAGGTCAGTGACAAAACCCTGCACGGCACCGAAGCTGAAGGTGGCCAGCACGTAGCCGATCAGGAACAGGTTCACCGCGCCCAACAGCGAGCCTATGACACCGCCGCGCCCGCCTGCCAGGCTGGTGCCACCCAGCACCAGCGCCGTCACAGAAATCAGCGTGTAGGTGGTGCCCTGGGTGGGATCACCCGAACCAATCAGCGCGGTGTAGGTGAGCGCGGCCAGGGCCGCGAAAACACCCGCAATGCAGTGCGCACCCAGGCGCACGATGGTGATGCGCACACCGCTGGTGTAGGCGGCACGCTCGTCAGAGCCCATCAGGCGCAGGTGGCCGTAAAAAGCGGTGCTGGTGAAGACCAGCCAGGCGGCGGTGCTGAGTACCAGAATGACCAGGATCGGCGAGTCCAGCGTGGTGCCCAGACCCCAGGACGACATCCACTCCGGCGCTGTGCCGCCGGGACGCGGCAGGATCACCAGATTGATACCCGACAAGGCCAGATAGCCGCTGAGGGCCACGATGATGGGCTGCACCCGCACGTACACAATGATCAGCGCCATCAGCAACTGGTAGGCAATGCCCACGGCAATCGCGTACAAAAAGAAGGCCACGGGCGACTCCAGCGCGCCCATGCCGCTGAGCACCACCAGGGTCACGTTGATAAAGCCCATCAGAGGTCCGATCGACAAGTCCACCGTGCCGCGCCCGGCAATCGCCAAGGCCATCAACGCATAGGTGGCCAGCGCCAAGGGCGTGAGCACAATCACGGCGCTGCCGATACCTGCTGGAGAAATCAGATTGGGGCTGCGCAAAACCGCAATGATGAGCAGCAGAAACAGCAACAGAATCGGCACCAGCATGAATGTGCTGGACGATGCCGAAACCGGAGCCGCGCTGCTGCCTTCGTTCATGAGCGGCTGCCTTTCGCGGCTTCGCCGTATTCCACGATCTTGATGCCGCTGCGCCCGCTCGCTGCCACGCTGCGCGCCGCCGGGGTGGCCCGGTCATCGAATTCCATAATTTTCATGGCGGGCGTAGCGACTGGTGCCGGTGGCGGATCGTGGCGCGCAGAGGCTGATGCGCCCGGTGCAACCCGCCCGCTGGCAACACCGCCGGTGTTGAATTCCATGATCTTGATCTTCGGACGCGCGCTGGAGGGCGATGCGGCCGGGGCCAACGGTTCGGCGTCCTGCGATGCACTGGCGCCGCGCAAGGCTTCCAGGCTGGGCGCGTCCGCGTGGGCTGGCTTGGTGTGAAAGCCGGGATACGGGCTGCTGCGCCGTTTCCAGTTGTCGGCATCACCGGGTTGGGGTGTGCTGGCGTCGCCGCCGAATTCCACAATTTTCATAGGCTCCTCCTCAAAATCGGGGGCGGACTCAACCGGGTGCACCTGGCCAGCCCGGATCTGGCCGAACATGGCCTCCAGGATCGGGGTGGGGTGGATGTCCGGCCCGCTGATCTCATCAAAAATGCTGCCGTTGCGAAACACCAGCACGCGCGAGCAAAAACCCACAAATTCTTCGATTTCACTGGACAGGTAAATCACCGATTTGCCCTGCGCAGCAAACTCCCGCAAATGCCGGTACAGCTCGGCCTTGGCACCGACGTCTATGCCGCGCGCAGGGTCGTTCAAAACTAAGATGTCGGGATTCAGGGCGAAAGCCCGACCGATCAGCACCTTTTGCTGGTTACCGCCGCTGAGCGAGGTAATTTTGTTGCTGCGTTCGCCCATGCGAATCGCCAGGCGCTCGACCTCCCAGTCAAAAATTCCCTCTAGACCCGACCAAGCGATCAGTCCCAGCCAGCCGCCGCGCGTCTTGCGCCGGTACAGCGGCATCAGCAGATTTTCGTAAATGCTCAGGTTGGCAAAAATACCTTCGCGTTTGCGGTCGCCCGAGACATAGCAAACGCCCTGGCTGACCGCCGAGTGCAAACCCTCGATAGCCACATACGCGCCCTGCCTGTCGCGTACTTGCGGCGCGCTTCCCATGGCCGGATCAACGCCGGCCAGCATGCGCACAAACTCGCTTTGCCCCTGGCCGTCCAGACCGGCAACGCCCAGGATTTCGCCCTGACGCAAACGGCAGCGTACCGGGCGGGCGTTGGGCCAGACCTGCATAGCGTCCACCCGCAGCACCGCAGCACCCAGGCGCTGGGTCGCGCGTGCGGCCTGGGCCTCGTCGGTGCTTTGGGCTTTGCCCGTCATCAGGCGCAAGAGGTTTTTTTCTGTGATTTCGGCTTTTTCTAACACCCCGACATCCACCCCGTCGCGCAGCACAGTGGCGCGGTCACAGACCCGGATAAGTTCCGCAATCCGGTGGGTCACGATGATGACGGCGCAACCGCCATCACGCAGGGCACGCATCTTGGCGAACAGGCGCTCGGTGGAGTCCAGGTCCAGCGCGGCGGACGACTCGTCCAGGATCAACACCCGCGGCTGGCACAGCAGAGCACGGCCGATGGTGATCCACTGTTTGATATTCAAAGGCAGACTGCCAACCGGCGTCTGCGGGTCGATGGGCATTCCGGCGAGCTCACGCATCAGGGTGGCTGCCGTGTCATGTTTTTGCTGCGAACTCAGGGCGCGCGACCACAGGGTGTCGGCCCCCACATACAGGTTCTCGGTTACCGAGCACTCATCGGCCACCAGAACTTCTTGAAAAACGGTTGCAATGCCTGCGGCACGCGCCTCATGGGGTGCTGCCGGGCTCAAACCCAAAACGGACACCTGGCCGGAATCGGCCGGAACCACGCCAGAGATCACCTTGGCCAAGGTGCTTTTCCCGCAGCCGTTGCCGCCCACGATCGCGTGGATCTCGCCCAGACGCGCGTGGAAGTTGACGCCACGCAAGGCTTGTGTCGATCCAAACGCCTTGCGCACCCCAACGATAGCAATGCCCTGTCCGGCCACCGGCGCAGACACCGCATCGTGGAGGCTGGTTGATTCGGATAAGGAGGAGCCGCTCAAGAAAAATCCAGAAAAAGAAAAATCATTCAACCCAGCGGCACACCGCCCGGCCCCATGGGACCCGCGGCGGTGTGCAGTTGCATGTGCCCGGCCGTTTAGGACGACCCGGCGTTCATCGTTAGCGCTTGAACTTGGTCGGATCAGCCGGACGCAAGAAGAACTTGTCCAGGTAGGCGGCGCTGCTGCCCCAACGGTCAGGACCGACGTTGACCCACTTGTCAGAGTCTTCGCTGCAGTCTTCCGGGATCACTTTCTTCACATCGTCGTAGCTGAAGCTGATAGCGTCGACCAGAACCGATTGCATCTTGGGACCCTGGCCCTGCAAGGTGCGCATCATGATGTTCCAGGTCAGCTCAATGTCGTCGCCGGGAGGCCAGACTTGGATCGCTGCGCTGATGAACTTGGGGTTTTTGCGCCAGTAGCACAAAGCACCGACTTCTCCGCCAATGGCGATGGGAACCATTTTGCGGCCCGATTGCTTCATGGCCCGCAGAACACCCAATTCAGCTGCCGACTGCACCACAATGCCATCGAGCTGGCCGGGGTTGGTCGAGAGCCACTTCTGGACTTCAGCCTGCGCAACCTGGTCGGTCCACATGCCCGCCACATCACCGACGATCTTCACATCGGGGAATGTGGCCAGACCGGACTTGATGCCGCGGTCTTGCGAGTCCGAACCGGAGGTGCCGGGAATGCCCTGAACGACCAGAACGTTGCCCTTTTTACCGATTTCGTTACCCAGCCAAAGGCCCAGGTCCTTGCCGGCAACCTGGTAGTTGACCGACGAGTTCACCGCGTAGGGCGAGGTCAGGTAGCCCGTGAACGAGAAGGTGGGCACGCCTTTGTCATAGGCATATTTCACGGTCTGGTTCAGCGCGGTCGGGTTCGAGCAGCACACGATGATTGCGTCTACGCCCTGGTCCACCAACTGGCGCATCTGCTGGATTTGCGTAGCGTCTTTCAGGTTGGACTGGGTGATGATGACTTCTTTGATCAGACCGAGCTTTTTCCACTTGGGGATGATGTCGTTTTGCAGACGGTCCATCGCTGCCGCACGCCAGGTGTTGCCGGCATAGGAGCTGGCGTAGCCAATGGTCCAGGGCGGGCCTTTTTTGGGCTTCCAGTCGCGGTAGGCGCTGGCGCCCACGGGTTGCGCTGGATCCAGCACTTCCGGGGCGTACAGCCGTTTGGCTACATCGGGTGCAATTTCGTCCAATCCGGCCGCGCGCGCTGGGCCCGATGCCAGAAGAACGGACGTGACGCATAGCGCCATGATTCGCTTTATGCCAAGTTTCATAGTAGTTCCTCGTCGTTATCCCGCGGTAATCGCGGCAAAGTCTGTGGTGATAGCGGCTGCTATCACCGGCAAACTTTAAGTCCTATTTGCGTTAAATTTCACGCAAATATTACGCAAAGCATAAGGGTAATCCCCTAATGATTTGAAATTCTTAAAAAATATGGTTTAGAAAAGGGTGGAAAAGCCATTCCCGCGCGCCGAAAACGGTTATTCCTCGGTATATTTCACGCTGTTTGCTTTTCTATTGCGGAAAAGTTGCACAAATAATTCCACGCTTTGCATATGATTGCACGCCTTGATGACGCGTGCAGGAAGGGACCAGAAAGACGCTATGGCGAACGGGAAAAAAGAAGTCCGCTTGCAGGACATTGCGACCCAGCTCCACATGTCGGTTTCGACCATATCACGGGCACTGGCGGGCCATACGGCCATCAGCGAGGGGACCCGTCTCAGCGTACAACAGGCCGCCGCGGCCATGGGCTACAGCGGCTCCAACCAGGGCCCGCGCAAGCGGCGCCCCAGTACCCGCACCATCGGTGTGCTGGTGAGCGTGTACGAATTCCACAACCGTTTTGTCACGCTTTTGCTCGAAAACATACACCGCGACCTGCTGGACTACGGCTACCACGTGATGGTGTTTCTGGACCCTATCAATTCGCCCAATGACATCACCCACTTGTCTAATTTCCGCCCTGTGATGGACGATTACCTGGAGGGAATGATCCTGATGTCCGTGACCACCGACTCGATCCTGGTGGGTGAATTGCAGCGTCTGGGGATGCCGGTGGTGCTGGCCATGCGGTCCGTGGACAACCCGACCGTGGATGTGATTGAGGCAGACAACATACGCGGGGGTGCCGAAGTGATGAGCCATTTCTACGACCTGGGCCACCGCCGCATCGGCCTGGTCATGGGCACGCAAAAGGCCTCCACCAGCCGCGACCGCGCGCGCGGAGCATTGGAATTTTTGCGGGACAAGGGCATTCCGCCCGAGGACACCCCGGTCATCTGGGACGCCTTCACCTTTGAGACGGGCTACTCGGGGGCCACCCAGCTGTTGGACGCCAGCCCGCGCGTCACAGCCATCATGGCCGGCGCCGACTCCATCGCCATGGGCGTCCTGGAGGCCGCCCGCTGCAAAGGTTTTTCCGTGCCCGCCGACGTATCGGTGGCGGGCTTTGACGATGTGCCGCTTTCGGGAACCAACATCATCGGCCTGACGACCGTGCAAAATCGCGCTGCCGAAATGTCACGCGCGACCTGCCGCCGTCTGGTGGACCGCCTGCGTTATGGCTCCCTGAACCCGCCCAGCCGCGACATCATGCCGATCCAATTGATGCGCCGCGACACCAGCGGGCCCGCCTGATTTCTACAACCACAAGACCACCGAGAATGAACCACGCAACATCCCCCCTGGCGCAACTGCAAGATCCCACACTGCTCAAACACCATGGCTTGATTGACGGCCAATGGGTCAGTGGCAACACCACCTTCCGGGTCGACGACCCGGCCACCGGCGCTGAGCTGGCCCAGGTGGCCAACCTGGGCGCTGCGCAGGCCGAGCAGGCGATTGCCGCCGCCAACGCCGCCTGGCCCGCCTGGCGCGCCAAAACCGGCAAAGAGCGCGCCAACATTCTGCGCAAATGGTTCGACCTGATCATGGCCAACCAGGACGATTTGGGCCGCATCATGACCGCCGAACAGGGCAAGCCGTTTCCTGAAGCCAAGGGCGAAGTAGCCTATGCCGCCAGCTTTGTCGAGTGGTTTGCTGAAGAAGCCAAGCGCGTTAACGGCGAGACCCTACCCCAGTTTGACAACAGCCGCCGCCTGCTGGTGCTCAAGCAGCCGGTCGGTGTGTGTGCCGCCATCACGCCGTGGAACTTCCCCATCGCCATGATCACCCGCAAGGTCGCCCCTGCACTGGCTGCGGGCTGCACCGTGATCATCAAGCCGGCGGAATTGACGCCGCTGACCGCTTTGGCTGCCGCCGAACTGGCAGTGCGTGCGGGCATCCCTGCGGGCGTGTTGAACATGCTCAGCGCCGACGCCGACAACAGCATCGCCATCGGCAAAGTACTCTGCGCCAGCGATGTGGTGCGGCATTTGAGTTTTACGGGCTCCACCGAGGTCGGCCGCATCCTGATGCAGCAGTGCGCGCCAACGGTGAAAAAACTGTCGCTGGAGCTGGGCGGTAATGCGCCCTTTATCGTGTTCGACGATGCGCACCTGGACAGCGCGGTGGACGGCGCCATGGCCAGCAAATACCGCAACGCCGGCCAGACCTGTGTCTGCGCGAACCGCATTTATGTGCAGGACGGTGTGTACGACGCTTTTGTGGAGAAGTTTTCGGCCAAGGTGCGCGCACTCAAAGTGGGCAACGGCTTTGACGCAGGCGTGGCACAAGGCCCGCTGATTGAAGAGGCCGCGCTGCAAAAAGTGGAACGCCACGTGGCCGATGCAGTGGCCAAGGGCGGCACGCTGATTACGGGCGGCAAGCGGCTACGAGGGCAGTTTTTTGAACCCACTGTATTGGCCAATGCCAGCGCCGACATGCTGTGCGCGCGCGAGGAAACCTTCGGCCCGCTGGCGCCGATTTTCCGTTTCCACACGGAAAAAGAAGCGGTGGACGCGGCCAACAACACCGAATTCGGGCTGGCCAGCTACTTCTACACCCGGGACATCGGACGCATCTTCCGCGTGGGCGAGGCACTTGAGTACGGCATGGTGGGCGTCAACGCCGGAGTCATCGCCACCGAGCACGTGCCCTTCGGCGGTGTCAAGCAATCCGGCCTGGGGCGCGAGGGTTCGCACCACAGCATGGACGACTACGTGGAAATCAAGTACCTCTGCCTGGGCGACATCCAGGTTTGATCCAAGCGCCGGGGCTGGCACGCAGCGCCGGCCCCTCCCCCGCCTGTGGGCGGCATGTCGCAAATCCTTGGTAACTTAAATTCATCGATTTTTGCGAAGGCTTGTCCCACATCGAAAAACCCACCCACACCCAGGTCATCGGCATCACCAGCGGCAAACCCGGCGTTGGAAAAAAACGGTGTCAGTCAACCTGGCAGTGGCACTGCCTGACATGGGCTAGTCGGTGATGATTCTGGATGCCAACACCAGCGCAGCCAATGCCCAAACCACTTTGGGCTCGATGTGTCCATTCAAACCGACGCTTACACGATGATCAAAACCCTGTGCAGCGACTACCAGCTCGATGAGATTTACCTGATCATCAACGGCGCACATTCGAACGAGGAAGGCCAAAAAGTGTTTGACCACCTCAACCTCATTTCAACCAAATTCCTGCAGCGCTCGCTGCACTACATGGGCTGCCTGAAGCAGGACGAGTTGATCCGCGAGGCCAGCGTGCACCACCAGGCCATCACCGAGCACGCGCCGACCAGCACGGGCGCACGGGACATCCGCCACCTGGCGCACACCACCAGCACGATTGCCCTGGAGAATTACCTGGAAGGCGGCATTGCCCACTTTATGCAAAAGCTGTTTCACCTGAACAGCCGCGGGCCGAAGTAATACGCAGCAAAGCCTGGCTTGCGAGGGTATTGCAGCTGTGTGAAGCGGGGGACACTCGCCGCCGACCTCTGGCTCAAGAGGCATAAGCTGCCCTCCAGACCTGGGTTCGACGGCCGTTAAACCTATTGCGTTGGGTTTACCTATGTCATCTCACCATCCAAAGGACTTGTCGTCCAAAGCCATGCTGGCTCTCGTTGTCGGGGCGTTGGGTGTGGTCTTCGGCGATATCGGTACTTCACCTTTGTACGCGCTGCGGGTCTCGATTGAGGCATCCGGTGCCAAGAGCCCGGCAGAAATCATTGAGGCGGTGTACGGCATTTTGTCGCTCATCACCTGGTCACTGGTATTCGTGGTGACGCTCAAATATGTGTTCATCATCATGCGGGCTGACAACCATGGCGAAGGCGGCATTTTTGCCCTCACCGCGTTGGTATCGCAAAGTCTGAGCAAAACGTCTGCCCTGCGCTGGCCGGTCACGATTGCCGGCGCTATGGGCGCAGCACTGTTTTTTGGCGACAGCATGATCACTCCGGCCATTTCCGTGCTGAGCGCGGTGGAAGGTTTGGAGGTCTTGTCACCCGACCTGTCCAGGTACGTGATCATGATTTCCTTGGTTTTGATCACCGGCCTGTTCGCGGTCGAACGCTTTGGAACGGCGGTGATTGGCAAGGTATTTGGGCCAGTGATGCTGGTGTGGTTCACCACTTTGGGCGCGATGGGCTTGGCTGAAGTGGTGCACGCGCCGGGAGTTTTTGCCGCATTGAATCCGATTACCGGCATTGCATTTTTGGTTAACCATCCGGGCGTGGCCATTGCCATTCTCGGTTCGGTGGTGCTGGCGGTAACCGGTGGCGAGGCCCTGTATGCCGACATGGGTCACTTCGGGCGCGCACCCATCCAGCGCGCCTGGCTGTATCTGGTGTTCCCCTGCCTGCTACTGAACTACTTTGGCCAAGGCGCTTTGTTGATCAACGAACCCGCCGCAATCGACAACCCCTTCTACCGATTGGCACCCGACTGGGCACTGATTCCACTGCTGTTCCTGGCGGCTATGGCCACCATCATTGCCTCGCAAGCGGTGATTTCCGGTGCTTTTTCCATCGCGACACAGGCCGTGCAACTCGGCTTCATTCCGCGCCTGCTGATAAAACACACCTCGGCCGAAGAAATCGGGCAGGTCTATGTGTCCAAGGTCAACATCTTCCTGTTCCTGGGTGTCGTGGCGCTGGTGCTGGGATTCCGCAGCTCAGAGCATCTGGCATCCGCCTACGGCGTATCCGTGACGGGTGCCATGGCGATTGACACCATTTTGGCGGCCTACTTCATGGTCTTCGTGCGGGGTTGGAACAAATGGCTATTTCTGCCTCTGTTTGCCGCTTTGTTCGCACTGGACATGGTATTCCTGGGAACCAACTTGTTCAAGTTCTTTGAGGGTGGCTGGCTGCCCGTTAGCGTTGCGGCCTTGTTGGTTTTCTTGATGCTGTCCTGGATCACCGGGCGCAACCGCCTGCTCAAAGCGCGCTGGAGTAGCTCCACGCCCTTGCCTGACTTTCTTGCCACGCTGAACAACAGCCATACCCACCGGGTACCCGGAACCGCCATATTCATGGTGCCCCACAGCGATATTGCGCCGATTGCGCTGCTGCACAACCTCAAACACAACAAGGTGCTGCACGAGCGGGTGATTTTGATGAATGTGGAGACCGCCAACACGCCGTATGTGCCTGACGAGGAGCGCATCAGCATCACCCATTTTGAACATAACTTCCACACCGTGGTGGTACGCCACGGCTTTATGGAAGAGCCACACGTAATGCGCGCGGTGGCGCTCTTGCGCGCTCGGGAGTTCCACTTCAGCCTGATGGAAATCTCGTTCTTCGTCGGCAAGGAACGGGTGGTCGCCCAGCAGTCCTCACCGCTGCTACTGGCGCCCTTTATTTACATGCACCGCACCATGCAAAGCGCGACGGAATATTTCAAGATTCCGTTCGGTCACGCCATCGAAATCGGTGGCCACATCACGGTCTAAACCGGCTCAGGGGCCGTAACCCGCAGCATGTATCAGTGCGCGGGCTTTGTCGCTGCGCACGTACACCATCCAGGCCAAGGCCGCAGCGCTGCTGCGGCCTTTTTCCAGCAAGACGGCGTCTTGCAGAATCGGCGCGTGCATCTGTGCAGGCACAGACCAGGCAGAGCCCTCGCGCAACTGCCCGTCCTGGTAAATCTGCGACAGCGCGACAAAACCCAATACAGCATTGCCACTGCGGATGAACTGGTAGCTCTGGGAGACGTTTTCCCCCTGCACCATGCGCGGTGCCAGCGACTGCGCCAAACCCATTGTTGCCAGCGTCTCCATGGCGGCGCGTCCGTAAGGGGCCAATTTGGGGTTGGGAAGCGCTATTCGCTCAAAACGCCCGCTGCGCAAGATCGCGCCCTGACTGTCTACCGCAGCGGGGTTAGCACTCCACAGCGCCAAGCGCCCTGTGGCGTAGGTAAAGCGCGAACCCGCCACGGCCAGACCTTCTTTTTCGAGGAGCGCAGGGGTCTCATCGTCTGCTGCCAAAAACACCTGAAAGGGCGCGCCATTTTTGATCTGGGCATAGAGCGCACCCGTGGAGCCAAAAGCCGGCACGACCTTGTGACCGGTGTCCTGGGCGAACGCGGCGGCAATTTTTTGTAGCGTGCCGCTGAAATTCGACGCCACGGCGACGCTGACCTCCGCCGCCTGCGACAGATTCAGCACCAGCGCGAACACCAGGGCCCAGCAGCGTGAGTTTGGTAAAAAAAGGCGCATAGGGCACGCATGGTGCCACAGGCATTCAGGTCCTTCAGGGCTTTAAGGCACTGGCATGCGCCGCCAGCGCGGTGATGCGGGCCCAGTCTCCGGCAGCCAGCGCATCGGCAGGCACCAGCCAGGATCCGCCTACACAGCGCACGTTGGGCAAGGCCAAAAACTGTGGCGCGTTCTCCGGCGTCAAGCCGCCAGTGGGGCAGAAGTCCACATCGAAAAACGGCCCGCTCCAGGCTTTGAGCATGGCCAGTCCGCCGGCTTGTAAAGCCGGGAAAAATTTGAGCTGGCTGAACCCGTCAGCCTGGGCCTGCATGATTTCGCTGCCCGTTGCCACGCCGGGAAGAAGCGGCAAACCCAGCGCGCGGCAGGCCTGGCCCAAAGCGCTGGTGTAGCCGGGACTGACCGCAAAGCGCGCACCGGCATTGACCGCCGCGCGGGCGTCGGCCTCAGAGCGCACGGTGCCAGCACCCAGCACCGCTTCCGGCACGCTTTTGGCGATGGCTTCCATGCAGGCCAGCGCCTGCGGCGTGCGCAAAGTGACTTCGAGCATGCGGATACCGCCTGCCACCAGCGCGCGCGCCATGGGGACGGCGTGGGCCACATCATGCAAGACGATGACCGGAATCACGGGAGCGTCCTGCATCACCTGCAAGGGAGTCAGGGGCTGGGCCAAGGGAGAGGTCTGGGTCATGGAAATTTCTCAGTTATTCGGGCTAGGGGGTTCAAAAATCAGAGCCAGCTGCAGGCGCCCTCTTCGGCGCTCAGGGTATTGCGGCGCATACCGGCAAACAGCTCGCGACCCATGCCGATGCCGTTGGCCGCTGCCAATTCCTCGGGCAAAGTGGCCAGCGCACGCGCGTCCCATTCGGCCTGTGGCACCAGCGCCTGCAAGATCCCGGCGACCGCGTCCACGCGCACCACGTCGCCATCGCGCACACGCGCCAAAGGGCCGCCCATGGCCGCTTCCGGCGAAACGTGGATGGCCGCAGGCACGTTGCCCGACGCACCACTCATGCGCCCGTCGGTCACCAGCGCCACCTGGTGGCCCCGGCCTTGCAACACGGCCAGGGGCGGCGTGAGTTTGTGCAGTTCTGGCATGCCGTTGGCGCGCGGGCCTTGCCAGCGCACCACACAGACCACATCGCGGTCCAACTCGCCCGCTTTGAAGGCGGCTTGCAGCGCGTCCTGCGAGTCAAAGACCCGGCACGGGGCTTCCACGATGTGGCGCTCCACCGGCACCGCCGAGACTTTGATCACGCTGCGCCCCAAATTGCCCGACAGCAGTTTGAGGCCGCCGCTGGCGCTAAAGGGCTGGGCTGCCGGGCGCACCACGCTGTGGTCGCCGCCCGTGCCTGCCTCAGCCCAGGCCAGCCCCTGCCCCGCAGCGGCGCGCTGCGGAATGCGGGTGAAAGCGCGCAAGCCATCCGGGCGCACCGTGCGCACATCCGGGTGCATCAGACCTGCGTCCAGCAATTCACGGATGACAAAACCAGGACCGCCTGCGGCCTGGAACTGGTTGACATCGGCACTGCCGTTGGGGTAGACCCGGGCCAGCAAAGGCACCACGTCGGACAAGGCTGAAAAATCGTCCCAGTCGATCACGATGCCTGCGGCCCGCGCCACCGCCACCCAGTGGATCAAATGGTTGGTCGAGCCGCCCGTGGCTAAGAGTGCAACCATGGCGTTGACGATGCAGCGCGCGTCCACCAGTTCGCCAATAGGTGCTGCCCCGGTACCCAGCACCGTACGCACGGCCTCGCGGGTCAGGTCTTCGCGCAGCGCTTCACCCGGATTTACAAAAGCCGTACCGGGTACGTGCAAGCCCATGGCTTCGAGCAGCATCTGGTTGCTGTTGGCCGTGCCATAAAACGTGCAGGTGCCCTCGCCGTGGTAGGCCGCAGACTCGGCGGCCAGCAGTTCAGCGCGGCCCACCAGACCTTGCGCGGCGCGCTCGCGCACCTGGGCTTTTTCCTTGTTGGACAGGCCCGAGGCCATGGGCCCGGCAGGGACAAAAACCACCGGCAAATGCCCGAAATGCAAAGCGCCAATCAGTAAGCCCGGCACGATCTTGTCGCATACGCCCAGCATCAGCGCGGAGTCGAACACGTCGTGGCTGAGTGCGATGGCCGTGGACATGGCGATAGCGTCACGGGAAAACAAACTCAGCTCCATCCCCGGGTTGCCCTGCGTGACCCCGTCGCACATGGCGGGCACACCGCCAGCGACTTGCGCCGTTGCCCCCTGGCGGCGGGCCTCGTCCTTTATCAGGTCGGGGTAATGCTGCAAAGGCGCATGGGCCGACAGCACATCGTTGTAGGCGTTGATGATGCCGATGTGCGGGGCACGCGCGCCCTCCGCCTGCACCACCACACCAATCGCGTCCAGGCCGCTGGCGCGGCGCTTGTCGGGGGCGTCCATGGCGGCAAAGGCATGGGCCACATTGGCGCATCCCATGCGCTGGGCACCGGCCGGGCGCGCGGCCATGGCTGCGACCTGGGCCAGGTAGGCGCTGCGGGTGGGCGCGCTGCGCTGCACGATGCGCTGCGTGACAGCGGACACAGTAGGATGGAAAAGCGGTGATGCCATGGAAAGGTTCCCGAGGAAAATTATGTAACAAAGTTACATGGTTGATGGTAACTCGGAAACAGGGCTCCGAAAAGCCGCGGCGTTACAGCGGGGTTACCAAAGCATGCTGCCGCCTCGCCCCCAAAGCGCCATCCCTATACTGCCCGCATGAGCACCATTGCCGACCTGCGAAAAAGTTACGAACGCGCCGAACTCAATGAAGACGCTTCGCACCCCAACCCCCACGCGCAATTCGCGCAGTGGATGGACGAGGCGCTGCGGGCCGAATTGCCCGAACCCAACGCCATGACGCTGGCCACCGTGGGCAGCGATCTGCGGCCCTCCACCCGGGTGGTGTTGATCAAGGGCTATGACGCGCATGGCATCGTGTGGTTCACCAACTATGAAAGCCGCAAGGGGCGCGAGCTGGCTGGAAACCCCTTCGCCGCCTTGCAGTTCCATTGGGTCGAGCTGGAGCGGGTGGTGCGCATCGAAGGCGTGGTGGAGAAGGTCAGCGAGGCCGAGTCCGACGCGTATTACGCCAGCCGTCCGCTGGATTCGCGCATCGGAGCCTGGGCCTCGCCGCAAAGCCAGGTGATCACCGGCCGGGGCACGCTGGTGGCCGCTGCAGCGCAGTACGCCGCCCGCTTTCTGCTGCAGCCGCCACGTCCACCGCATTGGGGCGGTTACCGGCTGGTGCCCGACACCTGGGAATTCTGGCAAGGGCGCAAAAGCCGTTTGCACGACCGTCTGCGCTACCGCAGCGAGGCACGTGACGGATCCGGGCAGCCGCACAACTGGGTGCGTGAGCGGCTAGCGCCTTAAGACCGCACTTTGCCGGCCGGTACCGAGAGAGGGCCTCGGACGGCCCGTCGCGGAAGGCTGCACCGGCGCAGGGCTACCCGCCTCCGCTTCCTCTTGGCAGGCC
The DNA here is from genome assembly GCA_945860595.1 of Comamonas sp. lk. Taxonomy (GTDB): domain Bacteria; phylum Pseudomonadota; class Gammaproteobacteria; order Burkholderiales; family Burkholderiaceae_C; genus Allorhodoferax. Next base: position 100,274 of record CAMAQV010000004.1, read on the forward strand.
ATGCAATGCGCGGTCTCTGGCATGGCGTCCAAACGGGCCTCCATGATGGGTCCGCCACACACAGTGCAGATACCGTAAGTGCCTTGGTTCAAGCGTTTGAGCGCGGCCTCGAGTTCAATGAGACGGGCGGTTTCGCGCTCGCCGATACAAAAATCCAAATCACGCTGCGTCATGCTTTGGGCGTGCGAGTCGCCCGGCCCGGCCATGGTCTCGGCGGCCACGTCCACCCGGTTGCGGCTGCCGCCGCGCTGCTCGGCCATCAAGCGCAGTAAGTCGGAGAGCATATTTTCCAGCCTCTCCCGGTGGTCCAGGCCATGGTGGTGGGCGATGGGGGAAGTAATGTTATGCATGCCGCTATGGTGGCGATGCAAGAGGACCCACGCATTGATGTGGGTCAAATAATGTGCAGGCGCTGCTAGACCTGCGCCATGGGATTACTTGACAGCGACTGCCTCGGTCATCCGGTAGTACAGCCCATAGGGGTCATCTTTGAGCACCGCAAATTTACCCTCGACTACAACCGCTTCCATGGTGTATTTCACCGGGATTTTGGTTTTCACTTCGACCATACTCTCTGGCCCACCGGGCAGGCAAAACGAGCAGGTCAGCGGCACTGAGCTGACCAGAAAATGGTTTTGCTTTTCGCCCGGAGACAGCGGCATCATGTAGCCTTGGATGCGTTGGTTCTTCAGGTTGAGCGCCTGAATATCCGGCCCGAAAACCGGCAGGATGCGGTTTTTCTCGCTCTTGGTTTTCACCGCTGTCAGCAGCCCCCAAGGCAGCACATCGCTGCGCTCGGCCAGCGGCGCATAGGGGCTGTTGGCACCGTGCACACCGGCGCCCTGCCCGAGTGGAACGCCGCTGATAGGCGAGTCCAGCGCAGTTTGCGCCAAAGCCAGGCCTGCGCTGCAAACCAATATCCACGCTACCAGTCCCTGCACCGCATCACGCATTGGCTTCATACTACTTTTCCTTCCAAAAAACCAGCCTCTATCCCAGCATAGGATTAGAACCCAGAGGGGTCAATGCTGGTGCCGCATGCCGCAAAACTTGCCGATCGCAAGGCCTTTGCAGGCAACCTGTAGCTCCTTGGCGCAGACCTCCTCCGGCTTTTTGGCCTCGATGCACTTGGCCGCCGCCTCATGGGCTGCGGCGATGGCGCGGTGGCGTGCCACATCTTCCTGGCGCTCTTTGTCGCTTTCCGCGCGGGCCGCAACACCAGACAAGGCCAGTACAGCCAGCATGCCCAATAGGATTCTGTTTTTCATGTATTCACTTCGTTTGTAAAAGTTGAAGAACGTCGCTGCGATAAGCCCCCCAAGCGGGCAGGAGGGCGGCTGTCAGCGACACAGCCAGTGCCAAAGCGGGCACCACCGCTAGCTCGGACGGCCAATGCAGGCCACCGGTGAGCAATGCGCTATCCAGCCCCAGGAAAAACACCAGGGCAGCCATAAAAATTTGGCCCAGCAGCAGACCTGCGGCACTGGCCAATACGCCCAACCACAAGGCTTCGGCCAGCAAAAGAAAGGCGATACGCGCAGGCGGCGCGCCCAGCATGCGCAGCAGCGCCAGATCGCCGCGTCGCTCGCGCACCGCGCTCCACAAGGCGATGAACACGCTCAAACCCGCGGTGAGCAGAAGCAGCCCGGCGAAGGCGCGCAGTACATCGGTTCCCAGGCCCAGCATATGGAGCAATCGGGTGACCTCCAGAGCCGGGGCCGCCGCCTGCATTTCGGTGCTGGTGTTCACCCAACGCGGAAAGCTCATCGCCGCCAGTGGCGAGCGGTAGCGCACCAGAGCCATGGTGACTTCCCGCTCCTCCTCCATTGCCGCGCGGTCCTGCGCATCCTCGGCGGTGTAATCCTCGTGCACCTTCCACACCGAGGCGGTGTCGGTCAGAATCAAGCGGTCGAGTACCCCGCCGACCGGCGCGAGCACGCCCACTACGGTGTAGGCGCTATCCCCATGCGCATGGCCTCCGGCCGCAAGGCCGTGCGAACCGACAAAGTGCTGCCCCGGGCCAAGACCCAGCGTGCGCGCCACCGTCGCCCCCAGCACCACTTGCATGGGCGCCTCCCATAGGCGCCCCTGGGCGAGCGTGGCTCCATACAAGCGCGGATAAGCCAAGGTGGTGCCGACGATGCGGTACGCCTGGTAGTTGTCGCCCAGGCTGATTGGGATCACCTCAGCGACCAGCGGATTGGTCTTCAAAGCATTGACGGCGCTCAGCGGAACATTGCCGGGCGGCACATCCAGGTGGAGTACGCCGGACAGAATCAGCTGCATCGGGCTTCCCTTGGCACCCACCACCACATCGATTCCAGCCAGGTCGCGCTGGAAAGCCCGCTCCACCTGCTTGGCCACCAGCAACAAGAAGGTGATAGACGCCAGCCCCAGTGCCAGCAGCAACACATTCAAGGCCGATGACAAGGGCCGCGACCAAAGGTAGCGCCAGGCCAGTCCAAGCGTGTTCATACCGCGACCTCCGGCCCCTGCAAGCGCGGCAGACGCAGGGTCTGAACGTGCCCCGTAGCGGCCGCAGAAGGGCCGGCGAAGAAGTCGCCGACCCGCGCGTCATGGGTGGCAATCACCAGGGTTGCTCCACGGCGCTGGGCGCTGCTTTGCAGCAGGTGCAGCGCTTCGCGGGCCGCATCGTCGTCCAGACTGGCGGTGGGTTCGTCGGCGGCAATCACCAGAGGCTGCATCAGCACCGCGCGGGCCAAGGCGACCCGCTGCGCCTGCCCGCCCGAGAGCTGCGCGGGCAAGCGGTCAGCCAGTTCAGTCACACCGACCGCAGCCAGCGCGGCATCGATGCGGCGGCGGTCCTGCGCCGCGCCCGCAGCCCAAAACGCCAAACCCAGGTTCTGCGCCACGGTCAGCGCGGCGCTCATATGCAGCTTTTGCGGCAGGAAGCCGAGCGTGCGGGCGCGCCAGGCGTCGGCCTGCACGCGGTTCAGTGCCGCCAGGTTCTGTCCCGCCACTTCCAGGGAACCGGCGCCAGGTCGCACCAATGCCGCCACCAAAGCCAGCCAGGTCGACTTACCACTGCCCGAAGGCCCCCGCAGTAACAAGACCGCCCCCTGTGCGATGTCCACGTCAGGAAAACGGATGGCGGCGGTGCCGGGGTAGGCGAATTCCAAACCAGTGGTCTTGATCATGCAAAGATCGGGTTCATGTCGCGGACAAAGCAGCCAACTCCGCCTCATCAAACCCGGCTGCGCGGCGGGCGCTGAGGTTAAAAGGCGGTTTGGGCCGGGGCGCGCGGTGGCGCTCGGCCAGCACCGGGTACAGGGCCAGCGGATCCTGCCCGTTGCGGGCACACAGCCAGTGGAACCAGCGGTTGCCAATGGCCACGTGGCCCACTTCTTCGCGCAGGATGGTGTCCAGAATCGCCACCGCAGCCTGCGCCGCTGGCGTGCCCACCCGCCGCAAGCGGGCCTGGATAACGGGGGTCGCGTCAAGCCCGCGCGCCTCCAGGGTGCGCGGCACCAGGGCCATGCGCGCCAGGATGTCGTGGCGGGTGTCATGGCAGACGGTCCACAGGCCGTCGTGGGCGGCAAAGTCGCCGTAGGCATATCCGTTCTCGCGCACATGGGCGTCCAGCAGCATGAAGTGCTGGCTTTCTTCACACGCGACCTGTAACCAGTCCTGGTAGTAGTCAGCAGGCATCCCGGCAAAGCGCCAGATTGCATCGAGCGCGAGGTTGATGGCGTTGAACTCGATGTGGGCAATGGCATGCATCAGCGCCGCGTGACCGGCTGCCGTAAACGGGCTGCGCTTGGGCACAGCCTGCGGCTCCAGAAGGGCGGGTGCATCGGGCCGTCCCGGCGCGGGATCGTCTGGAAAACAAACCACAGGGTCCAGGCCGCAGGTCTGACGCTGCGCCCACAGGGCCTGAACGGCCTGCACTTTTTCCAGCGGGCTGCGCGCGGTAAAAGCAGCCAGTGCGGCGTGGCGAAGTTCCATACCTACAATTCTAGGTTCCGCGTGTAACGCCCCCGTGAACGAAAGCAGCAGCCCATGGCCCTCTACGAACTCGACCAAATTTCCCCCACGCTTGCCGATACAGCTTGGGTCGCTGACAACGCGCAGGTGGTGGGCGATGTGCGGCTAGGCGAAGGGGCCAGCCTGTGGTTTGGCGTGGTTGCGCGCGGTGACTCGTCCAGCATCACGATAGGCCGTAACACGAACATTCAGGATGGCAGCGTGCTGCACGCCGACGCGGGCAAGCCATTGCACATCGGCGAGGGCGTAACGGTGGGCCATATGGCGATGCTGCACGGCTGCACCATTGGAGACGGCGCATTCATCGGCATCGGGGCGATCGTTCTGAACGACGCCAAGATCGGCAAAAACTGCCTGGTTGGCGCCGGCTCGCTGGTCACCGAGCGCAAAGAGTTTCCCGACGGCAGCATGATCATAGGCTCGCCCGCCAAGGTGGTGCGCGATGTCACCCCCGAGCAGATCGAGATGTTCCGCCAGAACGCCATGCATTACGTCGAAAACGCCCAGCGCTTTCGCACCGGTCTGTCCAAAATAGCCTGAAATGTCCGACGTTCATTCCTTTGTGTTCGAGGGGCTGCCGGTGCGCGGCATCCTGGTGCGGGTGACCGATGCTTGGCAGGAAATTCTGCGTAGGCGTGCGGCCAACAGCGAACACGGCCCCTACCCTGCGCCGGTGGCAAAAATGCTGGGCGAGATGGTGGCCGCAGGCGCGCTGATGCAGGCCAACATCAAGTTCGACGGGGCGCTGACCTTGCAAATCATGGGCGACGGGCCAGTGAAACTGGCAGTGGTTGAGGTGCAATCCGATTTGGCGCTGCGTGCAACCGCCACCGTGCTGGCGGAGGTACCAGTTGACGCGCAACTCAGCACCCTGGTGAACGCACACAACCAGGGCCGCTGCGCCATCACGCTGGATCCGCAAACCAAATTCCCCGGGCAGCAGCCTTACCAGGGTGTGGTTCCACTGTTTGATGACGCGCGTCGTCCCATTCAGCGTATCAGCGAAGTGCTGGAACACTACATGCTGCAAAGCGAGCAGCTCGACACCACGCTGGTGTTGGCGGCAGATGAAACGCTGGCCGCCGGGCTGCTGGTACAACGCCTGCCTATCCAGGGCACAGGCAACCTGGCAGGCAGTCTGGTGAGCCGCGAAAACGAAGATGAAATTGGACTGAACGCGCATTACGAGCGCATCGCGGTGCTGGCCTCCAGCCTGCAACAGGAGGAGCTGCTGACACTGGACGCCCACACGATCTTGCGCCGCCTGTTTTGGGAAGAGAACCTCACACTTTTCGACCCTGCCCAGCCCGCCCGCCAACCGCATTTCGCCTGCAGCTGCAGCCGCGAGCGCGTGGCCCGCATGATCCAAAGTCTGGGGAAAGACGAGGCGGAAAGCATCCTGGCCGAGCGAGGGGAAATCGAAGTCGCTTGCGAGTTCTGTGGCGTTCAATATCCGTTTGACGCCATTGACACCGCGCAATTGTTTGTGCCCCCTACGCAGAGCGCCAGCGGTAGCCAGGAAGCGCACTGACCTCAGTCTAAGCGGGGAAGACGCTGCCGCCTATTTGGCGATTTGCACCAGGATTTCGTTGGGCTTGACCATGCCCAGTTCGCTGCGGGCGCGGTCTTCGACCATGTCCAGGCCTTCGCGCAAATCGCCAATCTCGGCCTCCAGGCGGGCCACCAGCCGTGCGGTCTCTTCGTTATGCGCTTTTTGCGTGCTCAATTCATCCGCCAATTGCGCCACTTTGGGAACGCTGCCACGACCGAACCACAGCTGGCCCTGCAAGATCAGCAACAAGGCCAACAGTCCAGCGGGAATCAGGCGGTTTTTCATAGCCAAGCAGCTTAAGGGGTTTAGCGAAGGTTGTAAAAAGCGCTGCGGCCGGGGTAGACCGCAATTTCGCCCAGGTCTTCCTCAATGCGCAGCAACTGGTTGTACTTGGCCATGCGGTCAGAGCGGCTCAGTGAGCCCGTCTTGATCTGCCCGGCGTTGGTGCCCACGGCGATATCGGAGATGGTGGAGTCCTCGGTTTCGCCCGAGCGGTGGCTGATCACGGCCGTGTAACCGGCGCGCTTGGCCATCTCGATCGCGGCAAAGGTTTCGCTCAAGGTGCCGATCTGGTTGATCTTGATCAGGATCGAGTTGGCAATACCTTTGTCGATGCCTTCTTTCAAAATCTTGGTGTTCGTCACAAACAGGTCATCGCCCACGATTTGCACTTTCTTGCCCAGACGGTCTGTGAGGATTTTCCAGCCGTCCCAGTCGCCTTCGGCCATGCCGTCTTCGATGCTGATGATGGGGTACTTGTCAACCCAGGTGGCCAGCATATCGGTCCATTCCTGGGCGCTCAGGCTCAGGCCTTCACCGGCCAGCTCATATTTGCCGTCCTTGTAAAACTCGGAGGCGGCGCAGTCCAGGCCCAGGGCGATTTGCTCACCAGCGACAAAACCGGCCTTGTCGATGGCTTCCAGAATCATCTGGATTGCGGCCTCGTGGTTGGGCACATTGGGCGCAAAGCCGCCCTCGTCGCCCACGGCGGTGCTGATACCCTTGTCGTGCAGGATTTTTTTGAGCGCGTGGAAGACCTCTGCGCCGTAACGCAGCGCTTCGCGAAAACTCGGCGCGCCCAGCGGAATGATCATCAGCTCTTGCAAATCGAGGTTGTTGTTGGCGTGCTCGCCGCCGTTGATAACGTTCATCATGGGCACCGGCATTTGCACCGCGCCCATACCGCCAAAGTAGCGGTATAGCGGCAGGCCGGCTTCTTCAGCCGCCGCGCGGGCCACGGCCATAGAGACCGCCAGCATGGCATTGGCCCCAAGGCGCGACTTGTTGTCCGTGCCGTCCAGATCGATCAGAGTCTTGTCCAGAAAAGCCTGCTCCGACGCGTCCAAGCCGAGCACGGCCTCGGATATTTCGGTGTTGATGTGCTCGACCGCGCGCAAAACGCCTTTGCCGCCGTAACGGCTCTTGTCGCCATCGCGCAGCTCAATCGCTTCGCGGCTGCCGGTGGATGCGCCCGAGGGCACAGCAGCGCGGCCCATGGTGCCGGACTCCAACAGCACATCACATTCCACTGTGGGGTTTCCCCGGCTGTCCAAAATCTCGCGTCCTACGATGTCAACAATGGCACTCATTACAGGTCTTTCAAAAATGGGGTTTGCCGGGCGGCTGCCGAGCGAAGCCCGGTTGTACGTCAATTAGTCGAAACTATTTTCCAAAAACGGATTCTTTTTGCTTACGGAATCCAAGGCCACCAGGGTTTCGAGCAGGGCTTTCATGTGGTGAAGCGGTACCGCGTTGGGTCCATCACTCAGTGCTTTGGACGGGTCGGGGTGGGTTTCCATGAACAAACCGGCCACGCCAACAGCCACCGCCGCGCGGGCCAGCACCGGCACCATCTCACGCTGGCCGCCACTGCTGGTGCCCTGCCCGCCCGGCAATTGCACCGAATGCGTGGCATCAAATACGACCGGTGCGCCGGTGTTGCGCATGATGGCAAGGGAACGCATATCGGAGACGAGGTTGTTGTAGCCAAAGCTGGCTCCGCGCTCGCAGGCCATGAAGTTGTCTTCGGGCAAGCCTGCGTCCCGGGCTGCTGCACGGGCTTTGTCAATGACGTTTTTCATATCACCCGGCGCCAGGAACTGGCCCTTCTTGATATTCACCGGCTTGCCGGACTGGGCCACGGCGCGGATGAAATCGGTTTGGCGGCACAGGAATGCCGGGGTCTGCAGCACGTCGACCACCGCGCTGACCTGGGCGATCTGGTCTTCGCTGTGGATGTCGGTGAGCACCGGGACGCCGAGTTCGCGCTTCACCTTGGCCAAAATCTCCAGCCCGCGCTCGATGCCTGGGCCACGGAAGGTGGTGCCGCTGGAGCGGTTGGCTTTGTCAAAACTACTTTTGAAAATGAATGGAATACCCAACGCGGACGTTATTTCCTTGAGCGTACCGGCGGTGTCCATCTGCAGCTGTTCGGACTCGATCACACAAGGTCCGGCGATCAAAAAAATAGGCCGGTGCAGCCCGACCTCAAACCCACACAATTTCATGCAGCGACTTTCAGGGGGCGTCCCGATCCCTGGTGTTCCAGAGCGGCGCTGATAAAGGCATTGAACAAGGGGTGCCCGTCCCATGGGGTGGACTTGAATTCGGGGTGGAACTGCACGCCGACAAACCAGGGGTGCACGCTGCGCGGTAATTCGATCATCTCGGTCAGTTGCTCGCGCTGGGTGAGCGCCGAAATCACCAGACCGGCTGCGCGCAGAGGTGCCAGGTAATTGACATTCGCCTCATAGCGGTGCCGGTGCCGCTCGGTGACGACGTTGCCGTAAATCTGGTGGGCGATGGTGTCTTTGGCGACATCCGAACTTTGCGCGCCCAGGCGCATGGTGCCGCCCAGGTTGGAGTTGTGGTCGCGGGTTTTGATGCTGCCGTCGGCGTCTTTCCACTCGGTGATGAGCGCGATGACCGGGTTGGGGCTGTCGGGCTCGAATTCGGTGCTGTTGGCGCCTGCCAGGCCGGCAACATGGCGGGCGAACTCGATAGTCGCCACCTGCATGCCCAGGCAAATACCAAGATAGGGTACCCGGTTTTCACGGGCAAAACGGGCTGCCTTGATCTTGCCCTCGATGCCCCGCTTGCCAAATCCGCCGGGCACCAGAACCGCGTCGTACTTGGCCAGCTGCTGCACCGAATCAGCGTCCAGTGTTTCGGAGTCAATATAGGCAATCTTGACCTTGACATGGTTTTTCATGCCGGCGTGGCGCAGCGCTTCGTTGAGCGATTTGTAGCTGTCAGACAAATCCACATACTTGCCGACCATCGCGACCTGTACCTCGCCTTGCGGATGCTCGGTCTCGTACACCAAATCATCCCAGCGCTTGAGGTTGGCGGGCGGCGTGTTCAGGCGCAGCTTGTCGCAGATGAGACCATCGAGCCCCTGCTCGTGCAACATGCGCGGCACTTTGTAAATCGTCTCCACATCCCACATGGAGATCACGCCCCACAAAGGCACGTTAGAGAAAAGCGAAATTTTGTTGCGTTCTTCGTCAGGAATCGGTCGGTCAGCGCGGCAGACCAGCGCGTCGGCCTGGATACCGATTTCACGCAATTGCTTGGCAGTGTGCTGCGTCGGCTTGGTTTTGAGTTCACCCGCTGCTGCGATCCAGGGCACATAACTCAGATGCACAAACGCGCTGTTGTTGGGTCCGAGCTGCAAACTGAGTTGGCGTACCGCCTCGAGAAAAGGCAGGGATTCAATGTCACCCACGGTGCCACCGATCTCGACGATCGCCACGTCCACCGCATCGGCCTCTCCATAGCGCGCTCCGCGCTTCACAAACTCTTGGATCTCATTGGTCACGTGCGGAATCACCTGCACCGTTTTGCCCAGGTAGTCGCCCCGGCGCTCTTTGTCGAGCACGCTTTGGTAAATCTGCCCGGTGGTGAAGTTGTTGGACTTGCGCATGCGCGTCTCAACAAAGCGCTCGTAGTGGCCGAGATCGAGGTCGGTTTCCGCTCCGTCATCGGTCACAAAAACCTCGCCGTGCTGCAGCGGCGACATGGTGCCCGGATCGACGTTGAGGTAAGGATCCAGCTTAATTAAGGTGACTTTGAGGCCTCGCGACTCCAAAATCGCAGCGAGGGAGGCTGAGGCGATTCCCTTACCCAGGGAGGACACCACGCCGCCAGTGACAAAGACAAATTTGGTCATGGCGAGGACGAACCGCAGGGGTTCGGGAGCTGGTAAAGCGCGATTATAGGCGTCTGCTACATTGCGAGCCGACCCCCGCACGCGCCCTGAGTCGACCCCCGAACCCCCACAATCCGGAGCCAAAAGCCACACCATGCAGCTGCAAGGCAAACATATTGTTCTGGGCCTGAGCGGCGGTATCGCCTGCTACAAGGCTGCGGAGTTGTGCCGTGCCATGGTCAAGGAAGGTGCGGCGGTGCAGGTCGTGATGACCGAGGCGGCAGCGCAATTCATCACCCCGGTGACCATGCAAGCGCTCAGCGGGCGGCCGGTGTTCGATTCGCAGTGGGACCGCCGCCCGGGCAACAACATGGCGCATATCAATCTGTCCCGCGAGGCGGATGCCATCCTGATCGCCCCGGCCAGCGCCGACTTCATGGCCAAGCTGCTGCACGGGCGCGCGGACGATTTGCTCAGCCTTCTGTGCCTAGCCCGCCCCATCGCCACCGTCCCCTTGCTGATCGCGCCCGCTATGAACCGCGAAATGTGGTCCCATCCCGCAACCCAGCGCAACGTCGCGCAACTGCGCGTCGATGGCAGCCATGTGCTGGACGTGGGCGCGGGCGACCAGGCCTGCGGCGAGCAAGGCGACGGACGCATGCTGGAGGCAGCCGAGATCTTGGAAGACCTGATTGCCCACTTCCAGCCCAAGCTTTTACAGGGCCAGCATGTGCTGATCACTGCCGGGCCGACCTTTGAAGCGCTGGATCCGGTGCGTGGTATCAGCAACCTGTCCAGCGGCAAGATGGGTTTTGCCATCGCCCGCGCCGCCCGCGAGGCCGGGGCGCGGGTGACCCTGGTGGCCGGGCCGGTTGCGCTGGACTCTCCACGCGGCGTGCAGCGCATCGATGTCCGCTCCGCGCAGGAGATGCTCCAGGCCTGCATAGCGCATGCGGATGCCAGCGACATCCTGATTGCCACCGCAGCGGTCGCCGATTGGCGCAGTGCCGACGCGGCGGAACACAAAATAAAAAAAGCCGGCTCCGGCTTGCCGCCTGCGCTGACCCTGGTGGAAAACCCGGATATCCTGGCCACGCTGGCGGCATCCGACCGTGGCCGCAGCGGTGCGCTTTTTTGCGTGGGCTTTGCCGCAGAGAGCCAGAACCTGCTGGAACTGGCCAGCGCCAAGCGCCTGCGCAAAGGTGTGCCGCTGATGGTGGGCAATATCGGCCCGCAAACTTTCGGCCAGGACGACAACGCGCTGCTGCTGATCGACGCGCAGGGCGCAAGCGAATGGCCCCGAAACACCAAAATTGCGCTGGCCCGACAGCTTGTTGCGCGCATCGCGGAGCAACGCACCACCACCCACTTTCACACACGGTAAACCATGCTGGTAGACATCAAAATTCTCGACGCCCGACTGCACGACGCCATGCCGGCCTATGCGACCCCAGGTAGCGCCGGACTCGACCTGCGCGCCTGCCTGGACGCGCCATTGACGCTGGAGCCCAATGCCTGGCAGCTGGTGCCCACGGGCATGGCCTTGTTTTTGAACGACCCGGCCTACGCGGCCCTGATCCTGCCGCGCTCCGGCTTGGGGCACAAACACGGCATTGTTCTAGGCAACCTGGTGGGCCTGATCGACAGCGACTACCAGGGGCAACTCATGGTCAGCGCCTGGAACCGCAGCACCACGGCCTTCACGATCGCGCCTATGGAGCGCATCGCCCAGCTGGTCATCGTGCCGGTGGTGCAGGCGCAGTTCCGGGTGGTTAGCGAGTTTCTTGTCAGCAGCCGCGGCGCAGGCGGTTACGGCTCAACCGGCAAGGCCTGAAGCCTGAGCGCGGCTCAGTGCAGCTGCGTGCCGCCATCACCCTGCACATGGGGTGGCTCAATCCGGAAAAAGTGTGAACCGGTGCTGCGCTGTGCCAGCTCATCAGCAGTCGCAGCGCGGACATCTTCAATTTGTAGGTGTAAGCGGATGGCGATACCAGCCAGCGGGTGGTTACCGTCAAGCACCACATGCTCCGGATAAATATCGGTCACGGTAAACAGCGTATGCGGGGGTGCATCCGGGTTGCAACCTTTGGGCAAGGCAGAACCCTCAATCAGCAAACCCACCTCCAACTCGGCCGGAAACAAAGCCCGCGGCTCCAAAAACAGCAACTTGTCGTCAAAGTCGCCAAAGGCCTGGTCCGGCTCAATTTGCACCTGCAGGGCGTCGCCGGCGCGGTGGCCCTGCAAGGCTTCTTCGATGGATGGCAGCAAATCGCCCCCGCCCATAAAAAACTCCAAGGGCTCGTCGAGCGCATCCAATTGCTCGCCCAGGGTGTCGGTGAGTACCCAGGTCAGGGCGACCACGCAGTGATGTGAAATATCCATGCAGGGATTGTCGCATCGGCTGCGCGGCCGAATAACTGCCTCAAGCCTGCAAGGCTATGCATCAGGTTTTGACAATAATGGAATTCTGCGATGGTGGGTTGCAGACTCATAGGCATAGGCGTAAGACAATAGGTCTACCTCACTCCAAAGCCGCCCAACAAATATTAAGCTGAAGGGACATCCTGATTCATAATAACCAGCAGGCACTACCACTCCTGGTATACCGGCAATATTAATTTCTCCAACAGTAGTCTCTTGGATTGTCTTTCCTAAATTGATGAGGGGTAACTCTTCTCGAATTTGTGGGAAAACTAATGCGTCTAAACCCTTACTATTGAAAACCTCATCTAAAATACGAAGGTAGATTTCCTTTAGTGAAATAAAGTCTGAGAGATCTGGGGGGATTGTGGGCGATTGCAAACAAGCTCTGAATTGCGGCAGGGTGTTCATAAAACTCAACACACCATTTGGTCCAAAACATGATTCGCTCGCCGTTGCTTCTGCAAACTCTTTAAAACTTTTGATAGCAGCTTTGGGTCCAAGTCGCTCTAAATACTTTTGTAAGTCATAAGGAACCGACTCCATTCCACGTGCATCAAAATTTGGCAAAGGTAATGTTGTCTGCCTCAAATCTGCAAACCCAGTTCCCACGAAAGGATCGTCTATCAAAATAGCGCCCTGCGCTTCAAGTTCTTGTGCAGCACGGTCGTAAATACGTTTAGTTTCTGCAGACAGGGCCTGATTGCGCCATCCGGGCCCGTATAGCCCAAGTCGAATACCTTTCAGTCCATCTTTGTGCAATTTTGATGTGTAGCCAAGGGGTGGCTTGCGTCCAACTCCAGCAAGCGTTTTTGGATCCTCAGCTGAATAACCAGATAGAACATCCAGGCATAGTGCCGCATCTCTAACGCAACGCGCAATGGGGCCTACCACATCCCGATTCCCAGACAAGGGCATCACGCCAGCGTTAGGAACTAAGCCGATGGTCGGCTTGATGCCTACCAAGTCTTGTGCAGCTGCAGGATTTTGTATAGATCCCCCAGTCTCTTCAGCAAGACCCAGAACGGCCATACTTGAGGCAACTGCAGCAGCTGTTCCAGCACTGCTTCCACCAGGCACGCTGTCTAACTTTGCGACATTTGACGTGGGCCCAGCCCAGCTGTTATCAGCGTCAGTACCTGTCGCGCTGAGAACCGGCACATTTGTTTTACCTAAGATGACAGCTCCCGCAGCACGCATTCGTGCAACAACTGGAGAGTCACGTTCAGGCATAAGATCCACCCCACCAGTTTTGCTGTGAAGCAATGCCCAGCCGGCAGTGGTTGGAAAGCCCACCATGTCCATCGGATCTTTGACAACGACGGGGACTCCTGCGAGAGGACCAAGGGCCTCGCCTGCCAAACGACGTTGGTCTATTGAACGGGCAACTGCAATAGCCTCATCATTCATAAAAATGATGGCGTTGTAGTGGCTGTTGTATTTTTCAATCTGCGCTAAGCATGCCCTTACAAGCGTCTCAGAATTAAAGGCGCCGCTTCGAAATCCCTCTTGTACCTTCTCTACCGTCAGAGTGCTCAAATCAAATTGCCTTACGCCCGCCAGTTCCGGCGCCGATGATTTATCAATGCTCATTTTGTAGCTCCTATTTCAATATGGCAGGATTTCACAAATGGAGAAAAATTAAATCCATTTATGCCAAGTATGAGACTCAAAAAAAAACCCCGCGCGAGTCGTAACTCGTTCGGGGCTTCTATGCCTTACCTCGTGACGGCATCTTTGGCGCACACTAAGTGCAAGCACTATATGGGCATCTTGTGGTGGCGTCAACAGGGTTGATGGCTTTATTAGGGGAAGGACGATTGCCAAGCGATGTGGGCGCAGAATCAACATCGTTCGCTTTTCCTCAAATGATCAGCACACTCCATCCACGATAGGCAGTTTTTTACCAACAGTGGCAAGCATGGCAAAACTGCAAAAATGGCCAGGTAGTGAAGACTCGGGACAAGAATAAAGGCGACTTGGTGGCTTAGTATGTTTATATATTCCGAAATCAGGCACAGCTTTACTTGCTGGGATAAACGGTCGGTGAGGAGCATAAATTGGCATACCCTGAGGCAGTTGAACCCCGTAAAACTTGTATCGGGATTTCAAGTAGCTGGCATGCATGACGTGCCCACACTACGGATTCCTGGATCTTCCCAAAACCCCGCAGTCGCCTCAAAGCACTGCCATAGCCTGAAGTGGACCCCATCATCGAGACAAACCTGACGGTAGTTTAAGTTGCACCCGACTTCACACAGCTGGACGGCGCTGCCCCGGTTTTTGCATTTTGCATTGCTGACGCATTCTCTATCCTGACTTCCTCGAACGCAGTCGCCGTGGAG